>JACJKV010000015.1 GCA_016901755.1 Thomasclavelia spiroformis | reverse complement strand
AAAAACTATTTTTAGAAGAATTGTCAAAAATTGGTGTAACTGAAAATACGATACTCTACAAAAGCTAGTACTTATGTATGTTATTTCCAGTTTCTGCTTGCAATTCGCGTGTTTTTTTAAATAGGCATCAATAAGAGACTGCTTGGTTTGTGATTTAATAGCATTATAGGCATCCTCAACAGTCTGATCATAATCAAGCTGCCATCCATAATCTCCACCAGATACTTCGATCATGGCTCCAGTATGAGATTTGAAACTTCGGGTTTTGCCGACTGTTTTATATTTTAAACAGAATTTTTCAACCCATTCTGCCATTTTTTCTTTGTCAACATCTACACTGCCATCTACACCAATAATGATCCAGTCTTTGATATCTTCTGGTGTAATTGTTTCCAGATGGTCTTCTCCCATATCCCACTGAATCCATTTAAGTACATATTGATTATAGGTTGCCAGTTCAGTATCAATGATATCACTGTCCTGATAAATAGCAGGTTCAACATACACTGCTTTTTTATCTAGATTTACCTTATCAGCCAGATCTTTAAGCGATTCATCCAGAACCTTGTATAATTTATCACTGTCCAGCTGATTTCCTAGCTGCTCAGCAACAACCTTACCGGATTTACTTTCACTGTCATATTCTACATAAGCATTAACTGGTGATGAAATCTGATAATCATCACTTCCAGCGATCAAAATAGAAGCATCAACAATCGATTTTAATTGCTGCTGATCATAAGAGGTTTCAAACACATGTTCATAATCATTATTTGTCAGTACTTTATAAAAGGAAATACCTTGATGTGCTTTTGAAAAACACTGTTCAACAATATCCTCATAGCTGACATTTAAACTGATATCTTTACCTTTTATGACGACTTTACCATCATTTCGTCCCTGCAATTCAATTTCATAGTCATTGACATATTCTTTTATGTATTTCTTTGCTTCTTCAACGGTCATACCGGATACATCTATTTTACCAATATTTGTATGTGGATAGAATTTATCATGATAATAAATCGTTAAAGCCATTACAATTAAAAGAATAAAGCCAATAATAATGACAACAATTTTCCCATTTTTTGTTAATTTAATACGTTTCAACATTTATATCACCTACACTATGTGTATTCTACAACGATACAAAATAACTGTCAAAAAAAATCTTTATTTCTTTGTTTTTTTTATTTTTTTACATCTTTATCGATGCCTAATTCTCTTGGCAGAAATCTTGGACAGACATTTTCAACTGAAGTGATCACACTGGCAGCCAGTTTTGTTCCAATCTGAGTAGCTTCAGCCAGCGTTTTACCATAGGTGAGGCCAATAGATAAACCTGCGCAAAAGGCATCACCTGCTCCAGTAGTATCTTTAACATGTATTTTTTTAGCCAGACAGATACCCTGTTCTCCTTGCTCATTGACATAGATACACCCTTTTGACCCCATCGTTACTACCAGGCCTTTCATTTGACTGGCAGATACTTTTTCAACCATTACCGGTAAAAGATCTTCCGGTTCTAATTGTGAATAATCTTCTGTAAACAGCTGCCCAGCTTCAATTTCATTACATACCAGACAGTCAAATTCCTTCAGAAAGTCTCTACGTTCTACCGCTATGGCCATGTTTGATATCACAGCAAATATCTTTTTATGGTATTTTTTTGCAAATGAAAGAACTTTCTTGACGATACAGGCATCAATATCAGCCTCTAAGACGATTGCATCGCAGTCTTTAAAGATTTCATCACCTTTATTTTCAATCAGATCCATCAACGGCATTAAATCAGGACGTTGTGAAATCGAACCCGCCAAATCTCCTTTTTCATCAAAAATAGCCAGCCAGGTTCCCATTCCATTTGGCATTTTTAAAATATAATCGGTATTAACTTTATGATTTTTCAGTTTTCTTATAACCTCTTCTCCTAATGCACTGTCATCAACAATCGAAAGAAAAGTAGGACGTAATTCAATATTAGCAATATCTTCAACAACGTTACGGCTTACTCCTCCATGAATATATTGAATATAACCAGCATTTCTGCCATCAGGAATATATGTATTCAAAGGAAAACCTTTAATATCCACAAAAACTGCTCCAATAACGACAATTCCCATCGTAATTACCACCTTTCCTGCCTATTATAACATAGCTCGAAAACGCAACAAAATAAAACTTTAAATATTTTTTCAAGACTGATCTTTACCATTCAATCAACCTACATTAGACAACAGCTGAAATAGTACGGTTTCATTGTTCCTTTAATGACCAGATTGCTATATCCTGATAAGGATGAGAGCGTGATAAAGCAATTCGGGTTGCTTTTATTTCCATTGGTTCAAAATTACTGGCTAATAACGCAAAAGCTGAAGTAAGCTGCTGAACATTTAATTTTCTGGCTAATGTAATATGCGGTATCCATGAAAAGGGTCGATAGCGGTTATGGCAGCGTCGATGATCTGTTTCATCAATGATCTGATTCAACTGTAAGGACAGATCAAAAAGATATTGATCTAATACTGGCATGACATATAACGTATGCCATCCAAATGAACCAATGGCTGCCAGCTGTAATGTTCCAGTATTAATTTGACTGATTATTTTATCCAACTCACCATATAGCTGAGTAATATCTATATCATGAATAGTGGCTAAAGTTAAGTGCAAAGGAATATGATGATCGTTCATATAACTGTTTTTAGTTTCCTGTTCTATCAGCTGCATATAATTCAGTAATTTATTTGTATCATTTTTATCAAAGTATAAAGACAATAAATACATAATTTCACCTGCTTTTTCATATTTTAACACAACCGCCTTTCAGATATCAAAAAACGCCAAATCGCTTTTGAAAAATTACAAAAAAAATACTATTAGCATAGTATTTTTTATTTAGTCAGATAATCTTTTTCTAAAGTAAAACCGTGACCATGCACTTCATTAACTCGCGCAATGATCATAAAGGCGTTAGGATCGATCTGTTTGATCAGTTTTTCAACTTTTGCCAGTTCTCTGGTAGAAACCACATTGATTAAAACGTCTGTTTCTATTCCAAAATAACCAGTTTGTCCATGTAACAGTGTAACACCACGATCAACATCCTGGATAATGGCCTGTTTGATTTGCTGACTGTATTCACTGATGATTTTTATTTCTATTTTCTGGGTTCCAATAATACTTATTTTTTCTATAACGATACTATATATGGCAATCATGACGATTCCATACATTAACTGTCTGACATCAGAAAAGCTAAACTGAAGAAATACGATCAGCGTGTCAAACAGATACATCGAAACTGATACCGGAATTTTACGTTTTTTCTGAAGAATCAAAGGTGGAATATCCATTCCTCCTGTTGAAGCACCCGCTTTGATAACCACCGCAATTGAAAAGCCAACAAGCACGCCTGCAAATAGTGTATTGATAAAAATATCATCGATGATCAGTACATCTTTAAACAGGTATTCAAACACTCCTAAGATCAAAGGATAGTAAAACGTAGAAAGCAATGTCGTCAAAGCAAATTTTTTACCTAAAATAATTCCACCGCATATAAACATGATCAGATTAAAAATAAAAGTAAAAATGGAAATAGGTAAATGAAAATAATGATTTAAAAACAGCGCTATTCCTGTCGTACCACCAGTAATCAGTTTACCAGGAACAATAAACAGTGTAACCGCTAATGCCAGTACGGTATTACCCAGCAAGATAATCAATATATCTTTTTTATTATCAATCATAAAAACCTCCTGTCAAAAAAAATCCACATTGTTTTTTTCCCTAACAATGTGGATCAAAGCTCACGCTTAATACGCAATTATTATAACATTTTAACTTTTTTTGTCCATAATTATCATCATTTTTTTATCATTTGTTCTATCTGAGTTTTAATTTTAAGCATTTTCGTATGTGGTACCTTACATACTTGACGATCAAAAGTATATAAACCGTTTAGTTCATTTTCAATATCACTTAACTGTGTATAAACACATCCGCATAACCCTTCTTTTATAGCCGGTATGACCGTTTTCTGATATAAACGTTCAATTTTTTTCATAAGCTGCTGTTTGTTTTGACCTTTGCTGTAGCCATAGGCATGATGAGTATGATAATGACCTTTCACCTTTGATATAAAGCCACCACATTCACTTAAAAACAGTATTTTATCACTTCCTGATTTAAGTGCCCGATTCACGAAATACATATGAACACTTTCAAAATCGCTCAATTTCTGATGAAACCATCCTGATGTCATATCATAAAGGCGACTGCAATCACATTGCTTAAACAGCTGATATAGACGATCACTGTCAAATTGTCCCCATCCTTCATTAAAGATGGTATAAGCTATGATAGAAGGATGATTATAAAGCACTTGGATCGTATCTATACAATGCTGAATAAAAAACTGATGTCTAAAACTGTATTTTGGGCCGGTATCCTTTCTGCTTTTAAATCCAGAAGTTGGTAACAGAGTATCTTTAATAAAATGATATTCTCCACTATTGACCATATCCTGAATGACCAGCATTCCTAAACAGTCACAGTAATAATAGTAAAGATCTGCTTCAATCTTGACATGTTTTCTTACAGCATTAAATCCCAGTTTTTTCATATTTTCAATATCCTGTCTGTAGCCCTGTGGATTTAATGGTATAAAATAACCATCAGGATAATATCCCTGATCTAGTAGTGCGTGTATAAAGATAGGCTCATGATTAAGCATCAGGCATGAATGATGATTTTTGTTTTTAACTGAAATTTCACGTAAGGCAAAATAACTTTCAATTCTGTCTTCCCCTGCTTCAATATAAAAACGATATAAATAAGGGTCATCCACACTCCATAAATGTACATCATATGCGCTTAGATCAATAATGGCCTGAGATGTCGTAAATACTTTTTCAAAAATATCGTCACCCATTGGTATAATGACCTTGTATTTCATTTTAGGTTCAACTACTAACTCAACAGATTTTTCATGAGGTGTAATTCTGATATTTTTGATATATTTTTGTGGTACGCTTTCAATCCATACCGTTTGCCAGATCCCTGAAACTTCCTGATACCACATGCCATGCGATTCTTTTGACTGTTTTCCGTATGGATACTGTTTATCAAGACGATCAAAGACAATGACTGTCAAAGTATTTTCTTTTTTAGCAAACAGACTGATGTCGAAAGTAAAAGGCAAATAACCTCCAGCATGATGACCAACATAATACTTATTTAAAAACACCTCGCAGATCTGATCAACAGCACCAAAATGCAGTAAGATCCTTTGTTCACTATTAATCAGTTCAGTTGCTAATGAAAAGTGTTTTACATAAACCAGTTTATCTGTAACCGGACCCTTAAATTGTGAAGCTTTTGCCTGAGGAGAAAAAGGAATGATAATATCTTGTCCATTACACTGCCATTTCCCGTTGAGATTAATAAAGCTGTCTCTTTTCATCTGCGGACGAGGATACTCATTTTGCCAGCTATTTTGATTTTCCATAACTATCACCATAACCATTATATCACAATATTCATCATGACTTTTCAGTATTCATCAAATAAAAAAGTCATCTTATATATTTGACATATAAAATGACCACTTAATCTTATTCAATTGGATCCATATAGAAACGTCCTTTGACATCCATTGATTTGATCACATCAATAAAGACTGTTGGATCTACCTTTCTAATTAAAGCAATAGCATCCTTAACATTATCAGCTCCTACAACAGTAATCAGCATAGCCTTATCATCTTTAAAATAACTTCCCTGTCCTTGAAAACGCGTCATACCGTGATGTGAATATTTTAAAAATTCCTCTTCCACCAGATCTGGTATAGAAGTGATAATAAGCAATGTTACTTTCTGTTCACGTTTATTGAATCTTTCAATGACATTGGTTGAAACAAACTGAAAAATAATTGAATACATAGCTGCTTCAAAACCAAATAAATAACCAGCCAGAAGCAATATCACACAATTCAGACCAAAGACAAATCCCCAAGACGATTTTCTTAGTTTATTTGATAAATAAACCGCAATAAAATCAGTACCGCCGGTAGAAGCATGTCCATATAAAGCTATACAGATAGCAATACCATTGAGTATGCCTCCAAATATAGAAACCAGTAATGGATCATATGTAATCGGCGTAGCGGGAATAAAATCTACCATAAATGAGTTAAGAACAATCAGCACAACCGTAAAAGAGGTGAATTTCTTGCCGATAAATTTAAACCCAATAAATACCGGTATAGCATTTAAGGCAATATTGATCAAAGAATAAGGAATCTCAATACTCATGAACTCGCTTAATGATCTTTGGATCAGTAAAGTTAATCCCGTAAATCCACCAGGTATCAGATTTACAGCTCGCACAAAAGATTTGATATTAAACGATAAAATAAATGCAGCTATGACCACACAAACTGCAGATAACACTGTTTTTTTTAAATTGTTTTGATTTTGAAACTTTGTATTATTCATTTTTATTCATCACCCTTAAACATTCTACTATTGTTTACTTTTTAATACAATCATATTTTTCTTTTTATAAAAAAATGTTATAAAGGATATTATTGACATCCTCCATAACATTTATTTTTTTTTGCATTTCTGGCAATTAGATTGCTGATGATTATCTTCCCCAAAAATAACATCCATTACTGAACCAAAAACGTGTTTTAAATAATCGACACTTTCACTAATATCTTCTTTATCCTCTGTTTCGATAAAATCAAGAGCAATTTTATCTTTTTTGTTTTTCATAATATAACCCCCTATATTATTTTTTACAGCTATACTATAGCACTATACATGATAAAGATGATTTTTTTTCTAAATTAAAAAATTTTATTATAGAATCTTTTCCATTGTTGTTTTTAATGGCAAAAGTCCCATTTTTAAATAAAAATGATATGCATCTTCGTTCAACGTCCAAACATTTAATGTCACATTATAACATCCATTTTCTTTGGCATATTTCAATACGTGCTGGTAAAGATGAGATCCCACTTTTTTTCCTCGACAGTTTTGATCGACACATAAATCATCAATATAAAGTGTTTTCATAGCATGCATATTTTCAGTTTCTTCATTATTCTGAAAAACACAGAAACTATAGCCAACAACCTCATCATTCACAGTCGCTACAAAAACCGGTAACTGTGGATCATCAAAAATAGCCAATAATTGTTCATTGGTATATTTCTTAGTACCTAATTTAAAAATATCTGGTCTTTTATTTGCATGTATAGCTAAAACCTGTAACAGCAAATCATTGACCCTGTCTAAATCTTTTTCTTGTGCTTCGCGAATTATAACATCACTCATAAAAAACCTCCTTATTATGATAATCATTATAAACTTTTTGTAAGAGATTGACAAATAACAAAAAAAGGGGAAATCTATCCCCTATTCACTTCGTAGTGCCGAAACAGGATCTTTTTTTGCTGCAATTCGCGAAGGAATCAAGCCACCCAGTAACGTTAAAAGAACACTTAAGACTACTAAAACTGTCGCTCCAGCGGCTGGTAATACTGCATTAATATCATTATTGCCAGCAATATGATGAATAACCATATTTCCAGGAATAAGGATCAAAAGCGTAAAAGCTATGCCAAAAATGCCCGCCAGTAAGCCTATAATAAATGTCTCTGCATTAAATACTTCTGAAATATTATGTTTCGAAGCCCCTATGGCACGCAAAATACCTATTTCTTTTTTTCTTTCAAGCACGCTGATATAAGTAATAACTCCAATCATGATAGATGAAACAATCAGCGAAATCGAAACAAAGGCCATCAAAACATAACTGATGATATCGATGATATCAGTCACCGAAGACATCAGCATACCAACATAATCTGTATATGATATTACCTTGGTTTTATCACTGGTTTCCATTTTATGATTATAATCATCTAAAAATGCAATGATCTGTTCTTTGCTTTCAAAATCTTTGGGATAAATACTGATGGAAAATGGCTTGTCCAAATCAGCATACTGAAGCGAAGCCAGATTATTATCATAAGTTGATTTTTGAGAGTTCATCATTGATAGCATCAGTTCCGACAATTCATCTTGAGTCATATTAATTTTTATTGCTTCAGCAAACACATCAGCATCCACCTGTATTGCTTTTTGCATATTTTCAGGTATTTGAGACAATTGCGACTGCATGGTTTTCATCATCTCCTGAACCAGAAGCTGCGAGTATTCCGTCATTTTGACCTGTAACTGTTTTTGCAGATTCTGTTCAAACTTTTCAGACATGTTATTTTCCTCTAAGATTTTGACCAATTCGTTGCTGATAAGTTCCTGAGCCTGATCAGTATTCATATATTCACTGAAATACTGATCAAGTAAACCGATATCATTTAAATTATTTTCCTGGAGATAACGGTCAAAATCATTCCATATTGTCTCATACATATTTTTTATTTGCTGATCATCAGGTTCAAGAGTAATTCCTTCTAAAAGCGCATTGCTATCAATTTGAAATAGAGAAGAAGTATCAATTGACATATCACTGATATCAAAATCATCCATATCTAACTGCAGCATGCTTTGATCGATGCTAAAGGCAGATTTAAGTTTATCACTGTCAACTGTAATCAGCTTCTGCATATCAAAATTCTGTTCCTCATTTTCCGTTTCAAAAGATTTTCCAGTAAAAATATTAATATCATGATTAGCCAGCTGTTTTTGAACAATTTCGCTTTGCGAAGCCTGTTTGATAATATGTGTGGTTAATGCAGGCAGATATCCAATACCAGTATTAAGCATGGTTGCATTGGCATCTTCTTTAGGCTGGACGATTCCTACGATTTGAAGGTTTTCTCCCTCAGCAATCAGATTTTTCATATAGGATTCATCCTCAGATTTATCACGATAAACCTGAAACTGCTCATCATAGACATAATAATCACAGGCATTCACCAGTTTAAAATCAACATCAAGGATATCCTGATATGAATATGAAGTCATATTTTGAGGAACGCTGACACTTTCATCGTTTGAAAACTGCTGAATCATCTGTTCAAGTTCCTGATAATCACGCAATCCTAAAGTATATAACATGAAATCACTGATTTTTCCACTACTGGTGAGTACTACAACACATTCGTTATATTTTTTTGGCCAGCGTCCTGCTTTGATATCATACTGATTTTCATATAAATCCTTATTCTCTGGCATCTGATAAAAGACATTGGTTGACATTGCCATTGACATCAGACTGTTGGAGCTAGATGAAGTACCCAGTCCTAAAGCTGAAAATGACTGATCAGGATGCACCTGATGAATCGTATTATTATTGTTGCTGTAAATCTGCGGCTGAACATTATAACTGTATTCAATAGAATTGGTGTAATTTTTGATACTTGAACTGTTTTTTTCAAAATACTGCTTTAATGAAGCCAAGTCATTAGAATCTATCTTAGAAAACATGTTCGTTATCATTTTGGCAACCTGGATCTGATTTTTTTTCGTATCTTGAGAGTCATCATCACTTTCAATAAGCATTGATGACATATCGATGCCACTGCTTTGAATTTGCAGAGGATATTGTGATAAAGTTTCAGTTTCAATAAGATGGATATAGTTATTGACACCATTAGACAATGCCAGAATCAGAGCAATTCCAATGATTCCTATCGATCCAGCAAAAGATGTCAATAATGTACGCGCCTTTTTCGTTCTTAAATTATTGAAACTTAAAGCCAAGGCAGTTAAAAAAGACATCGATGATTTACCCATATTCTGATGCCTGGCTTGAAGAGGCAGCATGTCATCTGCCTTCACTGGATGACTGTCATGACAGACAGCACCATCTTTTAAGGTAACAATACGTGTTGCATAGGCTTGTGCCAATTCAGGATTGTGCGTAACCATGATAACCAGACGGTCTGAAGCAACTTCTTTTAACAGTTCCATTACCTGTATACTGGTTTCACTGTCTAACGCTCCTGTAGGTTCATCAGCAAGCAGAATATCAGGATTGTTGACCAGAGCACGGGCAATAGCGACACGCTGCATTTGTCCGCCTGACATCTGATGAGGTTTTTTATGTCCCTGTTTTTCCAGACCAACCTGTCTTAATGCATCTAAAGCTCTTTTTCTTCTTTCTTTTTTGGAAACCCCTGAAATTGTTAAAGCTAATTCTACATTTGCCAGAACAGTCTGATGAGGTATCAGATTATAACTTTGAAACACAAATCCAATCGTATGATTTCGATATGAATCCCAATCTTTATCTTTATATTTTTTTGTTGATACATCATTTATGATCAGTTCCCCCTGATCATAGCGATCTAATCCGCCAATGATATTTAACAATGTCGTTTTCCCTGAACCACTTGGTCCTAAAATTGCAACAAACTCACTATTTCTAAATCCTAATGAAACATGATCCAAAGCAATTTGAACATAATCTCCTGTTTTATATTTTTTACAAATATTATTTAGCTGTAACATTTTATATTCTCTCCTATTACATAAGCTATCTATATTATATGATTCACGTTAATTTTTATTTGATTCCTTTAAAATATCAAAGACCTGACTGGCTATAGTATTAAGTGTCTGGAACAGATAAACAATACCTTCCATATCATCAAAATTGTCGATATATAGCTTTAAATCAACTACAGCTGCCTCTAGTTCTTTGCATTCCAGCTGTTGAGAAAGATTCAAGATTGTTTCCAGACTGTCATTCATTTTTTGACTGATGATATTCATATTTAAATCATGAGCCATCATGCCAACAGCACTTTCCAGTGCTGATGAAAACTGATTGCAGTTTTTTACCTGTCCCATTTGTGGTACTTCATATTTAAGATAGAATACATGAAAATTAATCCATTGTGCCAAATCCCGACGTTGTGTAAGTTGTGAAAAAAATGAACCATTGTAGGCAATAAAATGAAAAATCTTATCAATTTCTTCTACATCTTTGTCCTCACTGACAAAATTAAGATAGGCCAGACGATGATAAATCTCGATAGGCAGTTCTTCAAATGTTCTTTCTACATCGTTATTTTTATTTATAATCTGTTGATATTTATCCAAACTCATAATATTCTCCTCTTTTCCATTAAGGCAAGTATAACATAATAAAAAGAGCAGAAAAAGTCTGTAATCTGCTCTTTGTTAAACAGTCAGTTAATCTTCATTTTTCAGAATTTCAATAAGTCGTTTCATATGACATTCAAAAATAACATACATTCCAAAATATATTGCTTCTGCACAGATCGTTATAGAAAACATGACCATCACCAAAGCAGCCAATGGACCATAAACGTTAGTATAGTCTACCAGTGAAAAATAAATAGACAAAGCTCCTATTATAATTTCTATTAATAAAGTAGCGATAGCAGCTCCTTTAACTGTATCAATAAAAGCAACACTTTGATCAGGAATAATTTTATAAAGCAAAAACAGAATAACAAAGATAATGATAAACAGCAGCAATGCCTGAGCAATAAAAGCTGTATTTTCGATAAACATCATTTTGAAAAACGGAAAAACGATCAACAATGAAATCACGGATAAAATCAATATAAAAATCAGTATGGTCTTTAACAGCATGATTGCCTGGTCAACCAGAAACGGATATTCTTTTTCAATAGGAAACATATTCTTCGACAATTTATGTAACTGATCAAACCCTCTGCTGGCAATAAACAGTGATACACCTAGTGTCACCAACGTTGTTAACGAGAGCGATTTCGGTTTTAATGAAGAAACAACAATTTTAGCAAAATCCTTCGTCAGATAATTTGATAAAATATTAACCAGTATGTCAGTTTCAAAATTAAAAATTGATGTTAAAAAAGCAATCAGAGAACAGATTGGAATAATCGATAAAATCATATAATAGGCAAAACATATTCCAGAAGACCCAGGTACCTTGTAACGATAATCCAGCATGTAATAATAGATAAAATAATATACTTTTTTAACCCGTTCTTTTATTTTACTAAACCATTTCATAGAACCACCCCTTTTATTAAGTATATCATAAAGCGCCGGGAAATCATTACTAAAATAAAAATGGATGATAAAATTACTAATCTTTAGAAAGAAAGCAAATATATAATTTTTCTATCTTAACAAAAATTTTATTAATATACAGAAAAATGTGTTATTATATAAAAAGAAATATTTTATAAAGGAGAAGCACAATGAATAAAATTAGAATTGGTATTATTGGATATGGTAATATTGGCAAAGGTGTTGAAGCAGCCATCAAACAGAATGATGATATGGAAATGGCTGGAATCTTTACCCGTCGTGATCCTAAAAGCCTGAAAATTAATACTGAAGGTGGAAAGGTATATGCAATGGATGATTTAGCAGCTCATAAAGATGATATCGATGTATGTATCATTTGTGGTGGAAGTGCTACTGATTTACCAAAACAGACTCCTGAACTGGCAAAAATGTTTAACGTTATCGATAGTTTTGATACTCATGCAAAAATTCCTGAACATTTTGCCAATGTGGATCAGTCTGCTAAAGACAATAATCATGTAGCAATTATCGCTATTGGCTGGGATCCAGGAATGTTTTCTTTAAATCGTCTTTATGGAAATGTTATCTTGCCTGAAGGACATGATTATACCTTCTGGGGACGTGGCGTAAGCCAAGGACACTCAGATGCCATCCGTCGCGTTGCTGGAGTTAAAGATGCCAGACAATATACTGTACCAGTCGAAGCTGCAGTAACAGCAGTAAGAAATGGCGAAAATCCAGAATTAACAACAAGACAAAAACATTTAAGAGAATGCTATGTTGTTGCTGAAGATGGTGCTGATTTAAAACAAATCGAACACGATATCAAAACTATGCCAAATTACTTTGCTGATTATGATACTACTGTTACATTTATTTCTCAGGAAGAATTGGATGCCAATCATAAAGGAATCCCACATGGTGGATTTGTAATCCGCAGTGGTGTTACTGGTGAAGGTAATAAACATATTATCGAATACAGTTTAAAACTTGATTCTAATCCAGAATTTACTTCTAGCGTTCTAGTGGCCTATGCTCGTGCTGCCAAACGTTTATCAGATGAAGGACAGAAAGGATGTAAAACTATTTTCGATATTGCCCCTGCTTATCTGTCACCTTGCACTGGTGAAGAATTAAGAAAAAACCTATTATAAAACAACTTTGAGTCAATGTTATTAAATTAAAATGATGAAACTTTACCAGAAACTAATATCATACAGATATTAGCTTCTGGCTTTTTTTATTTTGTTCAAGACAAAAAAAGCTGTATCGATACTACAGCTTATCAGTTAAGGCTTTTTTACGTTAGTATTTTGGACATTGCTTCTGCTAAGATAAAACGGCAGTGTTTCTTTAACTATCAGATTTTCTGCAGCTAGATTATTTTCGCTTTGTTTAGAAATTTTCATAATGCAAGAAACGATCTTTGATAATTGATCTGATATCTGTCTATTTTTTTCAGATATTTTTACTTCATAACAATGTGCTAACAGAATTTATAAAGCATAGCCCATGTCTATATTTCCTGCCTGATAATTTTTTTGAGTGCTTGGTTGAAACTCATTTAGGTGCAATATCATTTGAAGCAAGCAGAATATGGTTTATTAGTACCACCTTTTTAAAGTAAAGTGGTATTTTTATCCTATGGATAACTAGACACTCCACTATTTTCCTTATATTATAGTTCAATACATTTTAAGATATCTAAACAGTTTGTATTGTATAGCTTCGACAACGATAATAGCACGCCTTTGCATCAAATTCGACATGTTTTTCAAAAAAAGAGGAGTACATCTTCATGTATTCCTCTACATTTTTAGTTTATTAACTTAATGTCATTGACTTTGCGTCACATATTAAAGCTCTTCTCCATTAGAAGCAATGACTTTTTTATACCAATAGAATGAATCTTTCTTACTTCTAGAAAAATTTCCCGTTCCATCATCATGTCTGTCAACATAAATAAATCCATAACGTTTCGCATATTGTCCTGTACCTGCTGAAACAAGGTCGATTGGTCCCCAGGTTGTATATCCAATTAGAGGTACTCCATCCAATATTGCTTCTTTCATTGCTTCAATATGTCCTTTAAAATATTCTATACGATATTCATCATGGATCGATCCATCTTCTTCTACTTTATCAAATGCCCCAAAACCGTTTTCAACGATCATCAAAGGGGTATGAGGATAACGGTCATGCAATACATTCAATGTATATCTCAATCCTTCAGGATCGATCTGCCAACCCCAGTCAGATGCTTTTAAATATGGGTTTTTAGCACCATGAGACATATTTCCTGCTGTGGTTTCTGCATTTTCATCAACAGTTACACAGTTTGACATATAATATGAGAAAGTATAGAAATCAACAACTCCTTCTTTGATGATTTTTTTATCTTCTTCAGTAATGAATGATGTGTCAATACCATGATCTTTAAAATATCTAAACATAAAGGTTGGATATTCACCACGAACCTGAACATCTCCACAGAAATTATTTTTAAAGTTTTCTTCATCAAAAGCAGCCATCACATCTTTTGGATTTGGTGTTAAAGGATATAAAGTAGTGTGAGCAATCATATTACCAATCATAAAATCAGGATTGATCTTGTGACCTTCAATAACCGCTAAAGCACTAGCAACGAATTCATTATGTAATGCTTCAAATGTAATCTGATCATTTGATTTTAATTCATTTAAAGGAATTCTATGATCAGCATTAACATCATCGGGATCCATTAATCCTAAACCATATAAATTCCCAATACCACCTTCACCCATGCAGCAAATATTAATTTCATTAAATGTCAGCCAGTATTTTACTTTGTCTTTATAACGTTTAAAACATGTTGTTGCATACTTAACAAACATATCGATGACTCTTCTATCAGAAAAACCATTGTATTTAACAACAATATTCCATGGAATTTCATAATGACAAAGTGTTACTAATGGTTCAATTCCATATTTAGCACATTCGTCAAATACCTTATCATAGAATGCTAACCCTGCTTCATTAGGCTGTTCATCATCTCCATTTGGATAGATTCTACCCCAGTTAATCGATAAACGGAAACATTTGAATCCCATTTCTGCAAATAATGCAATATCTTCTTTATAATGATGATAAAAGTCAATAGCTTCATGACTTGGATAAAAAGCATCAGGGTCCGTTTTAGGTAAAAAAGTACGTGGTGTATTAACGTCTCCACCTAATAACATATCTGGTACTGATAATCCTTTCCCATCTTCAAGATAGGCACCTTCACACTGATTTCCAGCTACAGCACCACCCCATAAAAAATTTTTTGGAAAACTCATTTTGTAACCTCCTTCAATAATTCTTTTTTATATTATAACAATTTTATTGATGAAAAAAAAGCAAGGATCACTTGCTTTAATAAGTTTGAAAATATTTTCTGATGGTATTTACATCGGTTGTCTTTAATAATGACAGCATCAGCAAAACACGAGCTTTTTGCGGTGAAAGAGTATTTGCAGGCACACACATGCCATGAGGATCAAAGACATCATTATCATAAACGATTCCTTGAGAAATTCTTGAAGAACGAACAAAAACAATCCCCTGCTTTGATAATTCTTCAATGGCCTGCAGCCAGTCCTTACTGTAATTCCCACTTCCAGAGCCAGCAATAACGATTCCGCTATTTTGTCGTGCCAGATAATACAGAATATCAGAAGAAGCACCTGAATAGAAATATACAATAGCAACATCTGGCAATGATTCTATTTTTCCATTAAAAATACTGTAGCTGGTATGTCTTTTACTGGTTTTTGTATAATAGTAAACCTGATTATCCTGCATATAACCTAAGCATCCTAATGATTTCTGATCAAAAGCATCAATTTTAAAATTATTAACTTTCTGTATATCTCTTCCTGAATAAATCGTATTAGAAAACAGAGCTAATACTCCCTGATCATAAGATTCATCATCAATTGCCAGGCAAATTGCCTGATAAAGATTAAATGGTCCATCCGCACTTGTAGCAGTTGCAGGTCGCATAGCCCCAGTAATAACAACTGGCTTTCTTACATTTAATGTTAACGTCAGAAAATAAGCTGTCTCATCTAGTGTATCCGTTCCATGAGTAACAACTGCGCCATCAATCGTGACGTCAAGCAATATTTCTTCAATATCTTTTTTTAATCTGATCCAGTGTTCTTTCGTCATTTCATTACTGTCAATATTCATTAACTGAAAAGTTTTCAACACTGCGACCTCGTTAATTTCAGGAATTGTTTCAATGATCGAATCAATATCAATTTCACCTGCATGATATACTGCTGTTTTTCCTTTTTGACCAGTACCAGCAATGGTGCCACCAGTAGCAATGATTGCAATAGTTTTCATCCATGATCATCCTTTCTCTTGCGGCTATATTATAAACAAATTGTATCTTTTTTGAAACATTTTTTAATAAAAAAGCATTGGAAGATGATTCCAACGCTGATTATTTAATTAAACACCATATTGTTCATAATAAGCATCAATTTTTGCTTTAATTTCATCATCAATGACAACTTTACCATTAACTTCTTTATTGTATAAACATTCTACAACTTCAGGCATGGTAACAATTGCTGCTGTATCAAAACCATAAAGATCTTTAACTTCATTTAAAGCTGTTTTTTTACCAAGTTTTCCTTTTTCATTACGATCTAATGAAACAATCAGACCTTTGATCGTTACATCAGCAGCACCCTTTACCTTTGGTACTGTTTCTTCCATCGACTTACCAGATGTTGTAACATCTTCGATCATGATAACACGATCTCCGTCTTTCAATTCAGTTCCCAAGAAACCACCTTTATCAGCACCGTGATCTTTTAATTCTTTTCGATCCGAACAATATCTGACTTCTTTGCCATAAAGTTTAGAAAAAGCTATAGCAGTAGTAACTGCCAAAGGAATTCCTTTATAAGCCGGACCAAATAAAACATCAAAATCCAATCCATAATTATCATGGATAGCCTTAGCATAATATTCACCTAATTTCATCAGCTGTGTACCATTAACGTATCCTCCAGCATTCATAAAGAATGGAGACTGACGTCCACTTTTTAATGTGAAGCTGCCAAATTTTAAAACTTCACTGTCTACCATAAATTCTATAAACTCTTTTTTATAATCTTCCATTTTAAAACCTCTATTTCTTTTATATTTACTATCATTAATATACCATTTTCCGTCATTTTCTTCATTAATTTTAGATCATATTTTTTATTTTTCTTAAAATAGATTTATTTGTTATCAGGAAACAATGATATTTTCAATTTATTCATGAAAACTCCTGGATTCTATGCTAAGATATACAGCACAAGAGGTGTTTATAATGACAGCAAAAAATACAAAAAAAATCGTACAGGGAGCTACAGTTGCAGCTTTATGTGGGATCCTATCACTGATCAATACGTATACTGGCAGTCTGTTTGATTTGTTTATTTATTACTTCATAGCAGTTTATATAGCCTGGTACAGCTATCAGTATCCTCTTAAAGACAGTATCATTTTCTTTATTTGTAGCCTGATCGTCGTGTTTTTTACAGGAATCCCGACATTTATCATTCAAACGTTTGCCTATGGTTTGGTGGGATTATATATCGGTGAAGCACTACAGAAAAAAATATCAGCAACTTGGCTACTGACTGGAACATTTATCATTTGTCTTATTAATAATGTAATGATTTATACCTTGCTTAGCTCTCTATTTCAAATTGATCTGGTTAGTGAAATGACCGTCTTGTATTCTCAGCTTAGCGAAATATTTAATGTGACTATCTCATTAAATCTCTTTCTTAGCTTCATTCCACTGGTCATGATACTTTTATCAGTTATGGAAACCTATGTGATCCATCTGTTATGTCAGCTGATTTTTACCAGACTTAAGTTATCTTATCCTAAAAATTTTCATATTTCACAGCTAAAGATTCCCTATTTTATAGGTATTGTTGCACTGTTACTGATTTTAGTCGGAATAGTATTACTGAAACTTGCAGTCATCAGCGATGTGTACGCTCAATATTTTCTGATCATTGGTGTGATCGTTTTTATTGTTCAGGGATTTGCATTATGCAATTACATAGCGGTCGTTAAAAATCTCAGATTTCTGACAGTTATCTCTATTCTGTTATTTTTTATTCCTTTTGGACTTTATATCTATGTCATTGCAGGTTTTCTTGACATTTTCACTCAAATAAGAAAATATATCCAATAAAAAAGGAACTATATGATCAAGCATCATAGTTCCTTTTTTAACTGACAGACAGTCAGCATATTTTATAATCTTTTTCCAGTTAACAGTTCATAAGCCTGAAGATATTTTTCAATTGTTTTGTTAACTATTTCTTCAGGTAATTTCCAGTCATGTTCGTTAGCTTTCAGCCAGTCTCTGGCAAACTGTTTATCAAATGATGGCTGACCTTGTCCTGGTTTGTAGCCTTCAGCTGGCCAGAAACGAGAACTGTCAGGTGTCAGCATTTCATCTCCCAATACAATTTCTCCATCTTCATTCAATCCAAATTCAAATTTTGTATCAGCAATAATAATTCCTTTTGAAAGGGCATAATCAGCACATTTTTTATATAATGCAAGAGTATAATCTCTTAATTTTTGAGCATATTCTTCACCTTTACCAGGAAATTCTTTTTCCAGCACTTCAATACTTCTTTCATATGAAATATTTTCATCGTGATCTCCAATTTCTGCCTTGGTTGAAGGTGTATAAATTGGTTCAGGAAGTTTATCAGATTCCTGTAATCCTGCTGGCAAATGAATACCACATACTGTTCCGTCTTTCTGATAGCTTGCCCAACCACTACCAGTAATATAGCCTCTAACGATACATTCAATAGGTAACATTGTCAGTTTTTTACACATCATAGAATTACCATCAAATTTTTCCTGCTGGAAAAATTCTGGCATGTCTTTAACATCTACACTGATCATATGATTTTTACAGATATCTGTAGTCATATCAAACCAGAATTTAGACATTTGTGTAAGTACTGTTCCTTTTTTCTTAACATCGTTTTTTAATATTACATCAAAACAGCTGATACGGTCTGTAGCCACCATGATCAGGCTGTCCCCGTTATCATATATTTCTCTTACTTTTCCTTCTTTAATTGGTTTCATTTCTTCCATTGTTTAACCCTCACTTTTCACATTAATAAGATTATATTATTTTTTTAAAATAATCAATATTTACATTACAAAAATATCTGTTATTAAGATAAAAAGAAAAACTGATCTTAAATCAGTTTTTGCATATTATCCCTGGAAATCCTCATATACTTTGTGGTAGGTTGCTAAAGGATCTTCACTGGCTGTAATTGTTCTTCCCACCACGATATAGCTTGAAGTCAGTTCTTTAGCCATAGCAGGTGTAGTTACTCTTTTTTGATCATTGACATTATCAGTTGCCAGACGGATTCCTGGAGTAACAGTCAGGAAATCCATGCCTAAATGATCATGAATGATTTTTGATTCTAATGGTGAACAGACAACACCATCTAAACCTGCTTCTTTTGCATTTTGTGCCCATTTAAGTACTACTTCATTTAATGGTTCATGAATCAGCAGCTGATTATCCAAAACATCCTGATCCAAAGAAGTTAAACAGGTTACCGCAATACACAGTGGTCTCTTTCCACCCTGTTTTCCCTCTTCTAAACCTTGAATTGCAGCTTTCATCATTTCAATACCACCTGATGCATGTACATTAACGATATCTACATCCAGTTTAGCTAATTGTCTCATTGCACTTTTTACAGTATTAGGAATATCATGTAATTTCAGATCAAGGAAAATCTTATGTCCCATCGCTTTGATCATTTTGACCATTTCAATTCCTTCACCATAAAACAGTTCCATTCCGACTTTGACATATAATTTTTCATCACCAAATTTTTTTAAAAAATCTTCTACATCCTGTTTTGTTTTAAAATCCAAAGCAATACAAATTCTACTTTCTTCCATAATTACCTCCATTTTTTAAATTATAACAAATCTGATTTGTATAATCTATAGCTTTAGCCTCTTTTGTATAACTTGCTGATACTCTGCAAAAATATGATCAAAAAGCTGAGCAAAAGACCAGTGCAGATTTGTTGCGGTAACCATTGCTTTCAACGGAATAAAAGGAACTGAAGCCTTTTTAAACGCCTCAAGCAACAGATCGATATCATTCTGCATCATTCCTGAAAAAACGATCATTGGCATAGCTAATGCCTTATTTTTTCTTTTTCTGATTTTATTTTGAAGAATATCTTTTATTTTTAGATGAATCATCTGATCATCAACTCTAATCAGCTCAATATCAGACAATCGACAAATCGTTTTGATAGAATCATGATGTGCCAGCAGATCCATGCGATAAATCAGCAGTTTTCTGCTCATGACAGTTTACCTGGATGAACGAGGCGGCTTTCATATTCTTCCTTAACTTTATCGATAAACTCATGAAAAGGCATTTCAATATTCTGTGAAGTCGTCATTGCCTTATATGGGATAAAAGGCAGTTGTGCTCCCTGAAAAACATCTAGTACCAATTCCATCTGTTCTTTAGAAAAGCCATGAAAAACAAGCACTTCTTCTTCTCTTGTCTTTTTATATTCTCGCTTGGCCTGTTTAAACCCATGAACACCAAAAAGGTACCCAACAGATTCATTTAAGTCTTTACTGTCAATTCTAATAACCTCAACACCTAACTGTTCAAATATCGTCTTCATGATCTGTCCTTTTTTCTGATCCAGAAGATTAAAAAGTATAACTTTTTCCTGTGCCATATTTTCTCCTTTCACAAAAAAACAGCTAATAATAGCTGTTTTTTTATTAACCAAGTCTGTTGTAGTATTCTACGATCAGTGATTCATTAATTTCCTGATTTAATTCTGATCTTTCAGGTAAACGAGTTAATTTACCAGTTAATTTAGTTGTATCTACTTCAACGAAAGCAGGTGTAGCCACTCTGTTTTCTAAAGCTTCTTTAATAACAGCTAAATTTAATGATTTTTCTCTAACTTCAATGACATCACCAACATTAACTCTGTATGATGGAATATCAGTTTTAACACCATTTACTAAGAAATGTCCATGGTTTACTAATTGTCTAGCCTGTCTTCTAGTAGAAGCAAAACCTAATCTGTAAACAACATTGTCTAATCTTCTTTCTAACAATGTTAAGAAGTTATAACCATGAATTCCTTCCATTTTACCTGCCTGTTTGAAAGTATTGTGGAATTGTTTTTCATTAACTCCATACATATGTCTTACCTTTTGTTTTTCTGCTAACTGTAATCCATATTCAGTCTGTTTTTTTCTTTTTTGTCCATGTTGACCAGGAGCATATGCTCTTCTGTTTAATTCTTTACCGTTTTCTAATGTAGAGAATCCTAAACGACGAGATAATTTCCATTGTGGTCCAGTATAACGTGCCATAAATTTTCCTCCGTATTGTTTTATTTGCATAAAGCAATAACATTGCATAGATCATCTGATAAGTGTCAATATTAAGTATTTCCCATTGCAGCAAGGTACTATACAATCAGTCGATATTAACGCTTTTTTCAAAACTCTATGTGCTGCTATTTTTTATTGCTTTGATATAATACAATAAAATCCGCTTAAAGTCAATAATATTATCATTTTCTCTCCCATTTCCTTTATGATTATGACCTAATCTTTTTTATTTATGTCAAAAAAGTTAATTTTTTAACAATTAAAGTTAATTTTTTAACTTATTGAAAAGGCTTTCATTTTAAAACCTATTCATGTAAAATTAATAGGAAGGGGTTGAAATGTATGAAGCTTAAAACTTTCAAGGGTGGAATTCACCCTTATGATGGAAAAGAATACACAAAAAATGAAAAAATCAGGATGATGAATGCCAGTCAGGAAGTCGTATTTCCTTTATCTCAGCATATTGGAGCTCCAGCCAAGGCAATCGTCAAAGCCAAAGATGAAGTCAAAGTTGGACAGACTATTGCCGTTGCACAAGGATTTGTCTCTGCCAATATTGCTTCTTCAGTATCAGGAACCGTCAAAACGATTGAACCACGTCTTGATGCTTCCGGAGCCTACAAAGATGCTATTGTTATCATCAATGATGGACAGTATACCAAGTTTGGTGAAGAACATGAAAATGATATTTCACAATTATCAGACGAAGATATTATAGAAAAAATCAAACAGGCTGGTATTGTTGGTTTAGGAGGTGCTGGTTTCCCAACACACGTCAAATTATCACCTAAAAACAAAGATGATATTGACTACATTATTATAAATGGTGCTGAATGTGAACCATATCTTACTTCCGATTATCGTTTAATGATCGAAAGACCACAACAGCTGATTGCTGGAATAAAAATAATCCTACGATTATTTCCTCATGCTAAAGGTATTATTGGAATCGAAAACAACAAACCTGAGGCTACCACCTTACTGAATGAACTTTGTTCAAATGAACCGGATATTGAAGTTAGACCGTTACTTACCAAATATCCTCAAGGTGGTGAAAGAGCGTTAATCTATGCAACAACAGGACGAAAAATTCATTCAAAAATGCTGCCCGCTGATGCTGGATGTATCGTCAATAACGTCGCTACTGTCATTGCCGTCTATCAGGCTGTCAGTTTTGATCACCCATTAATTTCTACTATTATCACATTAACGGGTGATGCCGTAAATTCCCCATGTAATCTGGAAGTACCAACCGGTACCAGCTGCAGCTACATTTTGGAAGAAAATGGCGGATTAAAACAGGCAGCAGAAAAAATAATTTCTGGCGGTCCAATGATGGGGATGGCTTTAATGTCGTTAGATATTCCCGTCACCAAAACATCAAGCTCTATCTTGGCGATGACCCATGATGAAGTGGCCGCTAATACACCAACACCATGTATCCATTGTGGCAGGTGTGTTGATGTCTGTCCAAGTCATATCGTTCCTCAGCTGATGTATCGTTATGCCCAGAAAAACGATCTGGAAAACTTTGTCAAGCTTAACGGTATGGAATGTATAGAATGCGGCAGCTGCAGTTACATCTGTCCTGCTAAAAGAAATATGACACAGGCATTTCGTAAAATGAAACGCTTAGTGGCAGCATCACAAAGAAAATAGGAGGTTTTTATGGATAAATTACTCAACGTTTCAGCATCACCACATGTTCGTGATAAAACAACAACTTCCCAAATAATGTTAGATGTAATTATTGCCTTGTTACCAGCAACTCTTTTTGGGATTTATAATTTCGGTTTGAATGCAGCATTGATTATTGCTGTCACAGTGGCGACATGCGTACTATCAGAATTCTTATTCGAATATTTTTTAAAAAAACCAATGACAATTAAAGACTTTTCAGCCGTTGTAACCGGAATGATCCTGGCATTAAACTTACCTGCCAGCGTACCTTTATGGCTGCCGGTAATCGGAGGTGTTTTTGCAATCATTGTTGTAAAACAGCTTTATGGTGGTCTAGGACAGAACTTTATGAATCCGGCTTTGGCAGCAAGATGTTTTCTGCTCATTTCCTTTACCGGCAGAATGACAAATTTTGTTTATGACGGAGTCGCTAGTGCAACTCCCCTGGCCATTATTAAAAGTGGTGGCAATTATGATCTGCTTTCTATGTTTATTGGCAATATCGGTGGAACAATTGGTGAAACATCGGTCATAGCTTTATTATTGGGTGCAGCTTATCTTGTCATCAGACATGTCATTAAACTGACAATTCCTTTGACCTATATTTTAACTTTTACTTTATTTACACTTGTTTTTTCGCCTCAGCCTTTTAACTTGTATTATTTAGGATGTCAGTTATGTGGTGGTGGGCTGATTTTTGGAGCTTTCTTTATGGCAACCGATTATGTTACCAGTCCAATTACCAGAAACGGTCAGATCATTTATGGAATCATTATTGGCATTCTGACTGGTCTGTTCCGCTTTTTTGGAACCAGTGCAGAAGGTGTATCTTATGCAATTATTATCTCCAATCTGCTGGTGCCTATAATTGAAAAATTCACGCTTCCAGTTCCATTTGGAAAGGCAGGTGTTAAACATGAATAGTAAAGCTATTTTCAAAGATACATTAATACTTTTTATCATTACTGTTATATCTGGCTGTCTGCTAGGTTACGTCTATGGACTGACCAAAGACCCCATTGCCAGACAACAGGAAGAAACTAAACTGAATGCATACAGTCAGGTCATGCAAAATGCCAGTGATTTTAAAGAAGAATTTAAAGATCAGATCAAAGAATCAGCAACTGCTCTAACTGATAATTATGGTACCAATGGCATTGAAATTATCAATGCATTAACTGCTTATGATCAGGAAGAAATTATCGGTTATGTTATACAGGTTGTTGATAAAGATGGTTTTAATGGTGATATAGAAATCACTGTCGGTATTGATACTGAAGGTGTCATTACTGGTGTTGAAATCCTGTCAATTGACGAAACTGTTGGTCTAGGTATGAATGCTCAAAACGAAGAATTCAGAAATCAGTACGTTGGCAAAAAAGTTGAGTCATTTACAGTAACCAAATCTGGCAGTAAAAATGATAATGAAATTGATGCTCTTTCAGGAGCTACCATCACTTCTAACGCTATGACCTATGGTGTTAATGGAGCTCTGGATTTTTATAATATCTATATCGTTAATGAAGGGAGATGAGAGTGATGAAAAAATATTTAACACCTTTGTTTAATGGAATCATCAAAGAAAATCCAACATTTGTATTAATGTTAGGTATGTGCCCTACTCTTGCTGTTACAAGCTCCGCCATTAATGGTATGGGAATGGGACTGACAACCATGGTTGTACTGATCATGTCAAACTTTGTTATTTCTTTATTAAGAAAAATCATTCCAGACCGTGTCAGAATTCCGGCATATATCGTTATTGTTGCCTCAATGGTTACTATCGTTCAATTGTTGCTGCAGGGATATATTCCGGTTTTATAT
Source organism: Thomasclavelia spiroformis (assembly GCA_016901755.1). GTDB lineage: Bacteria > Bacillota_I > Bacilli_A > Erysipelotrichales > Coprobacillaceae > Faecalibacillus > Faecalibacillus spiroformis_A. The sequence goes on along the minus strand of JACJKV010000015.1, from coordinate 39,973 downwards.
GACACATTAGGAATCTATATTCCGCTGATTGTTGTTAACTGCATCATTTTAGGACGTGCAGAAGCTTTTGCTTCAAAAAACAATCCTGTTTTATCTATTATGGATGGAATAGGAATGGGGCTAGGTTTTACAATTGCTTTGACCTGTATTGGGCTGGTTCGAGAATTACTAGGAGCTGGTACAGCATTTAATATAGCCGTTTTACCATCTGGATATGAACCAGTTACTATTTTCGTTATGGCTCCAGGTGCATTCTTTGTTTTGGCTTTGCTTTCAGCATTACAGAACAAATTCAAATTACCTAGTGCAACGAATCAGAAAAACAATTCTCAATTAAAATGCGGTGGTGACTGTATGAACTGCCATGGTATGACTTGTACCTCTAATAAATTAGCCTTAGAAAAGGAGGATAAATAATCATGGAACAATTACTGTTAACGCTTATTAGTGTATCATTAGTTAATAATGTCGTATTATCTCAATTCTTAGGTCTATGTCCATTTTTAGGGGTTTCCAGAAAAATGGAAACTGCTGCTGGAATGGGAGCTGCAGTTATCTTTGTTATTACCATTGCTTCAGCTGTTACCAGTCTTTTATATCAGCTGCTAGTGATCTTTCATGTGGAATATCTTGAAACTGTAGCTTTTATCCTCATAATTGCTGCATTGGTTCAGCTTGTTGAACTGTTCTTAAAGAAATTTTCTAAAAGTCTTTATAACGCATTAGGAGTTTACCTGCCACTGATTACAACAAACTGTGCCGTATTAGGAGTAGCTTTAACTAACGTACAAAATGGATTTGATTTTGTAACCAGTGTGGTTGCTGGTTTTGGTACTGCATTAGGTTTTACTATTTCAATTGTCATTCTTTCAGGAATTAGAGAAAAGATTGAAGACAATGATATTCCTCATACTTTTCAGGGTTCCCCTATCGTTTTAATTACCGCTGGATTAATGGCAATAGCCTTTATCGGTTTTTCAGGATTAATATAAGGAGGAAACATCATGAATGGAATAATGATTGCTGCTTTAGTCGTCGGTGTAATAGGTTTGCTGATAGGGATCGTTTTAGGAGTTGCCAGCGAAAAATTTAAAGTTGAAGTAGACGAAAATGAAGAAAAAATCAGAGCCCTCTTACCTGGAAACAACTGCGGTGCCTGTGGTTTCCCAGGATGTGATGGTTTAGCTGCCGCAATTGCCAAAAAACAGGCTCCAGTCAATCAGTGTCCTGTTGGTGGTATGGAAACAGCTAAAAAGATCGGTCAGGTCATGGGTGAAGAAGCCACAGAATCAGTTCATATGACAGCATATGTCAAATGTAAAGGAACATGTGATAAAGTAAAAACACAATATCACTATTTTGGTATTCAGGACTGTCAAAGTGCTGCTGTTGTACCTGGAGCTGGAGATAAAAAATGCAGTTATGGATGCATGGGCTATGGCAGCTGTGTCAAAGCCTGTCCATTTGACGCAATCCATATAATCGACGGAGTTGCTGTAGTAGATAAAGAAAAATGCAAGGCCTGTCAAAAATGTATTGACGTATGTCCTAATCATTTAATTGAAATGGTTCCTTATCATTCTAAGCATCGTGTTCAGTGTAATTCACACGATAAGGGACCTATGGTCAACAAATCCTGCAAAGCAGGATGCATTGGCTGTACTTTATGTACTAAAGTATGTCCAAGTGGTGCTATTACAATAGATCGTTTTTTAGCACATATCGATTATGAAAAATGTACAAACTGTGGTGCCTGTGTCGAAAAATGTCCAAGAAAAATCATAGAATAAAAGCTCCTGAAAAGGAGCTTTTATTTCACAAACTGTTTTTCAAAACCGGTAGAATACGTTATATGATCATCGTTATCAATAAAACAGCCATAAACATCGTCCATTGAATTAAGCAGTTTAATACCTTCTGCTTTGCCTAAAGCAAAACAGACAGTGCTTAAGGCGTCACCCTGCAAAGAAGATTCAGAAATGATCGTAACCGAGGCTAAATCATTATCATAACTATATCCTGTTTGCGGATCAAGCAAATGATGATAGATTTTACCATCATATTCAAAATATCGCTGATAGGTTCCACTGGTAACAACAGAACGATCTTCGATTTCTAAGCTAATAATAGAGCTGTCAGGAGCCAAAGGATCCGTAAGACCAATCGTAAAGCAGTCATTATTTTTTTGGCCAACACAAAGAATATTTCCACCTAAATTAATTAATGCACTGTTAACCTTTTGATCAAGCAAATAATTTTTGATCTGATCAGCAATATAGCCTTTAGCGATTGCTCCCAAATCAATCATAGTCTCTGAATCAAGAAAAGCAATTTTATTTTTCTCTAGCACAATATTGTGATAAGATACATGCTGACACGCCTGCTGCAGGGCTTCTTTATCAGGCAAAGACGGTGAATCAGTTTTAAAATCCCATAACGAAGATACTGATCCTACTGTAATATCAAATTTACCGTGTGATAACTCACTGTAATATAGACCCGCAGCGATGACTTCATAAAGTTCATCAGAAATCGTTTGCATCTCAAGTTTATTCGTACTATGATTAATCTGATACAGTTCACTCTTAGGATCTGTTGCTGAAAAAATAAGTTCACTGTTATTGCAGATATCAAAACAGCCTTCTAAAACATCTTGAGACTGACTGTCGTACAATGTAATCTGTACAATAGTATCTAAACAGAACCGTTTATCAGATAATGGCTGATTATTTGAATGACAGCCAGTTAACAATATCAGAAAAATGAGAATAATACATGTCCATTTTTTCATCATATGCCCCCTGCACTCAATTATAACATGGAGATTTAAAATGAAAAACAAAACTTTTAAATATGATATAATCTTATTAGTCGTGATTATTTTAATCACCTTTTGTACTTTTTTATTTAATAAAGGGAAAACAGGTACCTATGTAAAAATCACTTCACATCAAAAAGAATACGGTATATACGACATATCGATCAACAAAACCATTAATATTGACAATGAAAACATTATTCAGATCAGAAATAGTGAAGTATATATGAAAAGTGCCACCTGCCCTGATCAGATTTGTATTAAACAGGGTCATATTTCACAATCTGGAGCCAGTATTATCTGTTTGCCTCATGAGCTTATCGTTGAAATTACAGGGGAGGAAGGTGACTTAGATGATAAAGCATACTGATATCAGAAAATTATGCTATTTGGCTTTATTTTGCGCAATTGCTATCATTTTAAGTTATATTGAAACATTTATTCCTTTTTCATTTGGAATTCCTGGAGCAAAAACTGGCTTAGCTAACATTGTTACTATCATCCTGCTTTTCTGTTTCGACTTTAAAAGTGCGCTAGTTGTTCTGGTTTTAAGAATCTTTATAGTCGCTGCTGCTTTTACTAATTTGTATATGATGATATACAGTCTCGCGGGAGGGATCATCTCATTAATAATGATGACTTTATTTTATAAAAGCCACTTGTTTTCAGATTATATCATCTCAATTATTGGAGGAATTTTTCATAATATTGGTCAGTTAATGATTGCTATGATCTTTTTTAATAGCACCGTATTTCTATACTATCTGCCATATCTGCTATTGCTGGGAACACTGTCAGGAACGGTCATCGGCATCATTGCTGAATTAATTTATCTAAAAGCTGGTCAGTATATCAAAAATAAAAGATAAAAAAAGAAGGTTACCATGACCTTCTTTTATAATTCTTCGTATCCATATGAATTAACTACTGCATCAAGCTTGATTCCTTCTTTACATGCTTCACAATCAGTAGGTGATGATAATTTAAAGTCTGGCAAGTCTTCTGTACCAAATACTTTATATACCTTATGTCCTTCAATTTCATCAACATTACCGAAAATTACAGATAATCCTGCAATCTTACCATTGAAAGCCTTGATTGTCCCAATTGCTTTTGAAATAGTACGTCCTGACATTGCACTGGCAAGAACGACCAGTACATTTTTTCCATTGATCATTTTCTTGATATTATTTCTTACGACCATTTGTCCAGTATTATCAAATTCAGGAGTAATGACATAGAAACATCCATGTTTATTAGTAGTTTCAACCCCTACTTTTGATAATTCATCTGCCAGATAGGCACCAATGACTTCACATCCATCCATACATACGATCGTATCGATTTTCTGAGCAGAAATAGCAGTATTTAATAATGATGGATTAATAAGCCCAGTCAAAGTTTCATTAACATCAAGTTTATCAATATATTTATCTGCCATAGCATGTGCTACCATTTTAGCATCAGTCTGACGCATTTTTAATGATGACATTTCAATATAGTAATTAACATGAAATCTGTCACTGGCAAAATGTCCAGGAATGACTTTTAATTCCAAATTTGGGTTAGATTTAGATTTGATTCTAATATAATCTTGCATAATAATTCACCCTTTCCCTTTAAGATTATGTATAATATATTGAATAAAAAGAGATGGATCTATCAAGCCCATTCCATCTCTTTTATTTTACAGATATAGAGCTATTGATTAGCACTTAATTTGAATTCCGGTATCGTATTTCTTATCATCAACGATAACACGAATATCATATGTTCCTTTTAATCCGTATTTATTGACAGAGCATGATACTTTTCTTGCATCTTTCTGGATAAAAGTACCACAGCATAATGCAGCAAACTGATTTTTAGCAGTAGAAATAAAGTATCCATGCTGTTCATCACCTTGTTCAAGCATCAGCATAACTAATTGACCAGATTCAAATGTTGCTCTGAAAGTAAATCTGTCATCTTCTTCTTCAATTGAAGCTTCATAAATATGTGAAAGCAGTTCATTAGCTGATTCAGCTGGAATAATTGTATCAAACTCTTTAGTCACACCCATGTGTCCTAATCTGATACCATCTCCAAGTGGAAGATTATCCTGATCATGATATAAATGAAGTTTTTCAGCACGATAGAAGTTACCTTTAACTTTTAATTCCAGCATGACTTCATCATCTAAAATTTCAACTGTTGTTGAATATGTTCTGACATTAGGATCATCCTGCATTAATGCTGCAAACTGTTCAGAAGCATCTTCACCATAATATTGAATACCTCCTGAATGTACCATATAATGTCCTTCTTTATAGTATTCAACATTACAGATATATTGAGAATAGAATTCCTGTCCTCTTTCTTTACCGTATTGCCATACCTGTTGAATAGTCATATCATCAGTATTGATTTTATAACGAACTCCACGAGAGAAATTATCTTTATTCAAGATACGTTTTTCTGGCACTTTTGAACGGAAATGTCCATTGTCAAAACACATAACATCACCATCAGGTGTAATAACATTTGCATGCTGTTCATATTGCCAGTCAAATTCTCCATCACCTACAGGTTTGAAGAAATATTTCTGATATTCTTCTGGCCACATTTCTGGATCACCGATCATCCAGTTTAATTTACCAGTATCATAATCAATATTACACATAGCATCGATATGACGTCCTGAGAAAGTTAATGAATTTGTTTTTTCATCATACCATACAGCGTTGTTATGGAACCAGTCTTCATCAGTCTGACTTCCGCTTCCTGCTGTCTTTTTAGGATCAAGGAAATCTTTGTAATCCCATGTTTTTAAGATTTCACCAGTATTTCTGTCAACCAGTACACACATATCTTCTACTGTATCAGTCGTCAGATCTTCAGTTAAGATCAGTAAATTACCATCAGGCATTTCAAACTGATCATGATGATATCCACCTGGGATCGTATATTCTTTAACAATTTTACCAACCATTGTCATTTCATAAATACCTGACATATAATATGGAATTTTTAACAGACGGTGGGTACCAATCAGAATATTACCATTTTTAGCACGTTTGATATCAAAAACTGTTGGAATATTAATATGCCATCTAACATCACCATTGTAATCAAAACCGGTTGCTAAATCAGTTAAAGCAGGTGAAACAAAAATCAGTTCATCTCTTAAATATTTATAAGTTGTATGCATATGTACTAATTCAGGAACATCATCTGGTAATGGTTCAGTCTGAATTGTTACAGTATTTTTTGCACCACGATAAAGTTCTATTTCAACTTTATTTTCATAATCACTATATAATCCCAAAACAGGTAAAATATGTTCTTTAGCTTTAGGGAATGTATGAACCATATTACCTTCCGGTTCTTTTCCTAATACTCTAATCGTAACAGCAACTTCTTCATCAGTATTGAAGCAGATAACTGCAGCTAAAGGATTGATAAAATATGGATTTAATTTTACTAATGGATTTTCAAAAGTGTAATTTCCATTTCTGAATTCATCTAACATTGCTTTTTCAGCTTCATTTTGACGATCAACAATGCTCTTTGTAAAACTATAATCTATTGCCATTCATTTACCTCCCTTAGAAACTAGCATTCAATCTGAACGCCAGTTTCATATTTCTTATCATTAATGATTACTCTTACATCATAAGTACCTGATAAACCAGTTTTTGTAATACAAGTACGAGTATTTCTGTCATCTGTATCCAGGAATGTACCACAGCACATAGCAGTTGCTGGACGAGAAGTTGTAGAAATATAATATCTATGAACTTCTTCACCTTTTTCTAAGTGCAGTAATACCAGGTCACCTTTAACAAATCTTGAATAGAATGTGAATTTATCAAATTCATCTTCAATTCTCGCTTCACAGAATTCTGGTAAAATTTCACCACAAGCTTCTGCAGGTACTTCAGTATCCATTTCTCTAGTATCATTTAAATGACCTAAAATCTTTCCTTCTCCTAATTCTAAGTTAGATCCAGGTACATACATTTTTAATTTTTCAGCTCTATAGTAGTTTCCAGGAACGCATAATTCTAATTGAACTACACCATTGCATACTTCAACTGTCTTAGAAACCTGTGATCCACCTGCCTGTGCAGCGAAAGGTCCTAAAGCTTCTGAAGGATTTCCATCTTTATCATAAGCGATACCACCTGAGTGTACCATATAATGTCCTTCATTATAATATTCTACGTTACAGATATATGGAGAGAAGAATTCAGCTCCTCTTTCTTTACCATAATGCCATACCTGTTCAATTGTCATGTCATCAGTATTAATATGGTATCTTACCCCTCTTGAATAGCTGTTTTTAGCTTCAGCAAATTTATCAGGATTTTTAGATCCATAATGATGGTTGTCAAAACACATAACATCTCCATCAGGAGTGATCAGATTAGCGTGCTGTTCATATTGCCATTCAAAATTGTTACCAACTGGTTTAAAGAAGTATTTCTTATAAGATTCATCCCAACCTTCTGGATCACCAATGATCCAGTTTAATTCACCAGAATCAAAATCAATATTAACCATACCATCGATATGACGACCTGAGAAAGTTAATGAATTAGTATTTTCATCATACCAAACAGCGTTATTATGGAACCAGTCTTCATCAGTCCAGCTTCCTGATTTTCCGACTTTATTTGGATCTAAGAATTTCTTATAATCCCATGTTTTCATCACTTCACCAGTTTCTCTGTTAATCAGAACACACATATCTTCAACAGTATCTGATCTTAAATCTTCAGTTAAAACAATTAAATTACCATCTGGCATTTCAAACTGGTCATGATGGTAACCACCAGGAATACGGTATTCTTTATAAACCTTACCAACCATTGACATTTCATACAGACCTGACATGTAATATGATAATTTTAATAATCTGTCAGTTCCACATAACAGGTTTCCGTTTTTCAAACGTTTGATATCAAATACAGTAGGAATATTCATATGCCATCTAGGATCTCCAGCATAGTCAAAACCTGTAGATAATTTTTCACCAGCAGGTGAAACAATGATAATATTATCTTCTAGATATTCAGCAGTAGTTTTCATATAGTTAACTACTTTTTCACCATTGAATACGTCAGGAGTATCAATAGTAATTGTTGTTTTCTTACCACGATACAATTCAATTTCAACTTTATTAGAATATTCTGAATATAATCCCACAACCGGTAAAATATGTTTTTTAGCTTTTGGGAAAGTGTGTGTGATTGTAGCTTCTTTAGTTTTTCCTAAAACTCTTACAGTTACTGCAACTTCTTCTTCTGTGTTGAACAGTACGACAGCAGATAATGGATTAATTAAATAAGCATTGTATTTAACTAATGGATTATCGATCGTATAATTTCCACTTTCAAATTCTTCAAGCATTGCTTTTTCTGCTTTCGCCTGTTTGGAAATTACGTGTTCAATTGATACATAATTAATTTTTTCAGCCATTTTTTAATTCTCCTTTTCCTTTTATTTAAAAGAAAGCTGTGTTTTGCACAGCTTACCTTTAAGACTATAATAATTCTTCAATTGCCTTGATGATAGCTGGTTTCTGCTGTAACCCTTGCATACGTTTTACTTCAGTACCATCTTTCATAAAAATCAAAGTAGGATATCCTTTAACAGCATATTCTGCAGTCAGATCTTTATTTTTGTCAAAGTCAACTTTAAGGATCTTCACTTTGTCACCAATAGCTTTTTCCACATCATTTAAAACAAATGATAACATTTTACATGGTCCACAAGTTGTAGAGAAAAAGTCTACAACAACAACACCAGTTGATGATAATTCTTTAAATTCTGCACTTTCGATTTCTTTTAACATTCGTATTAACCTCCTATTTGATATAACGTGAAGCTTCCTGAGCAGCGATTGCACCATCAGCACAAGCAGTAATAACCTGTCTTAAATTTTTAGTAATACAGTCTCCTGCACCATAAACTCCAGGAATCTTTGTTTCCATCTTTTCATTAACTTCGATATATCCATAATCATTAGTAATACCCAAATCTTTAACAAAATCTGTAACTGGAAGTAATCCGATGTATTCGAAAACTCCATCGCATTTCAATGTTGTTTCTTCACCAGTTTTTGTAGATTTAAAATGAATACCTTCTAAAGATGTATCACCTAAAAATTCTAATACATCCTGATATGGATAAACTTTAACATTGTCAAGTAAACGTAAACGGTCACAGGCAATTGGATCTGCAGTCAAATCAAACATGGTAACGATTGTTAATGATTTAACCATGCTGGCAAGATAAATTGATTCTTCAACAGCAGAGTTTCCACCACCGATGACAACTACATCCTTACCTGCATAAAAAGCACCATCACAGATCGCACAGAAACTGATACCATTACCGATAAACTGTTCTTCTTTATCAATATTCAGCTTTCTGTTTGTTGTACCAGTAGCAATAATAACTGCTTTGCATTCGATAACTTTATCTGGATCTTCTTCAATATGAATCTTTTTAACATCCCCATCAGCATCGATTTTGCATACTGTTCCATAGTCGAATTCTACATTCAGTTCCTGAGTATGATTGAACATATTCATCGCCAGTTCAGCACCGTTGATCGTACCTACACCTGTATAGTTTTGAATTTCGTTAGTATTAATGATTTGTCCTCCAGGTGCCAGTTTGTCCAACATTAATACTTTCAGATCTGCTCTGGCTCCATAAATAGCTGCGGTCATCCCAGCTGGACCAGAGCCAATGATTACTAAATCATATTGATTCATTAACGAGACCTCCCTCTCATTACTTTTATTTTATACTCTCTGTCAATTATTAACAACCCAAAAAAATAGTATATTCTATTACATTAAAATACTAATAAATGGAATACCAATAACTGCGATGATAATAAATTCAACAACTACCATAACTGTACAGTATTTGTAAATATCTCCATTAGATAAGAATTCTTTATTACCAAACATCATAGCTGCAAATGGTGATGCTGCTGGCGTGATCGCTGCTGATAACAATACTGTAAAGATCAGTAAAGTAATAATTGGAGCTGCAGCAGCACCAGAACTTGCACAATAAGATAAAACAACTGGCTGTAAAATCATACCGATAACCAAAGAGTTACAGATATTTGTTAAAAGAACAGCAGCTAATAAGATTACAACTGTAAACATTGTTCCTGACATACCAGAGAAAATTGGTGACAGGATAGCATTCAGGAATTCAGTGATTCCAGTTGCCTGTGTTGTTCCTTCAATTGGTGAAGAGGTTAATGCAGTTCCTATGATCAAAGCAGCTGCAATGATAAAATATGTACCCCAGTTAATCTTTGTTGACATAACCGGATTAAATCTTAACAATGGTTCTCCATTATGTCTGATTACTAACAGGATAACAGTAATAACAAGACCTACACCATAAGTATTTGTTTGCAGGAACTGTAAGAATGGTACCCCTGGAATCAGTGTTGGTAACAACATACATAAGATCATGATCACATAAACAACTGAATATGCTTTTTGAGAAAAATCCATTGGTGGTAATGGATTTTTATTTAACATTTCTGTATTTACCATTTCTAGTGGTCTTACATCTGGTTTAAACACAAATTTCATTAATAAAATTAAAGCTAACAGCAATACTGCACCTAAAATCAGTAATGAAACAAAATATGTTCCGGTATTAATTGTAGCACTAGCAATCTGTGCTCCATTTTGAACAGCGTTTCCAACAATTCCTTGCCAGAATCCAATTAATGCTAATCCATTTCCCATATAAGGTGGCACTGGGAAACCTACCAAGGCTGCCATAACAACCATGATTGTCATTAATTTAGGATATAAATCAGTCTTTTTAAATCCTACATCTTCATAAACAGAAGTCAAAACTGGCCAAAACAGGAAAATTGGTGCGAAACACCCAACAAAGACAGACATCAGATAACTACCAAAAACGATAGCACCAGTAAAGATCCAAGGTTTACCTTCGATCATTTTTCTCGTTAAGATAAAACGAGCAATATAGGCATTGATTTTTCTGTCAGTCAGACCACCCATGATGATCATCAGGAATAAACATTGTACTAAAACGACATTTCCAAATCCCTGAAGCAATACATAGTTCATCGATGCCCAGCTAGTGAAGCCTAGCATAACCATTGACGTTATTGATCCTAAGATTGGATCAACTGTTGTCCAAAGATAGATCGTTCCAATAAATACACCTAAAACCTGCAATCCCACGGCAGTAACTTCAGGTAAAACACCTACTGGAATGAATCTAAATCCAATCATAATTGCGAAACCAATTATAAAGTGAATTAAGCTTTTCATACTTTTCTTTTCCATAACTTTTCCCCATTCCTTTATTTTGTTAATTTTTTAACATTTAAATTATAAATTAATTGTAAGCGCTTTAAAATGGGGAATTTTTGGTTTGACGTTTTTTTGCAATATAAAAAAATGGTATATAATCATATTTGTTAGTAAATATCAATGTTTATTATCAGATGCTTTGAAATATGATAAAGATCGTTCTTTAAATATTTTGCTTTTCTTAATTCGTTTTTATCTTTTGCCAGCAATGTAATAGACCAGAATTTTAAATCCTGCGGACTGTAAAGACGCGTGTGTTCAAGTAAGAGACTTTTCAGCAGTTTTTCCTGTCCATATAATTTAAGAAAATGAACCGGGATGATAAAATCCATTCTCACTCCTAATTCTAAGGCTTTTCGAGCCAGCAAGGTAAAATTTTTATAAACCTGATAGTGCTGACAATGATCCGGTTTCATATCTTTAAATGGTTCGATACGCATCTGTGTCCCCTGCAAATTGGTTTTTTGCATCTGATATTCCAGTAATGTTTTATATGATTTGGTAATTGTATTTTCATAATGATTAATAATATCATACTTATGAATAAACATTTTAATAATGAGGTCATCAAAACATTCCAGATAACAGTCAGTCAGAGACGAAATAGACTTACGCCATTTTGAAGGAGACATATGCAGATATTTTTTAAATGAATTATAAAACGACTTCATGTCTGTCATCCCAACTTTGGTTGCTATTTCCATCATCGTCATATCATCTTTGACCAGACATTGAACCACATTAGCAAACTTAATATAAGAAACAAACTCTTTAAAGCCTAATCCTCCAGTTTTTTTCATAAACTGTGAAAAATATGTAGAATTCATATATACATATTTAAGAATATCATCCACTATTATTTTTTCATGAATATGTCTGTTGACATATTCAACGACATAATAGTATCGATCCAGCAGTTCGTTTGATATATATTCATCATCATCTTTTCTAAAACTGTTAAGTCGATAAAAAGAATATAATGTTGACATCAGCTGATTTTCATTTAAAAAATTTTCTTTCATATCATGAAAATAATAACGATAAATAAAATTCTTGATTACACAGTCAACAATAATAGCATTCAGTCGTTTCTTTAAATCATCATCAACTGACTGCTTAAGATAATAAAATTCAACATATTCGATTTTTTCATAAATATGTTTAAATTGACTCAAATCTATTTTTGATACCAGTATATACGCTCCCGCGCTTTCAAACCAGTGTGTTATATTTTTGTTAATGATCACAAACTGTCCTTCATGACACACTTCCGTTCTATCCAGCTTATGGACTGTAATCGTTCCTTTTAAAACAACTACAATTTCCAGATGTTTTTTATGAAAACGTGGTGAGAGCGTTTTAACAAAGAGCATATTAGTTATCATATTTGATTTCATTTACATCACCTGTCTATATTTTAATGGATTTGAGGAGTTTTGGAAAACCCTTTTTAACAAAAATAAAAATACAGCCACTTATCATTGACTATATTTTTATTGGTTTTATCATTTTTATTGAAAAGCTTTTTTCAAAGCTGCATCTACAGCAATCAATGTCTTTTGCAGATCAGTGTCAAGATGTTTGTATCCTACAAAAATTCCTTCAAACTGACTAGGCGCTAACATGATTCCCTGATTGATCATTTCCTGATAATAACGAGTAAAAGCTTTTAAATCAAGATCACTGAGATCATCATAGCTTTCAACCGCATCTTTTTTAAAAAATAAAGTTAGCAGGCTGCCACAACGCTGTACATGACAAGGATAATCATGTTTAGCAATTATATCATCAATTCCTTTTTGCAGTCTGAAAGCATAGTCATTAATATAATCATATACTTCCTGATGCTCTTTAAGATATTTCAGCTGACGGATTCCCATTTCCATAGCCAAAGGATTCCCCGATAGGGTTCCTGCCTGATATACAGGTCCCAAAGGTGAAACCATGTCCATCAGTTCTTGCTTTCCACCATAGGCTCCTACTGGCAATCCACCACCAATAATCTTACCAAAACATGCCATATCCGGTGTAACCCCGAAATAACCTGCAGCCCCGTCAAATCTAATTCTAAAGCCAGAAATAACTTCATCAAAAATCAGGACAATACCTTCTTTATCACATATTTTTCTTAATGCCTGAATAAAATCTTTTTTACCTTCGACCAGTCCCATATTACAGGCAATTGGTTCTAAGATAATACAGGCAATTTCATTTTTATTTTCGCTAACTGCTCTTGTTACACTTTGAATATCGTTATAGCGACAGACTATAGTATTTTTAATCAGATCATTAGGTACTCCTGGACTGGTTGGTTCCTGGAAAGTCAGTGCGCCAGAACCGGCCTGTACCAGCAGGCAGTCTGAATGACCATGATAATTACCTTCAAATTTAATGATCTTATCTCTTTTGGTATAACCTCTGGCTACTCTAATAGCCGACATCGTCGCTTCCGTTCCTGAATTGACCATGCGAACTTTATCCATTCCCGGATAGGCTTCGCACATCATTTGTGCCAGAATGATTTCCTTTTCTGTTGGCAATCCAAAACTGGTCCCCTTTTGAAAAACATCATCGATGTTTTTGATGATTTCATCATTACTGTGACCTAAGATCAGTGGTCCCCAAGAACCAATATAATCAATATATTCTTTTCCATCTACATCATAGACTTTACTGTTTTTACCATGGTCTATAAAAACTGGTACCATATCAACATTTCTAAAAGCCCTAACTGGTGAATTAACACCACCAGGAATATATTGACATGCTTTTGCAAACATTTGTTTAGATTTCATCCTATTCCTCCTGTAAAACTTTCTTTTTCATCATTAAGGCAATATTCTTTATTGCTGCATCATAATCTTTTTCTATCATACCATGATATTTTTCTATCTTGGTTCCTGATTCATTGCCAAAAATCGCATCAAACATGATTCCTTTTTCTTGAAATTCAACATGAGCTCCTACCGGACTATGACATCCACATTCTATCGTTTCAATAAAAAGCCTCTCCAGTTTCATTCTCGTTGTTGTCTGTTCATCAATGATGCGATCGATCAGTGGTAGAAGTTTTGAATTTTTTTTCACTTCTATAGCCAGAATTCCCTGTGCACAGGCTGGTACCATCTCCTCTATCGAGAAACGATACCCTATTTTATCTTCCAGTTTCAGCCTTTTTAAACCTGCACTAGCCAATACCAGAGCATCAAAATTTTCAGTTTTCATTTTTTCTAATCGTGTCAATACATTACCACGGATATCATGAATCTGAAGATCAGGCCTTAACTGCAGCAGCTGATATTTTCTTCTTAGACTGCCGGTTGCTACCTTGGCACCTAAAGGCAGATCCTTTAACGTTTGATAGCCATGATTAAAAACCAGACAGTCATTTTCTTCATTGGCTTTGATGGTTCCACAAAACATCAGTGCTTCAGGAATAGTGGTAGGCATATCCTTCATCGAATGAACAGCCATATCGATGGTTTCATCAATCAGACCTGCCTCTATATCCTGCGTAAACAGTCCTTTATCACCAATTTGGGCTAAGGGTTTATCCAAAATACGATCGCCCTTGGTGGATATTACTTTTATTTCGATATCTAATGTTGGATCAATCTGACTAAGAGCAGCTTTCACTTCCTCGCTTTGCGCAATTGCCAGTTTTGATCCGCGACTTCCTATGATTATTTTCATTTTATTTTTCTCCTGAAATCATTTTCTCTAAAAGTTCTATGTACTGATCCTGCTGTTGCTTATCGCCTTCTTTTAATAAACGAACCGGATCTTTTAATAGACGTAAAAATGAAGTTTTAAGTATCTTTTTTAATATATACTGTTCCTTTGCACTTAACTGCAGTTTGTGCTCAAGCAGCTGATAAGTTTCATCAGACAGATGCAAATATCGCTCCTGCATTCTTTGAATCAGATTGTCGCTTTTCATCATCTGCAGTCCATCAGCAATCTCATCAACAAAATTTTGACATTCAATTTCTATCAGATCAGCAATTTCTTTTCTTTTTTGCAGCTGCAGACTGGAAGCCTGCTGTAATATATCCATATCTATGACCTGAAAACGTTCTGATAATCGATGATCAACATCTCTAGGCATAGCCAGATCCAAAAAAATCAGATTATGAACTTTATCTACTTTATCATCTTGAAAAATGACATGAGGTGAACCAGTTGCACAAACAACAAGTTTAACCTGGTCTAAATACTGGTATCGCTGCTGAAAGGGAACATACTTTCTTTTGTCATTTAAATACGCTTTAACGTTTTCATATGTACGATTAACGATATACATTTCATGATTTTGCAGATATTCCATCATCAGTACTGCCATTTCACCACCACCACAGATCATCACCTTATCATCTTCATTAATTTTATTAACAATATACTGATACCCAATATAACTTAAAGATAATGGATGATTGGAAATGGCATATTCATTTTTCATCTTTTTAGCAAAAGTCAGAATCTGATGAAACAGATAATTCATCTCTTTACCTGTAAAATGCTGCTGCAAAGCCCATTGATAAGACTCTTTGATCTGATGTAGTATCTGATCTTCACCAATGACCATTGATCTTAAACCACATGCCACTTCAAGCAGATAAAGCATCGCCTGACGATTCTTTTTAAAATACAGCAAAGTTGTATCCGGTTTGCCAAAAAAATTTAAAAAAAGCTGTTTCAAACGTTCTTCATCAAAATGATCTTCAACAAAAACATATACTTCACTGCGATTACAGGTTGACAAAATCACCGTCTGATCGATCAAAGCATCTAACAGCAATGTCGAAAACTCATATTTATCACTCTCTCTAAAATAAAAATCTTTTCTTTCATCAAGATTCAATATTTCATGATTGATTCCTATCATCAGTAATTTCATCAGTCTATCTCCTCATTAAATACTATCTATTTTATAATAGCACATTTTATGATATGATAAAACATGCAAAAACGAATATCTATTATTATAAATCCCAATAACACGGAGGAACTATGATTACATTAAAACACCTTAAAATATTCAAAGAAGTTGCTCGCGTCAAATCAATGTCCAAGGCAGCGGAAAATCTATATATTTCCCAGCCAACGATTTCACAGAAAATACAGGAAATAGAAAACTACTATCACATCAAACTGTTTCAAAGACATTCTCGTACTTTAGGTATTTCGGAAGATGGCAAACTGCTGCTGGAGCATACGAATAAAATCCTTGATGAATTTGATATCATCGAAAACCTGTTTTCAAATAAAAATGATAAAACAACAATCAAATTCGGATCCACTTTGACCGTAGCCAACGCTGTAACAGCCAAAATGCTTAAAAACATCGAAAAAAAACATCCTGATATCCATTTTCAGGTTTTTGTCGATAACACACAAAGCATTGAGGAAAAACTGATTTCTTATGATCTGGATGTGGCAATCGTAGAAGGAGATATTCATAACGACAATATCATTCATGAACCTATCATTCATGATCAGCTGGTTCTGGTCTGTTCTGAAGATCATCCCTTAGCCAAACATGACACGATAGAAATCAGTGCTTTAGAAAATCTGCCTTTTATCGTCAGAGAAAAAGGCAGCGGAACCAGAGCCATGCTGGATAATTTTATGCGCTATCATAAAATTTCCTACACCGTTGAGTGGCAATGTCATAGCTGGTCAAGTATCAAACAGGCCGTTATCATGAATCATGGCTTAACTTTGATTTCAGCCCGATTAGTACAAAATGAAATCGATCAGGGTCTGCTACATGTCCTCAAACTGCCTCACTGGTCATGGCACCGTATGTTTTCTCTTTGTTATCGAAAAGAATACGCTATGCAAAGCAATTTAAAGATCATTAAAGAAGAAGCTCTTCATTTTGCTTATTGTCCAATTATGGATCTGATCGACAGTACAAGTAAAAAGCAGTAAAAAAACAGACTTTTTCAGTCTGTTTTTAATATATGTTTTTCCACTTTGCTTTTCCATATCGCAAAAGCAATGAATATAAAATCATGTCTATCACTGCAAAAAGTACAAATATAAAGCAGGTATAAATTGAAATTGTCATGATATCAGACAAAAAGCGAATATAGCCATAAACAACAGCAACTACCGCAAACATCGATACCAGCATCGTTAAAAACACCGGCATGCTCTGTTTAACACAGACTGTCGCGTTGATCCAGTCAAAACGTGGTTTCCAAAGATTAAACAGCAGTCCCGTTAGCGCAACAAAAACCGTCAGACAAACAGGCACACATATAATCACCAGCATATCAAATAGTGAAAATTTTAAAACCAGCGTAACGATCAGCCCAAAAATAATATGTCCAGGAATACACATGCTTAAATGCAGCATTAGTTTAGAAAGCAAAATACTTTTGGTCTCTAAAGGTAACGATTTAATGATCCATAACTGCTGTCCTTCCAGTGAAATCAGTGATGCTGAAAGCGTATTTAATGAACCTAACGCTATAGAAACCAGACAAGCAGCAGCAACATAATCACTTGTTGAAAAAGGGAACTGTGAAATCACCATTAACAGATCCTGACGATAGACAATGACCGCTACGCAGGCAATGATCAGCATCAATACTCCGACAGCACCATTTAAAATAACCATTGGATTAGATAAAAACTGTTTGAGTTCTTTCATATATAAAGCAAAGAAAACAGATTTCACTTTTAACGTTTTTTCACGATATACACGTTTGACCTCTTTCCCTTTTGATCCTGTCAGCTTAGCAAAATTAACCGAAAGCAGATATAATACAATACCAAAAGGAATAAATGTACAAAGCAGATAATATACCATACTTGACAGCTGATGATCACTGATTGCTAAAGCCAAATGATATATTGGAAAAAGCCCTTTTTCTATAGCGTTTGCTATACTGTTTCCATTTTGAACCAGGTATATAATATAATCCTGAATCTTAGAAACACCAAAAAAATAAAGCACAAAAAACAATACCCATAAAACGATCACAAATATATTTTTATATTTGACTTTTTTCATGAACATCGCAACGATCCATGCCATGATCATAGTAATGGTCATCACCATAAATGGAAGTGTCATAATAATGATTAAAAAACTGAAAAACGCTATCAGATAAAAACCATAAAAGCGAAAATATACGATCCCTGCAGGAATTGCAATAAGCAGCTCAAATACATAGTCTAAAATCAAAATAGAACATAATCGACTGATTAAAATGCTGCGATGAGAAATCGGTAACGATAAAAGCAGATCATTGTCTTTAGCCTCGTATAACTCATGTTCTGTTAAAAAAACACTGCCAAAAAAACATAGCATAATAATCATGATGGCCATAAAAGCAAAATACAGCCAATCCAGATACATAGCATGAAAAGGTTCAATGATCGTTTCAAACAACAGGTAAAACATGCCGACGCAAACAACAGCCACATATCCCAGCAGTAAGATCATAGCTGCTGTTTTGAGCTTACTTTGCTTTGTCTTATTGCTTTGCAGCGTTTTTTTATAAATTCCTAATAACTTAATTTTCAGTAGCGCCTTCATCATCTACCAGCTCCAAAAAAACACTTTCCAAAGATTCCTGTTGCGTAATTTCTTCCATCAGCCCACTGACGATCAGTTTTCCCTGTTTAATAATAGCTATACGATCACATAATTTTTCAGCAACTTCTAAAATATGAGTAGAGAAGAAAATAGCTCCCCCATTGTGGCAAAATTCTTTCATCATGGTTTTTAAAAGATGCGTTGCCTTAGGATCCAGACCAACAAAAGGTTCATCCATAATAATCAGTTTTGGCTGGTGGATAAACGCTGAAACAATGGCCAGTTTTTGTTTCATTCCATGAGAATAAGCACTAATAGGCTGTGCCAGATCATCATAAATTTCAAAAGCTTTAGCATATTTTCTAATTCGATCTTGACGATCAGTCTGATTGACCTTATAAATATCAGCAATAAAGTCAAGAAACTGAATTCCTGTCAGAAAGTCATACAAATCTGGATTATCAGGAATATAAGCTATATTTTCCTTACAGATCACTGGATTATCCCTGATTGACTGACCTAATATGAATACATCTCCCTCTTCAAAAGGAAGTATACCAGTAACACATTTTAAAGTTGTTGTTTTCCCAGCTCCATTATGACCAATAAAACCATATATTTCTCCTTGCTGGATATGTAAAGTCAAATGATCAACAGCTTTTTGATCACCATATACTTTCGTCAGATTCTCAATCTTTAACATAAGTAACCTCCAAAATATTAGTTGCTCATATTATACTATATGACTAATTTTGAAACAACCTTCTCAATAAAAATCATGTTTTCCATATAGAAAAGGAAATCACTTTTGGGATTTCCTTTCAGGCTGTTGACAAAATATAAAAGTCAGTAGCTTTAAGTTTTCAAATAAAAGAATTTATGGTATCATGTTTATTGTCGTGGATGTCCTCTTTCCAAGTTCGCAAACTTTGAGGCTCCACGACCTTTTGTTTTGTCATTATGTGATGAATATATGGTATAATATTATTGCGGGCTTTGAGGAATAGACATAATCAAAAAAGAGACTGTTTTATTATTTATACTTTAAATAATACTGCTAATCTTAAAGTAACCAAAAATGCTGATAATAAATTCACCAATAGGAGGTGCGGACAATTTCTTGGACCTGTGATGATGCAATGGAGGAAAATATATATCATATACGGAACAAGAAAAACAGCAGGCACTGCCCTTTATGATGAAACTGGTTCAATATCCAAAGTCATCAATAAACTTGGCTATCCAACCAGACAGAATATGTATACATGGATCAAAAACAGAAATATTGAAATAAAGGAAAAAGCATCCGTTGACTATTCAGATACACCTGAGCATAGAAGACATCCATCACTGAAATTAAAATTATCAATCATTTGTCTTTTCTTTGAAGAAGGAGAAGATATAAAATCAGTATCAGAGGAAACTGGTTATTCAAGAACGAATATCTATCTCTGGAGAAGAAAATATGTTGTTGGAGGTGCAGCTGCATTGGCAAGTAAAAAAAAAGCATTTGCCTCGAGGTAAAATTATTGTAGATACGTCTGATCATGATTCCGGACAAGAAGAACTTGTATCAAAAATCAAGGAACTGGAAATGGAAAATGATATTCTTAAGGAAACAATCAAAATACTAAAAAAAGATCAGGGCATCGATCAGTTCAATTTAAAAAATAAAGAAAAGACAATGATCATCGATGCCCTGAGAGATAAGTATTCATTGTCATTGCTTTTGAAAAGGATGAATATTTCAAAAAGCAGTTACTGCTATCAGCATAAGGTCATCCATTCAGAGGCAAAATATGAAGCCATAGCCAAAGAAATTACGCATTTATTTCATGGAAATGACAGCAGATATGGCTATCGAAGGATCCACGCCTTACTGAAAAAGCAAAATATCATCATATCAGAAAAAATCGTCAGAAGGATCATGAAAGAAAATCAGCTGGAAGTGAAGATTAGGAGAGCTAAGAAATACAGCTCTTATATGGGAGAAATTACAAGAGCAGCTGAAAATCTTATCAACAGGGATTTTCACTCTGACAGACCTAATCATAAAATGCTAACGGATATTACTGAATTTTCAATACCTGCTGGAAAGGTATATCTTTCACCAATCATAGACTGTTTTGATGGGATGGTATCTGCATGGAAAATAAGTACAAATCTAAATGCAGAACTCGTCAACAGCATGCTGGATGAATACCATGAAACACTAAAAAACGGAGAAAAGCCTATCATACACAGTGATCGTGGAGCACATTATCGATGGCCAGGATGGATCAGTAGAATGAGCAAGTACGGCTTCAAAGAAGCATGTCTAAGAAAGGATGCTCGCCAGACAATTCTGCATGTGAGGGCTTTTTTGGAAGAATGAAAAACGAAATGTTTTACGGAAGAAAATGGAATAATATAAGTATAGAAAAATTCACAGCTCTTATCAATGAATATATTGAGTGGTACAATACCAAAAGAATAAAGCAATCGCTAAATTATCTAAGTCCAAAAGAGTACAGACAATTACTGGATCTTAATTAAAGTAACAGGTCCAAGAAACTGTCCGCACCTCCCCCTCTGAAAAAATGGTGTCGTCATTTTGCTTAATACGTTGTCGTCAGTTTCATTGAGATACTGTCGTCATTTGATTAACACAGTGCGAGTAGATAGGTGAAATATTCAGTCAATCCAATTTTTCATTAGGCTTTTTACTGAATCCTATTCCTTTTCCAAAAGCAACAATCTCATTATTGTTATTATCTAAACATATAACAATATTATTATTTATGGTTCTTAATACTCGCACAGCTAACACCTCATTTTTTCTAATTTTCGATACATTTCATAACAATGGTTCCAACCGTTACATTTTCTTGATTTTCAATCTGAACACTATATTCAGAATTAGTAATCACAATTGGTGTTGTTAAATCAATATTTTTTTCTTGCATCAACTCACGATTAATTTTAATAATCGGAGTCCTATGCTTAACCTTATCACCTTCGTAAACCCGAACTTCAAATCCTTCACCTTTAAGCGCCACTGTATCTAAGCCAATACGCATTAAAACTTCAGCTTTATTGTTTGCTTCAAATCCAATAGCGTGCTTTGTAGCTGCAATTAATTTTATTTTGCCATCTATCGGAGCATAAAGTGTATCTCCATCAAATATAAATCCAACACCATCACCCATTAATTTTTAGAGAAAACTGGATCAGGAACTTCTGAAATATTAATCATTCTTCCATTTACAGGGGCATAAATAGTACATTCTTTCTTTTTAAATAGTCCAAACATTTCTTTTCTCTCCTCTTAAAATTTTAAAAAACTCTTCGAAGCGCCACGAAAAAAGCAATACTTACTTTTCCAGGTTAAGCCTCCGAAGAGTTACATTCCTTGAATACGCTATCGTTATAATTCACACTACATTATATGTCAATAATTTTAGTGATTTTTTTATTTAAAATTTTCAATTTCATATTTAACAACAACGATACACTTTTATTTTAAGCTACTTGTAGTTGCTAAGAATATTTCATGTTATAATAAATTCATTAATGAATGGAGTCGATAATATGATTATAGATAAAGTTAATGATATTTTAAATAGTCATTCTACAAATACAACTTTAGTTGAATTATGTTCTTATATTAAAATGAATATTCATAGAATTCCTAATCTAAACATTGATGATATTTCAAAAGAATGCTTTATTTCAAAAGGACAAATATCAAAATGTATCAGAAAATTAGATTATGAAAATTATGAAGAATTTAAAAATGAATGCATTCAATATTTAGATTTAGTGACAAAAAGAAAGAAATTTATGAATCCAAAATTTAACTTTGAAACAAATGTCATGCATTTTACAAGAGATATAATTGAGAACATTCAATATACAATCAATCATACCAATTTAAGATTAATACAAAAACTTGTACAAGACATCAAAAAAGCAAATAAAGTTTATTTATATGCTCATGGTGATGTCAGATCAGTTTGTTATAATATACAAAGGGAATTACAGATATATGATATTCAAACAATTATCTGTGATGCTGATTTTAATAAAGATTATCATTTTTTAGACAATGATATTTTAATTGTATTAAGTACAAATGGATATTCATTCCATTACAATAAACGAATTATTAAACGTATCAAAGAATCAAAGGTTGATAAATGGTTAATAACATGTAATGAGAATATTACATTATGTCAAAATCAAATAGCTATTCCAATGCTTGATGAAAAATATAGTGAGTATATTATCAAATATATAATTGATATTCTTTTATTAGAATTACAAGATTAGTTTCCAATTTGGAAACTTTTTTGTTTTTTTTTAATCTATTCTTTTATGATATAACCAGGAGGGAAAAAGATGAACAAGAAAACAATATATAGTGAAGTTCTTTATCTTTTAGCTATTGTTATTTTGGCTTTTGCAGTTAACTTAATGTCTATTGCAGATTTAGGGATGTCAATGATTGTATGTCCTGCTTATATTATAAGTGAAAGATTTAGTTTTTTAACTTATGGACAATCCGAATATTTCATTGCAACAATTGTTTTTATTATTTTTTGTATAGTTATGAAAAAATTTAAGATTTCATATCTTTTGTCATATCTAACTGGAATTTTATATGCATTATTTTCAGATTTGATAAAAGTTTTAATCTCTATATTTCATCAGAATTTAATGTTATCTATGAACATAAGAATCATATGCTTTTTTATTGGAATGATTTTATCAGGACTTGCAGTATCTTTATTTTATAAAACATATCTATATCCACAAATTTATGATTTCTTTGTTAAAGTTGTAGCACGAAAATATCAAATTTCTATTAAGGTTTTTAAAACTTGTTTTGATTGTAGTTTTCTAATTATATCATTTATTATGTCTTATGTATTGTTTGGTAAATTGGTTGGTATAGGTGTTGGTACAATTATCATGGCATTTTGTAATGGTATGATGATTGAACGATTTCAAAATATCATTGATCAATATTTTGTTTGTATCCCACATTTTGAAAAATTAAAAATATATTTAGAAGGAGGTATTTAAAATGGGATTTAAAGAAGGATTTTTATGGGGTGGCGCAACAGCTGCTAATCAAGTTGAAGGTGGAATCTTTGAAGGTGGTCGTGGTTTAGCCAATGTGGATTTAATGCCACATGGAGAGGATCGATATGCTATTGGAACTGGGGAAAAATGGATTGATCAAATAGATGATCATTATTTTCCAAGTCATCAAGCGGTTGATTTTTATCATCATTATAAAGAAGATATTGCCTTATTTGCAGAAATGGGATTTAAAACTTTTAGATTATCTATAGCATGGACAAGGATTTTTCCTCGTGGAGATGAAATAGAGCCCAATGAAGAAGGACTATTATTTTATGAAAATATTTTTAAAGAATGTAAAAAATATGGCATTGAACCGTTAGTGACAATTAATCATTTCGATTGTCCAATGTATTTGATTCAAGAATTTGGTGGTTGGAGAAATAGAAAAATGATTGATTGTTTTGTCAAACTAGCAAAAGTATTATTTGAAAGATATGATGGTTTGGTTAAGTATTGGCTAACTTTCAATGAAATTAATATGATTCTTCATTTTCCATTTGTCGCAGCAGGATTAAGATTTGAAAAAGGTGAAAACAAAACGCAGGCGATGATTACATGTGCTCATCATGAATTAGTTGCTAGTGCTTTAGTTACTAAATTAGCTCATGAAATTAATCCAGAAAATATGATTGGTTGTATGCTTGCAGCGGGATCATATTATCCTGAAACTTGTAAACCAGAAGATTATTGGAAATCTATATGTGATGATAGAGAAAGTTATATGTTTATTGATGTGCAATCACGAGGATATTATCCAAACTATGCCTTAAAATGGATAGAAAAAAGAAATGCAAAAGTACCATTTGGAGATGATGATATAAAGATTTTAAAAGAAAATACTGTTGATTTTATTAGTTTCTCTTATTACTCATCTCGAGTTTCAAGTGCTAATCCTGATAAAGGAAAACAAACTGAAAGTAATATCTTCGCTTCAGTTGTTAACCCATATTTACAAACAAGTGATTGGGGATGGCAAATAGATCCATTAGGTTTAAGAATTACGATGAATGAAATTTATGATCGTTATCAAAAACCATTATTTATCGTTGAAAATGGTTTAGGTGCGAAAGATGTGATTGAAAAAGATGGTTCTATTCAAGATGATTATCGTATTGAATATTTAAAGAAACATATTCAAGCGATGAAAACAGCAGTTGAAGAAGATGGTGTTGATTTAATGGGATATACGACTTGGGGATGTATTGATCTTATTTCAAATGGAACTGGAGAAATGGAAAAAAGATATGGCTTTATTTATGTTGATAGAGATAATCATGGTAATGGAACTTTTAAACGTATAAAGAAAAAATCTTTTGATTGGTATAAAAAAGTTATTGCTTCTAATGGTGAAGATTTAGAAGATTAATTTATTTAAATAAAGCTACAAAGATTATTGTATTATTTTCGTTTGACTAGATTTAATACTTTACATAGACGATTAAAAGGTAAATATGCAAGTATATAAGGCATATTTACCTAATTTTTATATGTCATAAAATAAAGTAAAAATTTAATTATTTATCATGAATATTTAAACTGATATGTGATATTGTATTGCCGAAATTTGAAAGTCTATGTGCTAATTGTTCAATTGTACATTCATCTTGATGATAAGACCAAAATTCAACAGCTTTAATAAAGCCCCATAACATGTAGTTTAAGGCTAGAACATATGAATTATCAAACTTAATATTTATTTTAAAGACTCTAAGGATTTTTCAATATAAGTATCTACTAACTCTTGTTTATTAATGATAAGTTGAAATGTTTTTAAATTATCATAAATATATTTAATATTGATATATGTTACTTCATAAGAATAATTTAGCATCGTTGAAAATGGTACATGATTAACAAACCTTTGTTCAATTTTTTCAATTAAAGAGGAGATATCTTCATAATAGGTATAAAAATTTGAACGATTGAAATCAGTTTTTTTATTATTTATTCTACAAACTATTTCTATTTGTTGGTTTATCAACAAATGCTTATTATCTGATGATTGATATGAATTATTAAAATCCATATTATGATTTTGTAAAAATAAGGAGGCGCATAGATATGAGTTATGCAGAAAAAATGAAGTGTGAAAAATAATTTGACCCAATCGTGAGTAAAAACACAAAAAAAGACGAACTTAAAAACAAGTTCGGTTTCATTTAGAAAAAAACAGAATATTATTTAGGAATTTCTTGAATAGATGATACATCAAATCCCTGTGATTTTAGAAAGTCCAGTGCTGTCTCAACTGTATAATTATTCTTTTCTCTTTGTGGCTTTGGATCCTTAAATGATTCGTAGTCTGAAGGATTGAACTTTTCTCCAGTAAGAATCATGTGATAAATACTGACAAGCATCATTCTTGCGATAGCTATGATTGCTTTCTTGTGTCCTCTTCTTTTCTTGATCCTTGTATACTTTTGACCAAAATAACTGTTTTTCTTTCTGATGGCTGCCGATGCACATTGTACTAATACCGGTTTAAGATACTGCCCGGCTTTGCTGATACGAACTGATCTTTTCTTTCCTGCACTTTCATTATTGGCAGGAGAGACTCCAGCCCAGCAGCATAGCTGTTTATCTGTTTCAAATTGTGTCATATCAACACCGATTTCAGAAATGGATGTTAATCATTAGTTTAAAATAAAAAAATCAATCTCAATTTGGTCAATTTCCATTAAAAGATTGATTTTTGTTTTTAATTTAATTTGATTATTTTATATGTAGCTTCTACAACTGCATTATCATAGGGACAGTCTCTATGACTTAATGATCTTCTGATATCAAATGTTTCCAATGCTTCTTCAATGATCCTGTTTTTTTACTTATTTCCGCAATCCGAATGAAACAGGCCGATTTTTCTCAAATCATATTTTATTGAATATAATGCCTTTCTTACCAGATTTGCATCTTTATGCTCACCAGCTGCATAGCCAACGATCGCTCTATTGTATAGATCCAGTATTAAACATATGTAGTTCTATCTCCCTGAAACATTAACATATGTCAGATCACTAACTACTACTTTCATTCTTTTTTTCTGGTTGAACTGTCGATTCAGTTCATTACTGACATCATCATTATTGCATGAAAATCTGTGTATCTTATACTGTTTGACTGTATAGTTTGATACCAGGCCATTTTCCTTCATGATACGCCTGATTCTTCTTTTACTGACAGTATGTCCTCGTTTTGCCAGTTCTACCTTGATCTTTCTAGTACCATAGTTATTTCGGCTTTTTTTGAATACTTCCTTTATCAGATCAGCAATATCTGAATCATCATCTTTTTTCTTTGAATTTTTATTATTCAGATGATAGTAAAGAGATGATCTAGGTATGTCTAGTCACTGACACATAGCGCTGACAGCTTTAAAATATCATTTCCCATCTTCAGTCGCTGATTTTCTTTGCGGAGTCTGATCAGTACTTTTTCTTCATCACTGCTGTTGTCATCGATATCGAATGAACCAGAATTATTTTATTTTTTGATCCATGCTGATAAGGCAGAGGGAGTCAGTTCATATTCACGAGCCAGCTCTGCTCTTGGTTTTTGGCTGTTGTAAAATTCAACCATTTTCTGTTCAAATTCATCAGTATAGTTTCTTCTGTCTCTTGCCATTTTAGGTTACCTCTTTTTTTATTTTCTATTTTAAAAGTTCTCTTAAAAACTGTCCAATATAGTGTAACCAATCCAAATGCTTTTTCACTTGGAAGCAGATTCTCTCTTTGAAGATTACTGTCCACAACAAATATTGCTGCTTCTGGCATTCTGATATCCTTTATAATAATAGGAATATCACTTAATCCAAGAATCTGACATGCTTTGAATCTTCTATGTCCTGAAAGAATTTCATACTGCTTGGATGTCAGTTTTCTGACGATCAATGGCTCAATGACACCATTTTCTTTGATACTGTTAACAAGATTGGCCATTTCTTCATCCTCTCTCACGAGATAAGGATGATATCGAAACGGCCTTAACTTTGATCTTGTTACATATCTGATTTCATTTTCTTTTTCCATAATGCTGTCCTCCCTTAAAAACAAAAAAACCACTCCTGAAAAAGTGGTTTTATAGCGCATATTAAGTTTTTACAGGTACAGACAGATTACAAATGTACAAAATCATTTTCACAACGATATTGCACAAAAGTTGTTTTACCAACTGGTACGAATACGTTCATTCTGGTACCAATTTTTCACCAAAATCGGATGATTGGTAAATATTCTGAAATAAAAAAGTAGAGAGTGTTTTTTTAAATCCCCTTATTCTATCAAGGTTTTTTTACACTTCTCTACTTAAGCATTTTTTTCAAATCAACGAACAACAATGTTAACAATTTTTCCTGGAACAATAATAATCTTAACAATATTCTTATTATCAGTATGCACTTTAACATTATCTTGTGATAAAGCAATTTCCTGGATTTTTTCTTTGCTTTCATTCTTATCTACAGAAATTTTAGCTCTTAGCTTTCCATTGACCTGAACACCCATTTCAACAACATTATTAACTGTTTTTTCTTCATCATATGTTGGCCATGGTTCATATGCCAATGTCTGATCATGCCCCATTAATTGCCACATTTCTTCACAGACATGTGGAGCGATACATGATAACATTTTTACAAAATTTTCTGCATATTCTTTATAAACTGATTCTGTTTTATAACATTCATTGATAAAAATCATCATTTGTGAAATAGCTGTATTAAAATTCAAAGTTTCAAAATCGTTTGTCACTTTTTTAACTGTCGAATGATAAGCATAATCTAATTTACCATCATTTTGATCAGTCAGCTTACCTGATTCAATAAACAGACGATATACCCTGTCTAACCATTTTCTTGCACCTTCAACGCCTGCTGAAGACCATGGTTTGCTGGCTTCTAATGGTCCCATAAACATTTCGTATAAACGCAATGTATCAGCTCCATACTGTTTAACGATATCACTTGGATTAACAACATATTTAGGGAAACGTTTCCCCATTTTAATTCCATTTTCTCCTAAGATCATTCCTTGATGAACCAGTTTTTTAAATGGTTCTTTGACTGGTGACAGTCCTTTATCATATAAATAATTATTCCAGATTCTTGAATACATCAGATGTCCTACTGCATGTTCTGGACCACCTACATAAAGATCTACTGGCATCCAATGTTTCAGCAATTCATAATTGGCGAATTCTTTGTCATTATGAGGATCTATATATCTTAAGAAATACCAGCTAGACCCAGCCGATCCTGGCATTGTACTCGTTTCTCTTTTACCAGTTTTTCCGTTTTTGTTATATTTTTTCCATTCTGTTGCATTTTCTAATGGCGCCTGTCCATTATGCCCTTTATAGTCTTCCAGCTCAGGTAAGATCAAAGGCAGTTCATCATCTTCTAACAGATAATCTGTACCATCATCCAAATGAACAATTGGAACTGGTTCTCCCCAGTATCTTTGTCTAGCAAAGATCCATTCTCTAAAACGATAATTTGTTGTTCTTCTGGCAACTCCCATTTTTACTAATTTATCAGTAATAGCTTCTTTTGCTTCTTCAACAACCATTCCTGTAAATTCTTCAGAATTGATCAAATGGCAGTTCTTACCTAAATAATCATTTTTTTCAAAAGCATGTTCAGTTACATCACCACCATCAATAACCTGAATCATTTCGATATTATGCACCTGTGCATATTCAAAGTCACGCTGATCATGAGTAGGTACAGCCATAACTGCACCTGTACCATAATTAGCTAAAACAAAGTCCCCAATGAAAACTTCAACTTCTTTACCATTAGCTGGATTAATTGCCTTAATACCTTCTAGACGGCAACCACTTTTTCCTTTATTTAATTCTGTACGATCCATATCTGATTTAGAAATTGTTTCTTGAATATAAGCTTTAACTTCATCTTGATTTTTGATACGTGGCATTAATTCCTGTACCAATTCACCATCTGGTGCTAAAACCATAAAAGTAATTCCATAAATCGTTTCAATACATGTTGTATAGATAGAAAAATTTCCACCTCCAACAATTTGAAAATCAACTTCAACTCCTGTAGATTTACCAATCCAGTTTCTTTGCATTTCTTTTGTCGATTCAGGCCAGTCAATTTCATTGAGTCCTTCTAATAGTCTTTCTGCAAAAGCTGGCTGATCGATACAAAGCTGTTTCATATTTTTACGAATAACCGGGAATCCACCACGTTCACTTTTCCCATCAATAACTTCATCATTAGATAATACTGTTCCTAGTTCTTCACACCAGTTTACAGGCATATCAACATATTTAGCATATCCATCTTTATAAAGTTGCTTGAAAATCCATTGTGTCCAATGATAAAAATCCGGATCACTAGTTGAAACAACTCTTGACCAGTCATAGTCAAATCCCAGTTCTTTTAGCTGTTTTGAAAAATAATCAATATTTTTCTGAGTAAAACCATGAGGATGATTTCCTGTCTGTACAGCATACTGTTCAGCAGGTAAACCAAATGAATCATATCCCATTGGATGCAAAACATTATAACCTTGCATTCTTTTCATTCTGGAAATAATATCTGTAGCCGTATATCCTTCTGGATGTCCAGCATGTAATCCTACCCCACTAGGGTAAGGAAACATATCTAATGCATAAAATTTTGGTTTAGAAAAATCCCATATATCTGTTTTAAACGTTTCATTGTCTTCCCAATACTTTTGCCATTTAGGTTCAACTTTAGTGTGATCAAATGTCATTTATATTCCTCCCTTATAAATAAAAAAAGCGTCCTGTCTAAGGACGCTATAAAAACGCGATACCACCTTAGTTCATAGTTTTCACTATGCCCTCAATACTTTAACGCAGCATTACGACATTCCCTACTTAATTTCACAAATGTATCTCATAGGCGAGTTCACAAACACTGCAAACAGTTTTCACCAGCCACTGTCTCTCTAAATACCAGTTGGATTGCTAATACTCCTAATCATCGATTTTCACATGTAAATTCATTATAACATAAACCTTGATTTATGCAATAAAAATAAATCATTATCCTTTTAAACCATCTATAATATCTATCTTATTAGCTTTAATAACTGGAATCAGACAACATAAGATCATTAAAAGTATAGCTATCAAAAACGTCAACGATATCATCTGATAATTCATAATAAAAACCGGTTCTTTAGAATTCATCACGTATTCATTGACAATTTGATTCAAAAGCTCTAATCCCCTTTTTAACATAAAAACTGCCTGTAAAAAGGCAATAATTCCAATCATCATTCCCTGAGATATGACTAACAAAGAAATCTCAACAGCACTGGCACCAAAAGATTTAAATATTGCAAAGAGTTTCTGTCTTTTAATGACATTCAGATAGAAAACTTCCCCCAGCAAAAAACAGGAACTGATGGCCAGCAGAAAGCTAAAACCTATTAAGATGGCTTCCAGCTGTTGCATTTTTTCATCTATTGAAGAAGTCAGCCCCGTATTGGCAATCTGAAAATCAAATAATGGATGATCCTGTTTCAGTTTATCAAAATAATGAATATTTTCAATTTGCAGCAGGCATAAATCTCCCTTGTCTATGGCAAAAAGTTCCTGACAGAAAGAACTATAAGCATATTCTTCAAGATAAACTGTTGACAGCGCTGTATTCTGATTGCTGACTCCTACGATCTTTACTGCTTTGGTTGCTGATTTTTGACTGTTTTGAAAAATAATATTAATTTCTTTATCTATCAAAGAACTACACTGAAACTGCTGACAAAGATCATCATATGTATTCCTGCTTAAAACGATCTCATCACTGTTTTGGATCTTTTTTCCTTGAATAATATCACTATTTAACCGCTGGGAGTAATCTGATACATAAAAAATCTGCTGTGTAAGAGGATCATCTTCTAATGATAGTCCTATCAGCTCAATATCACTGTATTCCATGCAACGATATAAAATATAATCCTCATCTAACTGTTTGAGATCATCAACGGATAAAGACTGATTATTCTTTTTCTTGCCAGCAATGGTAGTTGAAGGAATGATCTGTTCAATTTTCTTCTGTATCTGCTGATGTGAAGCATCCATTAAAGTAAAAGTTAATAGAATCGATAAAAAAGCAATAAAGATAATCTGAATTAAAAGCAAATTACTTTTAAATGATAAACGAAAAAATTTAATCATCAGATAGATAAAAGATTTCTTCTTCTTTTTTTCCTGTTGGATTACACATTGAGCTTTTTTCTTTTTCTTCAGATGCAGTTTACCATCAGCCATAACATAAATATATTGACCATATTTTTTTGCCATATCCAGATCATGACTGACAACAATGACCAAACGGTCACGTGACAACTCATGCAGCAGCGTAAAAACCTGCTCACTGTTTTCCTGGTCTAATGAACCTGTTGGTTCATCGCATAAAATCAGTGAATTATCAGCTAAAAAAGTTCTCATAATAGCAGTTCTTTGTTTTTCACCACCTGAAAGACCAGCTGCTTTTTCATGATATAAGGAAGTCAGATGCAGTTTTTTTAAGAGTGTTTTTAGCGAATTTAACCTTATCTTTTTAAAAAATGAAGCCAACAGGCTATTATCCTTTACCGTCATTTCATCAATCAGATAAATATTCTGAAAAATAAACCCAACATGCTTTTTAATATAATTTCTGATTGTCCTGATATCCTGATTCTGAAATAGAACCTGCCCTTCATAGTGAAGATCAAGTCCTCCTATAATATGAAGCAACGTACTTTTCCCACAGGCACTTTCTCCTACGATGATTACCAGACCTGTCGATGGAAAACGCACTGATATGTGATCTAAAACCTGGTGTTCATATTGTTTTGTCACATTAATCAATTCCAGCATATTATTCCTCCCTTAAAATTCTAATAAGATTAATTCTTTTTAAATGAGCAGCCATGATGACAAACAGTATTAAACCAATTCCACAATAAAACAGACCATATATGAAATATAATGCATACGGTGTACCAAGAATAACCGGAAATAAAAATATATCTGAAATACCTAGCAAAACCTGCGACAAATCAAAGGTTTTTGCCAGAAAAAGCATCACAATACAAAAAACAGATGAAAAAAAAGCATTATTTAAGCAAATCAGAAGTATTTTTTTAAAAATGAACAAATAATAACGATAAAAACTCATGCCATTACTTAAAAAGATCACGTAATATTTCTGCAATTCCAAAAACATTGATAACAATACAAAAAACATTAAAACTATCACGATTACAACACAAAGACCAACAAAAATCAGACAAACCATCTGACTAAACTCAATCAATTGCTCATAAGCTTCATATTTCTGCTCGACAAAACAGATTCCTTCATATTGTGAATCCAACGCATCAATATAAGCAGATACCTGAAGATAGTCATCTGTAAAATGATAACAGGTAGTAAGATCGACAGTTAAAACCTTCAGCTTTTCAGGTAAGGATGAAGACGAATAATAAATGATCGGTTCTTCATAACCATCATCAATAATTCTTTTAATATTCAGCAAAAATTCATTATTCAATACCGTATATTTGATTTTTCTACTGTCATTTATCTGATAAAAAGCCTGATTAACAATGACTTCATTTTCTTTCATTTTGCTTTCTATAGGCGACGACTGAAAATAATCAACATTTCTGATTTTTCCGGCTTCTAACAGATACTGATAATGAGCATGCAGTTTGGTCAGTTCCTCATTAGAAAACGCATCCTTGTTTTTCTTGGATATATATATCAGCTGGTTATTTATTTCTGTTTGATGCATTTTTGAATAATTATTCTTTAATCCCTGAATACCACTGATCAGCAATGTAATTGTCATAAACAGCAGGATCTGTGATAAAAAAATAATTATTAATTTAGTTTTTTCAAACCACAGCATTTTAAGACTTTCTTTAAAAAGCGAATAATTTTTATAAAACGGCTGTCCTTTATAAAAATGATATTTCTGACATGGAAATACATAGTCATTTTGCAGTTGTTGAAAATCAATAATATAGTCACAATAATCCTTTATGCGCAAATCATGACTGACAATAATGATCAGATGAGTTTTACTGTATTTTTTAAGATACTGATATACCAGAATTTTATTTTCAGTGTTTAAAGCGCCCGTAGGTTCATCACACAGAATAATCGGACATTTAGTCAGCAAAGCCCTAACCAGGGCTACCTTTTGTTTCTGTCCTCCTGATAACTGCGCGGGCTTTTTATTTCTGACTGACTGCAGATCAAATATGGTCAGCAGTTTTTCTACTTCTTTTCGAGGAATTTCCAAACCTTTTAATTTATTGAAAATAAGACAGTTTTCGTATACATTTAAAAAATCAAACAGTCGATAATTCTGATAAACCATCGCGATGTATTGTCGTGTATAATCTGGTAAATACCGTATATCTTTACGATCAATGAGCACCTGTCCCTGATAATCTTGATCGATTCCAGCAATAATATGCAGTAAAGATGTCTTTCCACATCCGCTTTTTCCAGTCACCCCTATCATTCCACTTTCTGGAAAAGAAATACTGATATTTTCAAACAGGCTGTTTTGGGAATTTTTCAGATGAATTATTTTAGAAAGATTTTTAATTTCTAAAGACACTTTTGATCCTCCTTTGCTATAATAGCTGTGGTGATAAATAATGAACAGATTTAAATACAGTTTAGATAACAAGCGCTATCATACTTATAATTATTATTTAAAAAATAAATACCATCAGAAAGTAGCTAAAGTTGCTTTAAATGCTGATTTTACCTGTCCTAACCGCGATGGAACCAAAGGATGGGGTGGATGCATCTTCTGCAGTTCCAGTGGTTCAGGTGATTATGCAGGTAATATCAACGATTCTCTTGAATCACAATTTGAAAAAATATCTGCCGTGATGAAAAAAAAATGGCCACAATGTGCCTTTATTGCCTATTTTCAGGCTAATACAAACACCTATGGTCCCTTGTCTAAAATCAAAAATATGATCAAACCATTTTTAGAAAATGAACAGGTCAAAGGAATCGCCTTGGCTACCAGACCAGACTGTCTTGATGAAGAAACGGTCCGTTATCTTGCTGCTATCAACCATCAAAAAGACATTTACATCGAACTGGGATTGCAGACCATTCATGAAAAGACAAGCCACCTTATTAATCGTGGGCACAGTTTTCAGGAATTCTTGGATGGCCTCAATCTGCTTAGAAAATACAATCTAGATGTTTGTGTACACATTATCAACGGTTTACCCGGTGAAACCAAAGAAATGATGATCGAAACAGCAAAAACAGTTGGTCAGTTAGATATCCAGGCGATCAAGATCCATATGCTTTATGTTATCAAAAATACTGTTTTAGAAAAAATGTATGATGCCGGTAAATTCTCTATGCTTTCTCGTGAAGAATATATTGATTTAGTAGTTCAGCAGCTTCGCTATATTCCTGAATACGTTGTAATTGAACGTCTTACCGGGGATGGTAAAGTATCCGATCTGATTGCTCCATTGTGGTCTATAAAAAAAGTGACCATTATCAATGATATTGATAAAAAAATGAAAGCCGATAACATATATCAGGGTGATCTTGTCAAATAAAATAATAAAAGGTTTACTTCATGATGAAATAAACCTTTTTATATCAGTAATGAATAATAGCATTATTCATTGAATTGTCTAGTAATATCAATTGATTATTCTGTTTCAATAAGACCATAATCACCATCATTACGACGATAAACGATACTGATTGAATCAGTTTCAGTATCACGATATACAAAGAAAGAATGACCAATTAATTCCATTTGCATAATTGCTTCTTCCATATCCATAGGTTTTGGATTAATTGTTTTTGTTTTAACTAAAACATCTTCCTCTTCATCTTCCAATGGTTCAATTGAAGCAATATTAAAAGCTAACTTATTATCTTTAGATTTTCTATTCAATCTGGTTTTATACTTTCTGATTTGCCCTTCTAATTTGTCAATAACCAAATCAATGGCATTATACAAATCATCTTCTACAACTTCTGCTCTCAAAAGTACATATTCAGTAGGAATTGTGACTTCAATTTTTTGTCCGTAAGGATAAGTTCTTACTAATACTTTGGCTTCCACATTTTCGCTAACAATAAAATACTTATCTAATTTTGATAGCTTATCACCAACTTTTTTTTCAATAGCGTCAGTGATTTCAATGTTTTTTCCTCTTAATGTGATTTTCATAATAATTCCTCCTTTAATTATTTATATTATACTATATCTCCAAAAAAATTTATACTTGAATTATCAAAAAAATGATCCTAAAAAACAACACAAATAAAAAAGCTCGATAATCTCAAGCTTTTTTACAGATATTTTTTTAAAGTTTCTACCATGTTCAACTGTTCCCAAGGCAGATGAGCTCTACCAAAATGACCATATGCTGCTGTCTGACGATAAATTGGAGACTGCAGATTCAATGTTTTGATAATTCCCGCTGGTGTCAGATCAAATTCATTATGAATAGCATCAAGAATAATATCACGACTTACTTTTTCACTGCCAAAAGTATCAACATAAACTGAAGTCGGTTCTTTAACTCCGATAGCATAAGATAACTGAATCTCAATTTGATCACACATACCTGCAGCTACGATATTTTTTGCAATATAGCGAGCCATATATGCTGCAGATCGGTCTACTTTGGATGGATCTTTTCCAGAAAAGGCTCCCCCACCATGACGAGCATAACCACCATATGTATCAACGATAATTTTTCTTCCCGTTAATCCTGTATCACCATGAGGACCACCAATAACAAAACGGCCAGTAGGATTGATCAGCACTTTATAGTCAGTTCCAAAACCATATTTTTTAACGACTTCATCCATGATCTGAGTTTTAACAAATGATTTAAACTGTTCGTCATCGTAATCTGGATCATGCTGAATGGACATTAAAATTGTTTCAATGACTGGTTGATCATGAGTGTAATCCATAGTAACCTGCGCTTTCATATCCGGTCTAGCCCATTTGAATGCACCAGAACGTCTTAATTCCGAAGCGTATCTTACCAGATGGTGGGCAATCGAAATAGCCAAAGGCATATACCCTTCGGTTTCTTTGCAGGCATAACCAAACATGATTCCCTGATCACCTGCTCCACCTACTTCTTCGTTAGTACCTAAAGCAATATCGCTTGACTGACTGTCCATGACAATTTTAATCTGACAGGTGCGATAATCCATCCCCTTATCTTCATCATCATAACCGATGTCTTTTAAAACATCTCTGGCAACCTGTTCATAATCAACTTGTGCGTTTGTAGTTATCTCTCCACCAATAACAATAAGATCAGTTGTGGCAAAACATTCACAAGCAACCCTTGAATGCGGATCCTGCTTCAAACACTCATCCAGAATAGCATCACTGATTTGATCACATACTTTATCAGGATGCCCTTCAGATACAGATTCTGATGTAAATAATACTTTGTTGTTCATTGTCTTCCTCCTCAACAAATAAAAAAGCTTCCTAAAGAGAAAGCATTCAGGAAGCTTTCTCTTATTGTTCAAGAATTAAAAAAACTTGCTCAGTTAAGGCACCTTCTAATTATATAGGGTTGCCACCACATCATCGATCTTCATCTAGTGGATTCTTAATAAGAGACTTTTTTATTTATATTCTTCTTTTTTTAATGATGTCATTTTTTCTATCAGATCATCTTCCAAACCAATGTATTGCAGAATGTGTGCAATTTTGATTTGCTGCTGTTTTTTTTCATCCATAATCTCACCAATTCTAGTGTGAGTTGAATTAAAAAAATTATGATATTAAAAAGACAAAAACATAATATTACAATATCTCTAACTTTTCAAGAGATATATTCATAATATGACTATATCATGTTTTTTATTGTTTTTTATGTCAAATTTGTTTCATTTTAATATAATTCTGGCGACAGAATATTTTTTACTTCAATAACACCAGGAACTTCTTCTAATAAAATCTGTTCTACTCCGTCTTTTAAAGTTTCATCAAGCATGCTGCATCCCGCACAGGCTCCTAGCATTTTTACATAAACAATTCCTTCTTTAAATTCAACAAATTCAATGTCACCACCATCTCTTTGCAGATAAGGTCTTAATTTATTAATCACAGTAACGATTTGTTCTTCAATATTTTCCATAATATACTCCTTTGCTTCATTTAACTATAATATTATAGCACAAATTCCAATTTATATTTTATTATTTTTTATTATTAAATACAACATATATGAAAAATATGTTATAATCAGTTCATAAGAGGTGAAATCAAGTGACAAAACTTATAAAGCGTGGAGATATCATAGATGTCAAAATAACTGGTATTCAGCCCTATGGAGCTTTCGCACTTTTACCTGATAACTCGTCTGGATTGATACATATATCAGAAATATCTGATAAATTTGTCAAAAGCATAGACAGTTATGTTCATGTAAATGATATGGTTAGAGTTAAAGTCATAGATTTTGATCGTACAAGCAATCACGCTAAATTAAGCTTAAAAGCAATAGATAACCGTTTTCGTAGAAAAGACAAAAAAGTCTTATATAAAAACCCACGTAAACCTATTGTTGAAACCCCAAAAGGATTTAAGCCGTTAGCAGATGCGATGCAAAAATGGTTAAAACAAGGTATATTGGAGGAAAACTAAATGATTACTTTAGACTTATCAAAAGCAAAATTAAAAGAAGATTTAGGATCATACAAAGATAAAGTAGCTGAAATTCATGATATGATTCATAACAAGACTGGAGCTGGAAATGATTTCTTAGGATGGGTAGAGCTTCCAGAAAACTATGACAAAGAAGAAGTTGAATTAATGAAAAAAACAGCTGCTGAATTAAGAGAAAAAGTTGATGTCTTATTAGTTTGTGGTATTGGTGGTTCATATTTAGGAGCTCGTGCTGCAATTGAAGCCATCAATGGATTATATTCTGATGATAAAGTAGAAATTATTTATGTTGGTAATACTTTCTCTTCTAATTATATTCAACAGGTAGCTAAATATATAGAAAATAAAGATTTTGCAATCAATGTCATATCAAAATCAGGTACTACTACCGAAACATCTATTTCTTTTAGAATTTTTAAAGAAATGTGTGAGAAGAAATATGGTAAAGAAGGAGCTCGCGAAAGAATCGTAGCAACAACCGATAAAGCAAAAGGTGCCCTTAAAAAACTGGCAACCGACGAAGGTTATGTAACATTTGTAGTTCCTGATGATGTTGGTGGTCGTTATTCAGTTTTAACTGCTGTTGGTTTATTCCCTATTGCAATGGCGGGTATCGACATTGATGAAATGTTAAAAGGTGCTAAAGATGCCATGGTTAAATACAATGATGCAAACATCGAAACTAACGACGCATATCGTTATGGTGTTGCCAGACAGTTACTTAACAAACAGGGATACAGTGCTGAAATGTTTGTAACTTATGAATTACAGCTTAACAATGTAGCTGAATGGTGGAAACAGTTGTACGGTGAATCAGAAGGAAAAGAAGATAAAGGTATCTTACCTCACAGTGCAGTATTCTCAACTGATTTACACTCTTTGGGACAGTTCATTCAGGAAGGTTCAAAAGTATTGTATGAAACAATTTTCCAGGTTAAAGAACCTAATGGTGATATCATCATTCCTAGTGATCCTGATGATCTGGATGGTTTAAATTATTTAGCAGGAAAATCAGTAGACTATGTTAACAAAAAAGCCTGCGAAGGAACTGTAGATGCTCATGTTAATACAGGTAATGTACCTAACATTCTTATTTCTTTAGATAAAATGTCAGCATATGGCTTTGGATACATGGTATACTTCTTTGAAATGTCTTGTGCAATGTCAGTATATTTCTTAGGTGTCAATCCATTCAATCAGCCTGGTGTAGAAGTATACAAAAAGAATATGTTTAAATTACTAGGAAAACCTGGTTATTAATAACTGAAAACCTGATAAAAAAATCAGGTTTTTTTTTATCATGTATTGACTTTATAAAATATAAATGATAATATAAATGAGCGTTGAGATGGAGGTTTAGCTCAGTTGGGAGAGCATCTGCCTTACAAGCAGAGGGTCAGCGGTTCGAGCCC
>JACJKV010000140.1 GCA_016901755.1 Thomasclavelia spiroformis | reverse complement strand
TGATTGGCTGGTACTGTTATGTTTTCAACGACATATGTTCCTGTCTGTGTCGCTGTATAGGCATAGATATGTGTATTGTATTTTCCTGTCTCATTGTTATGATCTGCACAGCTGATTGTTGCTGTCGCCGTGTACGTTCCATCCCTGTTGTCCGTTACCTTTGCCACAACCCATTCCAGATCATCCTGTCCGTTCTTTTCCGTCCATGTTGGCAGTTTCACCTTTG
>JACJKV010000139.1 GCA_016901755.1 Thomasclavelia spiroformis | reverse complement strand
TATTTCCAAAAAGAAGTTGATGAACTTAACAGCGCCCGCAAGAATGAAGGTGCTCCTAAAATATCAGATATCTCTCCTGAACGTTATCTTGGCTACTTCCCTTTTGTTTCACTTATGAATCAGATGAATATTAAGAAATATGTTGACTACTTTCATTTAGGGAATCATTTTCAATATGATCTTTATGAGGTTCTGTCTTCTCTCGTCTATGCCCGTCTGGTCTGCCC
>JACJKV010000138.1 GCA_016901755.1 Thomasclavelia spiroformis | reverse complement strand
TGAAGATCATACTGAAAGACACGGATATAAGCGGAATAGGGAAGGAAATACAGTTTGCAGTATGGAGCGATGAAGGCGGACAGGATGATCTGAAATGGTATACAGCGGCCAAAGATGAAGTCGGGAACTACAGCTATACGGTAAAGATCAGCGATCACAGGACAGCAGGTCAGTATCAGGTACACTGCTATATGGTCAAAAATGACGGGAAC
This sequence comes from Thomasclavelia spiroformis, assembly GCA_016901755.1. Taxonomy (GTDB): domain Bacteria; phylum Bacillota_I; class Bacilli_A; order Erysipelotrichales; family Coprobacillaceae; genus Faecalibacillus; species Faecalibacillus spiroformis_A. The sequence continues at coordinate 18 of JACJKV010000138.1, read as the reverse complement.
ATGGTGATGCTGACATCA
>JACJKV010000137.1 GCA_016901755.1 Thomasclavelia spiroformis | reverse complement strand
AAACAAAAGGGAAGTAGCCAAGATAACGTTCAGGAGAGATATCTGATATTTTAGGAGCACCTTCATTCTTGCGGGCGCTGTTAAGTTCATCAACTTCTTTTTGGAAATATGCAACAGGATCTTCAATACCCTTAGATTTCCATGTTTCTACAGAAGCAAGGGACTTATACGTACGATGAGCAGCACCACGTTTATCGTGAGAATAGAAGCTTTCAACAATAGATAAATAAG
>JACJKV010000136.1 GCA_016901755.1 Thomasclavelia spiroformis | reverse complement strand
CCCCGCGCTTCGCTGCGCGGACACAAATATCTCATCAAACTAATCCCTATTACTCTAGTCATGTTCTCTTTATAATTGTATAATTTAGTAGAGGTGGTACACTACAGAGCACGAGGAGGAGAGTAGGCAATTCTACTCAAAATAGAATATCCTGAATTATTATAAGTTGCCGCTGTCGCTTCAAGCACAAATAAGTAGGACATGAGCTTCGCACTTATAATTGTACAATCAAC
>JACJKV010000135.1 GCA_016901755.1 Thomasclavelia spiroformis | reverse complement strand
CCCAGCTTTATGGCTTTTGAACGTCTGTTAAAGAACTATCTTACTGTTGATATCGATCATGTTTTCTTTGACATCAGTGAAAACATTGGAAAACTGATGAACATAGACAGGACCGTTCAATATATCGATGGTACAAAGTTTGAAGCCAATGCCAGTAAATACAGCTTTGTCTATAAAACAAGGATCATCAATGCCAGAAAAAGACTGTTTACAAAAATAACAGAAGGAATCAT
>JACJKV010000134.1 GCA_016901755.1 Thomasclavelia spiroformis | reverse complement strand
GGATTCCTCGTGTCCCGCCGTACTCAGGTGCCATCTCACGCGCGTCTCGCATTTCGGATACGGGACTTTCACCCCCTGCGGTTGAGCTTCCCAGCTCATTCTCCTATGCCTGACGCTTCGCTTTGGTGATGGTCCTTCTACCCCGATCCTCAGATCGGTTTGGGCTCCTTCCTTTTCGCTCGCCGCTACTTGGGAAATCATTCTTATTTTCTCTTCCTCCAGGTACTGAGATGTTT
>JACJKV010000133.1 GCA_016901755.1 Thomasclavelia spiroformis | reverse complement strand
AAACATCTCAGTACCTGGAGGAAGAGAAAATAAGAATGATTTCCCAAGTAGCGGCGAGCGAAAAGGAAGGAGCCCAAACCGATCTGAGGATCGGGGTAGAAGGACCATCGGCAAAGCGAAGCGTGGAGCATAGGAGAATGAGCTGGGAAGCTCAACCGCAGGGGGTGAAAGTCCCGTATCCGAAATGCGAGACGCGCGTGAGATGGCACCTGAGTACGGCGGGACACGAGGAATCC
>JACJKV010000132.1 GCA_016901755.1 Thomasclavelia spiroformis | reverse complement strand
TGTCTATGTTCATCAGTTTTCCAATGTTTTCACTGATGTCAAAGAAAACATGATCGATATCAACAGTAAGATAGTTCTTTAACAGACGTTCAAAAGCCATAAAGCTGGGTGTTTCCTCTTTTGTGATATACATGAATCTGATGTCATGCCTGCACAGGGATTCCAGACTCCTCAGGTCATTAGAACCGATCATCCTCGCAAAAAGAACAGCCTTCAGAAGCATCACGTTATCATATCCTTT
>JACJKV010000131.1 GCA_016901755.1 Thomasclavelia spiroformis | reverse complement strand
TTAAAAAATCGACCCTTAAAGGTCGTACTTATTTATCTATTGTTGAAAGCTTCTATTCTCACGATAAACGTGGTGCTGCTCATCGTACGTATAAGTCCCTTGCTTCTGTTGAAACATGGAAATCTAAGGGTATTGAAGATCCTGTCGCCTATTTCCAAAAAGAAGTTGATGAACTTAACAGCGCCCGCAAGAATGAAGGTGCTCCTAAAATATCAGATATCTCTCCTGAACGTTATCTTGGCTACT
>JACJKV010000014.1 GCA_016901755.1 Thomasclavelia spiroformis | reverse complement strand
TTTCTTTATCCTTGATGGCACCCAATGCACATTGGACAAGCAATGGCTTTAAATATTGGCCAGCCTTGGAAATACGAACTGATTTCTTTTTATTGGCGCTTTCGTTATTTGCGGGAACTAATCCTGCCCAGCTGACAAGCTGTTTATCGGATTCAAACTGTCTCATATCAACTCCAATTTCTGAAATGATCAGAATCGCCAACAGAAGTTAGAATTGATTTTTTTCAAATTGACTTTTCTCTTTTATATACTTCATTCTATCGAGTGGGAAGCAATCATTTTAATAATGAAAATATAAGATATTTTATGATACCAATTCCTATACGGACAAGCACAGGTATGGTATTAAAGATGAAATAGTATTTACTGTATAAGATGGAAATATTGTTTGTAGATCTTGGCTGGATTGCTCTAAAATTAATATTTCTATATCATACCTTTATAAAATTTCCGAAATCGGCAAAAACAACACATTCAATTTATTAAATATTCTTATTTTATTGCCGATATATGATATAATAATTATAAGTTATGATTTTTATAACTAGAATGTGGATGAATGTGATATATATTACTGATTTATTAGAATTGACACGAACAGAAGATAATTCAGTAAGCAAAAAGCCACACAAATGCTTGAAAATAAATTTCTAGAAAAGTTGTAGTCAAGCGGACAGAAAGTATTATTTTCTGTTTATGGAGCAAATTCTAATTAATGCGATTAAAATGAAGTTTAAAAAATGCTGACAATGTAACTGACTTAAAGTAAGACAACGGTACTTTCTAAGAATGGTGTTAACTTAGAATATTATGATAGAAATGGATGGAGGAAATATGCGATATCTTTCAGTAAGTGAAATAGCTAAAAAATGGAATATATCTGAGCGAAGCGTGAGGAATTACTGTGCCCAGGGGAGAATTGACGGTGCGTTTCTTACGGGCAAGACATGGAATATTCCAGAGGATGCCAACAAACCAGAGCGTTCTAACATGAGAAAAAAACAGCTGACTCTACTTGATGTTTTGCAGGAGGAAAAGACAAGTCAATATTCAGGTGGAATTTATCATAAAACGCAGATCGATATGACATATAATTCAAATCATATGGAAGGCAGTCGACTGACTCATGATCAGACCAGATATATTTTTGAAACTAATACCATTGGAGTAGAAAATGAAGTTCTCAATGTGGATGATGTGATTGAAACAGTCAATCATTTCCGCTGTATTGATATGATCATTGATCATGCAAAATCTGCTTTGACTGAGAAGTTTATTAAGGAGCTTCACCGGACATTAAAAAGTGGAACCAGTGATTCCAGAAAAGACTGGTTTGCAGTGGGAGATTATAAGAAATTGCCCAATGAGGTTGGTGGCATGGAAACTGTCCTGCCCGAAGAAGTAGCCGAGAAGATGAAAGCGTTACTGAGAGAATATAACGCTAAATCAGAAAAAAACTTTGATGATATTCTGGATTTCCATGTAAAGTTTGAAAGAATACACCCATTTCAGGATGGTAATGGACGTGTCGGCAGATTGATCATGTTTAAGGAGTGTCTAAAATATCATATTGTTCCGTTTATCATTGAGGAAGATTTTAAACTGTTTTATTATCGTGGGTTGAAAGAATGGGATAATGAAAAAGGGTATTTGACAGATACCTGTCTGGCAGCACAGGATAAGTATAAGACTTATCTGGATTATTTTAGGATTGAATATGCGAATTAATCTCAAAGTGTACAAGTTATTAATGTCAATGTAAAAATGTATAAATTCGATCACATAGGCATGTACAATTCTTAATTTTCAGAATCATCATAATAGTCTTTAAGTCTGTACGATTTTCCAGTTATATTGACAACATGTGCATGATGCAGTACTCTGTCCAGTATGGCATTTGCGATAACTGGATCCATAAATATGTCATCCCAGTTCGAAAAATTAATATTAGTTGTGATAATCGTACTTTTTTTCTCGTAACGCTTATCTATAAGCTGAAAAAACAGTTTTGAATCTTCTTTATCTATAGGCATATATCCTAATTCATCTATAATGAGTAAAGAATAGCTTGTAAAATGTTTCAGCCTGTTTTCAAGCCTGTTTTCCAGTTTTGCTTTTTTAAGCTGCGCAATAAGATCGTGACATTTGATAAAATATGTAGACATTCTTTTTTCGCAACGGAAATACTTATCGATGTCGCAAGATGGGTTTTGCCGTAATGTAAAACTTTACATTAGGGAAAATCATTCTATGTTTCGGCGCTGGAAAATGAGGCGTGTAAAAAGCCATCAATGTCAGATATATAAGACTGCCAGATCTGCAGCAGGCAAAAAACAAGGATAACTATAAAAAGAAATTAAGGGCATTATCCAGAATAGAATTACTGATCATTGATGAGTTTTTATTAACACCAAAAACATCAGAACAGCAGGCAGATCTTTTAGAACTTTTGGAACTGAGATACGATACACATTCAACTATATTTGCTTCGCAGTTTTTACCTCAGGGATGGCATCAGAATTTAGGAGATGGAGCTATTGCAGATGCAATACTGGACAGGATCATAGCTAATGCCTATCAAATTCATATCAAAGGATCAAAATCCATGAGAACTCGAGAAAATGAAAAAGAATAAATAAGAAAAGAAGGAAGAGTAAATGATAATATAATACACTCTTCCTTTTGAAAAAATGGTGTCGTCATTTTGCTTAATACGTTGTCGTCAGTTTTATTGAGGTACTGTCGTCATTTGATTAACACAGTGCGAGCAGATAGGTGAAATATTCACTTAATAGCAGTATTACACTAAAATGATTGTATATCGGCGATTAGATCATAATATTTTCTATTAAAAAAGCAGTATATTTACCTAAAATGAAATGATATTAGAATACTTTGAACTTTATAATGTTGTAAGAGATGTGTTTGATAAATAAAACTTCATTTTACAATATACAAGTAGATGCAAAATTATCTTCTCTGCAAATTAACAAAAGTATTCAATGCTTATAAAAGGTTTGGTCTAAAACCCGATGTTTATACATCTTTATCATTATTTAAAATAACTCTACCAAATATAAATTATGATGCCTTTAAACAGGATAATAGTTATGGCGAAATAAATGATACTATTAAATTAGTTGATTTAAAAGATTTGAGGATATATGATTTAGTGCAAAATAATCCAGAGATCCAAAAGAAAGAAATTGTAAAAAGGCTGATTCATGATTTTCCAGGTATCAATGAAAATATAGTGGCTAAAAGAAAAAAATAATGGAATTAGTGATAGAGTTTAAAGGATCGAAAAAAACAGGAGGATATTATCTTAAAAAATCAAATACAGATTAAAAGAAAAGTAAAAAGATATAATTGAAATCAGATAAAAATGATTGCATAAACGCAATCTTTTTTAGTAAATGGTTTATAATGTATCTAACAAACATGCTTATAATCTAATGATTAAATAAAGGAGGTAAAGTATGCCTTTTGAAATAGTACGTAATGATATTGTCAATATGCAGGTTGATGTTATTGTTAATACGGCTAATCCACGTCCTGTGATAGGCTCAGGGGTGGATCGCGCCATCCATCAAAAAGCGGGGAAAAAACTGTTAAGTGCACGTCAGAAAATAGGAAATATTGATTTTGGGGATGCTGTCATCACACCAGGTTTTGATTTAGATGCTAAATATGTTATTCATACTGCTGGACCATTATGGGAAGGTGGCAATCATGGAGAAAGTGAAATTCTAGCATCATGTTATCGAAAATCGTTGAATTTAGCGAAAGCATATCAATGTCAATCTATTGCTTTTCCGTTAATATCTACTGGTAATTATGGCTTTTTAAAGTCATTGGCGTTACAGATTGCAATCCAGGAAATCAGTACTTTTCTTTTAGAAAATGATATGCAGGTTTATCTGGTGGTTTTTGAAAATGAATCATTTGTCCTTTCTGAAAAACTGTTTAATTCGGTAAACAGTTATATTGATGAAAACTATGTTTATAGTAAAACACTTGATGAATATGATAGTGATCATATAGATCGTATTTACCTGGATGCTAGAAGGTTTAGACATTATTATCAGAACCAGGAAAATATTGATATATGTGCATCGTTAAATGAAGAAAATACAGCTGAAATTAAAGCTGAGATCAATAGCTTTGATTTAGATGAAATGTTAGATCATCTGGATGACAGTTTTTCACAAATGCTGATAAAGCTTATTGATCTTAGTGGTAAAAAAGATGCAGAAATCTATAAAAAAGCCAATATTGATCGCAAACTGTTTTCTAAGATTAAAAATAATATTAATTATCGACCATCTAAAACAACAGCTTTAGCCTTTGCTTTGGCTTTAGAATTAGATCTCGATACAACCAAAGATTTGATTGGTCGTGCTGGCTTTGCGTTATCACATAGCAGCAAATTTGATGTTATCGTTGAATATTTCCTGATCAGCAGAAATTATAATGTCTTTGAATTGAATGAAGTGCTCTTTGCCTTTGATCAGCCTTTGATTGGTGCTTAAAAAATGTCGCATGCCAAGCGACCATTTTAACTCCTGGTTTTTCTATAATGAAATCACAATAAAACAGAAGGAGGAGTTAAAATGACAGAACTTGTATTTATTTTAGATCGTAGTGGTTCCATGTCAGGACTGGAAATGGACACGATAGGCGGTTTTAATTCAATGCTTGAAAAACAGCGCAAAGAAGCAGGAGAAGCTGTTGTATCGACAGTACTGTTTGATCATGAAACAGCAGTGATTCATGATCGTGTTAACATAAAGAAAATAAAGAACCTTACCGACCAGGATTATTATGTGCGAGGAAGTACCGCACTTTTAGATGCTATAGGTAAAGCTATTCATTATATTGATCATGTACATAAACATGCTCGTCGCAAAGATGTATCAGATAGAACGCTTTTTATCATTACGACAGATGGTATGGAAAATGCCAGCCGTTATTATACATATGATCAGGTACGTCATATGATCGAACGACAGAAGAAACGATATGACTGGCAGTTTATTTTTCTGGGAGCGCATATTGATGCTGTTAAAGAGGCAAAAAAATTCGGGATTGATGCACCTATGGCAGTGAACTATCACTGTGATGCTGAAGGCACAGCTTTAAATTATGAAGTCATCAGCGAAGCTATTACCAGCGTTAGAAAAACAGCGACATTGTCAGAAAACTGGAAAGCAAGAATTGATGAAGATTATAGAAATCGAGGTGGAAAAAGATGATAGGAGCTATTTTAGGAGATATCATTGGCAGTCCTTATGAATTTGATCGCGGAAACAAAAGCAAACAATTTCCTTTGTTTTCCAAAGAATCGACTTATACAGATGATACTGTTATGACGTTAGCAGTTGGCCAGGCGTTTCTTGATGCTGGTATCGATGCCAGTGATGATGAAATCATACAAAGTGTTGCTCAATCAATGCGTAAAATTGCCAAGCTATATCCTCATGCCGGTTATGGGGGAATGTTTTGTCAATGGCTCCATGATCCCAAGTGTCAGGCTTATCATAGTTTTGGCAATGGCTCTGCCATGCGCGTATCATCTGTTGCCTGGCTGTATGATGATCTTGAATCAGTCAGGCATGCAGCTATGCTTTCAGCAATTGTCACCCATAACCATCCTGAAGGAATCAAAGGAGCTCAGGCCACAGCCAGTGCCATTTTCCTGGCTAGAACCGGTTGCAGTAAGGCACAGATCAAAGCGTATATTGAAGATGAATTTGGTTATGATCTAAGTCGAACCTGTGATGAAATCAGGAAACATTATCATCATGTAGAATCCTGTATGGAAACTGTACCAGAAGCAGTTACAGCATTTCTGGAAGGAGACAATTTTGAGGATGTCATACGTTTAGCCGTATCTTTGGGTGGAGACTGTGATACATTAACAGCGATTGCCGGCAGCATTGCTGAGGGATTTTATGGAATTGATGATCATTTAAAAGCAGAATGTTATCAGCGTCTGCCATCACCACTGCTAAATGTTTTGAAAAGCTTTGAAAAATTTGTGGCTTTGAAACCAATCAATATGAACAGGTAACAAAGTTTAAAGTGATATTTGTTTTTGATAAATTATCAGCTACAAATATCTTTTTTTATATTTACAGGAAATGATTCATATTTCTTTATTTGATTTTCAGTATTTTAGGTTTAAAATAGATGTGATAAAGGAGAATCATGATGAATCTGACAAAATTAAAATATATTGTAGAAATAGCGGATAGCGGTTCAATAACCAATGCAGCAAAGAAACTGTTTGTTTCACAACCATATTTAAGTAAAGTGGTTGCTGATTTTGAAAAGCAGTTTAATAAACAGATATTTATTAGAACTGTTAATGGTTTAAAGTTAAGTGATGATGGTCATAAAGTATATTTACTGGCACAGTCTATTATTCAGCAGATGGAGCTGCTGGATCAGCTAGGAAGTGAAAGCTTAATTGAAGAAAAAGATACACAGTTATCTTTTTCAGTAGGGAATCTGATTTTAAAAGATCATCTGCTATTAAATTACCTGCAGGTCAGTCATGTATCTAGAAATGACGTTGATTTTTATGAAACAACGATCAGTGGCTGTATTGATCATGTAGAAAATGATATTTCTGAGTTTGCTGTTATTGTGGTTGATGAATATCAGAAATCTTTACTGATGAATATTGCCAGTCGTAAAGGCTTAGAATATATTGAACTGGATGAAGGTTATCCGTACTTTCATTTACACCGTGATCATCCTCTGGCACATCAGGAAAAAATCAGTATCGACAGTTTAAAACAGTATCCTATCGTCAGATTTAAAAATGATGATTTTACGGCTTTAAGCAATGAAAAATTCAAACAGGAAAACAGTAAAGTCAGGTTTTCTAAAACAATTGTCGTCAATCATTATCATTTATATTTAAGTATTGTAAAAAATAATGGTGCTTTCATGATTGGTAATAAATGGCAGATTTCTGAATTAGAGAATATGGGAATCAAAAGTGTACGTTTTTTATCAACCAGACACAAAATTTATTTAGGAATCATAAAAAAAGAGAATACTGCTTTTACAGCTGAATCAGAAAAATTTTTACGTCTTTTTAAAGAAAGCTATGGCTTAAACAGGGTATAACCAAGAGGTTATACCTTTTATATTCATATAAGTATTTGTTTAATAATATGCCATTTGTTATGATGACTCGTGTATGAAAAAGAAAATCTATAGCTGTTTATAGAAAAGTAAGATTTAGGTGTAAATAGAAAGGAGTTTCAAATGAAAAAAAGAGTTGCCAAATTAATTTGTGGTTTACTGGCTATAATGTTATTTTTCAGCTGTGGTATAACGTATGCCTATGCGGAAAATAATTCATATGAAAGTGACATCAGTGAACTGGCATCAGAATTACCGGTAGACACTATCGATGACAGCGAAATGAAAGTAGCTGAATCTGAAAAAATTGATGTTAAAGGAAAAATTGAAGTAACGTTACTTCATAATTTAAATACTGAAAATACACAGGATTTTAAAATCAGTATTAATGACAAAGAAACAAAAACGCTTTCTTTAAATGGTTTGACTAATGGTCAAGACTGCGGTACTGTGATCTTTGATGAACTGGAAGCAGGAGAATACAGCATCCAGATTCAGTCTGATCATTTTGTAACATATAAACAGACCATACAGGTTACTAACTATGTATCAAAAATCTATGTCATGACTGCCTTAGCAGCGGCAGATGGTTATGGAACGATGATATATGGTGACGTTAATGATGATCAGCAGATTGATTTACAGGATGCAAATGCGATCATTGATCAGATACAGTCTTTCTCTAAAAATGCTCAGTACGATTTAAATCATGATGGGCGTGTTGATCTGATTGATTTACAGTATGTTGCATCTAAAATTGATGAAACTCAGATTGATTCAAAAGTAGAAACAAATATCTCTAATGATATTATTACTATTGAAAAGGGAGAAAATACAACCGTTAGTGGAAATATTGATAATCTGGAATCAGGACATTCGATCCAGGTTAGTACTGCTAATGGTGTAATTTCTACAGACAATCCAGTTGAGTTCAGTTTAAATCTGGCAACGGCCACAGAACCTTTAGAAGTTGAAGGAATTGTTATTGCGATGCCAATCGATAATACGATCAGTGAAACGACGATCAACGTAGAATATATTGATGAAGATGGATATATTCAAACGATGGAAGTTCCTTTTGTAAGTGGGCTGGCAAGAAGTACATTAAGTGGAGCTTATGCTAAAGTTAATAGTGATGGATCGATGACTATTGATTTAGGTGGAAAGGTAGCTGTTAAAAAAGTAACGTTTAAAGTTACTGCCACGACTTCAGCTAATGCTTCATTACTTGAAATTTCCAAAGTAGAATTTGTAAATGATATGGAAAACAGAATTCCTGAACCTGAACTGAACATTCCTACAATTCAGTCAGTACAGACAAGAAATAAAGAAATTACTTTATCTTGGAACAAAGAAACCAATGTTACTGGCTATGAAGTATCAATTGCCCTTAACGGAATCACACATTACATTCAAACTACAGATACGCAAATCACGATCAGTCAGTTTGGAAATGATTCTTTAAAAAATAAACAGACCTATACATTACGTGTCAGAGCCATCAATGGTGACTGGAAGAGTCAGTTCTCGTCAGCTGTCACAGCGACACCACGTTATGACAGTGTGCCAGATGCACCGGATAAAGTATCAGTAAAAGGTGACTATCGTCAAATAACAGTTACCTGGCAGGCACCGAAAGATGACAGTGCTGATGAATATACTTTATATTATCGTAAAGATGGTGAGACGACTTACACTAAGGTATCTCATATTACAGCTACAGAATATGTATTATATGAGCTGGAAGATAAAACAAAATATTATGTTTATGTAACAGCATCCAATGATCATGGAGAAGGGCCAAAATCATTAGAAGCTTCAGCAAGTACAACTTCATTTAAACCGGTTATCATGCCACAGTATAACCTGCTGAATACATCAAATGGAGCTGGTGAACTGACAGATCATATTGTCAGTGCATCAATTGGTACCGGAGAAATGATCAACAGTTCATTAGATACGGGATCTGCTTCAGCCTTAGGTTTATTTGATGATGATTATACATCATACTGGCAGACAAAAACCTGGGATACAGGTGGTTATAATCAATGGTCAACACATGGAATAAGTGTGACTTTTGATCAGAAGTATACAATTGGAGAAATTCGTTTAGCAGAATATCAGGATCAGGATTCCTTCCCATATATGAAAATCTATTATATGGATGAAAATGAAAAACTGCAGACTATGACTTTTTCATGGAATTTCACGAAAGAAAAAGACGCTAATGGCAGAGTTCATTATCGTATCAAACTTAAACAGCCAATTACGGTATCGTCTTTTACGATCGGACTGGCACGTTATTCAACAACAAGTCCTAGTATTCAGGTATCAGAAGTCAAAGTTTATGAATACGATTCTTTAGAAGCTGATATTCAGAATTTATACACTGATAATTTACACCTGGCTATTAGAAAAGATATCAAAGAAGCAGATTTTGAAAAACTGCAGCAAAGATTAGATACAAAAATCAATGGGGATTATCACCCAGATCGTGAAACTTTACAGCAAGAATTAGATGAAGCTAAAGTTTTATTTAATGATCAGACAGCTTTAAATGATGTTTATCATGTCTTCAGTGATATGAGTGCAGCTTATGATTCACAGTTAAAAACAGGTGGACTGAATGCCTGGCAGCCACTGGGAATCAGCGCCAAAGCAGGAGATAAACTGATTGTTTATGTTGGAAAAGATGGTGCTAAAAGTGGTAATACAACACCATTAAAACTGATTGCGACACAGCAGCATGCAGAATCAAGTCAGTTAAGTAAAGAAGTCGCCACTTTAAAAGTAGGACGTAATGAAATTACGATTCCAGAATTAACTTCAAGCAATGTTGAAAAAGGTGGAGCCTTATATGTACAGTATACTGGCAGCAATAAAGCTGATGACTATGCTTTAAGAGTCAGTGGGGGACATAAAATACCAGTCTTGAATTTACATGGTATAACTGACACTTCGAAACGTCAGGAACTGATCAGTTCTTATATCAGTGAATTAAAAGCTTATGTCAAAACTTTAGAAGAAGAACATGATGTAGATCATCCAAAAAAATTCCTGTTCTTCACATTAGACAGTTATGATGAAAAAACCTGTGTTTATAACACAACAGATATCTTATTTGATGGAATGATGTTCTCACTTCCAGCTTCACAGGTATTAGCAGGGCTAGGTAGTGACCCAGAAACGCATCTGTTAAATACGATTGAAGCGATGGAAAGCATGCTTAAAATCTTCTATCAGCATAAAGGTTTAACTAATGATTTTGCTGAAGGTACAAGTGAAGAAGTGAAAAAACTGAATCGTCTGCCTTCTCAGCATTTAAATATCCGTTATATGAAAATGTTCTCAGGAGCGTTTATGTACGCTGCAGGAAATCATATCGGTATTGAATGGGATCAGACGAAAACGTTAATGTTAAATGAAAAAGTAACAATAGATGAATCAGGTAAAATAACTAGTGGTGAATATTTTGGATGGGGAATTGCTCACGAAATTGGTCACCAGTTAAATCAAAGTGAATATACTGTTGCGGAAGTTACAAACAACTACTTCTCACTATTGGCTAGTGCCAATGGAACAAACAGTGGTGTTCGCTTTGACTATGAAGATGTTTACGATAAAGTAACATCACATGCAATTGGTTACGCTGATGATGTCTTTACATCATTAGCGATGTACTGGCAGCTGCATTTAGCTTATGACAATGGTTATGCCCAAAAAACATATGCTAACTATCAGGAAATGACTAATCAGCTGTTATTTGCCAGAGTCGACAGTTTAGCTAGAAATCCATCATCATTCAATGGAGAAATTGCTTTAACATTAGGTGCTGATAAAGATCAGAATCTGATGAAACTGGTTTGTGCAGCCGCAAATAAAGATCTGACAGAATTCTTTACTCGTTGGGGATATGTTCCAACAGCAGAAACTCAGGCTTTCATGGAACAGTTTGAAAAAGAAAGTCGTGCCATTTATTATATCAATGATGATGCACAGTCAGCAGTTATTGAAAATCAGGCAGTATCACTGCTAGATCAAAAGGTCATCAGTAATGTTGATATTGAAGTTGATCATTCTAATGTAACTTTAACGATCAAAGCTGATGATACTTATAATCAAGATATTTTAGGATATGAAATTGTTCGTGTTACAACAAGTCAGGGACAAAAACAGAAAGAAGTTGTTGGCTTTACAACAGCCAATACATTTACTGATGCCGTTAACCTTGGCAGCCGTGCGATCAGTTATGAAGTCTATGCTATCGATTTAAAAACAGATCGTGCCCAGGCTTATCAAAGTGATACTTTCAAGGTATACAGTGATGGCAGCCAGGATAAGAGTCAAATGACAGTTTCAACAAATATGACATCTGATTTAGATGAAGTTCATGAATCAGATGATGATATGCCATGTGAAACAACAACTAAACACGCTATTGATATGGTCTTAGATAACCAGAAAGATCAGGAATATGTGGGTAGCGCTAAAACGGATCCAGTCATTATTATTGATCTGAAAAAGACGCTTGATGTCAGTGCTTTACGTTATTACGCTAAAGAAGCACCAATCAAAGATTACAAGATTGAAGTCAGTCTAGACAATAAAGAATATACAACGGTGAGAAAAGGAACATTTGCTTTAAATCAGAATCAGGAAACAGTATACTTTGCTGATGATGAAGGTGAAGGTCAATGGAATCAGACTTATCAGGCAAGATATATTAAAATTACGGCAGTTAATCAGAAAAATACGGATATTTCAGTTTTAGAGTTCGATATTTTAGGACCATCAGGAGATAACGTCGAATTAACAACGGTTGATGAAACACCTGGTATTGGTATCTTAGCTCAAGACTTCATTTATGAAGAAAGCACTGGAGCTAAAATACCAGCTGGATCAGTAGTCTTTACTGGAGAATATAAAGGAAATCCAGCATATAATGTTGTCGTATTATATGATGAAAATGGAAAAATTGTTGGTGGACTTGATGATGAAGGCAGCATCAATGCTGAATCTATTATCATGGCACCTGATGTAGAAAATGGATTATTAGGTGAAACCTCTCAAGGAAGCTGGATTTACTGGATTTCACCAGACTATGCAAAGAATATGCCATCAAAAGTAAGAGTAGAACTCTATCGCGTTGATAATGCGCAAAGTAATGAAGGGCAACGTCTGGTAAGTGATACGGTATTGATTGATGTACCACAAAACTTGCCATCAATATCAATTAAAAAATAGGAGGGCGTATGAAAAAAACAGTTATCACATTTTTAACAACAATCTTTATCCTGTCTATGTTTGTCATCGCTCCTGTCAAAGCGTTAGAAAATTCTATCGCTTTGACTAAACAGGATGATCAGATTGTTGTGCAATTGAATGTTGGCGATCATCAAAATGAAGCATTGACCATGCAGTTATCATTTCAGATTGAAGCTAAAAATGGTCAGCTTGAAAAAGATCAGATTCAATTTCATTTCGATGACAGTATTGCCAGCATTGTCAAAGAATACAGATATGATAAGGGATTATTAACGCTTTATATTTCTGGAAAAGTAAATCTGTTTGCTGATGAACAGTTAAAACTGGGAACAATTGAATTTAATGTAGAAAAAAATACTGAATTGAACGTTACTTTTGTTAAAGACAGTTTAGAATATGTATCGCCATCTTATGCTAAAACAGTATTAGATGTAGCTCAAACTGGTATTGAATGGGATAATATTGAAGACTCAGATGATCAGGATTCACAACAGCCATCTGATTCAAATCCTGGTAACGACAGTGATAAAACAGATGAAGAAAATTCATCACAAGTTATCCAAGCAGAAAATAATACCAGCACTTCACAAAGCCAGACGGGAGATCATACTGATATTTTAGGTTATGTATACCTGGCATTAGGAAGTTTAGCAGCTGTATTATATCTGATGAAAAGAAGATATCAGAAAACTCACTAATATACATGGTGAATACTGTTAATTGCTATCAGTGATATAGATAAAATTAAATGTGGTCCTGTCAGGAAACTGGCAGGACTATTTATATTTATAAAAAATGACGCTGTTTCTTTGTGGATATTTTATTATGTATTCTTTGGCTTGGCATTGACTAAGCTTTATATCTTATATAATTAAAATTATTTTATATATTAATTATTGAAAGATACCTCAATCTATTCTATAATATATACATGATAGATATCATTTGATACCATATAAGAGGTGGTTGATTTTGTGCGAGAAAAAAATAGATTCACTTGAAACAGTTAACATGTATATTGATCAGATTCATTATATTATCGATCATCATGGAGAAATAGTGCTTATAAAAAAAAGAAAATCAGAAAACAACAGGCCATTATTATATACTAATTTAGGAACTCTCAATGATTTATATCCTGATGATAATATTATAGAAATGATTAAAATAGCTTTATATTCACTAGATGCTAAAGATTATTTATATACTACTACAGACAGACAACGAAAAAATCAGCCACCACTATTAGTTTTTGGTAAAAAAATCAAAATACAGGATGTGTATATTAAAATAAGAATAGGAATACTAGAAAATAGAATAAAAGTTTTGTCTTTTCATTATGCTTTATATTCCATAAACAGTAAAGATTATCCTTATCTTGAATAAGGATTAGATATACAGGTGGAGGTAAAAAAAATGGAAAAAATAAATAAACAAAGAATGGTGTGTAAAAGTTGTGGAAAGGAACATGAGGTTTTATGTGTATTAGAAAAAGAGAAAACTTTATTTAAAGGTCAAGAGGTTACTTATGATGCCTTATATTATTATTGTGACATTTATGATGAATATTATGAGGATGAAGCATTGATTAGCAAAAATCAATGTTCATTAAGAGATGAATATCGGAAAATGCATCAATTGTTAACATCAAATGAAATCATTGAAATTAGAAATAAATATTTAATTAGTCAAAAAGAACTCAGTAAACTTTTAGGTTGGAGTCCAGCGACAATTACAAGATATGAAAATTACCAGGTACAAGATAGAGCTCACGATGAAATTTTAAGAAAACTGTCGCAAGATCCTAAGTGGTTTCTTGAATTACTGGTTAAAAATGAGTCTTTATTTTCTAAAACTTTATATAAAAAATATTTTTTGAATGCTAAAAATATTATATATCAAAATTTATCATCAAATGTTGAAGATATAATATTATATCAATATAAAAACATTGAAGGAACTTCATACTGTGGAAATACTGCATTGAACTTACGAAAGACAGTTGATCTTATTAATTACATTTCGTCTAAAATTGAGAATTTGTATAAGACAAAACTGGTGAAATTAATGTGGTATTGTGATAGCCTGTTTTACAAAACGTATGATCATTCATTAACGGGAATAGCATATCTTGCTGAACAATGGGGAGCTTTACCGTTGTGTCATGATGAAATAATGAAATTACCGCATGTTCATTATGAAACAATTGAACAGGAAATGGGCTATGGATATCGATTTTATCCGGAAAAAGATTATAAATATAATTTTACTCAGGATGAATATGAGATCATTGATCAGGTTATAGATATTTTTAAATCAAAAACCAGAGAAGAAATTGTAGCTAGAATGCATAAAGAAGATGCATATATATGTACGGAACCTCAAAAGCTCATCGATTATTCATTAGTGAAAACATTATCGATATAAAGAGTGAATCATGATAAAAATCCTGTCAGGAAACTGCCAGGATTTTTTGCCTTTTCTGCAAGAATATATTTTTTTATTCTTGTTTAGATAAATCAATTTTTCTTCTTTCTTTTTGACAGCGTTTTTCAAATTCTAAAGCTATCTTATTCATGGCTGCAAGTTCGTTGACATGATATTTATAGTTTGTTAATGTTTTTGCCTGGACATTATAGTGATAAAGATGATTAACACAGTTAATATAAATATGCTGATAGAAAAGATGATCAAGGGGCTGATGATAGAAGTAATCTTTCAGCATTTTCCTTGGTAAATTATGACAATGGGAAAAGATATATAGGCCATTGTTAGGATATCTTTCATAATTTTTGCTTTTTTCCAGTTTTCGTTGAATCGCATTATCAATTTTTTCCATCACAAAATGAAGATCATGCGCGTTATGATCAAAGGGATTGATATTTAAAATAGCGTAAAGCGGCTTTTTGACATCGGCTGCTGCTTCCTGTGGGGTTAAAGCCTGAGTGACCTCAATACCATAATTGGCGACAGGAATTCTTAAATCAGGACGGTCATCCTGAATAATATCTTCTTCACTGATCTGGAGTATTTTCGTGAGCGTTAAGGCTGCATATTTTTCAAAATAATTTTTACTGTACGTTTCTTTCATCATCATCACCATTTTTTTTATTATAACATAAAAAGACAGTAACCATAGTCACTGTCATCATGATTGTCTGTTAAATTGTGGTAAATAGTCTTTGTGTGCTTCCAGCAGTTCATCAACAACGATGTTGGCTAAAGTATCGCTAGGACAAAGGGGATTCATATTTAAGGCCGTGACAGCTAAGCGACGATCACCAGTCACGGCAGCCTGACAAACCAGTCTTTCAAAAGCTTTCATCAACTGAACATAACCGCTGATGGGCAGTTTTAATGGTCCGGTAGCGATTGGTTTTGGTCCGTCTGCAGTAATACGACAGGCGACTTCTACAGCACTGTCATCAGGCAAATCAGTAATCGCCCCATTGTTTCTGACATCGACATACTGGATATCTCCAGTATTATTATAAATCGACTGAATCAGATTGCAGGCAGCATCAGAATATTTAGCACCACCACGCATTTCCAGCTGTTTTGGTTTTTCTGCCAGTTCTTCATGACCATAGAGTTCAAACAGTTCTTCTTCGGTTTGACTGACCACTTCGCCACGGACGGTTCCGGTTTGAAACTGTTCCTTTTCGGCAACTAACTGTTCCTGGGTATAGAAGTAGTAGTTATGATAGGGACAGGGAATCGCCTTTAGCCCTAAGATAAAAGCTGGTGAATAAGGTAATGATACAAAGTTTTTCATCTGAATCGTATCTTCTTCTTTTAAGTGCGCATATTTGTTTAAAAGTTCTTGAAAACATGATTTTCCTTTGATAAAAACATCAGTTGCAAAAATGAAATGATTGACTCCTTGAATTTCCATTGTGACGTCTTTTTCATCAGCATCTAACATTTTAGCAAAACCACTGACCATATTGACTGGTACATTACATAAGCCAATGGCACGTTTAAAGTCAGTATAGCGATAAATGGCTTCCGTGACCATACCTGCTGGATTGGTAAAATTGATCAGCCAGGCATCGGGACAGATTTCCTGAATATCCTTGACGATATCTAAAATAACGGGAATCGTTCTAAAAGCTTTAAACATACCACCCGCACCATTTGTTTCCTGTCCAATCATACCATGGGCAATAGGAATACGTTCATCTAAGATTCTGGCCGGTAAACGTCCGATCCTCATTTGCGTAGTGACAAAATCAGCGTCCTGTAAAGCTTCACGACGGTCATATGATAAGGTAACTTTCATTGGCAGACCGGCTTTTTTGACCATTCTTTGCGCCAGGGCACCTACTGTTTCCAGTTTTTCTTGACCAGCGGGAATATCAACCAAACATAATTCTTTGATTGGCAAAGTGTCATAACGCCTGATAAATCCTTCTACTAATTCTGGGGTATAACTGCTTCCGCCACCGATGGTGACAATTTTTACTGCTTTGTTTTCCATATGAGACCTCCTTGATGTGATATCTTTTACGGTTTTTATTATATGAGGGTCTACCTCAAATACAATTGGCTTAACCGCTAACTGTACTGGTACAGTTATGCTATAATGGTCATAGAGGTGGTAAAAATGAAACGCTATGAACAGATTGTCAGTGATATCAGAAAAGATATTGAACTGCATAAAAGAAAACCGGGCAGCAAACTGCCTTCATTGCGCGATATGGCTAAAACCTATTGCGTCAGTAAGGGCACGGTCTTAAAAGCCTATGAAGTTTTAGAAAAACAGTGTCTGATCTTTGCCAAGGCGCAAAGTGGCTATTATATATCAGCAGGAGTGCAAAGTGATGATCAAAAAGATGATGGCTATCATCTGGAAACAGGGAATCCACAGGTTAACAGTTATCTGTTCCAGGAAATGAAACAGTGTTTTCAGATTGCAGCACAGCTTTATTCTTTAAAAACATTAGATGTCACGGTTCGTGGGGTGGAAAGTCTTAATGAAATTTTACCGGATTATCTAAGTGAAGATGGTATCTATGCTTCAAACAGTCAGATCTATCTGATTCAGGGCATCATGCAGATGCTGACCATTTTTTCCAATTCACCTTTTCCTAATCACAAACAGACGATCTTAATTGAAGAACCTAGCTATCATTTTTATATTCAGTATTTAAAACAGATGAATTTGCCGGTAAAAACGATAAAAAGAGATGCAAAGGGCATTGATCTTAAAGTACTGGAACAGATCTTTAAAAATGATGATATTAAATTTTTTTATACGATACCACGACATCATAACCCCTTAGGAACGTGTTATGATCATCGCACCAGAAAAAAGATCATGGAACTGGCCAAACTTTATGATGTCTATATTATAGAAGATGATTATTTCAGCCATTACTTTCAGCTTCCTAAATACTTACCAATCTATTATTTTTCTGAAGGCGATCACTGTATTTATTTGCGTTCCTATACCAAAACAATTCCTTTTATTCGCATTGGTATTGCCATCGTACCTGATGATTTTATAGAGACAATGAATCAAATGACAGAAATATCTTATTATTATTCCTATCATATGCCTTCCCTTGTTTCCCAGGCCACCTTAGAAGCCTACATCCGCAGTGGCCTCTATCGCTATCAAAGCGAAATCATCAATAAAGATCTTAAACGCAAAATAGCTATTGTCAAAAAGATTGCTGCTACCTGGGATCAGCAAATTGTTTGTTTAGCTGGGCAACCAGAAGGCTGTTATTTCAGCCTTGCATTGGCTGATCGTTTAGATAGTCAGAAAATCATCTATGGACTGAAAAAAGCGAAGATCTATGTAGCGGACAATCAAAGCAGTTATTATCATGGTCATAAGCATAGTATCCGTTTAAGTCTGGTCAGAGTCAGTCAAAAAGAACTGAAATCAGTATTAGACACGCTCTATCTCACAATTATAAAAATATATCATGGAGAAAAGATATGAGGATTTGCATATCTTTTTTATGAATAAAATGATAATGATTATCATTTATTTTTGGTGATGGTGTTGTGCTTCACAATAAAAATATTATAATAGAATTATAATAATTCTATTATAAATGGTCACAGAAAAGGAGGGAAGATGATGAAATATATTTGTACCATTTGTGGATATATTTACGATGAAGACAAGGAAAATGTCAATTTTCAGGATCTGACCAATGACTGGGTGTGTCCCCTTTGTAAGGCACCTAAAACCTTATTTAAAGCCCAGCAAAGTGAAGAAAAACAAACGGATATCAGGGTACCACAACACTTGGATGAAGATTGGCACGAACTCTCTGCTATGCAGCTATCAGCGCTGTTTTCCAATCTTGCCAGAGGCTTAGAAAAACAGTACCAGGATGAAGCTTCTGCCCTGTTTCGCGAACTGGCTGATTACTACATGGCTTTAACACCACCAGTTCAGGATGGACAGATTACAAAGCTGATTGAATTACTGCTCGATGATCTGAACCAGGGTTATCCGGGGCTAAAACATGTGGCTCAGCAGGAACAGGACCGCGGAACGCAGCGTATCTGTGTCTGGGGTGAAAAAGTAACGATGATCATCAATTCATTACTGGAACGCTATCTTCATGAAGGACCGGATTTTTTAAGCCATCGTCGTGTCTGGGTATGTTCGATCTGTGGTTTTATTTACATCGGTGATCAGCCCCCACAGTTATGTCCGGTATGCAAGGTGCCTGACTGGAAATTTGAAGAGATTGAATGGAGGGATGATTCATGAAAAAACAGGTAGCCGTTCGTAATATACGTCTTTGTACCAAAGACTGTCTATGCCTTTATGTATGTCCAACCGGGGCTGCCGATACGGAAAACAGTATTATTGACGTTGATAAATGTATTGGCTGTGAAAGCTGTGCCAAAGCCTGTCCATCAGGCGCAATATCAATCGTTCCTTTACATTATCCACCTCAGCAGCCAAAAAAAGACAGTGTCCTGGCTTTATCATTGGCCCTGTCTAGAAACAAGGCCCAGCAGGAAGCCCTTGCCAGTACCCTGGCTAAGACAACGTCTTATAAAGAACTGGCCATGTTGATGAAGGCGGTTGCCCGCTCGGTTAGACTGGTCCATGAAGATCTGCTGCGGGAATCGGGCTATATGCTGCCACAAAGCAATAATACGCATGTTTTGCTGGAGCAGCTGCTGCAACAGTCTACAGATCCAGCTTTTCCACAAACAACAGTTAAAAGACTATTGACCATTCTTGATAATAATGAAAAATAAGAACTGTTTTCAAGACAGTTCTTTTTCTTGTACGGACAGCAATTGTTTTTATGGGCAGAATTGTATATACTTATGACTAAGGAGTTGAAACTATGAGCAAGTATCAGACAATATATCATGATTTACTGGAAAAAATAAAAAACGAAGAAATCAAGGCCAATACTTATTTGCCTAGTGAAAGTGAACTGATGCAAATCTATCAGGCTTCACGAGATACGATTCGCAAAGCTTTGAATCTTTTGCTGCAAAATGGATATATTCAGAAAAATAAAGGCAAGGGATCACTAGTCCTTGATGTCAATCGCATTGCCTTCCCGGTTTCTGGGGTTACCAGTTTTAAAGAACTGGAACCGATGATGCATGGTGATGTTAAAACATATGTGACGGTCTTTTTACAGTCAGAAGTGACCGAGGAAATGAAAAAACATCTCTATATGGACCATGGATCGATGTATCATGTTGAGCGTATCAGGGAAATTGATGGGGAAAAAGTGATTCTTGATATTGACTACTTAAATGGGGAAGTAATCAAAGGACTGAAAATGGAACATGCTCAGGATTCTTTGTATGCCTATATTGAAAAGGAACTGAATCTGAAGGTGAGTTTTGCGAAAAAGGAAATAACGGTCGTTAAAGCAACAAAACGCGAAAAGGAACTGCTGGATATGGCTGATTATGATTTGCTGGTATGTGTAAAATCATATACTTATTTAGATGATGCCACGTTATTTGAATATACGATTTCTAAACATCGACCTGATAAATTCCGTTTTGTTGATTTTGCCAGAAGATCGGAATTATAAAAATAAACAATCATGGGTAATACTGTTTGTGTGACGAACAGTATTTTTTTTATGTTTATTATTGACATACATATACGTACATGTTAGGATATAAGCGGTTAAGATGTACGTACAGATTAAAATATCACCAAGGAGAAGAAAGAATGGGAAAATTTGAAAAAGACGCCAAAGACCTGTTAGCGTTTGTAGGCGGAAAAAGTAATATTAAAGCTGTATCACATTGTGTCACCAGAATGCGTTTTGTACTAGTCGACGATCAAAAAGCCGATGTCAGAAAAATTGAAAATATTCCTAGCGCTAAAGGAACATTTACGCAGTCTGGACAGTTTCAGGTCATTATTGGTAATGATGTTCAGGAATTCTATAATGACTTTGTCAAAATAAGTGGCATTGAAGGTGTCAGTAAAGAAGCTGCTAAAGCAGCATCTAAGTCTAATCAGACCTGGCTGCAGCGTCTGATTGGCAATTTAGGTGAGATTTTTGCACCGATTATTCCAGCTTTGATTTGTGGCGGGCTGATTTTAGGATTTAGAAATGTGATCGATTCTATTGCCATGTTTGAAAATGGAACCAGAACATTAGTGCAGATTTCTCAGTTCTGGGCTGGTGTAGACAGCTTTTTATGGCTGATTGGTGAAGCCGTTTTCCATTTTCTGCCAGTAGCTATTGTCTGGTCGATTACAAAAAAAATGGGAACCAGTCAGATCTTAGGTATTGTTTTAGGAATTACGCTGGTTTCACCACAGCTGCTCAATGCCTATAGTGTTGCTTCAACGGCGCCAGCAGATATTCCAATGTGGGATTTTGGTTTTGTTACCGTTAAGATGATTGGCTATCAGTCGCAGGTTATTCCAGCAATGCTGGCTGGCTTTGTGCTGGTTTATCTGGAAAAGTTTTTCCGCAGGATCTCACCAGCATCGATTAGTATGATCATTGTGCCATTTTTCTCACTGGTACCAGCGGTCATTATCGCTCATACAGTGGTTGGACCAGTAGGCTGGGTCATTGGTGAATGGATTTCTCAGGTTGTCTGGGCCGGACTGACATCATCATTTAACTGGCTGTTTGCTGGGGTATTTGGTTTACTTTATGCACCATTAGTTATTACGGGTTTACATCATATGACCAATGCAATCGATACGCAGCTGGCCAATACTTTTGGCGGTACATTACTGTGGCCGATGATTGCTTTATCCAATATCGCACAAGGCTCAGCAGTATTAGCGATGATCTTTTTACAGAAGAAAAATACCCGTGCTAAAGAAGTCAGCATTCCTGCCTGTATTTCATGTTATTTAGGAGTAACTGAACCGGCATTGTTTGGGGTCAATCTGAAATATACTTTCCCATTTGTCTGTGGTATGATCGGATCGGCCGCAGCTGCTGTAATTTCGGTTTCAACGGGAACGATGGCCGCATCGATTGGTGTTGGGGGTCTGCCAGGTATTTTATCGATCTTGCCTGAATACTGGCTGACTTTCCTAGCAGCCATGATCGTGGCTTTAGTGGTTCCATTTGTTTTGACTTATTTTGTTGGTAAGAAAAAACTAAGTGCGGTTGAACTCTATGGTGAAAAAGAAATACCAGTATCAAATGATCAGTCTTTTCTTTGTCCAATGCAAGGGAAGGTCTTACCTCTTAGCGAAGTGAAAGATCAGGTTTTTTCTCAAGGTCTGATGGGCCAGGGATTTGCGGTTGAACTGACATCTGGTGAAATCGTGGCGCCATTTACTGGTGAAGTTATCATGACTTTTCCAACAGGGCATGCCTATGGCTTAAGAAGAGATGATGGTCTGGAAGTACTGCTTCATATTGGAATGGACACTGTTGAACTTAATGGGACTGGATTCCATGGTCAGGTTCAAACTGGAGATCGAGTAAGTCAGGGCCAGGTACTTACGCAGGTAGATATTGATTATGTTAAAAAGCAGGGAAAATCTTTGGTATCACCGGTCGTTATTACTTCCGGAGAAAATGTTCAATTAATGAAAGTGGACATGATAGAATGTAATCAGGAAATCATTACGATTGATAAGGAGGGGGAAAATGGCTCATTTTCAAGATAAAGTTGTTTATCAGATTTATCCAAAATCATTTTATGACAGTAATCATGATGGTTCAGGTGATTTAAAAGGGATCACTGCCAAACTGGATTATCTGGCATATTTAGGGGTCGATTATTTATGGCTGACACCGATCTTCGTTTCGCCGCAAAATGATAATGGCTATGATGTTGCCAATTATTATGAAATCGATCCGTTATTTGGAACAATGGCGGATCTGGAAGAACTGATTGCCGAAGCGAAAAAAAGAAATATCTATCTGATGTTTGATATGGTTTTTAATCATACTTCGACCAGCCATGAATGGTTTAAAAAAGCGATGCAGGGACTTCAGCACTATAAAGATTACTATATTTTCAAGAAAAATGAAGGCCATCTGCCAACCAACTGGGAATCTAAATTTGGTGGTCCAGTCTGGGAGTATGTAGCCAAGGATGATGAATATTACCTTCATTTATTTGATCGCTCTCAGGCGGATCTGAACTGGGATAATCCTGAAGTGAGATCACAATTAGCAGATATTCTTAACTTCTGGATTGCCAAAGGAATCAAGGGATTTCGTTTTGATGTCATTAATCTGATCAGTAAAGATCTTTATGAAGATGATGATCAGGGAGTCGGAAAAAGATTTTATACTGATGGCAAAAACGTAGCACCTTATCTTCATGAACTTAATCAAAGAACTTTTGGCCGTTATGATGATATCATGACCGTAGGGGAAATGTCAGCGACCACGATCGATCACTGTATCAACTACACCCGTCCAGATCATCAGATCCTTGATATGACTTTTAATTTTCATCATCTCAAAGTGGATTATCAGGACAAAGAAAAATGGACCGTGATGCCTTTTGACTTTGCTGAATTGAAACAGCTGTTCCATACCTGGCAAGTAGAAATGCAAAAAGGCAAAGGCTGGAATGCCCTGTTCTGGAACTGTCATGATCAGCCCCGCAGTGTTTCCCGTTTTGGTGATGATGATCGTTATCATCAGATATCAGCTAAAATGCTGGCTAGTGCGATCCATCTGCAAAGAGGAACGCCTTATATTTATCAGGGTGAAGAAATTGGGATGACCAATAACTATTTTACTGATATCAGTCAGTATCGTGATGTTGAATCTATCAATTATTATCATATTTTAAAGCAGCAGGGCATGAATGAAGCGGATATTCATCAGATCCTGCAGGCAAAATCAAGGGATAATGCCCGTTCACCTATGCAATGGGATGAACATGGTGGTTTTTCTGATCAAAAACCATGGATGGAAATCAATCCTAATACTAAAGATATCAATGTTAAAAACAGTATCGCTGATCCTGATTCGATTTTCCATTATTATCGTCGACTGATCCAGCTTAGAAAACAGTATAAGATCATCAGTGAAGGTTTATATGAACCATATCTGATCGATCATGATGCCATCTATGCTTTTAAAAGACATTATCATCAGGAAGAACTGATCGTGGTCAATAATTTCTATGGTAAGAGTACGCAGGTTCAGATTCCTGATCTTGATGACTATGAGATCCTTATTTCTAATTATCCTGATCATCAGATACAGGAAAACCTGACATTGAGACCTTATGAAACCATTGCTTTTTATAAAAAATAAAAAAGTGGCAGATGCATGACATCTGTCGCTTTTTTTACTGGTCTTTATGTTTCCAGTATTCTCCCACTGGTATTTCTGGCTGATCTTTTGACCAGCTGGCTTCATGTCGTTCAAAATAGCCAATGACCTGGCCCTTTGCATCTTTGACAGGAACAAAAAATTCACGTTCATGGGTTTTCTGATTAAACGCTTCAAACATTTCTGCTTCGCCGGCTTCGGCTCTTTTTAAAAATGCTTCAATTTTATTTCTTGAATTTTCATTATGACAGTTAAAGAGACTTTCACCGATCTTGACGCGCCCCTGATAGCGCAGCTGTGCAGTCTTATTCATATACTGCACAATATGATTTCGATCTGCAAAAACAATTTCATAGGCATAAGCATCGAGAATGCTAGATAATATTTCTTTTGTTATTTCCATTGTTGTACTTCTCCTTTTTTTCTATTTTAACAGTATTTGGCTTTTTTTAATAGACGATTTCAATGAAACGTCTATTTATAGACCATGACAAAGAAACGTCAATTGCAGTTATGAAAATAAGGAGTATGCTAAAAGCAAGAAAGGTGGAGACCATAATGAAAATAAGAAAAAATGAAAAGGGGCAGGCAGTAGCCCCAGAAACAGTAAAATTTAAACACGAAGCATTTCAGGCCATTGATCATTGCGAAATTCGCTGGCTGGCAGGTGCGGGCATCATGATCAACAGTCGTGGCACCAATATCATGATCGATCCGGTGCTGGAAGGATTTGATATGCCATTGCTTGTCGATATGCCTATTTTACCGAAGGAAATCCCATCATTAGATGGTATCTTGATTACTCATATTGATAATGACCATATGTCTATTTCGACATGTCTTGATGTAAGTCATGTCTGCAAATCATATCATGCTCCTGATTATGTTGCTTCACAGATGACAAAACAGGGAATTGAAACAAAGGGACACGATATTGATGAACAGTTTATGCTGGGTAATATGAAAATTACTTTAACCCCAGCCAGACATAACTGGCAAAATGGTTCTCAAAAATATAATTATCGTTTTTGGAAAGAAGAAGACTATTGTGGCTACTGGCTGGATACACCTGATGGTACCATCTGGCTGCCTGGCGATTCCAAGCTGTTAGACAGTCATCTGCATATGCCTTCACCTGATGTAATTCTGTTTGATTTTGCGGACAATGAATGGCATATTACTTTAGATGGCGCTATTAAACTGGCTAATACTTATCCTGATGCTACGCTCATCTGTATTCACTGGGGCAGCGTTGATGCACCAGATATGACACCATTTAATGGTAATCCTGAAGATCTTATGGATCGTGTCATTCATCCTGAAAGAATTCAAGTGTTAGCTCCAGGAGAACCATTTGTACTGAAAGGAAAATAACGATGAAAAAGACATTATATCTGATGCGCCATGGAGAAACTTTATTCAATGTGCTGCATAAAATTCAGGGCTGGTGCGATTCACCATTGACCGATAATGGTAAACAGCAGGCCCTTAATGCCAGACAATGGTTTGAAGATCATCATATTACCTTTGATCATCTTTACAGTTCAACATCAGAAAGATGCTGTGATACCTTAGAACTGATCAGTGATCAGCCATATACCAGACTTAAGGGACTGAAAGAAAATAATTATGGTCTGCTGGAGGCAGAAAGTGATGTGTTGGCAGAAAATGATCCTATTAAGTGTGAAACCTATTATCTGCAGTTTAAAGGTGAATCTTCCAATGCGGTAAGAGACCGTATGGTCAAAACATTAACAGCAATCATGGAAAAAGAAGATCATCATTCGGTATTGGCGATGAGTCATGGGGGTGCCTGTTTTAATTTTCTGAAAGCTTGGCAGGATCCAGGAGAAGAATTAAAAAAAGGTTTTGGTAACTGCTGTATTTTTATTTATGAATATGAAAACAGCAAATTTACATTAAAAGATGTTATAAGACAATAGGAGAAGAGCATGGAATATATAACCTTAGGAAACAGTGATTTAAAAGTATCGAAGATCTGTCTGGGCTGCATGGGTTTTGGTAATGCCCAGTCAGGGATGCATTCCTGGACCCTGCCAGAAGACAAGTCACGTGAAATCATTCAGTATGCCTTAAAACAGGGAATTAATTTTTTTGATACAGCAATGTCATATCAGGGTGGAAGCAGTGAAGAGTTTTTAGGACGTGCCATCAATGATTTTGCTAAAAGAGAAGATGTTGTGATCGCAACTAAATTTTTGCCTCGCTCTCAAGATGAAATAAATCAGGGTATCGATGGCAAAACACATGTCAGAAACTGTCTGACAGCCAGTTTGAAACGATTGAATATGTCATATGTTGATCTTTATATTTTACATATGTGGGATTATCACACACCCATTGAGGATATTCTGGAAGCATTAAATGAACTGATTGCTGAAGGAAAAATCAGATATATTGGTATTTCCAACTGTTATGCCTGGCAGCTTGCCAAAGCCAATGCGATTGCCAGAGCACATGGCTGGCAGCCATTTATTAGTGTCCAGAATCACTATAATCTGATTTTTAGAGAAGAAGAACGAGAAATGAAAGGATTGTGTCAGGAAGAAAATATTGCCATGACACCATATAGTGCTTTGGCTTCAGGACGTCTGTCTAAACATCCTGGAGAAAGTTCTAAGCGTCTGGCAGAAGACAGCTATGCCAAAGGCAAATATGATGCCAGTGCGCCAATGGATCTGAAGATTATCAGACGCGTTGAAGAAATCGCTGCAAAACATAACGTGTCAATGACGGAAGTGTCTTTATCATGGCTGTTAGATCATGTCAGTGCACCTGTTGTTGGTGCTACTAAAAAGCATCATATTGATGGTGCGGTCAAAGCCTGTCAGCTAAAACTCAGCGACCATGAAAAACAGTATCTGGAAGAATTGTACCAGCCACATCCTTTAGTTGGCGTGATGGCGCAAAATTCCTGAAAATGAAGAGTAGAGATACTCTTCTTTTGTTTTTTTTGGTAAAATAACTGTAGTGAGGGCAAAACTATGGCAATTAATATTAAGGCAATGCTGGCTGATGCGCTATTACAGCTGTGTAATCATCAGTCGCTGGAAAGTATAACTGTTAAACAGCTGATTGCTTATACGCATATTTCAAAACAGACATTTTATAATCATTTTTTAGATAAAAATGATCTGATTCAATATATATATTTGACAAAGATCATTCCTGATTTTGATGATCCGAAAAAACATATAAGTTTTTATGAATCAATGGTCCATGTGTTTGAAAGAATGCAGAAGTATCATACTTTTATGAAACAGGCACTGCTGCTGGAAGGACAGAACTGTTTAAAAGATTTTATTTTTCAACACTGTAAAGAATATGACCTGCAGTTTCATCAAAGCCGTTATGGCAAGGAACCAATGAGCGATGCTTTACGTTTTGCGACAGAATATCACGCGATTGCTTCCAGTTCGATGTCGATTTCCTGGGTGCTTTCTGATATGCCTGCCAGCTGTGAAGAAATGGCCCGTCTCATTACCGATTTAAGAAGTGTGGGAATGGAACAGCTGTTTGCTTCTGGAGAAACCAAAGGCAATCCTTATCGCTATACAAATGAAAAAACAGATAAATCATGATCGCTGCACTGTTTCTGGCTGCTGGCTTTCATGATTTTTTTAACAAATAAACAGATCATTTCTTAAATAAGGAAATTTATCGCTTTATGACATGATTTTTTATAAGCTATTAGTGAAAGAGAGGTCATGTGGATGAAAAAAGCAGCAGTTATTGTCGCACCGGGTTTTGAAGAAGCGGAAACTTTAACAATTGCGGATATTTTGCGACGCGCTCATATTGATTGTCGTTTAGTAGGATTAGACGATGTGGTAGCAGGAGCTCATGGCATCCAGGTACGCTGTGATCAGCTGTTGAGTGATGAAGTGTGTGATTTTGATATGATCATTTTGCCAGGTGGCTATGGGGGTGTCGATGCCATGCTGGCGAGTGATAAACTGATTGAGGTACTTAAACAGATGGCAGATCAAGGTAAATACATCGGGGCAATGTGTGCAGCACCGGTAGTACTGGAAAAAGCCAATTTACTTTCAGGTAAAAATTTTACAGCCTATAAAGGCTATGATCAAAAGATTGCTCAAGGACATTTCTGCTATGAAAAAACGGTCGTTGACGGTCATCTGATTACTAGCCGTGGACCAGCAACAGCCTATGCTTTTGCCTATAAACTGGTGGAATTATTAGGTAAAGACGCTATTCCGGTCAAAAACAGAATGGTTTATTTTAATGCATTTCAAGTTCCCAGCAATGAATAAGATAATATCATAAAAGTTTGAGATATGATAAAATAATATTAAACCAAAATCATATCGCAAAAATGAAAGTGAGGAATGTTTATGATTTACAGTAAATTACCAGTTGTATTTTTAACAACCTTAGCCAGTGAAAAAAATGGTTCAACCAATTGTACGATAGCCTCTTACATCTTAGAACATCTAGAAGAGATGAAAGATATTTCAATCAAGGAACTGGCCAGAAAATGTAATGTCGCTGTAAGTTCTATTTCTCGATTCTGTAAAGAAATTGGCTTGCGAGATTTTGCAGAACTGAAAGAATTACTGAACTTCCCTGATCTGTCCTTTGAAATGCAGTCACAGATGCAGTCGTTTAGTGAAAGAGTCA
Organism: Thomasclavelia spiroformis; assembly: GCA_016901755.1. GTDB lineage: Bacteria > Bacillota_I > Bacilli_A > Erysipelotrichales > Coprobacillaceae > Faecalibacillus > Faecalibacillus spiroformis_A. Next base: position 37,747 of record JACJKV010000014.1, on the reverse strand, counting down.
ACGACTACCAGCAAAAAGTTGTCGACAGCATTTCGATGGTAGCTCATACGATCAATGGCCAGCAAATCAGCCAGCTGTGTCAGGATATCAGAAGCTATCAGCGAGTTGCTATTTTTGGACTGTTAAAAGCAGGCGCAGTTGCTTTGAATCTGCAAAGCGATCTGCTGATGCTGGGAAAAAAAGTCTATACGAATATCTCCTATCAGGAACAGATACAATATATTTTTAATGCGCAGGAAGATGATCTGATCATTATCTTTTCCTATACAGCTTCATACTTCAATTATCAGGATCTTCGTGCCATGAAAAAGAAACTATATGCTCCAAAAATCTGGATGATTTCCAGTCAGGAGGACAGTTATCCGGATTTTATCGATGAAGTGATTACTTTTGATTCTCTGCAGGATCAGGGCAGTCATCCTTATCAGCTGCAGTTCGTGGCCAGTTTAATTGGTCAGGAATATGCCGGACTTTATCAGTAAGATACAACATTGCCTGTCTATTCAAACCATATTATAATAAAAGTAATAAAGGAGAATGGACCATGTATGAAACAATCAGACAATTAGCACATACTTATCATCACGAAACTATCCAATGTCGACGTCATATTCATCAATACGCAGAAAGTGGCTGGCTGGAAATGAAAACTGCCTGCCTGGTGGCACAGCAGCTGCAGGCGCTTGGCTATGAAGTAAAACTGGGCCAGGAAATCATGAATAAAGACGATCGCATGGGCTTACCGGGCCAGGATATTTTCGATCAGCATTACTTAAGAGCTCAGCAGGAAGGAGCACCATTATCTTATCTTCAGCAAGTTAAAGACGGCATGACGGCCGTGGCCGGAATTTTAAAAAACGGTTCGGGACCAGTTGTAGCTATGCGTTTTGATATGGATGCTTTAGGACTGGATGAAGATACCAGCGCCCATCATTTTCCTGCGTCTCATCATTTTATATCCTGTCATCAGGGCGTGATGCATGCCTGTGGTCATGACGGACACACCGCTATTGGTTTAACGACCGCTAAGATTCTCATGGAACTCAAAGATCACTGGAACGGAACTTTGAAACTGATCTTTCAGCCTGCTGAAGAAGGGGTTCGTGGTGCCAGATCGATCTGCACCAGTCATTTTCTTGATGATGTTGATTATATTTTTGCATCTCATATCATGCCTCAGGAAAGTGATCATGATCTTTATTTTGGGATGAATGATTCGTTTGCGACAACCAAGCTGGATGTGACTTATCATGGGGTTTCGACCCATGCGGCGGAATCACCTCAGTTTGGTAAAAATGCATTGCTTTCTGCTGCTAACTGCATTATCAATCTTCACTCAATTCCTCGTAACGCTGATGGTCAAACCAGAGTTAATGTTGGTAAGATCACGGCCGGGACCGGCCGCAATGTAATTCCAGAAACAGCGAAACTGGAAATCGAAGTCAGAGGAGCAACGACGGAATTGAATCGCTACATGGAGCTCTATGCTCGTGATATCATCAACGGCTGTGCCTTAATGCATGATACGGTCGTTGAAATCAAAGAAATGGGAAAAGCTTATGCTTTGGAATGTGATGAAGATTTTATGAATGAAATTCGTGGTCTTTGTCAAAAGCACATGCCTGATTTGAAACTGCCCGAAGATAATTTAAGTCCTTTAGGTGGCAGTGATGATTTTTCCTATATGATGATGTATGTTCAGGCTCATGGCGGTCAGGCGACCTATCTTAAACTGTTAAGTCCAGTCGTGGCTTCACCGCATAACAGTTCTTTTGATTTTGATGAAGAAGCACTGGAAAAAGGGCCTCGAATCATGGCATCAATTGCCTATCATTTATTAAAATAAGGAAAGCTTAGCTTTCCTTATTTTGTTAATTGCTGCTGCAGGGTTTTTAAAAAATACTGTGCGGCTTTACTGAAGCGCTGATACTTTTTCCAGACAAAAAAGAGTTCAGTTTCAATGACGGGTGATAAAGGACGAAAGCAAAGTTCACTTTGACTGGTATCAATCAGTTTATCTAAGCCTAAAGCCAGACCAATGTCGGCCTTGACCATCAGTGAGGCATTATAAAGCAGATTATAGGTGGCAACAATGTGAAACTGTTTTTGTTCAGTTAAAAAAGCTGGGAGTAATCCGGCTTCAAGATCCTGTTGCGAAATGATCAGCGGATATGGCTGCAGATCCTGAAGTGTTAATGATGCCTTAGCAGCTAAAGGATGATCTTTTTTCATCAGTACGCCAGTAATATCATGACTTGGCAGTTTTATATAATGATATGAGGAGATAGGATGATGACCAATCAGCACGCCAAAATCGATCAGACCTTTTTCCAGACGATCTAGAATATCCTGGGCATTACCACTATGGAGATGAAACTGGACTTCATGATGATCTTTGACTACGGTATTGATTGCTTTGGCAATATCGCTCATCCCTTCAGTTTCACCACAGCCAATATAGATAGAACCGGATAACGTACTTTCTTTAGAAATAAGGTCTGCTTCGGTTCTGTTCACCAGTGCCATGATTTCTTCGGCTCGCTGGCGCAGCAGCAGACCATCTTCGGTTAAGGTGATCTTACGGCTGCCACGAATAAACAGCACGGTGCCAAGCTGTTCTTCCATCTCTTTGATCTGTCTAGATAAAGTTGGCTGTGAAATATGCAGATAATTAGCAGCTTTAGAGATCGATTCCTCTTTGGCGATAGCTAAAAAATACTGTAAGACTCTAAGTTCCATTCTGATTTCCTCCTGATTCTATAAGTTGTGAGATAATAACAGTGCCTGTAATGATCAAAGCTCCCGTAATTTCTTTGATAGCCGGTATTTCCTGTAAAAACAAAAAAGCAAAAAAGATACTGTAAACTGATTCTAAAGTCGAAATCATGCCTGCCAGGTGACTGGAAACACTTTTTAAACTGGAAATAAACAGGGTGTGTGCCAAGGCAGTACATAACACGCCTAATATTATCAGCAAAAATATATCATGAAGTGTGATGGCAGCAGTCGGTAAAAATAAAACCGGCAGTAAGACTACTGTGCTGCTGGCCTGTTCATAAAAGGATATGGTCACTCCAGAATAATGAACAGAAAAATATTTATTGAACAAAGTCAGCAGGGCATAGGTCAAAGCTGAAAATAAACCGACGCTCAGTCCCTGCAGATCACGGTTTTCAAAAGAAAAAGCAGGTACGGTCAAGATGATGCCCAAAATAATCAGTAGACACATGATGATCTGTCTTTTTTGCCATGGTTCTTTGAACATGATAGCTGATAGCAGCGTGACAAATAAAGGAAAGGTAGAAAAGGCAATGGTGCCAATAGCGACGCTAGAAAGCTGAATGGCATAAAGAAAAGACCACCAATGCAGGGCAAGAATGATGCCAGCTATGATAAAATAAGTGAAATGGCGCAGGCTTTTTAGTTTTAAGCTGCTTTTTCCTGCTGTTGAAACTATCAGTAAAGTCATGGCCGAAAACAGTACACGGCCAAAGGTTATGGTCAAAGCTGGTAATGCGATACTTTTAGCAAACAAGCCAGCCACACCAAATAATAATACAGCAATATTGATATGAAATAAGGCGTATTTATTTTTCATCGATGTCCCTCTATAATTTTAAAGCATAGATAACTATTGAGCATAAGTATTTGTTATTCATACGTGATAATTATATAATATACTCGAGAGTAAAAAGATGCAATATGACCTTATGGTCAGGATTGATAATGGAGGAAATAATTATGGAATATGATCATGTCATTGCCTACCAGCAATTTGATGAAGAACGTGCTTTGTATCATCTGGAAAATACTCAGGTGAGTGATTGTGTTTTTGCTGGTGAAAAAGATGGTGAATCGCTGTTAAAAGAAACCAGACATGTCAGTGTGGAAAACTGTCGTTTTTCTTTGCGCTATCCTTTATGGCATGCGCAGCATTTTGAATTGAAATCAAGTACTTTAGATGAATTGACCAGAGCGCCCATCTGGTATTCTCGTCATGGGCTCATCGATCACTGTACAATTACAGGGATTAAGATCCTGCGTGAATGCAGTGACATTGATGTAAAAGACTGTCAGATTGATTCCCCTGAATTTGGCTGGTACAGTCATGATATTCGGGTTCGTGACTGTCAGATCAATTCGGAGTATATCTTTTTAAATACCGATGATGTTAAAGCCGATGGGTTGCGTTTTAGTGGCAAGTATTCTTTCCAGTATATGCATCGGGTTGAAATTACCAATTCCTATCTGGATACCAAAGATGCTTTCTGGCATAGTGAAGATGTCGTAGTGAAAGATTCGGTTTTAAAAGGAGAATATCTGGCGTGGTTTTCTAAAAATCTGACGCTGATCAACTGTCAGATCATTGGTACACAGCCATTTTGTTATTGTGAAAACCTGAAACTGATCAACTGTGAAATGATCGATACCGATCTGGCTTTTGAATACAGTGATGTCGAAGCTGATGTTAAAGGTCACATCGTGTCAGTTAAAAATCCTAAAAGCGGAAAGATCGTTGCTGACAGTGTTGGAGAAATTATTTTTGAAGATGCCATCATGGATGTAACGGGACAGATCGTTATTCGTGATGAAAAAAAAGAAGCCTGAGATTCAGGCTTTTTTGATTACGCTGCTTTTTTGGCGAATGTATTGACGACATAAGGTATAAATAATAGAAGTCAAAGGGATAAACAGGAACATGCCAAAGACTCCCATGATATTTCCGCCGATAATAACAGCGACAAATACCCAGATCGATGGCAGACCCACTGAATTACCAACCACATGAGGATAGATAAAGTTGCCTTCGATTTGCTGGAGAACTAAAAACAGGACAATAAACCATAAAGCCTGCATTGGATCGTTGATACCGATGAGAATAACGCCGACAAAACAGCCAATAAAGGCACCAAAAACAGGAATCAATGCCGTAATAGCAATCAAGACCCCTAATAATAAGGCATAGGGCATCTGTAAAAGGGTCATAGTGATAAAAAACATCATCCCTAATATGCAGGCTTCCAGACACTGACAGGTAATAAAATTAGAAAAAGTTGATTTAGCTAAAGCTAAAAGCTCACATATCCTGCTGGTTCTGTCTTTACCCAGAGTGATCAGGGTTACATTTTTCAGCTGTTTTGACAGTCTGTCTTTTGATAATAATAGATAAATAGAAAATACGAAACCTATAAAAAAGGTATAGAGTCCACTGATGGTAGCGCTGATCAGTGAATAACCAGAATCAAACAGCGATTGCCAGTTAACCGCGATATTGTTGAATATCGTATTGACATCACCATTATTCTGGATCAAAGAATCAATCGTTTCAGCATAGATCCCGCCAAAGATATTACGGTTTTCATGAAGCATGCTGAGCCATTTTTCATATGAATCAGGAAACTGCTGGCCGATATTTTGAAAAGAGGCAATCAGTTCTGGTCCAATGATAAAACAGATCAGAATGATAAAAGCAATTACCAGAATCAAAGAAAAGATAAAAGAATAGAGTCTTTGATTTTTATGAATGTTTTTAAATAATGATTTTTCGACTGCTTCAATAATGATATTGAGAATAAAAGCAATCGCAAAGCCGACAATAAATGGGAAAATGATATTCCATAAATAAGCTATCAAATTAAAAATACTTTGTAAATGAATAACGGCGGCTAATACGATGCCAGCCACTATGATCAAAAAAGCAATTTTTTTAGTTGTTGCTTTTGACAGTTCCATAACATCACCTCACATAGTATTATACCTGAATATATGAACTTTTGTTTAACTAAGTGGCTTTGATAAGACAAATTTAAGGTATAATCAGTATATATGTGCTATACTCAAAAAAAAGAGGGATGACTATGAATTATGCAGAAATAAAAAATTGTGATATTGCCAATGGCTTAGGAGTCAGAGTTTCGCTGTTTGTATCTGGCTGCACTCACCATTGTCCAAACTGTTTTAATGAAATGACCTGGGATTTTCATTATGGTCAGTTGTTTGATGAAACGGTTGAAAACAGGCTGCTTGCTGATTTAAAGCCAGATCATATTTCAGGACTGACGATCCTAGGTGGAGAACCGATGGAACCAGCGAATCAGCGGGCTTTATTGCCATTTGTTAAAAAAGTGAAAGCACTTTACCCTGATAAAGATATCTGGGTGTATAGTGGCTATATTTTTGATAAAGAACTGCTGCAGGACAGTCGTGGTCGCTGTGAAGTGACCGATGAACTGCTTAGCTATATTGATGTACTGGTAGATGGTCGTTTTGTAGAAGCCTTAAAAGATATTTCATTGAAGTTTAGAGGTTCTTCTAATCAAAGGATCATCGATGTTCCTGCCAGTTTAAAAAGCGGGCAGGTGGTCTTGTATAAAGATCTTAATGTTAATCGTGTCTTTCAGAAGCAGCAGTAAAAAAAGATTGAAATTTTTGCCATGATATGTATAGTAGTAAAATGCAAGGTATTTTGTATATTTATGACAAATATGAAATAACTATGTAAATCAAAAAAAGTATGCTATAATGTGGTCTATATAGAGGGAGTTAATTATGATAGGATATTACAATTATACCGTTATATTAACATACATATCATTAGCTTTTGCGATGATCGGGATTCATCTTTCGGTACAGGGATCTTATCAATGGTCATTTATCTGTCTGATCATGTGTGGGATCTGTGATACGTTTGATGGGATGGTTGCTCGCAGTAAAAAAGACCGCAGTGAAGAAGAGAAGAAGTTTGGGATACAGATCGATTCACTGTGTGATCTGATTGCCTTTGGTGTATTTCCAGCACTGCTTGGCTATAATGTTGGACTTTCATCAGTAGGCTGGCTGATCATTGAAATCTGTTATGTATTGGCAGCTGTTATCAGATTGGCTTATTTTAATGTAACGGAAGAAATCAGACAGTCACAGACAGAAGAAAAAAGAAAATATTATCAGGGATTGCCGGTGACAACTTCTGCGTTTATTTTGCCTTGTGCTTTTGCCTTAAGATACGTTGTTTTTGGTTTAGATTATTTATATGGAACTTTGATGCTGATTACAGGAATTTTATTCATTGTTGATTTCAAGGTACCTAAGATCAAAGGAAAGGGATTGGTGGCGTTAGCGGTACTTGTCGTTATTGAACTGATCCAGATTGTGTGTTTTTCATGATCAAAGACCGTCAGGGAAATATACTTAAAGGCATTGAAGGGCAAGATAACCTGTTGAAGAAACTTTATGGCACATCTGCAGGCAGATGTGCTTTAAAAATTTTGGTTTCACCATGGATAACTAAACTATCAGGACTGTATATGTCTTCACCATTATCTAAAATGAATATTAGTTCTTTTATTGAAAATAATGGTATCGACATGTCTCAGTATGAAGAAAAGAAGTATAAAAGCTATAATGATTTTTTTACCAGAAAGATTAAAGCGGGGCAAAGACCTTTTGATCAGGATGGTCATACCTTGATGGCACCAGCAGACAGTAAGCTAACGGCATATCAGTTAATGTCAGATACCGTATTAACGATCAAAAACAGTACGTATCGTTTAGCTGATCTGCTTGATGATGCTTCGCTGGCTCAGCAGTATGAAAATGGCATCTGTCTGATTTTTAGGCTGGCCGTTGATGATTATCATCGTTACAGCTATATTGATCAGGGAAAAGTCGTAGCTCATCGTCATATCAAAGGTATCTTTCATACCGTTAATCCTATAGCTAACGATTACTATCCGGTGTATAAAACCAATACCCGTGAATATATGGTGATGGAAACGGAAAATTTTGGGCAGATCATTCAAATGGAAGTGGGAGCGATGATGGTTGGTAAAATTATTAATCATCACCACCAGACGTTTGTTAAAGGTGAAGAAAAAGGCTATTTTGAATTTGGTGGATCGACGGTAGTTTTATTTTTTAAGGATAGAACTGTTGAAATTGATCAGGATATATTAGATAATTCTATGCAGGATATCGAAACTAAGGTCAGACTTGGTGAAACGATAGGACATAAGTTAGGAGTGTAAAAAATGTCTAAGATTATTGCTATTACAAATCAAAAAGGTGGAGTAGGAAAAACTACGACCAGCGTCAATTTGGCGGCGGCGCTTGCTAAAATGAATTATAAGGTATTATTAATTGACATCGATCCGCAGGCTAACGCTACACAGGGGATTGGTGTTGACCGTGATTATATCGAATTATCTACTTATCATGTTTTAACAGAAGAGGCAGGATTAGATCAGGTTATTTTACATTCATATATTGAAAATCTTGATGTTGCTCCTGGGGAAATCGACCTGGCTGGAATCGATCTGGAACTGGCGCATGTCAAGCAGGGACGAGAAACAAGATTAAGAAACGCTCTGGAAAAAGTCAAAGACCGTTATGATTATATTTTTATTGACTGTCCACCAGCTTTAGGACTGTTAAATACGAATGCCTTAACTTCATGTGATTCGGTTTTGATACCAGTGCAATGTGAATATTATGCTTTGGAAGGACTGACTCAGCTGTTAAATACGATCAAACTGACACAGAGTCATTTTAATCGTAAGCTGTCAATTGAAGGGCTGCTGTTAACGATGCTTGATCAAAGAACCAATCTGGGTCTGGAAGTTTCACAGGAAGTACGTAAATATTTTGGAGAAAAAGTCTATAAGACCGTGATTCCAAGAAATATTAAATTATCAGAAGCCCCAAGTGCGGGAATCTGTATTTTTGACTATGATAAAAATTCTGTTGGAGCGGTGGCTTATCAGGAATTAGCTAAGGAAGTGTTGAGTAGAAATGGCTGAGAAAAAGAAAAAATTAGGGAAAGGCTTAGATGCTATTTTTGGTGGCGATATCACTACGCTGATTAGTGATATTGAAAATAATTCACCAGAATTTTCACAGGAACGTATTATGCTGGCTGATATCAGACCTAATCCTTATCAGCCCCGAAAAGTATTTGATGAAGCAGCTTTACAGGAACTGGCCTCATCTATTCGTGAACATGGCATTTTCCAGCCGGTGATCTTAAAGAAATCAATTCAGGGATATGAAATTGTTGCCGGGGAAAGACGCTGTCGTGCGGCTAAACTGGCGGGATTAGAAGATGTCCCAGCGATTATTGTTGATTTTTCGGATCAGCAGATGATGGAAATTGCGCTTTTGGAAAATATTCAAAGAGAAGATCTGAACGCTATTGAAGAAGCGCAGGCCTATGCCACAATGATGGATAAACTGCAGCTGACCCAGGCAGAACTGGCTAAAAGAATCGGTAAATCACGTACGCATATTACCAATACATTGCGTTTGCTGAATTTACCTGAAAAGATCCAGCAATATGTTTTATCTGGTGATTTGACCATGGGGCATGCCCGTCCATTGATTACCTTAGATAAGGAAAAAGCTTTACAGGTGGCACAAAGAGTCATTACCGAAAAACTGAGTGTGCGTGATGTAGAAAATATCGTTAAAGGTTTAGAGTTGCAGCAGGCGAAAAAGAATAAGCCTAAACCTGAAAAAAATAAAGAATATGTTTATGTAGAAGGGTTGCTTCGTAAAAAATATCGTACGCGCGTTAAAGTTGATGATAAAACGATTACGATCAAATATACGGATACTCAAGATCTGAATCGACTACTTGAACTGATGGGAGTCATTGAAGACAGTTAAAAAGAAGTTTAAACTTCTTTTTTTTAGGAGGACAGAAAAGAATGGAATATTTAGATATCGTTGATGAACAGGGAAATCCTACCGGTGAAATTGTTGAGCGTAGCATCGCGCATGAAAAAGGGATCAGACATCGTACCAGTCATGTCTGGATCTTAAGAAAGAAAAATGATCATGTTGAAATTTTATTGCAGCAAAGAAGTGCTAATAAAGATTCGTATCCTAACTGCTATGATATTTCCAGTGCAGGACATATTCCTGCTGGTTCTACTTACAAGGCCTCTGCCTTACGGGAATTAAAGGAAGAATTAGGAGTTGAGGCTCAAGAAAATCAGCTTCATCCTATTGGTGTCAGCTATAGTGACAGCTATCATATTTTTCATGGTCGTCCCTTTCATAATGTGCAGGTCTCACGGGTTTATGCTTTATGGTATGATGGTGATTTTACTTTACAGGAAGAAGAGTTAAGTGCCGTGCGCTGGATCGATATCGATGAGTGTATTGAAAAAGTTACCAAAAATGAATTTTTACATTGTATTAAGTTATCAGAACTGCAAATGATCAAAGATTATCTGTAGTTCTTTTTTATGGGAAATATATTTCAAAAAATGAAAATGACTGGGAAATGTATTAAAATAAGATTATAAATAAAATATAGTCAATAAAGGAGGAAGGCAAATGACAAAACAATTTCCCGAAGGTTTTTTGTGGGGTGGCGCTGTAGCAGCCAATCAGTATGAAGGAGGATGGAACGAAGGCGGAAAAGGTATCTCGGTTTCTGACTGTGCCAGACATCATTTAGATGTAGATGTTCAGGATTACGCTAAACAGAATGAAATTTCTACAGAAGAAATTCTGGCCGCTTTAAAATCAGATGATACCAGTCTTTATCCAAAACGTCATGGTGCTGATGGCTATCATCATTGGAAAGAAGATATTCATCTGTTAGCTGAAATGGGTTATAAAGTATTCAGATTTTCGATTGCCTGGACCAGAATTTTTCCTAATGGTGATGATGAAAAGCCAAATGAAGAAGGTTTAAAATTTTATGATGATATCATCGATGAGTGTTTAAAATATAATATTGAACCACTGATTACTATGTCACATTACGAACCACCTATTAATCTGGTATTAAATTATAATGGATGGTATGACCGCTGTGTCATTGATATGTTTGTAAAATTTGTTGATGTCATCACTGACCGTTATGGAAAGAAAGTAAAATACTGGCTGACATTCAATGAAGTTGATTCTATGATCAGACATCCTTATACTACTGGCGGTCTGGTAAAAGACAGATTTACTGATAAGAATTTTGATGAAGTTGTTTTCCAGGCAATGCATCATCAGTTCGTGGCTTCGGCCCTGGCAACTAAAATTGCTCATGAAAAAAATCCTGACTGCAAAGTGGGATGTATGCTGACAAAACTGACATATTATCCTTATACCTGCAAACCAGAAGATGTTTTACAGGCACAGCAGGATATGAGAAGTACTTACTGTTATAGTGATACTCAGGTCTTTGGTGAATATCCAGCATATTTATTAAGCAAGTTTAAAAATGAAGGTATTCATATCAAGATGGAAGACGGCGATCTTGATCTGATGAAAAAATATCCGGTTGACTTTGTTTCCTTCAGTTATTATTCATCAAGCTGTGTAGCCAAAAATGATGAAGGATTAAAGAAAACAGCAGCCAATACCATGACCGCTATTAAAAACCCTTATATTCCTAGCTCAGACTGGGGATGGCAGATCGATCCAATTGGTTTAAGAGTTTCACTGGTTGATCTTTATGACCGTTACAGAAAACCATTGTTTATTGTAGAAAATGGCTTAGGAGCTAAAGATGAACTGGTTAATGGTACGGTAGATGATCAGTATCGTATTGATTATTTTGCAGCTCATTTTAAAGAAATGTATAATGCGATTTATGAAGATGGTGTTGATCTGATGGGTTATACTTCTTGGGGATGTATAGATCTGGTTTCTGAAAGCACTAAACAGATGTCTAAACGTTATGGTTTTATTTATGTTGATGCTGATGATTTAGGAAATGGTACATTTAAACGTTATAAGAAAAAATCATTTGACTGGTATAAACAGGTCATTGCCACTAATGGTTCTTGTTTATTTGAAGAGTAGAAAAATCTGCTCTTCTTTTTTTATGATGAAAATGAGTTGATTGGAAAATAAAAAATGTTTATACTTAATTAAGATAAAGTGTCCAAGAGTATGATATATATATTTGAAATAATAACGGTTTGATCAGTTGATGAGAGGTGAAAAATGATGGTGAAAAAACTGGTACAGATACGTAAGACAGTCTATGTTTTGTTAACAGTTGAAATTCTGGTTATTATGTTTATTGCTGTTATACTGGAAAATATGATAGCGACCATTCTGGCCAGTTATGTGCTGTTTAAAAACATGATTTGTGTTGGCGTAGTTTTTTATATGACAAAAATCATTGATAATAATAATTACAGCGTTGCCGAAGCACTCGATGAAGACAACAAAAATGCTTTGATCTTTGGTGGTATTGGTCTGATCCGTTATGATGAAAATCGTAATATTGTCTGGGCCAGCGATCTGTTTTATGAACAGGGATTGCGCATCATTGGGGAAAAGCTGCTGGAATGGCAGCCTTTGCTGGCACCGATTTTCGAAGATGAAGATATTAATGTTGTAGATATCAATTCAAGAAAATATGAAGTATATAACTCTCGTGATACCCGTCTGCTGTTTTTAAAAGATGTCAGTGATATTTATGATCTGGCAAAAGAATGTGAAGATCAGCAGGTATGCATTGCCTATATCACGGTTGATAATTACAGCGATACGATCGAATATGCTGAAGAACAGAAAGCAGCGCTGATTCAGACAACAGTAAGACAGACGTTGTTTGATTGGGCTAAAAATAATGATATTCTGTTAAAGAAATATAAAGAAGATGGCTATCTGGCAGTTTTTACCGAAAGAATCTATCGTAAACAGGTAGAAGATAAGTTTAAAATTCTTGATCTGTTTAAAAAGAAAATTGAAGATATTGGTGAAGTTATGGCTTTATCAGTTGGGATCGGCAGAGGTTCAAGCCTGTTTCGTGAACTGAATGAAATGGCTTTTAATGCCCTGTCTTTATCTTATTCCCGTGGTGGTGACCAGATTGCGGTCAAAACGGTTGGTGAAAATATTCGCTATTTTGGTGGAAACAGTCAAAGCAGTGAAAAATCAAGCCGTGTTAGAGCACGTGTCATTGCGCAGACCCTCATTGGTCTGATCAAAGACAGTCCGCATGTTTTTGTCATGGGTCATAAACAGTCTGATTTTGATTCGTTTGGAGCCAGCATGGCTATTGCCGCATTGGCCAAAACCTATGAAACAGAAGTGAATATTGTTTTGGATGTGAATTCTTTAGAAGAAAAAACCGCTTTGGTTTATAATAAGCTAAAAAGTGATAACGGCTATAAAAATCTGTTTATCTCACCAATGCGCGCTCTAGAAATTGCGCGTGATGACAGTCTGCTAATCGTGGTTGATAATCACAAGCCTTCTTTGGCAATCAACAATGTTTTACTGGATGTTGTAGATAAAAAAGTTGTTATCGATCATCATCGTCGTGGTGAAGAATTTGTCGATTTGCCGATATTGACCTATCTTGAACCGGGGGCTTCATCAACCGTTGAACTGGTTGTCGAACTGTTTGAATACTCGAAGATCGATGTTCATATCACAGCACAAGAAGCTACGATCATGTATGCTGGGATGCTGATCGATACTAATAATTTCAGAACCAGGGTCAGCTCACGAACGTTCCAGGCTGCAGCAAAACTGAAAGAAATGAATGCAGATGTTTCTCAGGCTTATGAATACCTGCAAAATGATTATAAGACCACCCAGGATATCCTGTCGGTGTTAACGACGGCCTATCCTTTTGGAAAGGATATTCTGATTGCCTATGGTAAAGAAGATGTCATTTATGATCGTACTTTACTGGCAAAGGCTGGTAATGAACTGCTGGAAATCAGTGATATCAAAGCTGTATTTATTGCAGGAAAAACGACAAAGGAACAGATTTCGATCTCGGCCAGGTCAAAGACTGATGTCAATGTTCAGGTCATTATGGAAGAACTGGGCGGTGGTGGTCATTTTACGATGGCTGCGACCCAAATTAAAGAAACAGACATCAAACTGGTATTGAATCGCCTGGAAGAAGCGATCAATCATTATTTAGATGGAAGGAATGGTGAATCATGAAAGTAGTATTATTACAGGATGTTAAAAAAGTGGGAAAAAAAGGAGAAATCGTGAAAGTTGCTGATGGTTATGGGCAAAACTTTCTGATTAAAAATAAACTGGCAGTTAAGGAAACAGCAACAGCTAAAAAAATTGTTGAGCAGCAAAAAGAAGAACAGCGCCTGCAGGATATAGAAAATAAGAAAAATGCTGAAGAAGTTAAAAAACAGATTGAAAATATCGTGCTGGAATTTGTTTTAAAATCTGGGAAAGATGGGAAAACTTTCGGCAGTGTTTCAACAAAGATGGTCGTTGAACAGCTGCGTGAAAAATATGGTATCAGAGTTGATAAAAGAAAACTGATCGATGCCCATCCAATTGGTGCTTTAGGTTATACAAATATTAAGGTTGAACTATATAAAGGAGTTATTGCGACGATTCGAGTTCATCTTAAAGAAAAATAGGAGGTGATTTGATGGCTAGAGAATTACCACAGGATATAGATGCGGAAAGATCTCTGCTTGGAGCCATGCTTATTTCCAAGGAAATAAGCCGCAGTTATGTCAGTAAAGCTAATGCCGATGATTTCTATGTCGATGCTCATCGGCTGCTGTTTTTAGCGATGAGCGATCTTGTTTCCAAGAATATTCCTATTGATGTTACGACGATGACATCTTATCTCAAAGATCATGGTCAGTTGGATAAAATTGGTGGTGTTGAGTATCTGGCAGCACTTGGAGAATCGGTACCAACGCTAAGACATAGTGATTTTTATTATAAAAGTCTGCGTGATAAGGCAATTTTGCGTAAGATCATCAAAGAATCGACCCGTATTGCCGAAGCAGCTTTTGGGGATGTAGAAAATATTGATGATTTTATTGATAATACCGAAAGAACTATGCTGGCGATTTCTAAAGACCGCAGTGCTGGCGAGTTCGTCAATGTTAAATCGGTATTAAAAGCAGTTACTCAGAAACTGAATCTGCTGCAGAAAAATGATGGTAATATTTCGGGTGTCAAAACCAATTTCTATGATCTGGATAAAATTACTTCCGGTTTTCAAAAGGGTGATCTGATTATTCTGGCAGCCAGACCAGCAATGGGGAAAACCGCTTTTGCCTTGAATATTGCCCACAATGCAGCAGAAAAATCACCAGAACCGGTAGCTATTTTTTCTTTAGAAATGCCCAAAGAACAGCTGGTACAAAGAATCATCTGTTCCATGGGTGGGATTGAAGGGGAAACCATGCGTACTGGTTCTATTTTACGTAATAACGCTAACAAATATTATGCTGCCGTAGAGCGTGTCAGTCACTGTAATCTTTTTATCGATGATACCCCTGGGGTGAAAATGAATGAAATTGTAGCGAAATGCCGAAAGCTGAAACAGGAAGAAAAAGGTTTAAGAATGATCATTATCGATTATCTGCAGCTGATTTCAGGAAATTCTAACAGTCGTGAATCAAGACAGCAGGAAGTTTCCGATATTTCTCGACAGCTTAAGATGTTAGCCAGAGAGCTGGATGTTCCCGTGATTGCTTTATCCCAGCTGTCACGTTCGGTTGAACAGCGTCCAAATAAACGTCCAATGATGTCCGATTTAAGAGAATCAGGAGCCATCGAACAGGATGCCGATATCGTTACATTTTTATATCGTGAAGATTATTATGCGATGAATAACGCTAAAAAAACCGGAGAAGAAATCAAGGAAACAGGACTTACTGAAGTTATTATTGCTAAACATCGTAATGGAGCTACGGGAACAGTCAATCTCAGTTTCCAGAAGGATTTCAGCCGTTTTACAAATATTTCGACCCGTAGTGAAGTAGGCGGGAAAGATGTCAGAAGTTAGGAGGAATCATGATGTATCATCAGTATCGTGCCGGTTATATTGAAGTGATCTGTGGCTGTATGTTTGCTGGTAAGACTGAGGAACTGATTCGTCGGGTCAATGTCTTGAGTTATGCCAAACAGAAAATCATGGTATTTAAGCCAAAAATTGATAATCGCTATTCAGACAGTGAAATCGTATCGCATAATGGCCGCAAGATTCCCTGTTTTGTCATTGATGATCCAGAAGATATTCTGGAAAAAGTAGACAGTGATGTTCAGGTCGTAGCGATTGATGAGGCACAGTTTTTTAATGAAAAACTGGTAGACGTCTGTGAATATCTGGCAGACAAAGGGGTTCGTGTCATGGTGGCAGGTTTGGATAAAGACTTCCGTGGGGAACCTTTTGGGGTGATGCCGATTCTGCTGACAAAAGGGGAATTTGTAACAAAGCTGACGGCGGTATGTGCCAAATGCGGATCACCGGCAACCCGTACCCAGCGACTGGTTGATGGGAAACCGGCTTCATTTGATGATCCAATCGTTTTAGTAGGGGCTATTGATCATTATGAACCCCGCTGTCGTCATTGTCATGAGGTTGTTAATAAACCGATTAATATTCTAAAAAGCAGGAAAAGTTCACACTAATGTAACATTACTATATTAGTATAATAGTGTAATAGAAAACCTCCCCTTAATAAATATAAAAAATGTATTTAAAAAAACACAAGTGTAGCGCTTGTGTTTTTTTCTGCGCTGTTTATATAATAAGTATAAAGGATGTGGAAAGATGATTATTGAAGCAAGCTATCAGGATGAAGATGTAGTTTTTGAATTAATGAATGAACTGGAAGCAGGCAGTTTAGAGTGTGAAGCTTTTGCCCTGCAGTATAGATCCTGCATCGAAAATGAAAATGTTTATATTTATCTGTATAAAGATGATACGGTTAAAGGCTGTATCACCTTATATTTACAGCATTACCTGCATCATCGTTATGTTACAGGAGAAATTGGTGAACTGATCGTCAAAAGTGAGTATCGTAGTCAACATATTGGAAAAATGCTTTTAGACCATGTTGAAATGATGGCCAATAAACTGCAGCTAGAAGAAATCTGTTTATCTTCGGGGATGAAAAGAGTCGATGCGCATCGTTTTTATGAAAGAAATGGTTATATTAAAGATCATTTCAGCTTTGAAAAAAAACTCAAACCATGACATTGCAAACATAGAGGCATCGTACTATAATAGCTTCGGTGAAAGTTATGGACGAAAAACAGTATTTAAAATGTGAAAAGTGGTATATCTTTTTGCTGCTGATAACCGTTGGGGGTTTTTATGGTGGATATACCTATGCTCAAAAAGGAGGCATTTTCTGTAATGCCCAAACTGCAAATATCGTTTTGTTTGGGATGGCATTAGGAAAACAGGACTGGAATCAGGTTTTGTATTTGCTGATACCGATCAGTGCCTATTTTCTGGGAACGATGGTCTCGGAATATACCGCTTTAAAAATTAAAAAACTGCATTTTTTAAGATGGGATACAGTCCTGGTTGGTATTGAGATGATGGCAGTTCTGATCATGGGGCTTTTACCATCGACTGTTCCTGATCAGGTATTTCAGGTGACGATCAATTTTATCTGTGCGATGCAGTTTAATACGTTTAGACAGGCTGAAAATATTCCTATGGCAACAACATTTGTCACTAATCATGTTAGACAGACGGGAAGCTATCTGGTTCGCTGGTTAAGAAAAAAGGATGAAAAAACCTATCTTTTTCGCTCAATGCGTCATTTCTGCATGATTGCAATGTTTGTCATTGGAGCGATGCTGGCAACGATGTTATGTGTCTGTTTTCATGATCAGGCTATCCTGTTTGCCCTGATTGTATTAGGGTTTGTTTTCGTGGATTTAGTAAGAGCTGATCTGATAGAAGAAAAAGAACTGTTAAATAAAGTACCGGGTGGGCATTAATTGCCCCTTTTTTCTTGTTTAAATCGAGTAAATCGTGTATCATTATTTTGCTAGAGCTAAAGGAGGTTTTAATATGAATGAAAGTATGTTAGATAGACTGTTATCTATGGAAAATAGATTTGAAGAATTAGGCCATATGCTGATGGATCCAGATATTGGCAGTGATATTAAAAAAATGACGGAAGTAACCAAAGAGCAGGCCTCTTTACAGACTGCTTTTGATTTGTTCCAGGAATATAAAGCTATTCAGTCAGGTATTGATGATGCCAAAGAATTGCTGAAAGAAAAAGATCCTGAAATCAAAGAAATGGCCAAAATGGAATTAGAAGAACTGGAAGCTAAGCTGCCAGATGTAATCCACAAGCTGGAACTGGAACTGATTCCTAAAGATCCAAATGATAATAAAAACGTTATCATGGAAATCAGAGGTGCCGCTGGTGGGGATGAAGGAAATATCTTCGCTGGTGATCTATATCGTATGTATGTGAAATACAGTGAAAGCCAAGGCTGGAAGATCGAAGTGATGGAAGCTGAAGAATCTGAAGCTGGTGGTTTTTCATTGATTTCTTTTAACGTCATTGGTGATGGTGTTTATGGTAAACTCAAATATGAATCTGGTTCACATCGTGTACAGCGTGTGCCTAAGACCGAAACCCAAGGCCGTGTGCATACGTCTACAGCCACAGTTCTGGTCATGCCAGAAATGGAAGAAGTAGATGTGGAAATCAATAAAAGCGATTTACGTATCGATACTTATCGTGCCAGTGGGGCAGGAGGACAGCATATCAATAAAACTGATTCGGCCGTTCGTATTACACATATTCCAACCGGTATCGTCGCAACCAGTCAGGATGGTCGTTCACAGCATGATAACCGTGATAAAGCGATGAAAGCACTGGTAGCCCGTGTTTATGATTATTTCCAGTCGCAACAGAATGAAGCAATCGACAGTGAACGTAAATCAAAAATCGGTACTGGTGATCGTGCTGAAAAAATCAGAACTTACAATTATCCACAAAATCGCGTGACTGATCATCGTATTGGATTAAGTATCCAGCAGTTAGACCGTATCATGGATGGTAAACTGGAAGATATCATTACTGCTTTGATCAATGAAGATCAGCGTTTAAAATTAGAAGGACATCAATAATGAAAACGGTAAGAGAACTGATCAAAGAAGCGGAAAGCCGCTTAGATGATGAACATAAAGATGTCAATGTAGCTAAAGTACTGTTTTATCACTTAGCGAATAAAGAACCTCATGAACTGTATCTGATGATGAATGATAATGTTGATCAGCAGTTGGAAGAAGCGTTCAGGGCGGGGATGGAACAGTATTATCAGGGGATTCCTATTCAGTATATCAAAGGTTATGAAACCTTTTTTGGCCGTGACTTTACGGTCAATGAAGATGTTTTGATTCCCCGTTATGAAACTGAAGAACTGGTCGAAAATATTCTGTATCGTATCGATGATTATTTTCAGGACTACAGTCAGATCAGTTTATGTGATGTTGGTACTGGCAGTGGTGCGATTGCCATTACTTTAGCCTTAGAAGAACCACGTTTAAAGGTGATAGCGACAGATATTTCTGATAAGGCTTTAGCTGTTGCTCAGGCTAATGCCCAAAAACTGCAGGCAAATATCGAATTTCGTTTAGGCGATATGTTAGAACCATTGCTGGAAACTAAAGAAAAAGCAGATATTTTTGTTTCTAATCCGCCTTATATTCCTGATGATCAGGAAATTGAAGCCATGGTCAAAGATAATGAACCGCATGTCGCTTTATTTGGTGGTAATGATGGTCTGTATTTTTACCGCAAGATTTTTAAAGAAGTTAAGCCATTATTAAATGATCGGGCTTTACTGGCTTTTGAAATGGGATTTGATCAAAAAGAACTGATGGAAAAAGCGATTCATGAATATTTTGGGGATCATCCTTTTGAAATTATTAAAGATATCAATGGTAAAGACAGAATGCTCTTTATTTACTATCATTTAAAATAAAGATGAAAATAGAAACTGCAAGACTGATCATTAAAGATCTGACATTATCTGATGCTATCCGTTTTAGTGAATATCGCAATAAACCTGAAGTTGCAAAATATCAGTCATGGAAAGACTATTCTTTAAAAAAAGCTCAAAAGCGTATCAAATACACTTTGGATCATCCTTTTGCTGGAAAGATCGGTAATTATCAGCTGGGAATCTATTTAAGTCAAAGTGATTATCTGATTGGTGATCTGTTTATTGAAATAGAAGGAAAAACGACGTTTACCGTTGGCTATACAATAGACAGTGAGTATTGGGCCAAGGGCTATGCCAGTGAAGCAGTTAGTGCTTTGCTGGATCATATGCATCATAGCTATCATTTTAAAATGTGTCTGGCTCATGTCTATGAAGATAATGAAAGGTCGATCAGACTGTTAAAAAAACTGGGATTTGAATATATTCATAAATCATGGTTTTATCAGGATGTGCTTTATCGTAAGAATTTAAATCAGTGATGAAGATAGAAAATTCTATCTTCTTTTTTTATGCATGAAGTAAAAGAGCTATTTTTAATGACAAAATATTTATCCTGAGGTCTATATAATGTAGGCGAGGTGGAAAAATATGGAGTTAGTTATATCAAAAAAAATAAATTATATCATACCGGTCAGTCTGTTTTTTTGCAGTTTTGTCTTATCTTTGGTTCAGCTTAAGCAAACATCATTACCTTTTGTTTTGCCGATGCTGATACTGACTTTCTGCAGCAGTTATGGTCATTTGGCTATTTATCTTTTATCAGTAACCTGTGGCTTGCTTTTAACACAGCAGATTTTTACCTTGATCGTCATTTATACACTGTTGTGTGTATTGTTTGTCTTAAATATTTTTAGAGTCATGAAGACCAGATATCTGCCGGTTTTCATGTCTTTACTGACCATTCCTTTTTTGTATATGAATCAGTATCCTTATTATGATATTGCTTTTATTGCTTTGTTTAATCTGATCAACAGCTGTTTTTATATGGAACTGATGCCATTGCTGGTTCATCAAAGCAGTGATCTTTATGATCGCAAGCGACTGATGATCATGATGATGATCATTGAAACGATGATTGGAGCCTTGGCGTTTTATCATGTCACTTACTGTATGATCATCTTAAGATATTTTTTGCTGTTTGCGATATTTTATCTCGGTATTGAAGCAGTGATGCCAACCCTTTTATATACATCTTTTTTATTGATCGTCATGATGCCTGCTTTAAAAGAAGAAATGCTGGCTATGATTCTGCCGATGAGTTTTTTCTTTATTCGCCAGCCTGAAAATAAAGTACTTTTTACTAGTTTATATATGCTCAGTCATATGATCTTACCATTGTTTATCGGTTATGATGAGCGTTATTATGCTTTTGTGGTGATCATCTCTGCAGTTTTATTTCTGTTTTCACCTAAAATAAAAAATAAGATGCTAAGCATATCCCCTGATTTTCAGGAAGTGACTTATCATCATCAGCTGAAAAATAAAGCCGAATCTTTTGCATCATTATATCAGCAGCTGATCGATATCTTTAAAGAAGAAACCAAAAAAACCAATATTTCTGAATATATTGGTTTTGTTTATGAGGAGGTCTGCAGTGGCTGTCCTTCTCGAGATTACTGTTTTTACAGTCAGGAAGGCATGTCACGACTGGGAAAACTGATCAATAAGGGGATGACCAGTGAACTTGATCTTAAAGATATTGATTATATCCAGCGTCATTGTCTGAATCCTGATGATTATCTGGAAAGTATCGATCATCAGCAGAAAAGCTTTCATAAAATGGTGAAAGTCAATAGTGTTAATGAAAACATGAAAAAAGAACTGTTTCAGGAATTTGCGGTGATGGGCAGGGTCTTTGAAAATTTTTCTAAAAATATTAAAGCGGATGATGAAGAAAGACAGATCAAAGAACAGCTTCTGGCTTATAAGTTTGATGTCTTATACGTTAAGAAAAATGGCTTTAATCAAAACTATACTTTAGAAATCGGGTTAGAGGATATCAGTTCAGAGATGATTGAAGAAGAACTGATTCCTATTTTAGAAAACTATCTGGGAGAAACATTAGATGTAGTCAGTATTGATCAGCGTCACCATTATTTAGGCTATGCTTCAGTAGTATTAAGACATGAATTAAAATATGCCATCATGTTTTCCAGACAGCAGTATGCCTTAGATTCCAGTCAGTGTGGTGACAGCTATATTTCTTTTGATCATGATCATCATCATTATATTGCCTTATCTGATGGTATGGGACAGGGTTATGTTGCCCATAAAGAAAGTGAGCTGACATTAAATGTATTATATCAGCTGATTCATAATGACATTGGCTTAAAAGATACATTAAATACCGTCAATGCTTTATTAAAAATCAAAAATCAGGGGGATATGTATACTACATTGGATCTGCTTGATTTTAATCTGATCAATGGCAGGGTCAAGGTGATCAAATATGGTGCCAATGACAGTTTTTTATTGCGTCATAATCGTATCGATGTGATTACATCACATTCTTTACCAGTGGGAATGGCTGGCAGATTAAAAATATTATCTTATGATGTCAAAGTTCAGGCAGGCGATATTTTTATTATGACCAGTGATGGTGTTGGTGAACATTTCTTAAGACTGTTAGAAACCCATAAAGAAAAAATAGCTGAGATGGATGTTTATGAAATTGCTTCGTTTCTGTTTAATCAGGCTTTTCCTGAAAAAAAACTTGATGATATGACTATTCTGGTGATGAAAGTGATCAGTCGCAAATAGTTTGTCAAGAATTAAAAATTCAATTATAATAGCCCTGGTGATGAAAAATGCTCAATGAAACGCTATTAAATAAAGAAAAACGATATCTGGTTGGAGTCTCGGGCGGTGTCGATTCAATGGCCTTGTTAGATCTGCTGGTCAGTCATGGTTATCAGGTTGTTGTATTGCATATGAATTATCATTTTCGTCATGACAGCGATATTGATGAACAGCTGGTAAGAAGTTACTGTCAGCGCCACGATCTTGCTTTTTATGTCAGACATGGTCGTCGACAGGATTATGTTCATACTAATTTTGAAATGAAGGCTAGAGAAATGCGTTATCAGTTTTACTATGATATCGGTCAGCAGCTTAAAATTGAGGAGGTCATTCTGGCGCATCATTTTGATGATGATATGGAAACCATCATCATGCAGCAGCAAAGACATAATACTGAAGGATATCTAGGTATAAAAGCAGTTTCTAAGGTGTACAATATGGATGTTATCAGGCCATTGCTGAAAGTCAGAAAAGCGGCATTGAAAGAATACTGTATTAATCATCATGTTGCTTATCATGATGACTATACGAATGAAGATATGACCTATACCCGCAATCGGATTCGTCATCAGGATATTAAAAACTATGACCTGGAGCAGCTGTCAAAGCAGGCTGAGATGCATAATCAAAGATATCTCCAGCAGCTGCAGTCGCTGGCAGGAACTTTTGTTCAATATCAAAATCAGGGTTATCTTAAGTTACATGATATTGCTCGTAAGGATCTAAGAATAGTTATTTATCATATGATCATTCAGGCAGTTTACCCGCCTTATGTTTCTAAAGGACTGATCGATGAAGTCATTAAGCAGCTTGATTCAAGTAAACCAAATATCGAAATGAACCTGCCAGTTAATGCTGTGTTCATAAAAGAATACGATAATATACGCGTTGATAAAGCGCAAAAAGATCATCAGTACTGTTTTAGCTATGATCATTTCTGCTATGATGAAACGCCTTATTATATTTTGTCTAATCAGGGGCATCTTCATGATGGCGTATGTTTAAGTGATGATGATTTTCCAGTGACGATCAGAAATTATCGTCCTGGAGATAAAATTAAAACATCAGGTGGAACCAAAAAGGTATCACGTCTGTTTATCGATCGTAAAATTTCTAAGGAAAAAAGAAAATCCTGGCCGATTTTACTGAATCGCCAAAATGAAATAATTCTAATTCCACATATTGCAAAAAATATCGAGTATTTATATACAAAACCCAATATATTTGTGGTAAAATTAGACACATCTAAGTGAGGTGTAGGTATGCATAAAGACGTAAAAGAAATTTTATTTTCTGAAGAACAGATTAGAAATAGATGTATTGAACTGGCTCAACAGATCGATGAAGATTATCGTGGACAGGAAATTATCCTGGTAGGATTATTAAAGGGATCAGTGCCATTTATGGTTGAGCTGGCAAAACATATGCAAAGTGATGTGAAATTTGATTTTATGTCAGTCAGCAGCTATGATGGCATGCAATCAAAAACTTTGGTTGTTAAACAGGATTTAAAAGAAGACATTCGTGGAAAAAACGTTTTGATCGTAGAAGATATTTTAGATACCGGAAAAACGCTTTATAACGTGAAAGAAATGTTAGAAAAAAGAAATGCCCGCAGTGTTAAGATCGTGACGATGCTGGATAAGGCAGAAGCCCGTGTGTTTGATATGCAGGCAGATTATTCAGGATTCAAGATTCCTAATGCTTTTGTGGTAGGATTTGGTCTTGATTTTAATGAACGTTATCGTCAGTTACCATATGTTGGTATTTTAAAAGAAGAATGTTATAAAAAACAGTAAGGAGAAAATATGGGTAAGAAAAAAGGGTTAATTAAATCTCTTTTGCCTTGGCTTGTTGTACTTGTCGTATTAAGTGTCGCTATTCCTTTTTTTAATCAGGGAACAAGCAGCGAAATCACATATGATGAGTTTACCAAGATCGTACAGGAAGAGAAAATTACACAAGTAGAAATCGTTCCATCTTCATTAGTTATTGATGTCAATGGAAAGTATAAAAAAGGAAATGATAAAGAAGAAACAAGTTTTTCGGTCGTTATTCCAAAAACTGAAACCGAACTGGATTCACTGATTGGCTTACTGGATGACAGCAAAACCGAAGTAACGGTCGTGGATGCTAATGAAAGAGGCCTGTTTTTAGATGTCATTCTGGCTATTTTACCATATGTGCTGTTAATTGGTGCTATGTTCTTCTTTGTAAGAATGATGTCCAATACTGCCGGTGGTAATAATAAAGCCTTTGAATTTGGTAATTCTCGTGCTAAGCTGGAAAAAAATTCAAAAACAAAATTCAGCGATGTTGCTGGAATGGATGAAGAAAAAGAAGAAGTTAAGGAATTAGTTGATTTCCTAAAAACACCTAAGAAATTCGTTGATATGGGTGCTAAAATCCCACGTGGTGTCCTGTTGGTGGGGCCTCCAGGTACGGGAAAAACTTTACTGGCTAGAGCGGTAGCAGGAGAAGCTAACGTACCATTCTATTCTATTTCAGGTTCTGAATTCGTTGAAATGTTCGTCGGAGTCGGAGCTGGACGTGTTAGAGATATGTTCAAGAAAGCTAAACAAAGCGCACCTTGTATCATTTTTATCGATGAAATCGATGCCGTAGGGCGTCAAAGAGGAACTGGAATGGGTGGCGGTCACGATGAACGTGAACAGACCCTGAACCAGCTGTTAGTAGAAATGGATGGTTTCTCTGGTAATGAAGGAATCATCGTGCTGGCAGCAACCAACCGTGCCGATGTCTTAGATCCTGCATTACTGAGACCAGGACGTTTTGACAGACAGATTCAGGTATCTAATCCTGATAAGCGAGCACGTAGTGAAATTTTAAAAGTACATGCCAGAAATAAACGTTTTGCACCAGATGTTAATTTTGATAACATCGCGCAAAGAACACCAGGTTTTTCGGGAGCTGAGCTGGCTAACGTATTAAATGAAGCTGCTTTACTGGCAGTTAGACAGAACCATGATCTGATTACTATGGTTGATATTGATGAAGCGGTGGACCGTGTTATGGGAGGACCAGCTAAGAAATCTCGTAAATATACTGAAAAAGAAAGACGTCTTGTGGCTTATCATGAAGCTGGACATGCTTTAATTGGATTGACATTAGAAGATGCCAATAAAGTACAGAAAGTGACCATTGTTCCACGTGGACAGGCTGGTGGCTACAATCTGATGACACCAAAAGAAGAAACTTATTTCCAGACCAAGAGTCAGCTAAAAGCAATGATCGCTGGATATATGGGTGGTCGTGTTTCAGAAGAAGTATTCTTTGGTGATGTTTCTTCAGGGGCTCATAATGATATTGAACAGGCAACCCGTATTGCCCGTATGATGGTTACGGAACTGGGAATGTCAGATTTAGGACCAATCAAATATGATTCAGAAAATGGACAGGTTTTCTTAGGCCGTGACTATACACAAAGAAGTAATACTCATTCAGGGCAGATAGCTTATGAAATTGATGTACAGGTTCGTAAGATCATTGATTCATGCTATAACAAAGCAACTGAAATTATTGAAAATAACAAAGATAAATTAATTACTATAGCAGAAGCGCTATTAGAACATGAAACATTATCAGGTGAAGATATTGAATCGTTATATCAGACTGGACATATGTTAGAAAAACATAATGGATCTTTAGCTAACGAATCAGATGATCATCATGATCAGTCAACACCTTCAATTGATGATGTCGATGATTTATTAGATGAAATGAAATAAAAGCGTTTATCGCTTTTTTTCATTTAGAAAGGAGATATACATGAGTACAAGAGCGAAAAGAATATTTATTATTATGTTAGTATTGTGTATGATCATACCAGTATTTTCTTCGGTACTCTATTGGTGGTAAAAATGAAAGATTATTTAGTAAGAGGTTTGGTGGAAAGTAAAAACTGTCGTGTTTTTGCCTGTTCCACAACACATTTATTAGAAGAAGCAAGATTAAAACATGGTTTATGGCCAACAGCATCAGCGGCACTGGGCAGAATGATGTCAGCGACTTTGATGATGGCCGCCATGAATAAAAATAATGAAAAAATGACAGTAACGATCAACGGTGGAGGACCAATTGGTACGATGATGGCAGTAACTAATAGTGATGGCCATATTAAAGGATTTGTTGGTAATCCGCAGGTTCATTATACTTATAATTCTAATGGGCATTTAGCAGTTGGGGTCGCTGTTGGTAATCAGGGAACTTTGCGAGTCATTAAAGATATGGGACTGAAAGAGCCGTTTTGTGGAACAGT
Organism: Thomasclavelia spiroformis; assembly: GCA_016901755.1. Taxonomy (GTDB): domain Bacteria; phylum Bacillota_I; class Bacilli_A; order Erysipelotrichales; family Coprobacillaceae; genus Faecalibacillus; species Faecalibacillus spiroformis_A. Next base: position 10,941 of record JACJKV010000014.1, on the reverse strand, counting down.
TCCTTTACAGACTGGTGAAATTGGTGATGATTTTTCATATTATTTTATGTTAAGTGAACAGACTCCTTCAGTTGTTTCGGTAGGGGTCCTGGTCAATGATACCAATGAAATTCTATCATCGGGTGGTTTTATCATTCAACTTTTACCAGAAGCAACAGAGGATGATATTGCCTATATCGAAGAAAAAATTAAAGATTTCCCTGCTGTATCTGCTTTGATCAACGAAGGAAAGACACCAGAAGATATCCTGAAAATGCTGTTTGAAGATGTAGAAATTACTGATCATCAGGATCTAAGTTATCAATGTGACTGCTCACGAGAAAAGATGCTTTCGGCTCTGGCAACAGTAGGAAAAGATGAAATAGAAGATATGATCGAAAAAGATCATGGCTGTGAAATGTCATGTCAGTTCTGTAATCAGACATATACATTCAGTGAAGAAGATCTGAAAATGCTGTTAGAAAAAAACTGATCACATATCATATGTGATCTTATGTAAAAATAAAGACAAGGGGCTGTCTTTATTTTTTTTGGAAAACAACTTGTATTATTCAGATAACTTACGCCTATTTTGGGGGAGGAAAATAGAGGGGACAAGTAAGCTATCTGTAATAAGTATGGCGTTATCATATATTTTTATTCATTTTTTATAAAAATGATGATAGGATATCAAAGAGGTTGATTATATGTTTAAAATAGGAAATGTTGAAATTAAAAATCAGGTCGTTATGGCACCAATGGCTGGTATTACCAATCTGGCTTTTCGCAAGATCGTTAAAGAATTTGGTGCAGGACTGGTCTATTCCGAAATGGTCAGTGATAAGGCAATCTGTTATGGCAATAAAAAAACTTTAGAGATGTTAAAAGTTGATGCAGCAGAACATCCTGTCAGTATTCAGCTTTTTGGTGGCGAAGTGGAAACTATGGTAAAAGCCGCTAAATATATTGATGAACATAGTGACTGTGCTATCATCGATATTAACTGTGGCTGTCCGGTCAATAAAGTATTAAAAGCGAATGCTGGCAGTCAGCTGTTAAAAGATCCGCAGCTGATTTACGATATCGTTTCTGGCATCGTTAAAAACGTTAAAAAACCAGTGACTGTAAAAATCAGAAGTGGTTTTGATAAAGAACATATCAATGCTGTAGAGGTAGCCAGACTGATTGAACAGGCGGGAGCCAGCGCTGTTGCCATCCATGGTCGTACCCGTTCGCAGATGTATGAAGGACATGCCGACTGGAATATCATTAAAGAAGTTAAAGCTGCAGTAAGTATACCGGTGATTGGTAATGGTGATGTACGCAGCGTAGAAGATGCCAGAAGAATGTTAAAAGAAACTAACTGTGATGCAGTCATGGTAGGCCGTGCCGCTTTAGGTAATCCCTGGCTCATTAAACAGATCAGTGAAGGACTGAGTCATGATCAGCCAGTAGCGGAAGTATCTTATCAGGAAAAAATAGCGTGGTGTTTAAATCATGCGCAAAGACTGATGCTTATTGAACCAGAACGTGTTGCTATGTCACAAATGCGAGGACATGCGCCCTGGTATATTAAGGGACTGAAAAATTCTGCTAAGGTTAAAAATGAACTGTCTAAGGTTGAAACTTATCAGCAGTTAGAGCAGATCTTAATGGATTATCAGTGTTCGCTTGATTTACTTTATGGCAATCAGCAGGCAGATCTGACATGATTTGACAATCATTATTAATTTGATGTTCAAATCATCTCAAAGAAAAAATAAAGCGCTTACATTGCAAAAAATATTGATGAAATGCGATTTTTTCGCTGAAAAGGCTTTACATTTTACAAAAATAGTATAGAATACTGCTAGGAGGAAGTAGAAACAGGGGTTTCGAATTCGAAGTTAAATGAAAACAATGATTGAAGTCCAATTCAATGGAAACAATGTAACTGATAAAGATCTGGATAAATATGTAAAAGAAACATTAAAAGCTAAAGGTATCAAAACAACTGATATCGATACTTTAAATATTTACTATGTTCCTGAATCAGCAAAATTATTCTATGTCGCAAATAAAAAAGATGGTGAAGATGTTAATGGTGAATTAGCTATCGCTGATATGCCAGACTATAGCGTTGCTGCTGCTAAACCTGCAGCTAAAAAAGCACCTGCTAAAAAAGCTGCTGCACCAAAAAAAGCACCAGCTAAAACTGCTGCTGCAAAAGAAACAAAAAAACCTGCAGCTAAAAAAACTGCTAAAAAATAGTTGGGAGAGGGTCGATGATTTCATCGATCTTTTTTTATGACGGTTATTGACAAGAAAATATAATTGGGTTAATATATCAACGAATATAAATAAAAGCGATGAATAGAGGAGTAATTGTCTTTAACATGATAGAGAATCTCGGTGTGGTGGAAAGAGATGATGGGCGGGCAATGAATAAAGACTAGGAGCTTTATTTCGGATTAAAAATGATGGAATAACGTGAGCCACGTTACAGGCAAGACTATTCATTGATAGTTATAAAGATCAATAAGGTGACTTGTTGATAAATTAGGGTGGTAACACGATACTCTCGTCCCTTGGGGATAGAGAGTTTTTTATTTTGTAGGAGGATAGAGATGGAAGAAAGAAAATTTAGCGAACAGGAATTAGTTCGTAGAGAAAAAATGCAGGAATTAATTGATAAAGGTATCGATCCTTTTGGTCATCGTTTTGATGTGACAGCTTATTCAAAAGGAATTAAAGAAACTTATGGTGATAAGACACATGAAGAATTAGAAGAAATGAATATTGAAGTTTCTGTTGCCGGAAGAATTATGACAAAACGTAGAAAAGGTAAAGTATGTTTTATGCATATTCAGGACAGAGATGGACAGATTCAGTTATATATCAGAAAAGATGTTGTTGGTGAAGATGTTTACGAGATTATTAAAAAAGGTGATATTGGAGATATCGTTGGTGTTAAAGGAACTGTCTTTATGACAAATACAGGAGAATGTTCAATTCGTGTTAATGAATATGAACATTTAACAAAAGCTTTAAGACCATTACCAGAAAAGTTCCATGGTTTAACTGATGTTGAAGAAAGATACAGAAGAAGATATGTTGACCTGATCATGAATGAAGAAGCAAGAAAAATTGCTTTTGCCAGACCAAAGATCATTCGTTCAATTCAGCATTATTTAGATAATTTAGGTTATGTTGAAGTTGAAACTCCAGTTTTAAATCCGATTTTAGGAGGAGCTGCAGCTAGACCATTTATTACGCATCATAATACTTTAGATATGAATTATTATTTACGTATCGCTACTGAGCTGTCTTTAAAGAGACTGATCGTTGGTGGTATGGATGCGGTTTACGAAATTGGCCGTCTGTTTAGAAATGAAGGAATGGACCGTACTCATAATCCTGAATTTACTACGATTGAAGTTTATAAAGCATTTAGTGATCTGGAAGGAATGATGGATCTGACAGAAGGTATCATTTCTAATGCGGCTAAAGAAGTATGTGGAACTTATGATCTGGAATATAAAGGAAATCAGATTTCTTTAGCACCAGGATTTAAACGTATTTCGATGACTGATGCGATTAAAGAAAAAACTGGTATTGATTTTGCAGCTGATATGACTTTTGAACAGGCTAAAGAATTAGCTAAAGAACATGGTATTGATGTGGAAGCGCATTTTGGATATGGTCATATCATTAATGAATTCTTTGAAAAATATGTAGAAGAAACAATTGTTAATCCAACATTTGTCTATGGTCATCCAGTAGAAATTTCACCACTGGCGAGAAAGAATCCTGAAGATCCACGTTTTACACAACGTTTTGAATTATTCATCTGTGGAAATGAATACGCGAATGCATTCAATGAATTAAATGATCCAATCGATCAGTATGAAAGATTTGCGAATCAGTTAAAAGAAAAAGAATTAGGTAATGAAGAAGCTAATGAAATGGATTTAGATTATGTAGAAGCTTTGGAATACGGATTACCACCAACAGGTGGAATGGGTATGGGTATTGATAGACTTGTGATGTTATTAACTGGTCAAGAATCCATCCAAGAAGTTATCTTGTTCCCTCAGATGAAACCACGTAATAAATAGTGATAAAATCAAGATAATTTGAATTGTTTTAACTCAATAAATAATAAAAATAAAAAGCATAACTTAAACAATAATCATCTCTATAAACGAAATGATATTGAGTTTATTGTTATGCTTTTTTTATTTGACTCTCATAGCGAGATTTATGATACTGGCATACAAGTGGCATACACTATATTATAATTTATCAATATACTCAATTAAGTTCTTACGACTTTTTTCATAAATATGTGCATACGTACTTCGTAACATTTCTACACTATGCCCCAATCTATCAGCAATTAATAATTCAGAAATCATTGGATTTGATAACAAATAACTTGCATGAGAATGTCTTAGTCCATGTACTTTTATTCTTTTCACACCGGATTTTTCTACATCTTCATTAAACCATCTTCTAAGTGTAGCTATAGAGATGTAAGTTTGATCCTTATATAAATAATAATCGTCATTAAATCCATCCTGTTGAGAAACAATAATATATCGCTTTTTTAATTTTTCTACCAATCTATCTGGTAATTGAATAGTTCTATTTGAACGTGAAGTCTTGGGTGACGTTATTTTTGATGTAATCGCACTTAATGATTTAGATATTCTTAGTTTATTATTAATAAGATCGACATCTTTCCATTGTAAAGCACAGAATTCACCAATACGTGATTATTCGCATGTAAAAGCACTGGTAGTCGCAGACATCTGCACCACTTATATTTATACACAATTATAGTCAATCATGTCCAAACATGATTGACCTTTTTAAAAAATTATTTTTTGATTCTAAAGTTTTCATTACCCATATACACATCTATTCTATTATGAATGATTCTATCAAGCAATGCCTCTGTTAATGTCGATTTATGCAATTTATCATACCAGTCTCCTGATGGATACTGGCTGCAGAAAATTGTTGAACATTTATCATGTCTTACCTCCATAAGCTCAGATATAAAGTGTTTTTCTTTATCAGTCATTTCATACATTAACTATTCATCTAATACAAGCAGATCGTATTTTGCGTATTTCTTAACTACTTGTGATAGACTTTTACCCATATTCCTCAGTTCATTATACTTTTCTAATAGCTCAGGCATTCTAATGTAAAATATTTTATATTTTTGTTTTGCCGCTTCATTTGCTAATGCACATGAGAGCCATGTTTTCCCTGTACCACATGGTCCATGAATAATGATGTTGGTTTTTAATGTAATATAATTACATGTAGCCAGTGAGCTAATCAGCTGATGTGTAATGCTTCGATTGTCAGTATAGTGAATATCTCTTAGATCTGCATTTACATAGCGTAATTTAGCCGATTTCTTTAATCTTCTTACCGTTTCGTTATATCTTTGCTGATAAACAAAGTCGATGACCATATTTATTTTTTCATCAAATGTCAAAGTAATATAAGCAGGATTTGTTTCAATCAATTTAATGGCATCTACAACATCTATAATCCCAATTTCTGATGCTTTTCTTACAGTTTCATTATCTATCATTTTGATTTGCCTCCGTAGAACTCTGCACCTCTCAGGTGTCCTGTCGTTTTTCTTTCTTCAGATGCATTTCCTTGTTTTCCTAGTTTATCTTGATTGTTAGATAGAATGGCATTAAGATGTTTATATCTAGGTGATGGATATTTACTTAAAGCTATCTGGCAGGATAATTCAAGTCTTTCATTTGAATATTTATCACTTAGATGTAATACACTCATTGCAGGGTTATAACCCTGTTCCTTAACTTTACATCTTTCAAATATAATCTCTACAACCTTTCTTGTGTAGGGTCCGATTTTGCTCGCCCATTTTTTTATACGCACATCATCCCACTCACTTACTTTCACTGATTCAGGCATATCCTGTTCATAGGTAGAATATTTATTCTTTATATAGGCAGGAAACAGCTTGTGGATGTTGATTCGCTTGTTTTGATAATAAATAGTCAATGTTGTTTCTGACACTTTTAGATCAACGGATTTGCCTACATATTCATAAGGAAATGAATACTAGTTTTTTTGATAGGTGATATGGCAATTGACTTGTACTTTTCTGGAATAAAACCAATGACATACTTCAAAAGGTATTTCAGGAAGTGGTTTAAGTGCCTGCTTTTCAACAGCTTCAAATATTTCTTTTCTGCTTCCATCTCTTTTCTGGAATGGAGTAGTATTAAACTCATCAAGCTTTTCTCTTACTGCTTGATAAAGCTCTTCGAATGAATGAAACTCTACATTTCTTAATGATGCAATAATGGTTGTAGCTATTTTGCCAACGGTACCTTCGACACTCGCTTTCTGCTTAGGTTTTCTGACTTGTGCAGGCATAATAGCTGTCATATAATGATTTCCAAAATCAGAATACATATCTGTGAGAATGATTTCTCCTTCTTTAGGATGACTGACAACACCTGTTTTAAGATTGTCACATACAATTCTAACTGTTGAACCACCGAAGTATTCAAACATATGTTTATTACAGTTAATCCATGTATTCATTTTCATATCCTTGGTAGGTTCCACATAAGAATATTGAGAAAATGGTAAAGTTGCGACAAACAGATAAACTTTAACCAATTCACCGGTAGAAGGAACCATGTAATGCATTGTAGGCCCGGACCAATCAATTTCTGTACGAATCCCGGGTTTGTGTTCAATGTGGTTGGTATAGTTGTGTCTTTCGACATGTTGAGCATAACCTCTACAATATTTTGAGTAACTTACTGGATATTTACCATCCTTAGCACTCAAGCAATATTCTTTCCATAATAGTTTTAAGTTAACACCAGGCTTAGACAATTCTTTATGAACATAGTCATAATCCACTGCTAAATAAATGTTTTCAGATTCGTACATTTCAGGGAAAAATAATTTACCCAGCTCATCATCTGAGTACTGATATCGAATTGAAGCACCTCCATTCTATGTTTTGTTTTGGATGAGGTATGTTTACTAATATGATATTGTTTGGATATCGTATTGAGGGATATGCCTCGATCAATCAATTGTAAACATAGTCTCAAATTGAATTTTACAGCCATAATAAAAGCTCCTTTCATATAATATTAGAGACAAAGTCTCCAACATTATAATAATATAAAAAAGACCACCTATAATATAAAAGGTGGTGCAGTTGCGTATATTCAATAATATCATCTCAGTGGTGTAGTTGTTGAAATTGGTGGTGCACTTTATGCTATTGATGGTGCAGTTCATTGCAAATAATCAATTATTAAAAAAAATTATATGTATGAAGTGGGAAAGATGTTCTACAAAATCAATATTTTCTATTTCAAGATTAGCAAGTTTCATTGCTTTTACATAGTTCTTATTATAGGCAACACGATCATATAGATACACACAATGATATAATATTGTTAGGTATAAATCGTAAATTTGTATTCTGTTTTTTTGTAATACTCTTTCTAATATATTAAATAAACTGGTCATTTGTTTGTGTGATTTTAATTTGAATTCAGCAAGTTTTTCAACAGTCACATTTGTTTCGATTATAGCGTTTAATATTTGATGATACTTAATAAAGTCTAAATGTTGATATATTGTTTGACTTATTACTTTTGATAATGAATCAGGATTTATTTTATCACGACTTAAATTATTTACAATATCTTGCAACATTATACCTTGCTTTTGCAAATATATCATCAAAAAAATTTCTTCTTTTGAAGTCACATATTTATAGAGTCCACCTCTTGCAAGATTCATTTCTTTGGCAATCATTGTTAGCGTTATTTCATGGTAAGTTTTTTCATAAAATAATTTATCTGTAGTATCCATGATTTGTTGTATTCGTATATTTTTATTCTCTTGACTTTTTGCTCTAATAAAGTTTTTTTTCATTATCATCACTCTTTCTTTTAGATTATAGCAAACAAATAAAAAAAATTCAATTGACAAGAGACACGATATCACTTATTATGTTTTATATAAGAGACGATATGTCCCTTATAGAAAGGAGAGATATTGTGAAAGATTTTGTATATCAAATGCCTGTAAAGGTATATTTTGGTGAAAACAGTGTCAAGAGATATCTTAAAGACGAATTAAAGCATTATGGCAAGAATATAATGCTCGCTTATGGTCAAGAATCAATCAAAAGAAATGGTATCTATGACGAAGTTATCGAAGTCTTGGGGGAATGCGGAAAGAATATTATTGATTTTCCAGGAATATCAGCAAATCCTACTTATGAAAAAGTTTTGGATGGAATTAAGCTATATAAAGAAAATAATGTTGATTTAATCCTTGCTATCGGTGGAGGATCTGTCATCGATTGTTGTAAAGTCATTTGCTCAGGTACTGAAATTAATGAGGATATTTGGGAAGCTCAATTAGAAAAAGGAGTAATTCCAGAAAATATGGGAAATTTTGCTGTCATTTTAACTTTATCCGGAGCAGGAGCGGAGATGGATTGTTTAGGAGCAGTAACATATGAAAAAAGACATGAAAAGAAAACGTTAACTGGTCCATATGCTAAATTTGTAATCGAAGATCCAAATTATATTATGACAGTTCCTCTTAAAGTATTTATGCCTGGAGTATTTGACAGTTTGACACATTGTATGGAAACTTATTTTGGAAAAACCACTAATGTATCAGACTTATTGAATGAAGGTTTAATGAAAGATATTATTTACAATATGAGAGAATTGATTCATGGAAATGATAGCTTAGAAGTTCGATCTGATTTAATGTGGGATTCATCATTGGTACAAACATTTTTGTTTAATGTTGGTAAGCCTGGTGACTTTCAAGCACATAAAATTGAAAATGCATTAGGAGCTTATTCTCATGGTACACATGGACAACAACTTGCAGTTATTCAACCGGCGTACTATAGAGCCGTTTATAAGGGAGATATATCTAAGTTTGCTAGATTTTCACGTGTTATTATGGAAATTCATGATAAAGATTCAGAAGAAAATATAGCATTAAAAGGGATAGAGGCATTAGAGAAATTAATCAAGGAGGCTCAACTGTCAACTACATTTACAGAATTAGGATATGAGCTAACGGAAGATATAGCAAGAACTGTGTCTCAGACATGTGAGATTTCTAATACAGGTCCTAGAGAATTAACAAGAGAAGAGATATATGAATTATTATTGCGTTGCAAATAGCGATATTGTATTGGTTTGATTAGAGAGAAAGGAAGGCATTATTATGGTCAAACATCTATATTTAATGAGACATGGAGAAACGTTATTTAATGTAAGAAGAAAAATTCAAGGATGGTGTGATTCTCCATTAACGGAAAACGGAGTAAGACAAGCAAAGGCAGTTCGAGAAATTTTAAAAGATATTCAATTTGATCATTATTATAGTTCTACAGCTGAGAGGTGTTGTGATACGCTAGAAATAGTTACTGATCATAAGGTTGAATATAAACGATTAAAACAGCTAAAAGAAAGAAATTTTGGTATTTTTGAGGGTGAAAGTGAAGATTTAAATCCTAAAATAGATTGGTCATTTGATTATGATGATTTATTCCCACATTATGGTGGAGAGTATTTTCAAGATGTAGTTGATAGGGTGGCAGGTATCTTAAAAGAAATTATGGATAAGATGGATCATCAATGTGTACTTGCTGTTTCGCATGGAGGAGCGTGTTATTCTTTTTTAAGTAGTGTAACGGATCCTAGTGTTGTAAATAATCAAGGTGGATTAACTAATTGTTGTATTTTGCATTTTGAATATGAAAATGATACATTTAGATATATTGACAGTATAAGACCAGACTTTGAAAGTTGCAAATAGATTTCTATCGTGTTTACTTATCATTAGAGTAAATGTGTACTTTTATTATCTTTATTAAAAACGTACTAATTATTAAAATAAACACATAATATGAATATAAAGTAGTGGCATACAAGATAAGATAACTATATATAAAATCTACAAGCTATATATTTTTTTAGTCGTTTACTAATACAAAATAACATGTAAAAATATATATAAAAATTATGTATGAATTGAAATGGATTTAGATTACGTAGAAGCCTTAGAATACGGATTACCACCAACCGGTGGAATGGGTATGGGTATTGATAGATTAGTGATGTTATTAACTGGTCAGGAATCGATCCAGGAAGTTATCTTATTCCCTCAGATGAAACCAAGAAATAAATAGTGAAAATCAGGATAATTTGAATTATCAATGAATTAATAATATAAATAAAAGCATAAATTTATGATATGATAATACGAAACAATTCATGACTACTGATCATAAAGTTATGCTTTTTATTCCATAAGAGAGTTAGATAATTTATAGAAAATATGTAAGTGGATGCAAAATGGATGCATTTTTAAAGAATATGTTAAATTTTTATGTGTTTTTGTATGTTTTCATACATTACCATGAGACATGGACGCATTTTTTTGTAAGTGGCTGCATCTAGTTTAAATGTATAAATATGATTCATTTGTTATATACTTGAAATAGAGTCAGGCTAATGTTATAATTGACTCGTAAGTTAAACAGCATTGTATCAATGCAAAAAGGTAAGGAACGCTACTCCTTACCTTTTCTAGTTTTTATAGTGAACTTAACACTAGGATAGTGATCGCTTTATATTTCTGGCTATCCATTTACAAATATAATATGCAATTATACCTGCCACGACAGATAAAACTAAGTTAAACAACATTGTATCACCCCCTTTCAAAGGAGGAACGATAACGATAATATTATACCAAACTATAAATTCCCTCTCAATTTAAATAATAAATAATACAAAAAACTTGAATTGTAAAATGAAACTGGAATTAAGAACAGACTGTAATGAGCGGATATTTTTACCGTTTTTCGCCCTTTTTTCATCTGTTTCTGTTTTTCTGCATGAAAAAAGT
>JACJKV010000130.1 GCA_016901755.1 Thomasclavelia spiroformis | reverse complement strand
GCAGATCACTGTCACAGTAGGTATAGATGTTAAGCTGTGTTTCTTTTGGATCAAGTCCGGTCTTTTCTTTGACTTCATCTGTGACCATATCTACATAGGCTGCATAGACTGAATTGTTTTGTTGAGTAGTCTGACATAATGTATTTTCAATTTTGGTCTGTTTGGCCAGATCACATTCCTCCTGAGTGATATAGCCATGTTTGACCATCAGATCTAAAATAGTATTACGACGGTTGGTCGCTTTTGAC
>JACJKV010000129.1 GCA_016901755.1 Thomasclavelia spiroformis | reverse complement strand
GTCAAAAGCGACCAACCGTCGTAATACTATTTTAGATCTGATGGTCAAACATGGCTATATCACTCAGGAGGAATGTGATCTGGCCAAACAGACCAAAATTGAAAATACACTATGTCAGTCAACCGCTAAAAATGATTCTGTCTATGCAGCCTATGTAGATATGGTCACAGATGAAGTCAAAGAAAAGACCGGACTTGATCCAAAAGAAACACAGCTTAACATCTATACCTACTGTGACAGTGATCTGC
>JACJKV010000128.1 GCA_016901755.1 Thomasclavelia spiroformis | reverse complement strand
ATAATTATAACGCATTTCAGTTATCTTTGCCACTGGATTTGGGAATAAAAATTGATCCTGATGATGAGGTTGTTTCTTTTCTAAAGGCACTGGAAGGAGTGAATCTAAACAGATATCTAAAAAGAAAAGAATGTCGAGGAAGAAAAGGATATGATAACGTGATGCTTCTGAAGGCTGTTCTTTTTGCGAGGATGATCGGTTCTAATGACCTGAGGAGTCTGGAATCCCTGTGCAGGCATGACATCAGATTCA
>JACJKV010000127.1 GCA_016901755.1 Thomasclavelia spiroformis | reverse complement strand
TCGATGGTACAAAGTTTGAAGCCAATGCCAGTAAATACAGCTTTGTCTATAAAACAAGGATCATCAATGCCAGAAAAAGACTGTTTACAAAAATAACAGAAGGAATCATATCACTGAACAGTGAAAGAGGATTTGACTTTTCATATCAGCAGTTTTACTGTGCTCAGGAAATCGGCTATATTGTACAGTATCTGATGGAGTGCATGGTTAAAAATGATATCAGTCCTGTCTATGGGAAAGGGAAACGAAAAA
>JACJKV010000126.1 GCA_016901755.1 Thomasclavelia spiroformis | reverse complement strand
AAGTTTGTACAATCGAAATATGTTTTATCTGTACTGGTATGATATAGAGATTTTAACTGTTCATTGAATATTTCAATGAACTTATGATAATCATTGCCGATAAATTCAAAAGCGTCTAATAACTGATCATACGAGTAGTGAACAGGGTCCTTAAGCTGAGGAAGAACCTCATGAAAGGTTTTATACTTGCTGCATGGGCAGACCAGACGGGCATAGACGAGAGAAGACAGAACCTCATAAAGATCATATTGAA
>JACJKV010000125.1 GCA_016901755.1 Thomasclavelia spiroformis | reverse complement strand
ACTGTCTGACACATAAAATGAAGCTGTACATGAAGTATCCAATGTATGCAAAAAAGAATGAACCCAAATTCAGAAAGAAAATATTCAGCACACTGAACTGGAAAACGACAGGCGAAGGATATAAAGTATGCCCGCAAGGTCACATTGTTGATTAGCAGATTATTTGAACAAAAAAATGAAAGAACGAGTCAAATAAAATTAATAAATATAATAAAACAGTTAAAATAATTTGAGAAAATAATATGCAAATTATC
>JACJKV010000124.1 GCA_016901755.1 Thomasclavelia spiroformis | reverse complement strand
ATCACAGGACAGCAGGTCAGTATCAGGTACACTGCTATATGGTCAAAAATGACGGGAACATGGTGATGCTGACATCATCAGCCTTTGCAATAGCCAGTCCAGAATTAAATATGACAGCAGAAGATCTTGGTAACGGAAAATTCAAGATCAGTGTTGAAGTTGCCAATAATCCTAGCGGAGCAAAAAAAGTAGAAATTCCGGTATGGAGCGAAAATAACGGTCAGGATGATATCATATGGTATGAAGCAAATAAGGATGATGA
>JACJKV010000123.1 GCA_016901755.1 Thomasclavelia spiroformis | reverse complement strand
GTCTATGCAGCCTATGTAGATATGGTCACAGATGAAGTCAAAGAAAAGACCGGACTTGATCCAAAAGAAACACAGCTTAACATCTATACCTACTGTGACAGTGATCTGCAGGAATTATGTACATCACTAGGAAATGGTGAAGCCTACAGCTACAGCGATGAAGACATGCGTATGGGTGGGGTCGTACAGTCAAGTCAGGATGGCAGAATTGTTGCCGTTATTGGTGGCCGTGACTACTCATTTGGCAATTTCAGCTACGCTAC
>JACJKV010000122.1 GCA_016901755.1 Thomasclavelia spiroformis | reverse complement strand
TCCACAGAGCCTGCTGAGCAGAATCTGGCAGTACTACATTTGCTCTTTTCTGATTGTTAGGAGACCACTCTGCTGCAAGTTCTGGCTTGATGTCCACCAATGAGTTATATCCTGGAAGTGCTTTTTTATTTTTGCAGTATGGACATGAATCATCTCCTACCTTTCTGTCACGAACTGATGCTGAATATTCTCCCTTGCAAGTCGGACAGATCCACAGAGCCTGCTGAGCAGAATCTGGCAGTACTACATTTGCTCTTTTCTGATTGTTAGGA
>JACJKV010000121.1 GCA_016901755.1 Thomasclavelia spiroformis | reverse complement strand
GAGCAAAAAAAGTAGAAATTCCGGTATGGAGCGAAAATAACGGTCAGGATGATATCATATGGTATGAAGCAAATAAGGATGATGAGACTCATTACAGTAAGGTCATCAGTGTATCTGAACATAGTAAAGATATCGGGCTATATGACTATGCTGCATATATTACCGCCAACAATGGGATATTTGCTGGATCATCTCAAAATAATGGCAGTATCAATGTTGGGATAAAGGCAGGTTCATTTGAAACAGAAGTCAATGAAAACGAAACAGAAGTGA
>JACJKV010000013.1 GCA_016901755.1 Thomasclavelia spiroformis | reverse complement strand
TTTTTTCATGCAGAAAAACAGAAACAGATGAAAAAAGGGCGAAAAACGGTAAAAATATCCGCTCATTACAGTCTGTTCTTAATTCCAGTTTCATTTTACAATTCAAGATATGAATAAAAATTAATTTTTGAGTTGAAAAAAATCTTATAAGTTGTATAATGTTGATAATTTGGGGATTTTTTGTTGGGAGGTATGAACGTGAAAAATAAAAACAGTGGAAAAGTTTTGGCTAAAAAAATGGTCATTGCTTTGATTTGTGGTATTGTTGTTGGTTTAGGATGTATTTTCTTGCGAGAAAATCTGATTGAAAGTGGTAATCATGAAATATGGAACATCATCAACAATATCTTTTTCCAGGATATTACAGCTGAAGGAGCTAATCAGGCAATTGGGATCTTCTATATTGTTGGACAATTGTTTATTAATGCGTTGCAGCTAATCATTGTACCGATGGTATTTGTTTCGATCTGTCTGGCAATTACTGTTATCACTGATACTAAAAAACTGGGAAGAATTTCTTCCAGAACGATTTCAACATTTTTTAAAACAACAGTATTTGCTTTGATTTTTGCAGGAATCATTGGAGCTTTTGTTTATAAACTGGGTGTCTTTCAGCCTGTCAGTGCATCAAATATAGCGATTCAGGAAGGGGCTTCAGGATCGAACCCGTTAAATATCGTTTTATCGATCGTACCAAGTAATTTTATTCAGGCTTTTACTAATAATGGCGGTGTATTGGCGATAGTATTTTTAGCAGTAGCGATTGGTCTGGCAATGAACAGTTTGAAAAATAAGGCAACAACAGTTCAGAAACTGCTGGTAGAAGCCAGTGAAATTATTTCAGTATGTCTGTCATTCGTTATTAATAATTTTGCTCCATATGCCATTTTCTGTCTGTTGACCAGAACATTTGCAGCTTATGGAATCAATTATCTGCTGCCGGCACTGGCATATGTAGTCACTGTGCTTTTAGCTTTGCTGGTTTATCTAATCGTGGCTTATCCGGTTTATTTAATGACGATGGCAAAATTAAATCCACGTCCTTTTATGAGAAAAATTGTAAAAGTTGTTTTATTTGGTTTTTCAACATCATCAAGTGCCGCCACACTGCCTTTGAATAAAGCAACAACTGTTAATGAGTTAGGTGTAAGTGAAGAAATTGCTTCTTTTGTCTTACCTTTAGGAATGACGATCAATATGGATGGTACGGCTATCATGCAGGTCATCGCTGCTATTTTCGTCGCTGCCAGTTCAGGATATGATGTCAATCTTGTTTCAATGGCCATTATTGCAGTTTTAGCTTTAATTGCTTCTATTGGAACGCCAGCGGCACCAGGAGCAGGAGCAATCATTCTTTTTACGATTTTAACAGGAATGGGCTATACTAATGATGCAGCCTTATTGGCTTATTCATTGATCCTGTCTATTAATCGACCAATTGAAATGCTGGTAACTTCATTGAATGTAACAGGAGATTCTGTGACATCTATCGTTGTCGCTAAAAAAGAAAAAATGTTTGATGAAAAAATATATAAAGCATAAAGACACTCAACGGAGTGTCTTTATTGTTTTGATAACTTCGATATGCAGACTGTTTAAATATTCAAGGGCCTGCTTATAAGATTGCAGATCAAGCAGACTGGAAGGACTATGTGCATCGAAACCGATGATGACCTGATTATGATTTTCACTGGCAATCTGCCAGAACTGTGGATGAGGATAATGACGTTTGCTTTGATAGCCTAATAAATTAAATTCTAAAGGAATATGATGCTTTTTAGCGTACCTGCATAAACGTGTCATTTCTTGTCTGTAATCTGGAGATGCTGGATCATAATTGATCAGATCAGGATGAGCGATATAACTGTATAATCCAGTATCGATAGCTTTGATACATTCATCAACATAGCATTTTAACAGTTGTCGGGAACAGGGAGATCCAAAATATATATGGGTCTCATCACTTTGATAATAATGATTACCTAAAATCAGATAATCGATTTTTTTATCTTTGATCATTTTTTTAAGCCAAGGCATATATTTTTCAAAATATTCGCATTCTAAGCCAATGAGAATATCAATCTGATCTTTATATTTTTCCTTGAGGCTGTTTAGACTTTGGATATAATCATCGATTTGAGTTTCATCCATTCGCATCGTGGGCTGAAAAGAAGAATCATAATGCCAGGGAGTATGATCCGAAAAACCTAATTGTGTCATATGAGCCTGAATAGCACTTTTAACATATTCTTCATCTGCACCATAAGCGTGATGACAGCGGCAGGTATGGGTATGAAAATTATTGATCATCATTAAATCTCCATTCTTTATAGTCATGAAAAGAGTTTATCGGCTGATAAACTCTTGCTGTTATTCAGCAGCTAAAATAGATGCTGTTGTATATGTACGATTAGCCAGTTCACTGTTTAACTGATATAAAGCTTTTGGATCATGACCGAAAAGTTCAAATTTTGAAATCATATCATTTGCGTTCTTTTCTTCTTCACCCTGTTCTTCAACATACCAGTCTAAAAATTTCATCGTACGATAATCATGAATTTCATGAGCTTCATGATATATATGGTGAATCAGTTCTGTAACATACTGTTCATGTTCTAAAGCAAAGCGTAAAGGATCTTCTAAAGCTTTTAATTCTTTGTCTGGTTTGGCAATAGCTGATAAAGTGACAACATAATCGTTATCCTGTAAATAGTTCAGGATACCGATGGCATGATCCATTTCTTCTTTAGCCTGGATCCTGTACCAGTTGGCATAGCCATCTAAGCCTTTTGCTGTATAGAAGTTGGCAAAGTCCAAATACAGATAAGCTGAATACATTTCTTTATTGATCTGATCGTTTAACAGATCGGCAACTTTTTGATTTAACATTTTAATACCTCCATCTCTTTTTTTATTATATTACTTTTTTGAAAGATGACAAAGTATCAGCGCTTTTTTTTAACCATATATTTTGTTAAAATAAAAGAT
Source organism: Thomasclavelia spiroformis (assembly GCA_016901755.1). Classification (GTDB taxonomy): domain Bacteria; phylum Bacillota_I; class Bacilli_A; order Erysipelotrichales; family Coprobacillaceae; genus Faecalibacillus; species Faecalibacillus spiroformis_A. The sequence continues at coordinate 65,597 of JACJKV010000013.1, read as the reverse complement.
AATAAAGCAGGTGATACAATGAATAAATCTGATTTTACATTACAAAGCATTGAACTGAAAGATAAAAAAGTATTTCGAGATACTATCCACAATTATATTCACGTTGATCATACGCTTATTCTGGATCTGATCAACAGTGCTGCCATGCAAAGGCTTAAAAGAATCAAACAGCTGGGAGGTATCTATCAGGTCTACCCGGGTGCCGAACATTCTCGTTTTACCCATTCGCTTGGAGTTTATGCAATTGTCTACAGAATGCTTAAAGAAAGTGTAGTCAAAGATTATCTGAATGACTATCAGCAGCTGACGGTCATGGTAGCCGGGTTGCTTCATGATATTGGACATGGACCGTTTTCGCATTGTTTTGAGCATATTTTTCATCATCATCACGAACAGTATACGACAAAGATCATTCGTCAGGATCCGGAGATATATTGGCTGCTGGAAAACTGTGTTACTGGATTAAGTGAAGATGTCTGTGCTGTCATTGAAAAGAAACATCCTGATTCAATATTGATACAGATGATATCCAGCCAGCTGGATTGTGATCGAATGGATTATCTGTTAAGGGACTCTTATTTTACGGGAACAACTTATGGTCATTTTGATCTGGCGCGACTGTTAAGGATCATGGCAGTCAGATCAGGAAAAATTGTATATAAAAAATCAGGCGTTCAGGCAATCGAAAACTATATTCTGGCCCGTTATCATATGTATTGGCAGGTGTATTATCATCCTACCACCCGCTGTTATGAACAGATTCTTATTGCACTGTTTAAAAGAATGCAGGATCTATATGATCAGGGACAGTTGGTAGATGATGTGACATATTTTGTGCCCTTTTTAAAAGGAAATGTGTCTGTTGCCGATTATCTTCAGCTTGATGAAAACATCTGTTTTTATTATATCAGGACACTATGTAACAGTCAGGATGCAATATTAAAGGATCTGGCTTATCGCTTTTTAAATAGAAAATTATTTGTTTATGAAGATTATCGTGATTTAAAACAGAAACAGGAAATTGAAAAGTTATGTTTAGATCATGGCTTTGATCCACGATATTATGTGTTTGTAGATGATCAGATGCAAATTCCTTATTTACATTATGGGCATAGTGATGATATTCGAGAAATCCAGATCATTACTGAAAGAGGGCTGGTTAGTCTTTCAACGGTATCTGAAATTGTGGGGGCTATTATTCATTCCAAAAAGAATAAGGTGGATTCAAAAATTTATTATCCACAAATTATATAAAATGGTTTGACATCACAGTTACTCTATGCTAACATATGATTGTGGTTAGCCTTGGGCAACCGATAGTAACTCGAATTCATTTAATTTTCTTATGAAACATGCTTTATACAATAAATTTAGCCTTATTCCTTTTTCCCTTATCCATAAGATAATTAAATAAACAAAGCAGGTAAGCATAGCTTACCTTTTTTGTTCATCTATAAACTGAATACCTGCACCTAACAGACCTTTTCCCAGATAAGCCGATAATGCAGCACCTATTTTAGCGTTGATATACTCATTAGCTTCAGGAAATAAGGTTTTTATTTTGTCTTCTAAAAGACGATGACTTTCTTCATCGCCACCATCAGCAATAAGTATGTTATAAATCTGGTGAGGATGATCAGCGATATGTTTTTCTAAAAATCTGATTAGCTGACTTTGTACCTTTTTACGACCACGCACTTTTGCAGGAACAAAGATTGCCCCATTTTCTTTATCAAAAGATAAAATAGGTTTGATTTTTAAGGCAGTTCCAACAATAGCAGTGGCTTTTGTAATACGTCCGCCTTTTTCCAGATATTCTAAAGTATCAATTGAAAAATAGACATAGTTATGATCAATAAGCTGTGGAATTTTCTGCAGCAGTTCTTCATAAGAAATACCTTCAGCAATTAATCGGGCTGTTTCGATGACAATTGCACCATTGCCAATGCTGGCACTTTTACTGTCAAATACACTGACGATAATGTCATCGACACTTTGTGCAAAAAGTCTGATCTGATTAGATGCTCCTGAAAGAGCGCTGGCAATTGTCAAAATGACAGCGTGGGTGTAACCTTCATTTTTTAGCTGTTCCAGCATACTGATGACATCGTCACCTTGTGGGGAAGCAGTTTTTAACATTTCATGGCGCTGCAGTTCGTAAACATCTTCAGCATTGATATCGATGCCATCTTTATAGCTGCGTTCATGAGTGGAGACGATCATAGGAATGATATGAATATGATATTGACTGGCATATGCTGCTGGTACATCAGCGCATGAATCTGTGATAATAGCTATTTTTTCCATGATTTATTCCTTCCTTTGTAATTGGTATTATAATAATTATATAAGAATTATGACCAAATAAAAAGAACTTATTTATTCATAAGTTCTTTGATTCTGATCATGGTTTCATCAGAAATAACATGTTCGATACGACAGGCATCGTTAGCTGCTGTTTCTTTACTGACACCAATACTTTCAAAAAAAGCAGCTAGCGTACTGTGACGATCGTAGATCGTATCTGCAGTTTTTTTCCCTTTTTCGGTTAAAGTAATATATCCTTTACTATCAACATTGATGTAATGCTCGTTTTTTAATAGGTTGATGGCTCGCGATACACTGGGTTTAGAATAATTTAATGAACGAGCGATGTCGATAGAACGAACATCTTTGTTTTGACGGGATAAAACAAGGATGGTTTCCAAATACATTTCTCCTGATTCCTGTAGATTCATGAAATTCACCTCTTTTTTATTTTAGCATTATTTTATGTTATAAGCAATTTAATGACTTGATAATTAATAAAACATACTTGACAAAATGGAAATAAGCAGGTATATTAAAGTTAAGTTAGATACAGCTAACTTTTCTTTTTAAGTCGTAGTTAGCTTAAGCTAATTCATAGGAGGGTGAATATGATGCCTTTAACGTTAGCACCGATCGAAAGTAAAAATACGATCAGGAAAATAGGTGGCAATGATGAAATCAGACACCATTTACAGAATCTGGGATTTGTTCCTGGAGCCGAAATAATTGTTTTGCACAAAGTCAGGGATAATCTGGTGGTCAGTATTAAAGAAACAAGAATAGCCTTGAATGCGGAACTGGCAAAAAAAATCATGATTTAGAAAGGAGCCATTATGACATTAAAAGAGGTAAAAGTAGGAAATAAAGTGACAGTGGTCAAAGTAACAGGAAAAGGAGCAGTCAAACGTCGTATCATGGATATGGGAATAACTAAAGGGGTGACAGTCTATGTTCGTAAAGTGGCACCTTTAGGTGACCCTGTTGAAGTGACGGTAAGGGGTTATGAACTGTCATTAAGAAAAGAAGATGCGAAAATGATTGAAGTTGCTGCGCCAGCTTAAATTTACGATCAAGAGTTAGCGTATGATAACAAGGAGGAGAAAGATGAGCATACAGGTAGCATTAGCAGGAAATCCTAATAGTGGAAAAACGACTTTATTTAATAGTTTAACCGGGGCGACCCAGTTTGTAGGTAACTGGCCGGGAGTTACTGTTGAGAAAAAAACCGGAACTTACAGAAAAGATAAAGCAATAAAAATAACAGATTTACCTGGGATTTATTCATTATCGCCTTATACATTAGAAGAAGTTGTTTCTCGAACATTTTTACTTAATGAAGATGTAGATGTCATTTTAAATATAGTTGATGGCTGTAATCTAGAAAGAAATCTTTATCTGACAACACAACTGTTAGAATTAGGAATACCAGTAGTTGTTGCTGTGAATATGGCAGATGTTCTTAAAAAAAGAGGAGACAGCATTAACTGTCAGCAGTTATCAGCCAATTTACAGGTTCCAGTTATTGAAATTTCAGCATTAAAAGGAATGGGAATCAGTGAACTGATGGCTGCGGTAAAGCAGGCGGCGAAAACAGAATTTAAGGTCACCAATGTATATGATCATTCAGTCAATGACGTATTAACTAAAATCATGGCTCGTCTGCCACAAAATATCAGTGCCAATAAAAAACTGTTTTATGCTGTGAAGGTTTTTGAAAGAGATGAAAAAATATTAGAAACTCTGGAAATTGAAAACTGTGAAAAGATAATAAGTGAAGCTGAAAGCTATTTTGATGATGACAGTGAATCAATCATTACCGATCAGCGTTATACGTATATTTCTAAGATCATTCAAGGCTGTTTACACAAAGCCTGTCAGGATGCGCTGACAATATCGGATAAGATCGATAAAATCGTTACTCATCGTATTTTAGCTTTACCGATCTTTGCCTTGATCATGTGGTTTGTTTATTATGTATCAGTGACGACCGTAGGAACGATCGTCACCGACTGGACCAATGATGTCTTATTTGGAGAGATCATTCCACCTGTTATTAGTGGTTTTTTAACATCAATTAACTGTGCCAGCTGGCTGTCGGCGTTAATTCTCGATGGTATCGTAGCGGGAGTAGGAGCGGTATTAGGTTTTGTACCACAGATGTTTGTTTTATTCTTCTTTTTAGCAATTCTGGAAGATTGTGGCTACATGGCTAGAGTGGCTTTTATCATGGATCGAATTTTCAGAAAATTTGGGTTATCAGGAAAATCGTTTATCCCCATGTTAATTGGAACAGGATGTGGAATTCCTGGGGTCATGGCCTGTCGTACGATAGAAAGTGATCGCGATCGTAAGATGACGATCATGACAACAACATTTATTCCTTGTGGTGCTAAATTGCCAATCATTGCTTTAATTGCGGGAGCTGTTTTTAAGGGGGCTTCATGGGTGAGTCCTTCAGCTTATTTTTTAGGTATGGCTGCGATCGTAATGTCGGGAATCATTTTAAAGAAAACAAAGCTGTTTGTTGGAGATCCTGCACCATTTGTGATGGAAATGCCAGCCTATCATTTACCGGTACTGATCAATGTATTAAGAAGTATGTGGGAAAGAGGATGGTCATTTATCAAAAAAGCAGGAACGATCATTTTACTTTCAACAATTGTTTTATGGTTTTTACAAAGCTATGGATTCGAAAATGGTTCATTTGGCATGGTCGAAGAATTGAATCATAGTTTACTGGCATCGCTGGGACAGTTGTTTGCCTGGATATTTGCGCCACTTGGCTGGGGTCGCTGGGAAGCGGCAGTGGCTACAGTTACAGGACTGATTGCTAAAGAAAACGTGGTGGCAACCTTTGGTCAGTTATATGGCTTTGGTGAAGTGGCAGAAGATGGTGTAGAAATCTGGGGAACTCTGGCCTTAAGTTTTACGGCTGTATCAGCTTATTCGTTTTTAGCTTTCAACTTATTATGTGCACCATGTTTTGCAGCGATTGGAGCTATAAAAAGAGAAATGAATAATTGGAAATGGACGGTTTTTGCGATATCATATCAGTGTATATTTGCTTATGCCATTGCATTGATCATCAATCAGCTGGGAAATCTGGTGTTATATGGTATTTTTAGCTGGGAAACGATCATGGCTTTGGCAGTGATGGCATTGTTGCTTTATTTACTGTTTAGACCGGTAAAAAAAGAAGCAGAACTGTCAATGAATTTTCAGGGTGAATAGGAGGTGACAGTGATGAATCTGTCAACGTTAATTGTATTTGTGATTTTATTAGCTGTTTCTTTTTTAGCAATTCGTTCAATAAAGAATGATAAAAAGAAAGGTAAATCATCCTGTGGGGGCAGCTGTGGAGCGTGTGGCAGTCAGTCACTATGTCATAAACCTTTATTTGAAGAATATAAAAAAGATAACATGCAAAATTCAGGGAGATCATAATGGGTACAATTATAGTTTTGCTGGTACTGATCATCATGGTTGTAGTTGCTATTTACCATTCTCGCCAGCATTTTCATGGAGTGGGAGGCTGTTGTGGCAACACACAGGATAAAGTGCCAGAAAAATGTTTGCCGCAAATAACGGATCGGCGTCAAATTGAGATTGCGGGTATTCATTGTCAAAACTGTCAGGCTAAAATCAGGAATGCTATTAACGCGACTAAACATCTCGCCTGTCAGAAAATAACCTTTCACCACCTCATCGTTGTTTCTGATTTAAAGATTGATGACGAAGAATTAAAAAATATTATTGAAAAAACTGGATATCAGGTCATAAAAATGGAAAAGGTTTGAGCCTTTTCCATTTTTAAAATGTAATCACTTTTGGTGCTTCAGTAAATGAACAGATTGAAGCTGTTACATCCTGAAGATAAAAAACAGCGGTATTACCATCGCCTGGCTGGTACATAGCCTGTAAAGATGGGTACTGTTCCAGCATATGTTTTTGAGCTTCGATATTATCATCGAGACAGGCTTTAGCCTGGATACGAATCCAGCGATCATTGACCATAGCGCAAATTTCGATACGAGGATCTGCTAACATCTGTTTAGCACAGTCTTTGGAAAGACCGGTTTGGATATATAATTTATCCTGATAAAGATCTATGGTACCAAATGGTCGATTTCGCGGCTGTCCCTGGTCATTGGTAGCTAGAAAATAGGTGTTGGCCTGTTTTAAAAATTCGTAAACTTCATTCATTGTATAACGCCTCGCTTTCTTAACAATATTATATAATAATTTAAATACAGACAAAATAAAAAGAAGCAAGAATATTTTTGCTTCTTTTACCAGTATTTCTTATTGCTTTTAGACTTGATTTCGTATTTTGGTGTATGCGGATAGTCCATGATAGATTTTTTATTACGTTTAGACCATGCCTGACGTGGAACGTTGAGCAAAGGCTTGAACTGACAGTCACTATTGAGTTCTCTGATACCATGAATGATATCATGATAAATCTTATTGCTGCCAGTCAGTGCATAGCAGCGCTGATAAAGAAAAGCATCATCATTATAGCTGCCATCGTCGATCATTGGCTGAGCAATAGACTGACGGTCAAGATTATAAAGCAGTTCAGACATGACATCATGAAAAGCAAAAATGTATTTATCATTATGCATTGATAAAAATTCAATGACCGGCATCATGATCTGATGACTGTCTTCATGTTCCCATTCAGCTTTTTTCATAATTCCCCAAAAAGAATTTTTTAACATTTTTATCACCCGGTAATATCATAAGCTATATTGTTTTATTAATCAAGCTGTCACGTGATAATCTTCTTTTTTGAACCAGTAAACCGTACCATTTTCATCGTTTTGTCCGGTTAAGGGATTGATTGCTATAGCAATCAGCTCTCGCGTCGGCTGATACCAGGTCAAAGCTTTTTTTTCGTTGCGATACTGTAAAAAGGACATGGCTATTTCTTTCGCAAAACTTTTTTCTTCGCTATTTTCCATAGGGGTATTATCATCATAACCGGTCCAGCCGGCAATGAGAACTTCAGGAGCGTAGGCGACGATCAGATTATCATAGTCGGTACTGCCGGTTTTACAGGCAACTGTAAATTCTGGGTCATACGATGCCATGGTGGCAGAAAGATAGGTGGAAAACTGACTGTCAAAGGTACCGGTGAGCAGCTGTGACAGTTCCAGACAGCTGTCTTGACTAAGGGTCTGACGTCTTTGGTCTTCATGGAGATAGAGCGTGTTGCCTTCATCGTCTTCGATTCGTTCGATCGTATAGATTTGCTGGTAGCTTCCTTTGGCAGCGATATTGGTATAAATATTGGCCAGTTCATAAATATTGGAATTGACGGTTCCCAGAGCCAGGGAAGCATTGTTTTTACAGTCTATATCATACTGTTTTAAAAAATGATAAAGATGTTCGGTGCCCAGGAAGAGATGGGTTTTCATGGCGTAAATATTATCACTGACGGCAATGGCCTGGGCCAAAGTAATATTTTTATAGGCATATTTATTGTGAAAGTTCTGGGGTGCATACGATGTGTTGTCGTCGAGCTGAAAGGTGGTTGGTTCACACATGAATTGCGTTGTAGCATCAAAGCCGTTTTCCAGCGCCAGATAATAAAGCAGTGGCTTGACGGTACTGCCAATCTGTCTGGTTGCTTTGGTTGCGCGGTTAAACTGAGAAGTGCTGTAATCCATGCCACCGACTAAAGCCTGCAGGGAACTGGTTTGAGGATCGACAACGACAAAAGCACACTGCAGCTTGGAAGTCATAGCTTTGTCTTTGATGCTTTGATTCAGGACATCCTGATATTCTGAGTGATAGGTTGTGTAAACATTGAGACCCTTATTTAAATACTGGTTGTTATAGTAGCCAAGACTTTCCAGTTCATCGATAACTGTATCTTTATAGTAAAAGGAAGACATATTTTCCTGAATTTCATGATTAACAGACAGTATCAGTTTTTCTTTTTTGACAGTATTGAGCTGCTTTTTAGTAATATAGCCATTTTCCAGCATGGCATTTAATACCAGCAGCTGTCTTTTTTTGGCATTTGTTTCATCAATCAGCGGGGAGTAGTACTGAGGCCCATTGACGACTCCTGCCAGCATGCTGGCTTCATTAAGGGTAAGTGTTCTGGCCGATTTATTAAAAAAATACTGCGAAGCATTTTCGATACCATAAATTCCATGACCAAAATAGACATTGTTGACATATCCTTCGAGAATTTCTTTCTTGGAAAGGTGAGATTCCAGCTGCATGGTATAGAAGGCTTCTTTGATTTTTCGTGACCACGTTTTTTCATTCGTCAGATAAAGTAAACGGGCGTACTGTTGGGTAATGGTGCTGGCTCCTTGTGCATTTTTCTGACGGGTGATATTGGTTTTGACAGCACGGGCAATACCGATGATATCGAAACCATGGTGTTCGTAAAATCGCTGATCTTCAATAGCAACGATGGCTTCCTGAAAGTAATGACTGACATCATTTAAACTGACATACTGACCACTGTAGTTGTTGATGCTCTGGTAGAATATTTCATTCTGATCATCATAAAGCTTTAAGTAACGATCTGAGTTAAGATCGGGTTTACCGATGAAAAAGGCAATCAGATAAAGCAGTAAAATAGAAGTGGCTGTAAAAATTGATGCTGCAAGAATAATTTTAACCGTTTTCTTCATATAATCACCAATATCATTCTTACCAATTTATGTTATAATATGCACGGTGATAAAATGAAAAAAACAGTACAGCTTCAATATAAAAGTATTTTTAAATATAAAGACCATCATGAAACTGTTCAATATCAGGCTAAAGGAACGTACCTGAAAGATGAAAAAAAAGAACAGCTTTCTTTTTATCATGATGATCAGAAAATAGAAATCACGATTCGTGGGCAGGATGTTACGCTGGTCCATGGTCCTTCGCTCCTGTCTCTGTCTTACCATCGACGTCTGTTCAATCATTATGCCACACCTTATGGTATGATCGAACTGTATGGTGAACTGGTCAGTCTGCACCATGATCGTAATATTCAAATGAAATATGTATTAAGTGATGAAAGTGAAATAATCAGTGAGGTATATCTACTGATTCGTTATGAGGAAATATCATGAATGTTGCAGAATCAAAAAAATTACTGATGAATAAACTGCTGGCTTCAGCGATTTTAATTGCTTTACAGTTACTGCTGGTATCTTTAGCATATTTTTATCTGAAGTCTTCAGTGATCTTAAAATGGCTGTTTCGTTTAACGAGCATTGCGGTCGTCATTTTTCTGGTGGCAAAAGAAGAGGCCAGCAGCTATAAGATCATTTGGATCGTGCTGATTTTCTTTTTCCCTTTTGTTGGAGGTATACTCTATGTATTTTTGGGGAATAAAAAGCCAGCTAAAAAACTGCGCAGTGCTTTTGATCAGCAAAATGAACAGATCGAACTTAATCGTCTGAACAATGATCTTATCAGCAAAATCCCTGATGAGGATATTCGAGGCCAGCTGACTTATTTGAAAAATCAGGGATTTACGACCTGTTATGGACAGAATATCCAATATTTTTCTTCGGGTGAAGCAGCGTTTGAACCGCTGCTGAAAGCTTTGAAAAATGCCAGAAAATATATTTTCATGGAATTTTTCATAGTCGAAGAAGGGTATATGTTTGATACAATTTTAACGATACTGAAACAAAAGGCCAAGGAAGGGGTCGAAGTCAGAATGATGTATGATGATGTTGGTTCGCTGACAAAACTGCCCCGCAAATATTATCAGGAACTGGAAAAATACGGGATTCAAAGCGTGGCTTTTAATCCTTTTGTACCGGTTATTTCCCTGGCAATGAATAATCGTGATCATAAAAAAATCGTGGTTATTGATGGAGTTATTGGTTTTTCGGGTGGGTTTAATCTGGCTGATGAGTATATTAATAAAGTAGAAAGGTTTGGTTACTGGAAGGATTCGGGAATCATGCTGCAGGGACAGGCTGTCTGGAGCCTGACAATGATGTTTTTAGCGTCTTGGAACGCTACGCACAATACTACGGAAGATTATCATCGCTATTTTCCACAACAGTCAGGATTCAATCAAAGAGATGGTCTGGTCGTGGCCTATACTGATTCACCATTAGACAGTGAGCAGGTAGGAGAAATTGTTTATCTGAATATGATCAATCAGGCCCATCGTTACATTTATATTTCATCACCTTATCTGATTTTAGATGACCTGCTGCAAAATGCGCTTATTAATGCTGCTGCCCGTGGGGTTGATGTAAGAATTGTAACACCTGCTATTCCTGATAAAAAAATTGTATTCAAGGTAACCCGTTCGTATTACCATGTACTGATCGAACATGGGGTACATATATATGAATATAGTCCAGGATTTATTCATGCGAAAAATTTCCTGGCGGATGACCGTTGTGCTACGGTAGGAACGATCAATCTTGATTATCGCAGTCTTTATCTGCATTTTGAAAATGGTATTTATTTATATGATTGTGCCTGTTTAAAGGATATGAAAGCTGATTTTATGGATATCTTTGCGAAAAGTCACGAAATGACGCTGGAAGAAGTTGTCAAAAAGAAGTTTAAAGGTTTTCTGGAAGTATTGCTGCGTGTGATTGCACCACTGCTGTAATAATGAGGCATTGTCCTGGTTTCAGGTGGAAAATTATTGACTTTATATAGTCTAAATGGTAACTTATAAACGATTAGATGTCTTTAGGATAAGGAGGATGTATATGGCTGTAAATAAGATAGAATTAGCATTGAAAAATGCGTTTAAAGAAGCAATCGTAAACAGTGGTTTTGCACAAGATTTTGATGAATCTAAGATTACGATTGAAATTCCTAAAGAAAAGACACATGGTGATTATTCAACTAATATCGCTATGCAGCTGACAAAATTGTTAAGAAAAAATCCTAGAATGATCGCAGAGCAGTTAATTGCAGTGGTTGATAAGGATAAGGCAAATATTGAATCGATCGAAATTGCTGGACCGGGATTTATTAATATGTTCATGAAAAAAGATATCATTGCTTCGGTGATTGGTGAAGTATTAAAAGAAAAAGATGATTATGGTAAAAGTGATGCCGGGCAGGGAATCAGATATAATGTAGAATTTGTATCGGCCAATCCAACTGGTGATCTGCATTTGGGTCATGCTAAAGGAGCGGCTGTAGGTGACAGTATCTGCAGGATCATGTCAGCTGCTGGTTATGATGTAACTAGAGAATATTATATCAACGATGCCGGAAATCAGATCTATAATCTGGCTTTATCGTTGTATGCAAGATACCGTGAAGCTTTTGGTCTTGATTTTGATTTGCCAGAAGATGGTTATCATGGTCAGGATATTAAAGAAATTGCTTTAAGAATAAAAGCGGAACAGGGAGATAAATATCTTCATGTTTCAGAAGATGAAATGATTTCTTTCTTTAGAAAAGAAGGAACTAAATTTGAACTGCAGAAGATCAAGGATATCCTGAAGGAATTTAGAGTATCATTTGATGTCTGGTTTTCAGAAACCTCACTTTATGAAAATAATAAAGTGGTACCAACTATTGAAAAACTAAAAGCGGGTGGCTACACTTATGAAAGTGAAGGGGCTTTATGGTTTAAATCGACAGAATTTGGTGATGATAAAGACCGTGTACTGATCAAATCTGATGGCAGCTACACTTATTTAACACCCGATATTGCCTATCATTTAAATAAACTGGACCGTGGTTATGAATATCTGGTCGATCTGTTAGGGGCCGATCATCATGGCTATATCAATCGTATGAAAGCAGCGATCCAGGCTTTAGGCTATAACAGTGATCAGCTGAATATCGATATTTTACAGATGGTTCGAATGATGGAAAACGGTGAAGTTGTCAAAATGTCGAAACGTACCGGAAATGCGATTACGATCAAAGATCTGATCGAAGATATCGGAGTTGATGCAACACGTTATTTCTTTGCGGCTAAAGCGGCTAATACGCCATATGATTTTGATTTAACTCTGGCTAAATCAAAATCTAATGAAAATCCGGTTTACTATGCACAGTATGCTCATGCCAGAATGTGTTCGATTATTAAACAGGCTAAAGAACATGAATTAACGATGGCTGATCATTATGAACTGCTGGTCAATGATAAAGAAATCGATTTATTAAAACATATCAATGAATTCAGAGATGAAATCATTGACAGTGCTAGATCAAGAAGTCCACATAAGATTGCCAACTATATTCAAAGACTGGCGCAGCTGTTCCATAGTTTCTATAATGACTGTTATGTGATTGATAAAAATAATATGGAACTTTCAAAACAGCGTTTGGCTTTGGTTGAAGCAACAAGAATTACTTTAAAAAATGCATTAAATTTAATTGGTGTCAGTGCACCTGAAGAAATGTAAGGAGAGGGAAATATGGATAAAAACAGATCAATGGTAGATGTTGCTTATGAATTAATGCTGAAAAAGAAAAAAGCAGTTAATTTCTATAAGTTATGGCAGGAAGTCAGTGAAGTCAAAGGTTTTGAGGAAGCTGAAAAAGAAGAAAAAGAATCTTTGTTTTATACAAATATTACTTTAGATGGTCGTTTTATTACGGTTGGTGAAAATAACTGGGATCTTCGTTCTCGTCATAAATTTGATGAAGTTCATATCGATATGAATGATATCTATAGTGAAGAAGAGGAAGAATCAGAAGTTGAAGATGATGTCGATAGTACGATCGAAGATGATTATAATAATTAGTTTTTCATAAAGATATTGTGAAATCTGAAGTGAAAAAATCAGATTTCATGATATCTTTTTAATTTGTTTTTTATTATGATAATAATCGTTGTTTATTATTTATCAAGATGATAAAATAAATATATAATTATTATCATAATAAAAAAAGGAGAGCAGTATGTATAAATATTTAGAACCTTATGCCAAACTTGTTGATTTTTTAGGCAAAGCTTTAGGTGACAACTGCGAAATTGCTTTACATGATTTAACAAGCGAAGAACAGGAAATTGTTGCAATTGCTAATAATCAGCTTTCAGGAAGAGAAGTTGGTGCCAAATTATCAAATTTATCATTACACTATCTGGATACCAAACAGTACCTTAATAATGATTTTGTCATGAATTATAAAACCGTAGGACCTGATGGTAAACTGATGCGTGCAGCTACATATTTTATTAAAGAAGATGGTCAAGAGATGCCGGTAGGAATGCTGTGTATTAATGTCAATATTTCTGATCTGGAATATCTGACGGCGACAATCAAAAAAATCTTAGGTATCAAAGAAGAAAAAGAAATTGAATTTAAGATGGATAATCCTGTGGAAATATTATCATCTCCTTTAGATGAAATGATTGATATGTATATCAAAGAATGTTTGGAAAAAATGGGATTCCCAAGCTATTTTTTAGCAGAACGACTGAATGTTGATGAAAAGATCAAAGTCGTTAAATATCTCCAGGAAAAGGGAACTTTCAAAGTGAAGGGAGCTATTGTCCTGGTAGCTGAAAAATTAGCGGTTTCTGAACCAACAGTATATCGCTATCTTAAAAAAATGGATAAATAGGAGGAGCAAAGCATGAGTGATATCGTATATGTCAGTGGACATAGAAATCCTGATACAGACAGTATCTGTTCAGCTATAGCGTACAGTCATCTGTTGAATACAACCCATAAATATAACGCTGTAGCCGTAAGATTAGGGGAAGTCAGCCGTGAAACAGAATATGTCTTAAAACGTTTTAATGTTGAAATCCCAATGCTGTTAAAAACAGTGAAACAGAAAGTTGAAGATCTGAATTATGATAAAGTGACAGTTTTTTCAAAGGAACTGACTTTAAAGACAGCATGGTTTCTGTTGAAACAGCAGAATCTGAAATCAGCACCAATTTTAGATGATCATGGTCAGCTTTTGGGGCTGCTGTCAACATCAAATATTATTGAAGGATATATGGATCGTTGGGATGCCAGCATTTTAAAAGAAGCTAAAACCCCAGTCGAAAATATTATTGATACCCTGGAAGCCAGCATTCTTTATCTTAATAAAGAGCTTAAGACCATTCAGGGTGATATTCAGATTGCCGCAATGACAGGTGAAGAAGCCAGAAAATATGTCAAAAAAGGTGATGTTGTCATTGTTGGTGGGGATCGTCATGAAGATCTGGATATGATCATTGAAAGAGATCCAGCTTTAGTTATTTTAACTGGTTCGCATACTTTGAATGATGATATTCTGTCTAAATTAAAAGCACGTGGTATTTCGGTAATTACCACACCATTTCATACTTATCAGACTTCACAGCAGATCATCCAGGCTATTCCGGTTGAATATGTCATGATCAAAGGAGATATCAAATCATTTTCAACTGATGATACATTAGACTATATTAAAGATGTGATGTCTGAAACCAGATATCGTGGTTATCCGGTCATTGATCTGAATAACCGTTGTGTGGGAAGTATTTCTCGATTTGCGTTATTGAAAGGTTTAAGAAAAAAAGTTATTCTGGTAGATCACAATGAAAGAGGACAGTCAATTCCTGGTATTGAAGAAGCAGATATCGTTGAGATCATCGATCATCATAGGGTCGCTGATATTCAGACAGTAGGACCTTTAATGTTTAGAGGTGAACCATTAGGATCCACTGCTACGATCGTTACACGTATGTATGAAGAACAGGATGTGGATATTCCTCCACATATCGCTGGTATTTTACTGGGAGCCGTGGTTTCTGACACTTTACTGTTTAAATCACCAACCTGTACACCACTGGATACAAAGATTGCTAAAAAACTGGCAGCTATTGCGGGTGTAGATATTCAGGAATTCGCATTAGATATGTTTAAAGCAGGAACTTCTTTAGTTGGTAAGACCGTAGAAGAAATTTTCAATCAGGATTTCAAGAAATTCAATTTTGATGATGATAAAGTTGGTGTAGCACAGGTCAATACGATGGATATTGAAGGCTTCATGCCATATAAGGAAGATATGCTGGCTTATATGAATCAGTTTGCTGCAGATAATAATCTGGAATTTACTTTACTGCTGCTGACAGATATTATTAATGCCAACAGTGAAATCTTCGTTGGTGGACCACGTCCAGAACTGGTAGAAAGAGCCTTTAATATTAAATTAACAGACAGACAGGGAACGCTTAATGGTGTTATTTCCCGTAAAAAACAGGTTGTTCCAGCAATAACTAATATTATGAGTGAATAAAATGAGATTAGATAAGTTTTTAAAGGTATCAAGAATTATTAAGCGACGTACGCTTTCTAAAGAAATATCGCAAAGTGACAGGGTCAAAGTCAATGGTAAGATGGCGAAGCCATCGACCCGTTTAAATGTTGGGGATATCATTGAAATTGAATTTGGTCGTACGATTTTGACAGTTCAGGTCAAAGCACTCAAAGAGCATGTTTTAAAGGATGAAAGTACGATGCTTTATGAAATTCTTGATGAAAAAAGAAAGGAAGATCAGGTTTCTTAAGAGGAACCTGATTTTTTGTGTATTTTTTATAGCGAGGTTCATATGATTTAATGGAGGGATAGTCATATGGATAATCAAATACATTTTGAACAGACGCCTTATCATCATGTATATTTAAAAGACCGTAAGAGTCTGGAGTTAACAGGTGTAAAAAAAATAGAAAGCTTTGATTCACTGGAATTTTTAATTGAAACCTCATTGGGATATTTGAATATCAAAGGTTCGGATCTGTCTTTGGTAAGGCTTGATCAGGAAAAAAATGAAGTGACCATCAAAGGCAATATTGATGCTTTATCATATTTATCTAACAAGAAATTTACTAAAAACAAGGAAACGGTTTTTAATAAGCTGTTAAAATAATGAATCTGATCGTACAGCTCCAGGGAGTTGGTTATTCTTTTGTCTTTGGACTTATATTTACTTTTTGCTATCATCTTATTAGTTTTTATGTCCTTAAAATCAGATATCGCATTATTAGATATGGTTTGCAGGCTGTTTCTGGTTTTATGTTTGCTGGGTGCTATTATTCTGGTTTGCTGATGATCAATGATGGTATTATCCGCTTTTATTTTCTGGCTTTTATAGTTATGGGGTATATCGTTTATCAGAATCTGTTTAGTGATCGCTGCTTTATTCTGATCGTCATGATTGCCAAAATGATCAAAACGCTATTGTTACCTTTTAGGATTGTTTTTTATACGATTAATGGTATAATAATACACACGAAGAAGGTGATAAGATGGCAAAAAACAGAATCAGAAAAACCGTCAAACCAATGATTTTTATGCTGGCAGGATGTGCTATGATGTGGATTCTTTTCAGCAGTGCAATGACTACTTTTTCTCGTCAGGAAGATATTGCCAGACTGGAAAAAGAAGTGAAAGCAATCGAAAAAGAAAAAGCAGCATTGGAAAACCAGGTAGAACTGTTGAATGACGATGATTATGTAACGCGTTATGCTCGTGAAAACTATGTTTTTACCAGAGAAGGAGAAAAGGTTGTCATCTTACCTGAGACAGATGATTCAAAATAAGCACGTTGTGCTTATTTTTTAATTGAGGTGAGTTATATGCTGATAAGAGAAGAAATATATATGAAAGCTTTGAAAAGGACAAGAGAACTGGTGATTTATGTGCCTGATGATTTTGAAAGTAGCCATAAACGCTATCCAGTACTGATCATCAATGATGGTCAAAATGCATTTTTTGATGAAGAATCTTACATGGGAGTAAGCTGGCGTATGCTTGATAGCGTTGAAAGCATGAATGTTGATGTTATCATGGTTGCCATACCATGTAATTTTGAACCTTTGAAACGAGAAGATGAATATGGGCCATGGGTCATCGATAAAGATATTGCCAGGGAGTTTACCACAGAACGTAAAATAGGTGGTGAAGGCAAGCGCTATGTTTCGTTTCTGGTCAAACAGCTAAAACCTTATCTGGATCGAGAATTGCCAACTGATCCCGATGATTATGGGATTGTTGGCAGTTCGATGGGAGGGCTGATTTCTTTTTATGCCATGCTGCGCTATCCCCGTATTTTTAAAAGATGTGCGATCTTGTCAACAGCGTTCTGGATTTATGAAAAACAGTTTCGCAATATGATTCGTTTTTCACGCATCAGAAATAATTCGCTGTATATGGATGTTGGTGGTGAGGAAGGAGACAGCCGCTATATTCCAAGTAATGAACATATCAAAAAAGCACTTCATGGCAAAATAAGACATTTTGAATATCACTATTTTGCCTATGATGATCATAGCGAGGCATCATGGAGCAGAAGGGTGCCATATTTTCTGAAAATGTTTTATCAGTAATTAAGAACTGTTATAATGAAAATGAGGTGAAAAAAATGTATCGAATTATGTTTTCGGATCTTGATGAAACGCTGTTAGTCAATCATCATGTTCCTGAAGTGAATAGAGAAGCCATTTTAAAGGCCAGAGCCCAAGGACTTAAATTTGTACCATGTACCGGAAGAGCATTTAATATGATCCCCGAAATTCTAAAAGAAATAGGTACATATGATCAGGAAGGTGAGTATTCGCTTTGTTTTAATGGCGGACTGATTGTGGAAAATAAAAATGGCAAGGTCCTGCATTTTAAAGGTTTAGAATACGAAAAGGCAAAAAAGGTATTTGATTTTGCTGAAAAGCTGGATGTCTGTGTTATGGTATTTACTTTAGATTACTGTTATCTTTTCCATGCTCATGAAAGCGAGATTCAAAGAAAAACTGCTCAGAAAGCACCATTTAAGGTCGTTGAAGATTTTGATATGAGTTTTCTGAAAAATGATCGTATTGCTAAGATCTTGCTGGAAAAAGGTGATATGTCATATCTTAAAGCTATTGAAAAAAAGTTGCCTGAAGATATTGTTGAAACATGTTCTATTGGTTTTTCCAGTGGCCGTTATCTGGAAATCAATGCTCAAGGCATTGATAAGGGATATGGTATTCGCTGGCTGACAGATTATTTAGGATACAGCCTGGATGAAACCATTGGTATTGGTGATAACTATAATGATGTTGAAATGATCAAAACCGCTAAGCTGGGAGTGGCCGTTGCCTGCGCTCAGGATGATATCAAAGCGTTAGCGCAATATGTTACTGTCAAAGATTATGATGAAGGGGCAGTTCAAGAGGTCATTGAAAAATTTGTATTAAGAAATCAGGATCAGCAAAATGAAGAAATTTAAAGCTATTGTTGAAAAAGAATTTCAGAAAGACTACTATCAAAAGCTGCATCAGTATATTGAAAATGAATATCAGACAAAGACAATTTATCCGCCTAAACAGCAGATATTTCGTGCTTTGAACTTATGTGACTATGATGATGTTAAAGTCGTGATCTTAGGTCAGGATCCCTATCATGAACCTCGTCAGGCAAATGGGCTGGCTTTTTCAGTAACGAAAGATGTAAAAATACCACCTAGTCTGGTCAACATATATAAAGAACTGCATGATGATTTAAACATAGACATACCACATCATGGAGATTTGACATCCTGGGCACAGCAAGGTGTCTTGCTTTTAAATAATGTTTTAACGGTAGAACGTGGTAAAGCCAATTCTCATCGAGGATTAGGATGGGAGATTTTTACCCTGAATATAGTACGCTATCTAAATTTAAGAGAAAAACCACTGGTTTTTATTCTATGGGGGAAAAACGCTATAGAAAAAAAGAAATATATTGATTCCCGTCATCTGGTACTGACCAGTGCCCATCCTTCACCGCTATCGGCATATCGTGGCTTTTTTGGCTCACGTCCTTTTTCTAAGGCTAATGCCTTTTTAGTACAGAATGGTATTGAACCAATCGATTGGAGCATCAAAGATGTTTGATGATGTACAATCAGCCATTGCCTATATTGAAGCAAAACGTACGAAACGTACGTTTTGTGATTTTAAAGAAATATTAAAAAAATATCAGCTGCCAGTGGATTTAAAAAAGGTGATTCATGTTGCGGGAACTAACGGTAAAGGCAGTACCACGATTTTTATGCGTGATCTGCTGATGAAACAGGGTTTTATTGTTGGGACTTTTACATCGCCTTATGTTATTTCACACCATGAAAGAATAGCGGTCAATGGTAAGCCCATCAGTGATGAAGATCTGTTAAAGATCATCAATCAGCTTTATGATATGATTGAAGAGCAGCATCTGTCGATGTTTGAAATCGATGTATGTATCATGCTGGTTTATTTTTCACAGCTGCAGCTGGATTATCATATCATTGAATGTGGAATTGGTGGATTGCTGGATAAAACTAATGTGCTGGATGGTGATGTGGCCGTCATTACTAATATTGGCAAAGATCATCAGTTTATGCTGGGACAGACCCTGATGGAAATTGCGAAGCATAAAGCTGGGATCATCAAGCATGATAAAGTGCTGTTTACAACAGAAAAAAAACCTGAGATTCTGCATTATTTTCAGCGGGTATGCAAGGAAAAAAACTGCCAGTTTTTTCATGTAAAAACCATTGAAAATCCTGTCTATCCTTATCGTTTTGAACTGCAGGGACAGACTTTACAGATGAATCTGCCTGGATACCAGCTTACGAATTTTATGCTAGCCTATCAGGTCGTGAATTATCTGGAAAAAACAGATCCCCATTGTCTGCAAAGCGTCATTGACGATTTTTTCTGGCCTTGTCGCTTTGAAAAAATCGGACAGTTTTATTTAGATGGCGCTCATAATGTTGATGGCATTCGTGCTTTGCTGGAAACGATATCTCATCAGCAGCTGCAGGATGTTGGCTTTGTTATCAGTATTTTATCTGATAAAGATCAAAAAGGCATGCTGGATCTGCTGCAAGGTTATGACTGGCTGCAATCCAGTTTCGATGATGAACGCAGTGACGGTGATTTTCTGCCTTTTGATCAGGCTTTAAAAATCATGGCTCAAAAACATCGCCACGTGGTGGTAACGGGTTCTTTACATTTTGTTTCAAGCGTTAGACAATATTTAATGACAAAAGGGAACGATTAAATCTCGTTCCTTTTTATTTTGCCTTATACATGTAGTTGAGCGGTTCGTTAAAACTTGCCCACAGTAAATAAACATACAGTAAGACCAAACGCTGACCGGCTTCATTACGAATGACGATATGATCGCGACCAGCCTGTTCAATAATACCGGTGTAGGACATATCGGTCCATTTTTTAGATCCTGAGTACGTATAGTAAAACGTTCCTTTTTTACCGATATTCAGCCGAAAAATATTTTCAATATAAGTCTGTTCGACGGGAATAGCGGCAGCGGGTTCAGGGATATCACTATCCTCTGCGCGCACCAGATAAGGATTTAAATCATCAAAATATGCCATATTTCCTCCTATAAATCACAATTATCATTTAATCCAGGATTATAAAAGCAGTGTTTTTTATATCTGCCTGACAGTCTGCCAAAAAAGGTTTCAGGACAGGCAACATTAGTTCCTGGGTTTTTAAACCATAAGGCGTTAGTGGCTGGTTCATTGCGATATCCATTGATACATCTTAAAGCGATATTTTTTTCGTTTTGATTGACTGGCTCCTGAAATAAAGGCGTATCTACGCCAGCAAACTGATTTTTCTGGTAGATCACTTCGGTAATGGTATGAGCATTACGGAAAATGTCACAGTTGGCAACGACCCGATTGACAACGACGTTACCTACTAACAGCATTCCTTCTTCGCCTTCACCTAA
This sequence comes from Thomasclavelia spiroformis, assembly GCA_016901755.1. Classification (GTDB taxonomy): domain Bacteria; phylum Bacillota_I; class Bacilli_A; order Erysipelotrichales; family Coprobacillaceae; genus Faecalibacillus; species Faecalibacillus spiroformis_A. Next base: position 44,636 of record JACJKV010000013.1, on the reverse strand, counting down.
TGCTTCGGCCTTGATCAGCCTTGCCAGCAGTTCTATTTCTTTTTCGCTGTATAAGATTCTAGCCATTCGATCACCTCAAAATATTTTATGTCAAGTCTTTAAAAATATGATGACTATGGTGTATAATAAGATATATTCATTCAGGTTGGAAAAAGAAAAACAATATTATATTTTTTAGTGAATTCTTTATATAATTATGATAAAATGAAATTATAGATTAAGCGCTTACATTTTTTATAGGAGGAGATAAAATGGGAAAAGAAATGATCGCAATGATTTTAGCTGGAGGACGTGGAACACGTTTGAAAGAATTAACAGCTAAAGTTGCTAAACCTGCGGTACACTTTGGTGGAAAATATCGTATTATCGATTTTCCATTATCTAACTGTGCAAACTCAGGTATCGATGTTGTAGGATTACCTACTCAGTATGAATCAGTATTGTTAGGAAGCTATGTAGGATCTGGAGTTAACTGGGGTCTTGAAGGAAGCCAGTCTGCAGCAACAATCTTACCAGCGCGTGAAAGAGATGAAGTTGGTTTCACTGCTTATGCAGGAACAGCTGATGCTATTTATCAGAATATTAATTTCATGGATCAGTATTCACCTCAATATGTACTGATACTTTCTGGTGACCACATTTATAAAATGGATTATGCTAAAATGCTGGCTGCCCATAAAGAAAGAAAAGCTGATTTAACGGTTGCAGTATTAAATGTTTCTTTAAAAGAAGCTAGCCGTTTTGGAATCATGAATACAAATCCTGATGGTTCTATTTATGAATTCGAAGAAAAACCTGAAAAACCAAAATCAACATTGGCTTCAATGGGAATTTATATTTTCACATATAAAGAATTACGTAAATATCTGATTGCTGATGCAAAGAAAGCTGACAGCAAACATGACTTTGGTATGAATATCATTCCAGATATGTTAGCTGATGGAAAAAAACTGTATGCCTATGAATTCGATGGTTACTGGAAAGATGTTGGAACTGTTGAAAGTTTATGGGAAGCAAATATGGATTTAATTAACGATAAAGAATTAGATTTATATAATATTAAAAAAGATTGGAAGATCTATACTCAAGACGCTATCGCTCAACCTCAAATGTTAGGAGAAACTGCTGAAGTTACAAATTCATTAGTAACTCAGGGATGCTTTGTTAATGGTAAAGTAGACAATTCTGTTTTATTTAACCATGTATACATTGGTGAAGGTGCTAAGATCATTGATTCAGTACTGATGCCAGGTGTATTGGTTGAAGAAGGTGCTGAAGTTTACAAAGCAATCATCGACGAAAATGTAGTAGTTAAAGCTGGAACAGTTATCAATAAAGATGCAAAAGAAGTTGCATTGATTAGTGATAATAATAGATAGAGGGGGAAACGATAATGGCAAAAGTTATAGGATTAGTTAATTTACATTCAGATGTCACTTTTTCACAATTAACAGAAAGAAGACCGGTAGCTTCAGTAAGTTTCCTTGGTCGTTATGCAATTATTGACATCGTTTTATCAAATATGTCTAACTCAGGAATTGATAAAGTTGGTGTTTTGATTCAGGAAAAACCAAGATCTTTATTTAAACATCTGGAAGGTGGAACTTCTTGGAATTTCAACTCAAAAGTAGGTGGGGTATCATATTTATATGATGAAAAATATGCTAATAACCCTAAATATAATCATGATATCAACAATCTGATTGAAAATATCAGTTATATTGAAAGATGTCAGGCTGATTATGTTGTGATCGCACCTGCACATATCATTACAACAATGGATTATCGTGATGTTATTGAAGCTCATGAAAAAAGCGGAGCTGCTATCACAATGGTTTACAAAAAAGTAAAAGATGCTAAAGAAGCATATGTTGGTTGTGATGTTGTTAATGTTCAAGATGGTATGATCGTTGGAACTGAAGTTAATAAAGGTACTCGTAAAAACCAGACAATTTCATTAGAAACTTATGTAATCAACAAAAATGAATTACTTGCTATTTTGAAAAAAGCAAGAAAGATTTCAGCATTCTATTCATTAAAAGATATGCTTGGATATCTGTGTGATGAAAAACAGATTTATGCTTATGAATACAGAGGATTTGCTAGATGCATGGATTCATTTGAAGCATACTTTAAATATTCTTTGGAAATGCTGGATATCGATATTGCTTCAAGAGTATTTAAATCTAACTGGCCAATCTATACAAGTACAAATGATACACCTCCAACTAAATATTTAGATGAAGCTAAAGTTACTAAATCATTTATCGCTAATGGAGCTGTTATTAATGGTACTGTTAATAACAGTATTATTGGACGTGGTGTTGTTATTGGAAAAGGTGCTGTAGTTAAGAATTGTGTTATCTTCTCTGGATCAAAAATTGCTCCAGGTGCAGTGTTAGAAAATGTGATCATGGATAAACGTTCAAGCGTAGAAAAACAATTAGATTTAAGTGGTAATGAAACGACTCCACTTTACATTAAAGAAGGAGACCGTGTTTAATGAGAGTTATGTATGTCGCTAGCGAAGCTACTCCATTTATAAAATCAGGTGGCTTGGCTGACGTTCTTGGTTCTTTACCAAAAGAAACTGCAAAAAAAGGTGTTGAAAGTATCGTTGTTATTCCTAAATATAAAGATATGAAATTAGCTGATACGATTGAATATGTAACTAATTTTGATATTTATATGGGATGGAGAAAACGTTATTGCGGTATTTTCAAAACTGTTGTTGATGATGTCACATTCTATTTCATTGACAATGAAGAATATTTTGGTAGACCAGGGTTGTATGGTTATGATGATGATTATGAAAGATTTGCATTTTTCGATTTTGCAGTTCTTGAACTGATCAGTCATCTTAATATCAGACCCGATATCTTACAGTTAAATGACTGGCAGACAGCAATGATTGCTATGTTATATAAAGAAAGATACTGTTATTATGATTATTATCAGAATATTAAAATTGTATTTACAATTCATAATATTCTGTTCCAGGGAAAAGCAGATCCTAAGCTGCTGGAAGAATTCTTTGCCTTAGACAGTTACTTATATTATAACGGAAACTGTCGTAATGATGGCTGCATGAATATGATGAAAGCTGCTATTTTCTATAGTGATGTCATTACAACAGTTTCACCAACTTATGCTAAAGAAATCTTAACAGATCAGTATGGTGAAGGATTACAGCAGATCCTGGAAATGAGAAAACATGATCTTTATGGTATCTTAAATGGTGTAGATTATGATGTGGTCAATCCTCGTAATGATGATATGATCGTCAGAAAATATACCCCTCGTTCTGTAAAGAAAGGAAAACTTGACAATAAACTGGCTTTACAGAAAGAAGTTGGTTTGCCAGAAGATCCAGATGTTGCTTTGATTGGTGTTGTGACCAGACTGACACAACAGAAAGGATTAGATCTGATCATCAATCAGTTTGAAACTTTATGTACGAGAAACGTACAGGTTATTATATTAGGTTCTGGTGATCGTATGTATGAAGATGCTTTAAAAGGAGCTGCATATAATCATCAGGATAAAGTATCAATGCAATGTAAATATGATTTCGGTTTATCACAGCGTATTTATGCGGGATGTGATATGTTCCTGATGCCTTCATTATTTGAACCTTGTGGTTTATCACAAATGATGGCATTGAAATATGGTACGATTCCTATTGTCAGAGAAACGGGAGGTTTGGCTGACAGTGTTGAACCATATAATGAATTTGATCAGACTGGAACAGGATTCAGTTTTACAAACTATAATGCCCATGAAATGATGGATACAATTGATTATGCATTGAACACATATTATAAAGATCCTGAAAGCTGGAGCGCTTTGATACAAAGAGCGATGAAAGCTAAACTGGATTGGGATGCAAGCGCTGATCAGTATATTCAATTATTTGAATCGTTATTATAAAATAAAAGAAGTCCATCAGGACTTCTTTTTTAAAACAGGGAGATAAATATCATGATTAAAGCAATATTTTTTGATATTGATGGAACATTGATTTCGTCACGTTATCCAAGAATGAAACCATCAACTGTTCAAGTATTAAAGCAGTTACGTCAACAGGGGATCTATCTGTTTATCGCTTCGGGAAGACATGTTCAGGAACTGGAAGAACTGCATTTGGATGATGATTTTCATTTTGATGGATATTTGCTTTTAAATGGAGGATATTGTTTTAATGATGATGCGGTCATTTATGAAAACAGGATCGATGTCAAAGATGTCGTTAATATCTGTCAGGTAATTGAAGAACATCATTTTCCTGCGCTTTTCATTGAAAAAGACAGGATGTATGTCAATTTTATTGATGAACGTGTCGTTAAGGCACAACAGGCCATTAATACATCGATTCCACCTGTCAGTAATCATGTAGATGTTTCTAAGATTATTCAGATCGATCCCTATGTTAATGCCAGTCAGCTGCAATTGATCATGAAGGTGACAACAAACTGTAAAAGTACGAAATGGCATGATGAGGCCTATGATATCGTAGCTTTATCGAGTGGTAAAAAAAGCGGAATTGAAGCGTTTATGAAATATTATGGTCTGCAAAAAGCAGAAACAGTGGCTTTTGGGGATGGTGAAAATGATCTGGAAATGTTTGAAGCAGTTGGGCTTTCTGTGGCGATGGGCAACAGTGAAAAGGATATTAAAGATCAGGCTGATCTGATTTGTGATGATGTTGATGGTTTGGGAATTTGCAGTGTTATGGAACAGCTTGGGCTGTAGTCAGGTTGTCAAAAATGGTGAAGTCATGTAAAATACGTGTTGAGGTGGTAAGATGAATAAATTTTTTCATGGACTTATTGTCATCTGCTGTTTGTTAACATTAACGGCCTGTGGAAAAAGAGATGAAACGGTATCCGTGAATAAAAACGGTGTACTTTATGAAATAGGTGAGGATGTTTCGTTTTATTATCCGCAGGATTTTGAACTTGTATCTAAGGCAGAAGACAGTAGTGAAAATATGGTATCATTCAAAAAAACTAATCAGGTTTTCTTTTATTTAGCACAAGATGATGAAACGGATAATGAAGTTGGAGAAAAAAGCGAACTGTATCGTGGGGAGCTGGAAGAAAAGGGTGCTAAAATTACTGAGGTCAAGGAACCAGTATTGGAAAGCGGATTAAAATGTTATGAATATATTGGGCGTTATCCCGAAACGGGACTAAAATTTATTCATCTGGTTTATTTTGATGAAAATGAGATTCTGACTTATGGTTATGAAGCTAATGAAAAAGAATATAATGAAAATATTGATGAAATGATCTTCTATATTGAATCATTCAGCAAGTCAACAGGATTGTAAATTATAAAAAATGTGATAGAATAAACAACATAAAAGGCTGTTATGATAAAAAGCATCACCTATCTGGTGTAAGTATAAAAATTACAGGATAGTTCATGCTTTTTTTTAAATATAATGATAAGCTAAATATTAATTTTAGCTTAAATGTAAAATAATATCAGCTGTTATCTTGTTTAAAAATATAGGACGGTGGTATTATTTTTAATAGCAGTCATATCCAAGTTTAAAACTAAAAATAGTTTTACCAGATATGTTATATGAGGAGAGAGACAATGAAATTATTTAATACATTAACCAATACGAAAGAAGAGTTTAAACCGCTTATTGATGGACAGGTCAGCATTTATGTATGTGGACCTACGGTTTATAATCATGTTCATATTGGAAATACTCGACCAATGATCGTTTTTGATGTATTGCGTCGTACATTTGAATATTTGGGTTATCAGGTGACATTTGTTTCTAATTTTACTGATGTTGATGATAAGATCATTAAAGCCGCAAAACAGGAAGGTGTCAGTGAAAAAGAACTGACAGATAAATACATCAAAGCTTATGAGGATGTTCGTCGTCAGTTAAATCTGGAATTTCCTACCTATGCGCCTAGGGTTACTGAAACAATGGATCAGATCATTGCTTTTATTGCTGAACTGATTGATTTAGGCTATGCCTATGAAGTTGATGGGGATGTTTATTTTAGAGTATCCAAGATCAAAGAATATGGTCAGCTTTCTGGAATCAGAATCGAAGATCTGCAGGCTGGAGCCAGTGAAAGGGTCGAAGATAAAGGAGTTAAAGAAGAATCAACTGATTTTGCGCTTTGGAAAAAAACTGATGAAGGTATTCAGTTTGATAGCCCTTGGTCTAAAGGAAGACCAGGCTGGCATACAGAGTGTGTTGTTATGATCAATGATATTTTTGATCAGGGTCGAATTGATATTCATGGTGGTGGACAGGATCTGAAGTTCCCGCATCATGAAAATGAAATTGCTCAGTCTTGTGCTTTAAATGGACATGCCATCGCACATACCTGGATGCATAATCAGATGATCAATATCAATAATGAAAAAATGTCAAAATCATTAGGTAATGTCATCTGGGCTAAAGATATGGTCAAAGAATTAGGATGCAATGTCTATAAATGGTTTATGCTTTCCAGTCATTATCGTAATCCTTTAAATATGACTGATGAAATTATTCAGAGTGTTAAAAAAGAAGTAGCGAAAGTAGATAATGTCATTAAACAGGCATCACTTTATGAACAGGTTGAAGGATTGACAGGGAATGATTATGATCAGGCAAAAGTTGATGAAATGGTAGATGCTTTAGCTGATGATTTGAATACTTCTTTGGCATTGACGCTGATTTTAGGACAGGTCAAAGTATTGAATCAGCTGATGCGAACAAAAGATAAAAATAATAATGAAATTAATAAAAATTATCATACACTGTTAAAAATGTGTGATGTAATGGGCTTTGTTTTCCAGCCTAAAATGTTAGATGAAGAGGATCTGGAACTTTATAAAAAATGGATGGCTGCAAAAGCACAGAAAGATTTTGCGGCGGCTGATGAGTATCGTGCTGCCTTAATGACAAAGGGGATCATTTAATGAATCCAGAACTGATGAATTCGCTGGTATTAGCCTATTTGGGAGATAGTATCATTGAACTGATGGTGCGAGAATATTTAATTAGAAACAGTGCTTCGAAGAAGGTCAATGATCTTTATCATGAGGCTACTCATTTTGTCAGCAGTGACGCTCACGCTGACTTTGTTGGTCATTGTCTGGAAAATGAGTTTTTTACAGAACATGAAACAGCGATCTATAAAAGAGGCAGAAATACCAGAAATCATAAAAATGAAACAGCTCAGCATCGTCATTCGACGGGTTTTGAAGCATTGATTGGATATCTGTATCTTAATGATGAAAAAGCAAGGATCGATGAAATTTTTGCGGAGTTTATCAGGTTTGTCAGTGAGACAGATTTAAAATAAATATAGGATAGAAAATGGTGAATGATATGAAACAATATATATATGGAAAAAATCCAATTATAGAAGCTTTAAAGGGTGCTAGTGTTTATAAAGTGTATGTTGCTGATGGATTCAAGGATCCTCATATTTTTGCTCTGTGCAAGAAATATCAGGTGCCAGTGGAAAGGGCAGATAAAAAGATGTTTGAAAAAAAAGTGGGGAAAGCTGTTCATCAGGGGGTTATGGCGTGTATTGAGCAGTATCGCTATTATTCGCTTGATGAAATTTTAAAGGCTATTCCACCACATAAACAGCCTTTGCTGCTGATGTTAGATGGACTGGAAGATCCTCATAATTTAGGGGCTATTTTACGTACTTGCGATGCTGTAGGTGTCGATGGAGTGATCATAGCGAAAAACAGAAGTGTAGGCTTGAATGCTACTGTAGCGAAAGTTTCGACCGGCGCTATTCATCATGTTAAAGTAGCTCAGGTTACAAATCTGACAAGAACTTTAGAAGAACTGAAAAAGAAATCATTCTGGGTCGTTGGCTGTGAACTGGAAAACAGTCAGGATTATCGCAGTGTTGATTATAATATGCCAACGGTTCTGGTCATTGGTTCTGAAGGAGCCGGCATTTCAAGACTGGTTAAGAAAAGCTGTGACATTAACGTTGTTTTACCAATGTGTGGTCATGTCAATTCACTGAATGCTTCTGTAGCGGCGGCAGTGCTATTATATCAGGTTTACAATTCTAGACATCCTTTATCATAAAGGAGGGAAATTATGGATCAGGAACTCATTTATCTGTATCATCTGGGTTCACAGGAAGCCTATGATCTGCTGCTGAAAAAATATAAGTATATCATAGAAAAATATTTTGCTGTAAAGTATCGCGGCAGTCATGAAATCCTGCAGGAGGATTATGTTCAGATTGCACTGATTGCTTTTAATAAAATGCTGGATCGTTATCGTTTTGATATGAATACCAAAATGTCGACGTATTTTTCATATGCCATCAAAGATGCGATGCATTCAGCAATCAGATATGTCCGACTGCAAAAACATGTTCCTTATGATAAGCTGGTATCATTAAGTGAAATCATGCAGGGACATGTCCTGAAAGATACAGGTGAGCAGTATTTGCCTGATGTTCAAATGAAAGTCAAAGAAAAACTGCTTGCTTATCAACGGCAGATCGTAAAAAATGGTTCACAATTTGAAAAACAGGTCTTTGATTATCTGGTTGCGGGGTATCGTTTTGATGAGATTGCTGAAATGATGCAGGTAGATGTCAAGAAAATTTATAATGCTAAATATCGCATTCAAAAAAAACTGATGAAGTCAAAAAGTGTGTAAGTGTTTTGCACACTTATCTTTTTTTATCGATATACTGGGGCAAAAAGGAAATAACATTGACTATAAGCTACTTTTATGCTAAATTATAGTGGCATAGAAATGAGTGATTATATGAAACAAAAAGTAATATTAGTGTGTAGTGAATGCTTATCGAGAAACTATACGATAACTAAAAATAAAAGAACTAATGTCGAAAGACTGGAATTAAGAAAGTACTGTAAACGTTGTGGTAAACATACTTTGCATAAAGAAACGAAATAAGGAGGCTTGTTCATGTTCAAAAAGAAAGTTAAAGAAAAAGAAACAGTCGTTGAAAATAATGATCAGGAACTGAGATTCAGAGAATGGTTTAATTTAAAAGGAATCAGATCTGAAATTAAAAATGTTCATTGGCTGACAAAAAAAGAATTGTTTAATAATTCAGCTACAGTATTATTGTTTACATTTATCATGGGATTATTCTTCTTTGGAGGAGATGCCGTGATTGCATTTATATTGAAAGCATTGGGGATGGATTAATTATGGCAGGAATGAATGATGAAGGAAGACAATGGTATGTAGTCAATACATACTCAGGTCATGAAAATAAAGTTAAAGAAAACCTGGAAAAACGTGTTGAATCTATGGGATTACAGGACTGTCTGTTTAATATCGTTATTCCAGAACATGTCGAAACAGTCATTAAAGACGGTAAAAAAATCAACAAAGTCACAAATATGTTCCCAGGATATGTCCTGGTAGAAATGATCATGACAGACGAAGCATGGTATGTCGTGCGTAATACATCAGGCGTTACTGGATTTATTGGTTCATCTGGTGGAGGGGCAAAACCTTTCCCATTACAGAAACATGAATTAGATCCTATTTTAAAGAAAATGGGGATTAGTACAGGTGTAGAAGTAGATTATGAAAAAGGTGATGAAGTCAACGTTATTTCTGGTCCATTTGCTGGAAAAAGCGGAACTGTTGACTCTATTGATCTGGAAAAAGAAACAGCTAAAGTACTGATCGATTTCTTAGGTAATTTAACACCTATGGAAATTGAATTAACAGCCTTGGAAAAAGCAGGATAAGACAAATGAGCGTTCATTTGTCTTTTTGTTATAGGGGGAAAAATATGAGCAAATTATTATTTTTTGATATCGATGGAACCTTGATTGAATGTCATAAAGGGATTTATGCCATATCACCAGCTAATCAAAGATCATTGGATGAACTGAAAGCCAATGGTCATCATGTCTTTCTGGCAACAGGAAGATGTCAGTGTTTTATTACTGAAGGAGTCTATTTTTATCCTTTTGATGGTTATGTTACCTGCAATGGGGGTTATGTAGAATATCAGAAAAAACCGATTTTTAAAGCAGTGGTTCCAGCCCAGGCGATCAAAGCAACGATGCAGCTGGCAAAAGAGATGGAAATTAATTACTATTTTGAAGCTAATGATAAAATATATGTGGCTGACAGAAATGATCCCCGTCACAAAGAATTTGCCAGAAACTGGGGAATGAAACCAGAAACGATCATTGATGACTTTGATCCAGAGCAGATTGAAACCTATATTGGGATGGTCGTTGTAAAAAATAAAGCAGATATTCCTGCTATGATCGAACGTTTGTCTCCTTATTTTGATGTTCAGCGTCATCAGAGTGAATATTCATTTGATCTGACTTTAAGAGGTGTTTCTAAAGCTTTGGGAATTGCTAAGATCGTTGCAGCACTAAATCAGGATATGGCCGATACGATTGCTTTTGGAGATGGTCGAAATGATGTTGAAATGCTGCAAAGCGCAGGAATTGGCGTCGCTATGAAAAATGCCATGCCAGAAGCGTTAGCGGCAGCAGATGAGATTTGTGATGCGGTAGAAAATGATGGAATTACATCATGGCTGCAAAATAAAAAGCTTATTACGTATAAAAACGAATAAAATTTAATACATATATACCAAAGACAGGTTTGAAACAGAAAAACTTGTCTTTTTTGATAGGGAGGTATATATGTTACTGGAAATATGGATACTGATCATAGGGTTTATTTTACTGATGAAAGGTGCTGACTGGTTTGTAGAAGGAGCCAGTCATTTGGCTGGGCGTTTTCACATCCCCCAGATTGTCATCGGTTTAACGATCGTGGCTTTTGGAACCAGTGCCCCGGAAGCTGCTATTTCGATAACTTCAGCTTTAAAAAACAGCAATGATCTGGCGATTGGCAATATCATTGGCAGTAATATCATTAATGTTTTAGTCATCTTAGGAATCGTTGGTTTAATAACGAAGCTTAAGGTTAAGAAAACAACATATAACTATGAAATTCCTTTTGTTTTAGTGATAACTTTACTTATGCTGATTTTGGCCAAATGGGATCAGTCGTTAAATCGCTTGGATGGTCTGATTCTGCTTTTGTGTTTTGGGCTGTTTTTTATTTATCTGATTTATATGGCAAAAAGCCAGAATGAAGATAACCAAGGAATGATGGTTCATTCTTTTGCCAGAATCATGATCTTGCTGATCGTGGGCATAACAGGTATTTTAGCTGGCAGTCAGTTAACGATCAATGCTGCAGAACAGATTGCCCTGGCTTTAGGCGTATCGAAAAGGGTCATAGGGTTAACCGTTGTTGCTTTTGGAACTTCATTGCCAGAACTGGTGACATCACTGGTGGCAGCCTGGAAACAGAATGATGATCTAAGCGTAGGTAATATTATTGGCAGCAATATTTTTAATATTCTGTTTATCTTAGGAATGTCGGTGCTGCTGAAAGGGCAGATTCCTTTTAATGATCGTTTTATTGTCGATGGAATTGTTGCTATTATTGCCTTGATGGTTTTATATGGTTTTATAGACAGAAATTATTATTTACGTCGCATTGGAGCACTGGTCATGCTGTTGCTTTATGGGGCCTATTTTATTTTAATAATGTAGTTTCCCTGAATGCATTTTTTTAGTAGAATGAAGGTAAGGAGGATATCATCATGTTAATTTTAGGACATCGAGGATATAGTGATCGCTTTCCCGAAAATACAATGCTGGCTTTTGAAAAAGCCATTGAACATGGGTTTGATGGCATTGAAACCGATGTGCATCTAAGCAAAGATGGACAGCTGGTGTTATGCCATGATGAAAAGATCAACCGTACCAGTAATGGACGAGGTTACATCAAAGACTATACTTATAAGCAGCTTATGCAGTTTGACTTTGGATATAAAAGCAGCTATCCAGGTCAGAAAATCCCGTTGCTGAAACAACTGCTGGCTTTGTGTCAGGGAAAAAAGATCATCATTAATATAGAAGTGAAAACCAATAAAATAGCTTATCCGCAAATTGAACAGAAAGTCTATCAGCTGGTCAAAGAAATGGAAATGCTTGATCAGGTTGTGTTTTCCAGCTTCTATTTACCTTCTTTGTATCATTTAAGACAGTTGGATCAGTCGCTGTATCTTGGCTATTTGTTTGAAGACAATTATGAAGTCAATAAGCAAATCTGCTTAAATGAAGGGTTTCATGTTCATGTCAAAGAATGTTTTCTGGATGAAGATGAAATAGCAGTATTTCAACGCTGTCATCTCGATATCAACGCATGGGATGTCAGCAATCGTTTTCGCTATTTGTATTTAAAGGAACATGGGGTGAATATGGTTATTGCGAATAAAAATTTTAAAGAACTGAAAGTTGAAAAGATTGGGTAAAAAAATGGAAACGCTTTCTCAAAAATTGAAAACGGTTACCTGAAAAAATAAGTTTTTTTTTTCACAAAATGCGATAATATTGCTTGTTTTTTATAATCGTTTCATGTACTATATGCGTGTACAAATTAAAAATTTCACAAAAAAATGGAGGAACAAAAATGGCAGAAAAAAAACCTGTACAACAAGTTGCACCAACAGAAGCAGAAACTGATGCTCATGTTGATGATCTTGTCAATAAAGCGTTAAAAGCTTTAGAAGAATTTGAAGATTTCACTCAAGAACAAGTTGACTATATTGTTGCAAAATGTTCTGTTGCTGGATTAGACCATCATGGTATTCTGGCAGAAGCTGCAGTTAATGAAACTGGTCGTGGAGTATTTGAAGATAAAGCAGTTAAAAACTTATTTGCCTGCGAATATGTAACAAATAACTTACGTCATTTAAAAACAGTTGGTATCATCAGCGAAGACCCATTAACTGGTGTTACTGAAATTGCTGAACCAGTAGGTGTTGTTTGTGGGATCGTTCCAACAACTAACCCAACTTCAACAGTTATCTTTAAATCATTGATCGCATTAAAAACAAGAAACCCAATCATTTTCTCATTCCATCCAAGTGCTCATGAATGTTCAAAACAGGCCGCAATCGTAATGAGAGATGCAGCTATTGCTGCTGGGGCTCCAGAAAACTGTATTCAATGGTTAACAATTAAATCAATGTATGCAACAAGTGCATTAATGAAACATCCTGGAGTTGCTACGATCTTAGCAACCGGTGGAAATGCCATGGTTGCAGCAGCTTACTCATGTGGTAAACCAGCATTAGGTGTAGGTGCCGGAAACGTACCTGCATATGTTGAAAAAACATGCGTATTACCAAGAGCAGTAAATGATATCGTATTATCAAAATCATTCGACAATGGTATGATCTGTGCTTCAGAACAGGCTGCTATCGTTGATCATGAAATTTACAATGATTTCATTAAAGAAATTAAGAGATTCCATGTTTATTTTGTAAATAAAGAAGAAAAAGCAAAACTTGAAAAATTCATGTTTGGAGCAGAAGCTTATAGTGATAAAGTCAATGAAGCTAAGCTGAATCCTAATGTTGTTGGTAAACCAGCTACATGGATCGCACAACAGGCTGGAATCAATGTTCCTGAAGAAACACAGATCATCTGTGCTGAATGTCAGGAAGTTGGTCCAAATGAACCATTGACAAGAGAAAAATTATCTCCAGTATTAGCTGTATTAAAAGCTAAAAGTACTGAAGATGGTATCGCTAAATCAGCAGCTATGGTTGAATTTAACGGTTTAGGACACTCTGCAGCTATCCATACTCAAGATCATGAAATTTCTAAAGTATTTGGTCATGCAGTTAAAGCTATTCGTATTATCGAAAATGCTCCATCTACATTCGGTGGTATTGGATCAGTTTACAATGCATTCATTCCATCATTAACATTAGGTTGTGGTTCTTATGGACATAACTCAGTATCTAACAACGTAAGTGCTGTCAACTTAATCAATATCAAGAGAATAGGGAGACGTAATAATAATATGCAATGGGTTAAACTTCCTCCAAAGATCTACTTTGAAAGAAATTCAATTAGATACTTACGAGATATGAAAGAAATGGAAAAAGTCATGATTGTTACAGACAGAGGAATGTACAATCTTGGTTATGTAGAAAAAATTGAAAATGTTATCAGAAGAAGACGTAATGAAGTTGATATCGAATTATTCTTCGATGTTGAACCAGATCCATCATTAAATACAGTTAAAGCTGGTTTAGCATTAATGAATAAATTCCAGCCAGATGTTATCATCGCTTTAGGTGGAGGTTCTTCAATGGATGCCGCTAAAGTTATGTGGTTAATGTATGAAAACCCAGAAGTTAACTTCGATGACATCAAACAGAAATTCATGGATATCAGAAAACGTGCTTTCAAATTCCCTGAATTAGGAAAGAAAGCAAAAATGATCTGTATCCCAACAACTTCAGGTACAGGTTCAGAAGTAACTCCATTTGCCGTTATTACTGATACTTCATGCAATAAGAAATATCCATTAACTGACTATGCATTAACTCCAACTGTTGCTATCGTTGACCCTGAATTCGTTATGACTTTACCAGGTGCTATTGCAGCTGATACCGGAATTGACGTATTAACTCATGCGGTTGAAGCTTATGTTTCAATCTTAGCTTCAGACTTTACTGATGGATGGGCTAAACAGGCTGTTAAATTAGTATTTGATTACTTAGAAGAATCTGTTACTAAAGGAACTCCATTAGCTAGAGAAAAAATGCATAATGCAGCGACTATTGCTGGTATGGCTTTCGCTAATGCCTTCTTAGGAATGAACCACTCAATGGCTCATAAGATTGGTGGAGAATGGCATATTCCTCATGGTAGAACAAATGGTATCTTATTACCACACGTTATTAGATATAACGGAACAATTCCTACTAAATTAAATATCTGGCCAAAAATTGAAAACTATAAAGCAGATGTTAAATACATGGAATTAGCACAATTAATCGGATTAAATCCAAAAACTCCTGCTGAAGGTGTGCAGATGTTCGCTGATGCATGTGAAGAATTATGCTATAAAGTAGGTGTAGCTTCTAACGTTCAGTCTCAAGGTATTGATAAAGCAGCTTGGGAAGAATCAATTCATAGAATTGCAATGAACGCTTACGAAGATCAATGTACTCCAGCTAACCCTAGAATGCCTATGGTTAAAGATATGGAACAGATCTTACACACTATCTATGATTACAAAAATAAATTTGAAAAATAATAATGTATAAGATTGAAGAGGGTACCTGTCATTGAACGGGTACTCTTTTTTATTGTTTCAGCATTTAAAAAAAATTATAATGATAATATGTACTGGAGATGAGATAGTCATGACAATAAAAATATGAAAGAAACGATAGCTCAAGGTGCTTTATCATTGCTGCTTGATGATAAGGTCAAAAACTGACAGTGAAAGATATTGTTGATAAATGTCAAATTACGCGTCAGACTTTTTATTATCATTTTGCTGATATAACTGAACTTTTTCGCTGGATCCTGGAAAAAGGACTCAACAGATGTTATCTCAGATATTAAGTCAAACCGATGGTGAAGAAGCATTGCGCTGCTTTTTTGTAACTGCGATTCAGTTTGTTCCTTATATGCAAAAAAGCATGAATAGTACATATCGTGATGAAATAGAACTGTTATTAAGAAAATATATTAAACAGTTTTTTTTTGCCGTTGCCCAAAAGAAAGGCTACTATGAATACTGCAGTGTCGGTGAGGTGAAAGTAATCATTCGTTATCACAGTCTGGCTATTTTTGCTTTACTGCTGGAATGGAATGAACAGGATACCAGAAATCTGGATCAGATCGTTCATACGATTTATCGTCTGCTGATGGAAGGTATTCCCCCACAATTATAAGTTTAGCTGTCCCAAAGTATTTTACACTTTGGGATTTTTGTCTATACACTATTAAAAATATGATAATTGTCCCTGAAATAATGAGATATTAAAATTAATATAGAGAATAGTTTAAAAGGAGAGAATATATCATGAAAGAAGTCAAATCGCCAAAGAAACCACTTATTTATTATTATGGGATTGTTTTACTGGTGATTATATTATTTAATCTTGTTATTACACCGATTATTTCTCAACATCAGGTGACAGAAGTTGATTATGATGTTTTTATGGAAATGATAGAAGAAAAGGATATTGGTGTTGTAGAAGTCGATGATACTCAGATTCTGTTTACAGATAAAGATCAGACCAAGATCTATAAAACTGGTCTGATGGATGATCATACGTTAACACAAAGACTGTATGAATCAGGGGCTAATTTTACTCGTGATATTGATGAACCATTATCTCCGCTTTGGAGTTTTCTGCTGACTTATATTGTACCATTGGTGATTTTTATTGCCTTAGGCAGATATATGAATAAAAAAATCATGAATCAGATAGGTGGTAAAAACTCAATGGCATTTGGTCTGGGGAAAAGTCATGCAAAGGTTTATGTACAATCGACCAAAGGAATTCGCTTTGAAGATGTAGCTGGTGAAGATGAAGCTAAAGAAAACCTGGCAGAAATTGTTGACTATCTGCATAATCCACAAAAATACACTGAAGCAGGTGCAGCAATGCCTAAAGGTATACTTTTAGTTGGACCACCAGGAACCGGGAAAACGATGCTGGCTAAAGCGGTGGCTGGTGAAGCCAATGTACCATTTTTTTCAATTTCAGGATCAGAATTTGTTGAAATGTTTGTCGGTATGGAAGCTTTAAAAGTTCGTGATCTGTTTAAACAGGCGAAAGAAAAAGCCCCATATATTGTTTTTATTGATGAAATAGATGCTATTGGAAAAAAACGTAATAACGCCAATATGGGTGGTAATGATGAAAGAGAACAGACATTAAACCAGCTGCTTACAGAAATGGATGGTTTTGAAGAAAATACAGGTGTTATCATTCTGGCAGCGACCAACCGTCCTGAATCGCTCGATGCAGCACTTACCCGTCCTGGACGTTTTGACCGTCGTGTTCCTGTAGAACTGCCTGATCTGAAAGGACGAGAAGCTATTTTAAAAGTTCATGCTAAAAAAATAAAAACGAATAACAATGTTGATTTTCAGGCGATTGCTCGTATGGCTGCTGGGGCTTCAGGTGCAGAATTGGCTAATATCATTAACGAAGCTGCTTTGCGAGTGGTAAGAAATGGACGTGTTATTGTTGATCAGTCTGATCTGGAAGAAAGCATAGAAGTTGTTATAGCTGGCTATCAGAAGAAAAATGCGGTTTTGTCTAATCATGAAAAGATGATCGTCGCTTATCATGAAATTGGACATGCTTTAGTAGCTGCAATGCAGAGTCATTCCGCTTCCGTGCAGAAAATAACGATTATTCCACGAACTTCTGGAGCCATAGGCTACACGATGCAGGTCGATACAGGAGATAAATATCTGTTAAGCCATGAAGAAATAGAAAATAAGATTGCAACATATACTGGGGGACGAGCAGCAGAAGAACTCATTTTTGGAACTTATACAACGGGTGCTGCCAATGATATTGAACAGGCAACTAAACTGGCACGAGCCATGATTACCCGTTATGGAATGTGTGATGATTTCGATATGGTAGCTATGGAAACGGTTAATAATCAGTATTTAGGAGGAGACGCTTCTTTGACCTGTTCACCGCAAACACAACGGGAAATTGATCTGAAGGTAATTGATCTGGTCAAAAAACAGCATCATAAAGCTTTGGATATTCTTCAGAAACAAAGGAATAAGCTAGATGAACTGGCACAGTATCTATATGAAAAAGAAACGATTACTGGTGAAGAATTTATGCATATTCTAACAGGAGGAGAGCAGCTATGAAAAGGTATTCAGGTTTTGGCTGGCTGGAACTGGTTATTGGTATCCTGCTGCTGTTATTAGGAGGACGGGTATTTTTCAAACCGTCTTTGGCACTTAATAGTATGATCTTTGCCTATGGCATAGCCGCTATGATCATGGGAATAGCTGATATTGTTTTATATATTCAGATCGAAAGATTTATTGGATTTGGACCTGTTCTTTCTTTAATTACCGGGGTATTAACCGTGATGTCAGGAATCATGCTGCTGGTTTATCCTCAAAGTGGTGTGATCATTTTATCGGTGCTGTTTCCTATCTGGTTTATTGCTCACTGTATTTCACGTTTGGTACATTTAAATCATATCAGGTACGTAGCGGGAAATGGTATTTATTATACGATCTTAATAATTAATGTTATAGGATTGTTGCTGGGAGGTTTAATGCTTTGTCGACCATTTCTCACTTTGGTAGCGTTACGAATTGCCGCTGCCATTTACCTGGTATTGTTAGGTATTGACAGTATTGTCATGGCTTTTAGTGAAATGGGGAAATAAGCTCTGTCGATCAATGAGGCTATGACTAAAAAATCGTTACGAGAAAAGTAAAGATTTATTTAGACATAAAACTGATGGTTTTGTCTTTTTATTACATTAAGTTGTCTTTTTTGACACATAAAGTTCATAATTAATTCATATTCAAAGAGTATATTATATTTGTCAGATGAAGACAAGAAGTATAAGTGTCCCCTCTCCCAAAATATTCACTTATACTTGAAAGAGAAGCGAAAGCTTCTTTTTTGTTATAATTAAAGTTTAACTGATCATCATATAATTATATGGATGATATTTATATGTAAGAATTAATAAAATTATTATTGCAATAAATAATTAATATTGATAGAATAGTAAAGGGCACATAATATGTCTTCCATAGGAAGGCATTTTTTATTTTGTATATATAAATGGAGGTTAAATCATGGCAAAATATATCTTTGTGACTGGTGGTGTCGTTTCAGGCTTAGGAAAAGGACTGACGGCTGCATCACTGGGACGTATTTTAAAACAGCGAGGATTAAAAGTTTTTATGCAAAAACTGGATCCTTATATTAATGTCGATCCAGGAACAATGTCACCTTATCAGCATGGGGAAGTGTTTGTAACCAGTGATGGGGCAGAAACGGACCTGGATTTAGGACATTATGAAAGATTTATTGATGAACAGCTTAATAAAAACTCTTCGATTACTACAGGAAGAATTTACAGTAATGTTATTTCTAAAGAAAGAAGAGGAGATTATTTAGGTGCTACGGTTCAGGTCGTACCACACATTACTAATGAAATTAAAGAAAGAATTTACGCCGCAGCTTCAAGTTCTAATGCTGATATCATTATTACTGAAATTGGTGGAACTACTGGTGATATTGAAAGTTTACCTTTTATTGAAGCTATCAGACAGGTTAGACTGGATCTTGGTTACAGCAATACTGTCTATATTCATACGACTTTGCTGCCATATATTGGAGCCAGTCATGAAGTGAAAACTAAACCAACACAACATAGTGTTAAGGAACTTCGTGGTTTAGGAATTCAGCCAGATTTTATTGTCTGCAGAAGTGAAAAACATATTGATAAAGAATTAAAAGACAAAATTTCATTATTCTGTAACGTTACTACCGAAAATGTTATTTCAAACTATGATGTTGAAAACTTATATGAACTGCCAAGAATGCTATTGGATCAGAAAATGGATGAACTGGTACTTCAGCATTTACAGATGGAAGCACCTGAAGCGGATATGAGAGAATGGGATGCCTTAGTTGACCGTGTTAAAAATCTGCATCAGGAATTAAATATTGCTTTGGTAGGAAAATATGTCCAGCTGCCTGATGCCTATCTGTCAGTCAATGAAGCTTTGCGTCATGCGGGATATTATGAAAACAGCGTCGTTAATATTGATTTTATTAATTCTGAAGAACTGAATAAAGAAAACGTAGCGCAAAGACTGGCAAAAGCTGATGGAATGATCGTTCCAGGTGGTTTTGGAGAAAGAGGTATTCCAGGAATGATCGATGCGATTCAGTATGCCAGAGAAAATCAGCTGCCGGTATTAGGAATCTGTTTAGGTATGCAGCTGATGACCATCGAATATGCCAGAAATGTATGTGATATCAAAGATGCTAATTCACTGGAATTTGATGAAATCACAAAAAATCCAGTGATCAATCTGATGTCTGATCAGTCATTAGAAGATATGGGTGGAACTCAGCGTTTAGGTGACTATGAATGTCAGCTGATTGCTGGAACTAAAGCGCATAGTCTGTATGCTCAGGATATGATCAAAGAAAGACATCGTCATCGTTATGAATTCAATAATAAATATAAAGATGTATTAACGTCTCATGGACTGGTCGTATCAGGAATTAATCCGGAAAGAAATCTGGTAGAAATTGTAGAACTGAAAGAACATCCTTTCTATGTCGGATGTCAGTTCCATCCAGAATTTACTTCTCGTCCAAATCGCTCACAGCCATTATTCCAGGGACTGATCACAGCGGCACATCAAAGAAAATATGGAAAAGAAAAATAGCACGTAAGTGCTATTTTTTTGGTAATTTAAATGAACTTTTCAGAGATACGATACGATTAAATACAGGATGACCTGCAGTCGAATCTTTTGTATCGATACAGAAGTATCCGTTTCTGACAAACTGGAATGAATCTCCTGGCTGATACTGATCGATCAGAGGTTCAATATAACAGTGATCGATAACGGTTAATGAATTTGGATTCAGATTTAATGATCCATCATCATTGTAAACACCTTTTTCTTCATCTACCAGATTTTCGTATAATCTGACAGTGACTTTTTTACTGTGATGAACTGGAACCCAATGAATTGTTCCTTTGACTTTTCTGCCTGTAAATCCTGATCCGCTTTTAGTTTCAGGATCATAAGTACAATGAACAACAGTGACATTTCCGTTTTCGTCTTTTTCACATCCAGTGCAGGTTACGAAATATGCGTTCATTAAACGTACTTCGTTACCAGGGAAAAGACGGAAATATTTCTTTGGTGGTTCTTCCATGAAGTCTTCTCTTTCGATCCACAATTCTTTTTCAAAAGTGATCTGATGATGACCAAGGTCAGGATTTTCCATATTGTTCATTGCTTCCAGATATTCAACCTGTCCTTCTGGATAATTGTCGATGACCAGTTTAATAGGATCTAAAACAGCCATAACACGAGGGGCTTTTGGTTTTAAATCGTTGCGGATACAGTATTCCAGCATAGCGTAGTCATTCGATGAGTTGCTTTTGGTTACTCCCACCAGTTCCATGAAATCACGGATTGACTGAGGCGTAAATCCTCTTCTTCTTAAAGCAGCAATAGTCACTAATCGTGGATCATCCCAGCCATCAACGATACCTTCATCTACCAGACGCTTGATATATCGTTTACCGGTAATGACGTTAGTTAAATACAGTTTAGCAAACTCGATCTGTTTAGGTGGATGTTCATAGCCAACTTCGGTAACGACCCAGTCGTATAAAGGACGATGATCTTCAAATTCCAGAGTACAGATGGAATGAGTAATGCCTTCGATGGCATCTTCGATGGGATGAGCGAAGTCATACATTGGATAAATGCACCATTGATCTCCGGTATTATGATGAGTCATTCTGGCTACACGATAGATAACAGGATCACGCATATTGATGTTAGAAGAAGCCATATCAATTTTAGCTCTTAAGACTTTAGCACCATCAGCGAATTCACCATTTTTCATTCTTTCAAACAGATCCAGGTTTTCTTCGATCGTACGATTGCGATATGGTGATTCTTTTCCTGGTTCAGTTAATGTACCACGATATTCTCTGATTTCCTGTGGGGAAAGATCATCAACGTAAGCTTTTCCTTTTTTGATCAGTTTGATCGCTGCTTCATACATATCCTGGAAATAGTTAGAAGCAAATTTGACATCACCATCGTAGTTAGCACCTAGCCATTCTACGTCAGCAATAATGCTTTCAACGAATTCAGTTTTTTCTTTTGTTGGATTAGTATCATCGAAACGTAAATTAAATGTTCCGTTATATTTTTTTGCTAATCCGTAATTTAATAAGATTGATTTAGCATGACCAATATGTAAATAACCATTTGGTTCAGGAGGGAAACGTGTTGAAATTTTTTCATATTTTCCCTGTTCTAAATCAGTATCTATTATTTTTTCAATAAAATTTTTACTTACTGTTTCTTCTTTGTTCATAAAGTAACCTCTCATAAAATTTATATGGTATAGTTTACCATATTTTCATTCATTATAAAACAAGCAACACTTCATTATTTTTACAAATTATGCTAGAATGGAGCAGGAAGGTGATCATATGTTGAGAATTGGACAGTCAATAGATATCCATCAGCTGGTACCAGGACGTGATCTGATCATTGGTGGAGTCAAAATTGATCATGATAAAGGATTATTAGGACATAGTGATGCTGATGTATTGCTGCATGCCATTATTGATAGCATTATTGGTGCTATGGGACTGGGAGATATTGGTAAGCATTTTCCTGATACTGATGAGAAGTATCGAGGTATTTCTTCTATGGTCTTATTAGAAAAATGTTATCAGTTAATGGATGATCAGGGCTATGAAATCAATAATCTGGATAGTATTATTTTATGTGAACAGCCTAAAATGGCACCACATATAGCGAAGATGAAAGAAAATGTTGCCAGAACATTACATTGTGATGTGACGCAGATTAATATTAAAGCAACGCGAGGAGAAAAAATGGGATTTGTCGGCAGACAGGAAGGTATCGTTGCGCAGGCAGTAGTTTTATTAAAAGGAAAAGGAGAATAGAATGGCAAAAGTAAGAACAAGATTTGCGCCTAGTCCAACTGGGTATATGCATATCGGAAATTTAAGAACAGCACTTTATGAATATCTGATTGCTAAACATGATGGTGGAGATTTTATTTTAAGAATCGAAGATACTGATCAGGAAAGAGAAGTTGCTGGAGCCACAGAAATGATTTATAACGTGATGGAAAAAACAGGTCTGACATATGATGAAGGACCAGATAAACCAGGGACAGCAGGACCATACATTCAATCACAAAGACTGGCTATTTATAAAGAATATGCCGATAAACTGGTAGAACTGCAAGGAGCACATTACTGTTTCTGTGATGAAGAAACTATCAGTAAAGCCAGAGAAGGCTCAGCAAATGAAGAATTAGGATATATTGATCCTTGTAAAAATATCAGTCTGGAAGAAGCCAGACAGAGAATTGCTAATGGTGAATCTTATGTTGTAAGACAGACTATTCCGCAAACAGGTATTACTTCTTTTGAAGATGAAGTATATGGTCATATTGAAGTAGAAAATGCTGGTTTGGCTGAAGGGGTATTATTAAAAAGTGATGGTTATCCAACATATAACTTTGCTAATATCGTTGATGATCATTTAATGAATATTACTCATGTTGTCAGAGGAAATGAATATCTGTCATCTACCCCAAAATATAATCTGATATATCAGGCTTTTGGCTGGGATGTACCAGTTTATATTCATTGTCCACCAGTAATGAAAGATGAAAAGCATAAGTTATCTAAACGTAATGGTGATGCTTCTTATCAGGATCTGATCAGTAAAGGTTTTTTAAATGAAGCTATTTTAAATTATATTGCTTTACTGGGATGGTCGCCAGAAGGAGAAAAAGAACTGTTTACTTTAGATGAACTGGTTGAAGCTTTTGATATTAAGCGTATTTCTAAATCAGGGGCCATCTTTGATATGAATAAATTAAAATGGATCAATGCTCAGTACATGAAAAATCTAAGTACACAGCAGCTGGTCGATTTATGTAAGCCATTTTTAGAAAAAGCTTATGATCTTAGTGATAAAGATGAAAACTGGATCGCACAACTGGTTGAAGTGCACAAAGATCATATTAGTTATGGAGAAGAAATTGTAGAACAGGTTAAACTGTTCTTTGAAGATGAAATTCATTTGGATCAGGAAGCTCAGGAATTTATGAAAGATGAAAAGATTCCTCATACTTTAGAAGTCTTTAAAGCTAAATTAAGTGAAGTTTCAGAAGATGAATTTACTCAGGATAATATCTTTGCCTGCATTAAAGCTACGCAGAAAGAGGCTAAAGCTCGTGGAAAGATGCTCTATATGCCAATTCGTATCGCTACAACAGGAATCATGCATGGTCCTGATCTGGCAGCATCGATCATGCTTTTAGGTAAAGAAAAAGTATTAAGCAGATTATAAAAAATCATTGTTTTGCAATGATTTTTTTGTTTGTTTCAGTAAAAAAAAACAAGATCTTTTTCTTTACAAAAGTAAATGATATTTTTGTTGCAATTTTAAGGTTAAAGGACTAAGATATTGCTAAAAGTATGGTATTTATTCATATCTAAGACATGTTAAAATATTATTGTAAGGATAAGGAGGTGATAGGATGAAAGAATATATCACGAAAGCTATTTTGGTTTTCTTTATTGTGATTTCAGCTATAGCGGTATTTTTGTCATTACGTATTGATCCTATCACTTTAAAAAGAACAACTTTTGTCTATGAATATGGAACAGAAGTATCAACTAATCCAGTTGATTATGTCAATGGAAATGAAAAAATCATGCCTGATGTTGTATTAAATCTGAAAAATGTTAAAAATGAAATTGGTCTTTATAAAGCGTCTGTGACCTATGCCCATGTAACTTTGCCTTTTTATATTAAGATACAGGATACGACAAAACCGGTGGTGACCCTTAAACAGGTGGTCTTTAATGTAGGACTGGGAGAAAAGGTGTATGCTTTAGATTTATTGGATAAAGTTGAGGATAATTCTGAAATTATTGCATATTTTGTTGATGATGATAATGAAAAGAAAGGTGCTTATTTATCTTTTAATGAAAAAGGTTCATATGTCGAAAGTATCATTGTTGAAGATGTTGCCGGAAATCAGGCAGCAAAGCTGAGAGTGAAGCTGGTTGTTGGCCGTAAAGGGAACTATCCAACATTAACAGGTATTAATACTGTTGAAATTGTTAAAGGAAATAAATTTGATCCATTAGAAGGGGTTAAAGCCAGTGATGGTAATGGTAATGATATTACCAGTGCTATTAAGATTCTGAAAAATAATGTTGATGTTAAAGAAACTGGAACATACGAAGTTATTTATTCGGTAACAAATGCCGATGGCAATACGCTGCAAAGAACAAGAAAAGTTGTTGTTATCAAAAATGAAAGTGAGAAAAAATCGTGATCATAACTTTAGGATTTATCGGGATCTGTATTTTGATCTTTGGATTAATTCAATTAGATAAAAGTAAGGAAAAAGCTTATCTGGCGATTAGATATGGGGCGTTTTACATGCCAAAAATTGAAACACAGAAAGAATACTGGCGTTTTATAAGTGCTAATTTTGTTCATGCTGAGATAGCTCATCTGTTTATGAACTGTTATGGAATCTATTATTTAGGTGGTACCTTTTTTGAACCATATCTGGGATCAGCAGCTTATCTGTATCTGATTGCTGTTGCAGGAATCATGAGTCATGTCGTCACTTATGTCTATACTTATTATCATCGTCAATATGAAAATGTCGTAACTTTAGGAGCCAGTGGCATTTTCTATGGCTTTTTAGGGGCAATTGTTACTTTGGGACTGGTTTATCAGGGACCGTTTTTACTGCTTTTAAAACAGTTTGCATTAGTTATCATAATTAATGTAGCTTATACTTTATTCAATAAAAATATTTCTAAAACTGGACATTTAGGTGGTTTTTTAGGTGGGGTGGTGGCAACATTGATTTTGATTATGGCAAAGATATGCGTTTACTGATTGATGGTGATGCCTGCCCTGATCGTCAGAAAGTTATTGAACTGGCTTGTCAATATCATGTAGATGCATTTTTATTTGCTGATTATGCACATATCATTGATGATGAAAGGATTCATGTTGTTTCCTGTGATGTTGGGAAAGACAGTGTTGATCAGCAAATCGTTGCTTTTGTGCAGCCAGGTGATTTTGTCATTACTCAGGATTATGGCTTAGCTGGCTTGTGTCTTATGAAAGATGCGATGGTTTTACATGTGTCAGGAAAAAGAATAACGGAAAATAATATGAATAATCTGCTGGAAAGTCGATACCTTGGCTATATCTCCAGAAAAAATGATAAACATATAAAAGGACCAAAGAAAAGGTCAAAAAGAGAGCGTAGTTTTTTTCTAAGAGAAGTTGAAAAAGTGCTGATTGACTGGACGATAGCACAAAATGATATTTGTAAAAACAAATAAAATTCGTTATACTTATAAATGGAGAGGGGGGGAAATTATATGGCATTTTGTCAATCTTGTGGTAAAGAAATACCAAATGATTCAAAGTTTTGTCCACATTGTGGGGCAACACAATCAACTTTTCAAAATGGTTTCCAGTCAAATATGAATTTTAATCAGCCTTTTACAGTAGCTAATGATTTACCAATGAATTGGTATAAATTTTTAATTTATGTAGCACTGTTTTTAGGAGCAATTGCAAATGTATTTACTGGATTTCAAATGTTAACAGGTGGTCATTATGATGGGATGTCTTCATGGGTGTATCTATATTATCCATCATTAAAAACACTTGATATGGTTATTGGTATTGCAAGTATTGGTTTAGCTGTTTTTGCAATTGTTGTCAGACAGAAACTGGCCAATTATCAAAGTGATGGACCAAAGATGTTAATGATACTTTATGTGGGATCTGTTTTGATTTCTGTTATTTATCTGATCATGGTAATGGGTATTGTTGGCGGTGATATTGATTCATCAACAATGATTCCTTCATTGGCGGTTAGTGTTGTCATGATTATAGTTAATAAAATATACTTTGATAAAAGACAGCATTTATTTGTTAATTAAATAATGAGGTAAAGAAAAAATCTGATTCAATGATGAATCAGACTTTTTCTTTATAGGAGAGATAATAATCACTTATTTGCCAGAATCGCCATAGTTTTTTAATACTCGTGCACTTGGATCGTTGACATCACAGTTCTCCCAGTTTTTATTAGGCATCCAGAAGTCTTTGATCCATTGTGCATTTCCTGGGAAAAATGATTCAAAGATGTCACGATACATTAATGATTCTTTAGTAAAAGGTGGACAGTAAGAATATTTATCTTTAGCTTTTAATACATCTTCATCGCTGTATTTTTCTTCTGCCAGGGCTTTAAGATAGTCTACCATTGAATGTCCGACAGCATCAGAAAAAGCCGCTTTTTCTCTAAACAGAATCGCATCTGGTAAATATCCTAAACCCTCAAAAGCATGTCTTAACAGGTATTTTCCTTTGTTATAGATATTCATTTTTTTGGCTGGATCAATGCTCATGGCATATTCAACAAAGCTTTTATCAGCGAATGGAACTCGTCCTTCTAAGGCATGAGCAGAAATGCAGCGATCAGCTCTTAAAACATCGTACATATACAGTTCTTTGATTCTTTTGCTGGCTTCTTCCTGGAAAGACTTGGCATCAGGCGCAAAGTCAGTATATTTATAACCAAATAATTCATCAGAAACTTCACCAGTCATGATGACTTTGATATCGGTGTTTTCGTGAATGTACTGGCATAAGATATACATTGCCATGCTGGCACGAATGGTCGTGATATCAAATGTTTCCAGGTGATAGATTACTTCTTTTAAATGATCATAGAGATCTTCCTTGGTCATGATTACTTCAGTATGTTCTGTGCCTAAATAATCGGCAACCTGTTTGGCATATTTCAAATCGATAGGATCGCTTTCCATACCGATGGCAAAAGTACGAATGGGCTTGTCTGATAGTTTTTGTCCGATAGCACAAACCAGTGATGAATCAAGTCCCCCACTTAGCAGATAGCCAATAGGGACATCAGACATGAATCTTTTTTCTACGGCTGCTTCCAGTTTATCTTTAAGCTGTCTGGCAATTGTTTCTAAGTCATCATCATGGATGGTTTGAGGATTACTAAGATCCTGATAGCAGATAAACTGACCATCTAAATAATAGTGTCCTGGTGGAAAAGGCATGATATCATCACAAAGCGCTGATAAGCTTTTGGCTTCGGAAGCAAAGCAGATCTGATGTTCGTGCTTGCTGTAACCATAAAACATAGGACGAATGCCCATAGGATCTCTGGCGGCCATCAGTTTCTTTGTTTTTGTATCATAAAGCACTAAAGCAAATTCAGCATCCAGAAATTTACAGGTAATTTCTATACCATATTTATCATATAAAGGAATCAGAACTTCACAGTCACTGCCAGATTTGAAGTTATATTCAGTGCTCAGTTTCTTTTTTAAATCAGGATAATTGTATATTTCACCATTACAAACTAAGACACAGTCTTTGTAGACAAAAGGCTGATTGCCGTTTGTTGAAAGATCCATGATCGATAATCGGTTAAATCCCCAGGTCATGCCATGATCTATAGAAATATGCTGGTAATCTGGCCCACGGTATGCCGCTTTATCTAAAGCATCATTGAAGACCTGTAAATCAAATTCTTCACTTCCTACAACTAAAAATCCACACATAATATTTTCCCCCTTAAATATAAAAACTCGCGTTTTGGCGAGTATCGTGTAGCATATAATTGCAATAATTACATGGTACGGAAAAAACTTCTAAGAGTTATCGATACCCGCTAGCTGTAACATAACTAGAGACGTTCTAGCCTACTTGCCTATGCTTTCGGTAGACTGCTCGAAGGTGTTCTTCGTATTTCCATCCACAATCAGGCTTACACCATTTCCTGACTCGCTGGTGCTTCATAGAAATATTACTCTCCTTGTCAATGCATTTAACTTGTTATTAGTATATGATATTTTTTTATAAATAACAATATTAAATTATTAATATGATAAAAAAATATAATATAAATGATAAAAAATAGTTAATTTATAATCATATTGACAATATATCAGTGCTTTTATATCCTTTTAATAGAAGAGATGGGAGTGATAAATATGTTACCAAATGATATTCATATGCTTGTCAGCATGATCAATATGAAATTAAGAGATGATGATATGTCATTATCACATGTTTTAGATATCAATGATCTAAGTGAAGAAGACTTTCTGCAAAGATTAGCGGACAATAATTATTATTATGATGACAAAACAAATCAAATTAAAGCAAAATAATTATTTCATCATATAAAAATTAGTAGTATACTACTATTAATAGCATTATGAAGGGGGATAATTATGTTAACATTAGAAGATTTTCAATCTGCTAAAAAGAGAGTTGACGAAGTCATTCTTGAAACAAGACTGATACATAGTGAAGCTTTTTCAGAAGAATGCGGGAACGATGTTTATATTAAACCAGAAAACCTACAGAAAACAGGAGCATTCAAAATCAGAGGTGCCTACAATAAGATCATGAAACTGGATGATGAAGCCAAAACCAAAGGACTGATTGCTTCATCGGCAGGAAACCATGCTCAGGGAGTTGCTTATGCGGCGAAAAAATTAGGGGTCAAAGCAACGATTTGCATGCCAGCACATACACCTTTGATCAAAGTTGATGCTACCAAAGCCCATGGTGCTGATGTCGTTTTATACGGTGAAGTCTATGACGAAGCATATGCCAAAGCCGTTGAACTGCAAAAAAGCGAAGGCTATACTTTCGTTCATCCTTTCGATGATGAAGATGTCATGGAAGGACAGGGAACGATTGCCCTGGAAATTCTGGAAGAATTACCAGATGCTGATTATATTCTGGTGCCAATTGGTGGTGGTGGATTAATTTCAGGTATTGCCTGTGCTGCCAAATTAATGAACCCATCAGTTAAAATAGTGGGAGTTGAACCAGAAGGTGCTGCCAGTGCTTTAGCGGCTATCGAAGATGATGAAATTGTCAGACTGTCAGAAGTTAATACGATTGCTGATGGAACTGCGGTGAAAGAAATCGGTGCTAAAACTTTTGAATATATAAAAAAATATGTTGATGAAATCATTACGGTCAATGATTATGAACTGATGGAAGCATTTTTAATGCTGGTTGAAAAACATAAGCTGGTTGCTGAAGGATCAGGAATCTTAGCTTTAGCCGGTTTAAAGAAATTGCATTGTAAACGTAAAAAAGTGGTTGCTTTAATTTCTGGAGGAAATATTGATGTGTTGACAATTTCGTCAATGATCAATAAGGGACTGATTTCAAGAGGAAGAATTTTCACGTTTTCAGTACAGTTACCAGATATTCCAGGACAGCTGGAAAAAGTATCAAGAATCCTCAATGAATGTAACGCCAATGTCATTGGTGTAGAACATAATCAGTTTAAGAATTTTGCCAGATTTTCAGAAGTGGAACTGCGTGTTACCTGTGAAACAAATGGCGAATCACACATAAAGTCAATTATTGAACGTTTTAATGAAACAGGATATCAGATTACAAGAATTAATTAATAAAAAAAGCATGAGTCTGTCTAAAAATTGGACAAGACTGATGCTTTTTTATTTGATGATTTCATCTATTAATCCATAGCTCAGTGCTTCTTGAGGATCTAAAAAATAATCACGGTCACAATCCTGTTTGATTTTATCATAGCTTTGATGTGAATTTTCACTTAGAATATGGGTCAGCTTTTCTTTCTGTTTAAGCATTCGTCTAGTGTTGATTTCGATATCGCTGGCTTGTCCTTCGATAGCGCCTAAAGGCTGGTGAATCATAATTTCGCTGTTTTGCAGGGAACAGCGTTTGCCTCTGGTACCAGAACTTAAGATCACTGCTGCCATGCTGGCAGCCATGCCACAACAGATGGTACTGACGTCACAGGAAACAAAATTCATCGTATCATAAATGGCCAAACCAGCGGAGACACTGCCTCCGGGTGAATTGATATACATGAAGATATCGCTGTTTTCATCCTGAGATTCCAGATATAAAAGCTGGCCGATGATCGAACTGGCCATTTTATCGTCTATTTGACCAGTTAATAGAATAATTCTTTCTTCTAAAAGCTTAGAATAAATGTCAAAAGCATATTGTGTCTGATTATCTTTTTCAATAACTGTTGGTATGAGATGCATAAAATAACCTCCACTAGTAATTATAGAAGAGTTCACAGGAAAATATTCTTTTGATTGAGATACGATTTTTGACAAAGTTTACACGAATCTTACCAAACATTTATCTAATTATTATAATACAAAAAAGTGAAAGGGGTTTCTATTTCTAATTACAGGAAATGTCATTTGTTATAGTTGCTTTTCAAAAGCATTTGACTTATAATATTCATATAAAAGCTATTTACAAGGAGGAATAATAAGAAAATGGCAGTAAAAGTAGCAATTAACGGATTCGGACGTATCGGACGTCTTGCATTCAGACAAATGTTTAATGCAGAAGGATATGAAGTTGTAGCAATCAATGACTTAACTAATCCTAAAATGTTAGCACATTTATTAAAATATGATTCAGCTCAAGGTAAATATGCATTAGCTGACACAGTAGTAGCTGGTGAAGATTCTATCACAGTTGATGGAAAAGAAATCAAAATCTATGCTAAAGCTAACGCAGCTGAATTACCATGGGGAGAAATTGGTGTAGACGTAGTACTTGAATGTACTGGATTCTATGTATCAAAAGCTAAATCTCAAGCTCACATCGATGCAGGAGCTAAAAAAGTTGTTATCTCAGCACCAGCTGGAAATGACTTACCAACAATCGTATTCGGTGTAAACGAAGGTACTTTAAAAGCTGATGACACTATCATCTCAGCAGCTTCTTGTACAACTAACTGCTTAGCACCTATGGCTAACGCTTTAAATAATTTAGCACCAATCAAATCTGGTATCATGTTAACAGTACATGCTTACACTGGAGACCAAATGGTATTAGACGGACCTCATAGAAAAGGTGACTTAAGAAGAGCTCGTGCAGCTGCAGTAAATATCGTACCTAACTCAACAGGTGCTGCAAAAGCTATCGGATTAGTAATCCCAGAATTAAATGGTAAATTAATTGGTTCTGCACAACGTGTACCAGTTCCAACTGGATCAACTACTATCTTAACTTCAGTTGTTGAAGGTGATGTAACAGTTGAACAAGTAAATGCAGCTATGAAAGCAGCAACTACTCCTTCATTTGGATATACTGAAGAACCATTAGTATCTTCTGATATCATTGGTATGACTTATGGATCATTATTTGATGCAACTCAAACTATGGTTAAACCAATGGATAACGGAACTACTGAAGTTCAAACAGTTGCTTGGTATGACAACGAAAACTCATATACTTCTAACATGGTTAGAACTATTAAATATTTCGCTGAATTAAAATAATCCAGTTAAATAAGCTATAATAAAAAAAGGATCTCGGAAGATGGGATCCTTTTTTTGTGATACAAAGCAACATGAAACAACATGTTATTTCCTACACATGACAAAATATATTGACTTAGCAATGGGCATATGATACTATAATTTTGTAGATAAATTGTTATATTATACCCATGACAAAAAAAGGTGGAGAAATTATGAAGTTGGGAGATTGCGCTCATTTAAGAACTGGCCTTGTATTAAGTAGAAAACAAGCTGGGGTTAATGATGAAAAATATATAAATTATAAGCAACTTACTTTAAAAAGTATTTCTTCTGAAGGAGTTGTTATTAGTGAAAATTTAGAAAATTTTAAATCTAAAGAACAATTAAAAAAAGATTATTTTACTCAAAAAGATGATATTGTAATTAGACTATCACATCCTTATACAGCGGTTTTAATTGATGAAGCAACAAAAGGAATATTAATACCATCTCATTTTGTTGTTATAAGATGTGATGAAATGAGATTAAATCCAGGATATTTGCAATGGTTAATAAATACCGATAAGGTACGTAATAAAATATCGTTATCTACATCTACAAATAGTTTAGGGACGATACGACCAAAGTTTTTTTCTGATTTTGAGATAGATGAAATATCTTTAAATGATCAGATAATATTGGCTGCAATAAATCAATTAGCCAAACAAGAACTGGAATTACTAACCAAGTTAAAAGAGCAAAAACAAAAATATTATAATGCTCTTACAGATAAGATACAAAAAGAAATGAGGAAAAAAAATGACAACAAAAAGTGATATAGAAAGAGTTTTATGGAATGCATGTGATAGTTTTAGAGGGAAAATAGACAGTTCTCGTTATAAAGACTATATTTTGTCTATGTTATTTGTTAAATACTTAAGTGATACGCATAAAGAGAAAAAAGAACATTATTTTAAACAATACGATGGTGATGAAAGACGTGTTGAAAGGGCAATGAGACGAGAACCATTTACATTAGATGAAGAATCTACTTTTGATTATTTATATAATCATAGAAACGATACAGAAATTGGACAAACTATTAATATTGCTTTGAATTCCATAGAAAATCATAATAGTGGTAAATTAACAGATGTATTTCGTGCAATCGATTTTAATAGTGGTGTAGATTTTGGTGAGCCAAAACAAAAGAATGCCATTTTAAGAAATTTGCTTGAGGATTTCAACAATATCGATTTACGTCCTTCAAAATTAGATTCTGCTGATATTATTGGCGATTCTTATGAATATATGATTGCTAATTTTGCATCCGATGCCGGTAAAAAAGGAGGAGAGTTTTTTACACCAAGTACGGTATCTGAATTGGTTGCTAAACTTGTTGAACCGAAAGAAAATGATAGAATTTATGATCCAACTTGTGGAAGTGGAGGGTTACTTTTAAAGGCTTTTAGAGAAGTTAACTCTAAAAAGGTAGCTATCTATGGTCAAGAACAAAACTCACAGACTTGGGCTCTTTGTAAAATGAATATGTTCTTGCATGGAATAGATGACGCTCATATTTATCAAGGAGACACATTATCAAATCCTAAAACGATAGAAAATGATAAACTTATGCAATTTCAAGTTGTAGTTGCAAATCCACCGTTTTCTTTAAGTAAATGGGATAGTGGTTTTTTATCAACTGTTGCTAATGAAAATGATAAGAAAAAAGAAAAGATGAAAGCTGAATTAGATCCATATAAACGTTTTGATTGGGGAGTTCCACCATCATCAAAAGGTGATTACGCTTTTGTTCTTCACATGCTTTCAAGTTTAGATAGTGAAGGTAGAATGGCTGTTGTACTACCTCATGGAGTATTATTCAGAGGCGCATCAGAAGGAAAAATCAGAAAAGAAATTATTGAATTTAATTTACTCGATGCTGTAATAGGTTTACCTGCAAATTTATTCTATGGTACAGGTATACCAGCATGTATTTTGGTATTTAAGAAAAACAGAACAACAAAAGATGTTTTATTTATCGATGCATCTGGTGAAGGAAACTTTGAAAAGGGTAAAAATCAAAATATCTTGCGAGCTTGTGATATAGAAAAAATTGTTACAACCTATAAAAACAAAGAGGTTATTGGTAAATACAGCTATCTTGCAAGTTATGAAGATATTAAAGAAAATGATTATAACTTAAACATACCTCGTTATGTAGACACGTTCGAAGAAGAGGAAATGGTAGATATTGAAGAAGTTAAAAAGAACATAGCGAATATAGAAAATGAACTTGCTGAAGTTCAAGCACAAATGAAAAAGTATTTAGGAGATTTAGGATTGTAGGAGGATTATTATATGGGTAATATTTTTTTGGTAACGGTAACTGCTCTAATATCAGGGTTACTAGCTACAGTATTGACTATTTTTTGGCAAAAAAAAGAAGCTGTGTATAACAGAAAAATGAAAATTTTTGAAACTCTTATGTCATACCGCTACATGATTACATCTGAAGAAAGTGTTCATGCATTGAATTCAATTGATGTGATTTTTTATAAAAATTCTAATGTTAGAAAAGCGTATAGCGAATTTTTAAATGAAACAGAAAAGAAACCAGAGATGAATCCAAATATTGCAGATAAGCACTTAAGACTTCTTGAGGAAATTGCAAAAATTTTAAAATTAAAAGATATACGTTGGGAAGATATTAAACATTCATATTATCCTCTTGGTCTTTCTGAAAAAATTCAAGAAGAAAATATGTTAAGAAAAGCGCAATTACAAAATGCTGTAAATTTAATTGAAAAGAATAATACGGTTCAAAATACTTCTTCCCAAGAACAAATCTCTATGCAATTAGCTGTACAGTTATTGCCGGAATTAATAAAAAATCCTGAGGGATTAAAATCATTGCTGGAACTAGGAGAAAGATATGGTAATGCAAAATGAAATTTGAAATAAAACAACGCATAGAACAAATAAAAAAAGGAGAAGTACCGCAAGATTATAAAAAAACAAAAATAGGGATTATACCTAGTGAATGGAAAATAGATAAACTCCAAAATATATCTATTAAATTAACAGAAAAAGTTGGTGACCAAAAACTTGAAACTTTGAGTATTACGGCTGGAAAAGGTTTTGTAAATCAAGCAAAAAAGTTTGGAAAGGAATTATCTGGGAAGCAATATATTAATTATACAGTTATATATAGAGAAGATTTTTCATATAACAAAGGTAATTCTAAAAAATATCCTCAAGGTTGTATATATATGCTAGAGGATAGAGAGAAAGCGGCGGTACCTAATGTATTTAATAGCTTTCGATTTAATGCGCAATGTATATATTATTACAAACAATTATTTTTATATGGATTTTTAAATAGACAATTATCCAGGTATATTAATTCAGGTGTGAGAAATGATGGATTACTTAACTTGTATGATGAAGATTTTTATTCGTGTATATTGCCTGTTCCTTTACTCCGTGAACAAAAAAGAATTGCAGACATATTATCAATACAAGATAAAATTATTGAATTAAAAGAAAAAATGATTGTTGAAAAACAAAAACAAAAAAAATATCTTATGCAAACTCTACTTACTGGTAAGATCCGATTATATGATTTTACTGATAAGTGGCAAAATATTAAAATTGAAAACTTAGGAAGTGTATATTCTGGAGGCACACCATCAACGAAAAAAGATATTTATTGGAATAATGGAAATATAAGATGGATACAATCTGGATTAATTCAAAATAGTTTTATTAAGGCAGATAGTATAACCAAATATATAACTGAAATAGGCTTAAAAAATAGTTCTGCAAAAATAATAAAACCTTATTCTGTTTTGGTTGCTATTACAGGAGCTACATGTGCTAATGTAGGATACATTGATTTTGAGGCGACAGCAAATCAATCGGTAATTTCAATAACTCCCAAAGACTCAATTGCATTATTTGTATATTATTTATTGATGTATAATAGAAATAATATTTTAAAGTTGCAAGGTGGTAGTGCACAAGGAGGAGTTACATTAAATGATATAAAAAAATTTACACTGTTTATGTCTGATGATATTGAAGAACAAACCGCTATTGCTAATGTAATTTCCACTGCAGATAAAGAAATAGAACTTTTAAAAAAAGAATTAGAACAAGAAAAACAAAAGAAAAAAGCACTAATGCAGCTGTTATTGACTGGGATTGTGAGGGTTTAATATGATTGAAATATACAAAAATATTTATATAGGAGATGAACAAGATTATTATTCAATAAATGATAAAAAAAATTGGGCAATACTTCATTGTTGTAAACATCCGTTCCATTGCGATTTTGTAGGATATAAAGGCAAGTTACCTTCTTCGCATCCAAATTATGCTTTAAAGCGTATAGATAATGAAATGGCATTAAATTTAGTGGATATGGATAGATTTAGTGAAAATTTTCTTGATTTCAATAAAAAGATGTTTGAAGAAGCGTTTGCTTTTTTAGATGAATACAGAAAAGAAGGTTACAATATATTAATTCATTGTAATCAAGGAGAATCACGAGGACCATCATTAGGGATGCTATATGTAGCTAAACTAGGAGCATTTGATTATTCTGATTTTAAGGAATCTGTTGAAAAATTAAAAAGTTTATATCCAAAGTATAATCCTAAACAAAACATATATAGGACAGTGTGTTTATTATGGAGATATTTTGTTAAAGAAAGTGAGGTGAAGTAAATGGCAACAAATCTGCCAAAAGGGGATGGACATAGAATTGGTGCAGTGAGGAAACGATCTCAAACTTTTAATCCCAAAATTAATGCTTGGATTAAAAGAGATGCTAATACTGGACGCTTTATGAGTGTTAAACAAGATGGAAATCCATTTAAAGGTGTTAGAAAAGAAAATTAATGCATATAAATGCGAGGTATAGATGCCTCGCTATATCTGTTTTATATAAATTTTAGGAGGTAGGGTATGGAAAAAGATTTGTTTTCAGAATTGAATATAAGTCAAAAGCCTGCTTTAGAACTTTTGCAAAAAATGGGGTATATTTATTTTTCTCAAGATGAGTGTACTTTACAGAGAGGATCTCTGAATAATGTCCTTTTAAAAGGGGTTTTAAGAGAACAATTAAAAAAATTGAATCACTTCAAATATGGTAATGTAGAGGGAGAGTTTTCATTAGCAAATATTGAAAAAGCGATTGAAGATTTAGATGAACCATTAACAGATGGGCTTGTTAAAACAAGTGAAAAAATATACGATGCTCTTCTTTTTGGAAAAAGTTATCCAGAAATTGTTGGTAGTGGAAAAGTTCAAAGTTTTAATCTGAAATACATAGATTGGGATAATATTGATAATAATGTTTTTCATATAACTGAAGAATATCAGGTGGAAAGCATTGATAAACAACATAATGCTCGTCCAGATATTGTGTTATTTGTCAATGGAATACCATTTGTTGTTATAGAGTGTAAAAAGGCGGATATTTCAGTTGATCAAGGTATTGAACAAACGATAAGAAATCAAAAAGAAGAATACATTCCTCATCTTTATAAATTTGCACAGATTTTACTCACCACAAATAAAAATAATGTGAAATATGCTACTACTAATACACCAAAAAAATTTTGGAGCATATGGAAAGAACAGGATGACGAATTTATGGATCATTCTTTAAAACGATATATTCCTAATCGAGTTGCTTCTGTTCAGGATAAAAATATTATATCGTTGTTTTCAAAAGAAAGACTATTAGAACTGACAAAATATTTTGTTTTATTTGATGCGAATGTAAAGAAAATATGTCGTTATCAGCAATATTTTGCTATTAAAGAAATTATTAAGACTATCAATCAAAATGATTCACACGGTAATAGACAAAGTGGTGTAATTTGGCATACACAGGGTAGTGGAAAATCTTTAACAATGGTTATGCTGGCAAAATATATTCTGATGGAATTATCCAATTGTCATCCTAAGGTTGCAATTATTACAGATAGAAAAGAATTGGATGGACAGATAGCCAAAACATTTGCTCATACACGTTTAAATCCTGCTAGAGCAACAAGTGGTAAACATTTGATTGAACTTATTAAAAATAACAAAGCGGATATCATCACATCAATTATTAATAAATTTAATACTGTTGAAAGTAGTAGACTCGTAGCCAATAGTCGAGATATTTTTGTTTTAGTCGATGAAAGTCATCGTTCTAATTATGGGGAAATGGCCACGAAAATGCGACATGTGTTTCCAAATGCGTGTTATATAGGGTTCACAGGAACACCTCTAATGAAAAAAGAAAAAAATACATTAACAAAATTTGGAAAACTAATTCACAAATATACTATAAAAGATGGTGTGGAGGATAAGGCTATTGTGCCACTTATTTATGAAGGGCGTTTTGTTGAGCAAAAGGTTGATGAAGAAGGTATAGATTTATGGTTTGAGCAAACGACAAAAAGACTTACAGAAAATCAAAAGCAAGATTTAAAAGATAAATGGAGTAGTCTTAAAAGGCTTTCATCTACAAATGCAAGAATAAAAAGAATAGCTCTCGATATTAATCAACATTTTTTAGAGGGGTATAAGAATACTGGTTTTAAAGCTATGCTAGCTACAAATTTTAAGAAAGATGCTATTAGATATCTAGAAGTATTTGATCAACTAGGTGATTTAGAATGCGCAGTTGTTATCTCAGCTCCTGATATGCGAGAAGGAGATACAGAAGTTGATGAATCTACAGATGATAAAGTAAAGGCATACTGGGAAAAAATGATGAAACAGTATGGTGATGCGGATAGATATGAAGAAGCTATAAAAAATAAATTTGTTGATGGTGAAATAGATATCCTGATTGTATGTTCTAAACTGTTAACTGGATTTGATGCTCCTATCTGTCAAGTGCTTTATATTGATAAAGAATTGAAAGAACATGGACTATTACAGGCAATTGCCAGAACAAACCGTTTAATGGATGGAAAAGATTACGGATTGATTGTAGATTATAGAGGACTAATTGAAAATCTTGACACAGCCATGAATATGTATAGTGGGGCAGGACTAGAATATTTTGATTCTGAAGATTTAAAAGGAACTATTACCGATGTTGTTTCAGCGGTTGGTAATTTAAAAGAAAGTTATTCAAGAGTTATTGAATTATTTGCTCCTATAAAAAATAAAGACGATATAGAAGAAATTGAAACTTTTTTGTCGAATAAAAAAATAAGAGAAGATTTTTATAATAACCTTTGTGTTTTTGGAAGAAATTTAAATATTGTTATTAATTCCGAAACAGCGTATAGTGCATTATCAAAGGAGGAATTAATCAAATATAAGCGTGATTTTGTGTTTTGGCAAAAGCTCCGTCGAAGCGTAAAAATTAGATATTTTGATGCGATTGATAATAAAGAATATGAACCAATAATGCAAAATTTACTTGATTCACACTTATCGGTTGCTGGTTTAAAACAGATTACAGCTCCGATAGATATTTTAAATAAAGATGATTTTGAAAAAGAAATAGATTCCCTTGTTTCAAAGAAAGCGAAGGCAGATGCAATTCATAGTAGAATGACAAAAAGCATAAGTGAAAAATATGATGAAAATCCAGCATATTATGACAGTTTTTCAAAAAAAATTAAGTTTGTTTTGCAACAATATAAGGATAGAGTAATTAATGATGCTGAATATTTATCGAAAATGAAACAAATTTTAAATGATTATGTTGATGGCAAAAGTGAAATAAATTATCCAGCAAAATTGAAAGGTAATGTCCATGCACAGGCATTTTATGGTGTTATTGGGGCTATTCTAGGAGATTACATAGATCAAAAATCAGTTACAATGTGTGTTGCTGAAGATACTGTATCTTATAATAAAAAAAGAAATGAATCAAAACGACAAAATGGTGTTAAAGAAAATAATTCAGTATACATTGATTCTAAACAAGATTTAATTGCAGATATTGCATTAGAAATAACCAATATTGTGCAAAAACACAGTATGGTTGATTGGACTAATAATAAAACGATTCATGATAGAATTGCACAAGATATTGATGACTTGTTTTATGAATATGAAAAGACAAAAGGAATTCAAGTTCCTTTTGAAGTGATAGATAAAGTGATAGAAAACGTAAAAACAGTTGCTCTTAGGAGGTTTTAATGATTAGAACATTACAACTTGAACGAGGTCAATTAAAATATGATTTAGCTTATAAAAACATAAAAAATATTAATTTAAGAATTAAAACAGATGGTAGTGTTATGGTATCTGCTCCAATGTATGCAGATATAACCAAAATTGATAAATTCGTTTTATCTAAGTGTGATTATATTTTCAATTCAATTGAAAAATTCAAAGAAATTCAAAGGTTTAAACCAAAAGAAAAAAGGTATATAAGTGGAGAAAGTTTCATATATTTAGGAAAGGATTTACAATTAAAAGTTATTTCTTATCAAACAGACGAAGTATTTAATGATGGAAAATACTTGTATCTAAAAACAAAAAATAAAGATGATTACTATAGAAAGAAAAGGCTAATTGACAACTGGAAGAAAAGCCAAACGAAATTAGTATACGCAGAGATTGCTAAAGACATTTACAGAAATTTTGAAAAATATGGAATAGATTATCCTACTCTCTGTGTGAGACAAATGAAAAAAAGATGGGGATCTTGTCAACCACATACAAACGTCATTACTATTAATTCTCGTCTTATTGAGGCACCAAGATTTTGTATTGAGTATGTAATGATGCATGAATTTTGTCATTTTATTCATCCTAATCATTCAAAGGATTTTTATACATTATTACAGGTAATGATGCCAGATTGGAAAGAACGAAAGAAGTTTTTAGAACAAAAAGTATATATGTAATAAATCTAAAATAAATTAAAAATAGAACATAAGAGACTATTAATTTTTGATTCTTCATATTTTAAATCAGAAAATTGTTTTATAAATTTTAATTTTGTGTTGTAAAGACATTACGTTATTGTTCGGAAGAGGGTAGGATATGAAAGTAGATATAAAAAATCTTGGAATAATTGATAATGGGAATATTAATATCAAGAACAAAAAACTTAATATTAAATATGGAATCAATGGTATAGGAAAAAGTACCCTTTCTAAAGGGTTATCTAGTGAAGATTTATCCAATTTAAAAAAATACGGAACAGACATACAACCTAATATAGAATTTGATGAAAAACCATCCAGTATACTTGTATTTAATCAAGAATATGTAGATAATCATTTATTTAAAGAAGATATTCTTAATAATAGTTTTGAAATATTAATTAATACCAAAGAATATAGAACATTAAAGATGAGTGTGAATAAATTATTAGAAGAATTAGTAATGTCAATTCGCAGCTCCACTGAAATTCAAAATGTAATAAATGAATTGCAATCTTTAAAACAAGTGTTAAATATTAAAGTTAAACCTACTAAAACTCAAGGAATTAAGTATACCATTCCAATAACACAGAAATTTAGTAAAGCACAAAAAATACCTGATTTAAAAGAAGTGTTAAAAGGCGATGCGGTGAACTATGAAGAAAAATTAAGAAGTCATAATAATTATGAGTGGTTAAAATGGTTTATAGCTGGAAAAAATTACATAGAGCAAGACAAATGTCCTTTTTGTTTAAAAAAATTATCTGATGATTTTGAAGAAACATATAATAATATAAAAGATTCTTATGAAAAATCTCCATTAAAAATTAATTTAGAAGTTAAAAAAATTTTATCAGATACAAAAAAATATATGCCTACTGATCAAGAAAATAAATTGTTTGATGCATTTAATTCCAAAATTTCTTTATCAAATAAAGAAATTGAAGAAATATTTCAAATTGTTGAAAAATGTAATAATGAACTTAATAAATTGAATAATTTAAATACTTTAAGTATCCATAGTATTAAAGAAATGAATGAAAAAGATGAATTAGTAAATTTTTTAAATATGAACAAATTGGATATAAATTTTTTTAATAATAGTGATCTTTCTGTAAAAGAAAGAATTAAAGTGATTAATCAAAATATCAATAAAGTTATTGAGAAATCAATAGAATTAACTAGTCTTACAAATGCATTTAATAGAAGTTTAATTGATAATGTTAATACAAAAACAAATTATATTGATACATTTTTGGATTTGGCAGGTATACCATATGAGATAAAAATAGTGGAAGTTGGACTTGATGAATATAAAACTATTTTAAAACCAAAACAAAAAGATGAAACAATAAGTGAAAAAAATCTAAGTTTTGGTGAAAAAAATGCTATTGCATTAATATTGTTTTCACTAGAAATTAAAGAAAAAACAGATTTTATTATTTTGGACGATCCAGTTTCATCATTTGATAATAATAAAAAATTTGCCATTCTATATTATTTATTCTCAATGGATTGTGCCGTATTTAGGAACAAGACGATATTGTTGTTAACTCATGATTTTGATATTGTAGTTGATTTTTTGTTTAAAACAGAATTAAAAGCAATGAAACCTAGTATATGTTATTTGTCAAATGATGATGGATATCTAAATGAAAAAGTAATTACTACTAAACAAATCCAAGAAACACTTAGACAATGGAAAAAGAAAGCAAATGACACAAAATTGAATTTGTTACTGAGAATTGTCAATTTGCGCAAATACATCATGTATGCTTTGCCTGAAAAAAATGAGGCAATTAATATTTTGTCTTCTTTAGAACATAATGACAAAAAACCAATGAAAAAAGAAAAAGGTGTAAAGGTCGAACTAACAGAAGAAGAAATTGAAAAAGGAATTACTTTGATTAGTGAGATGTTCTCAGGTTTTGATTACGATAAGTATTTAAGTATAGCTAACGATTTACATAAATTGAAAACAGACTATAGTATTTCTGATAATTCAATAGATAAACTGCAATTATTACGTGCTATTATTGAAAGAAAAAAAGCAAAAATAGAAAATAAGGTAGTATGGGATTTTATAACGCAATACTATCATGTTGAAAATAATGACATGATTACTTTGAATGAAAAACGATTTAATTTAATACCTGGATATATTATGGTAGCTGCTGATGAAATATTTAATGAGATTATACAAGATCATTACTGATTTTTTCATGTTAATGAAAATGATATATTTAATTTTAATATTTTACGTTGTGATTTTGGGAGGAATACACGATGGATTTAGATAACAGAACGGTTTTTACTGATAAAAAAGATTTTACATTATCAAATA
This sequence comes from Thomasclavelia spiroformis, assembly GCA_016901755.1. Classification (GTDB taxonomy): domain Bacteria; phylum Bacillota_I; class Bacilli_A; order Erysipelotrichales; family Coprobacillaceae; genus Faecalibacillus; species Faecalibacillus spiroformis_A. The sequence goes on along the minus strand of JACJKV010000013.1, from coordinate 1,349 downwards.
TTAAAGAAATGTTTGATGATGGGGAAATAATAACAGATCCAGATTATCAGAGAGATTTTGTTTATACGCAAAAACAATCTTCAAAATTAATCGAATCAATGCTGATAGGAATTCCAATTCCTACAGTATATTTATGTCAGGAAGCAGATGGAACATGGAGTGTTATTGATGGGCAACAAAGAATAACATCTTTTGTATATTTTTTAAAAAACGAATTTCCTTTAAAAGGATTAACAGAACTGAAGGAATTAAATGGTTTATATTTCAAAGATATGGAAAAACCATTGCAAAGAAGACTGAAACAATCCTCTTTAGGTGCCATTTGTATTTTAAAAGAATCACAAAATTTAAAGTATGAGATATTTGCTAGATTGAACCAAGGTGCTGTTTCACTAAAACCACAAGAACTTAGAAACTGTATTTATCGAGGTAGTTGTAATAAAATGCTTATAGAATTAGCCAATAATAAATATCTTCCTGTTCTATTTAAAGATGAAAATAAAAGAATGCAGTATCAAGAAAGAGTACTTCGTTTTTTTGCTTTGAGAAATTTTACCGAATATAAATCATCTATGTTAAAAACAATGAATGATTATATGATAGTTCATCAAAACGAAGATAGTGAAAAGATTGAAAAGTCAAAAGCATTATTTAATAGAACGATTGATATTATAAAACAAGTTTTAGGAGAAACGGCTTTTTTGGCAATAAACCGAGAAGATGGCAAAGTGATAGAAAAGTTTAGCGGCTCAGTATATGATTCAATTATTATTCCTTTTTCATTTTTTGGTAATCATGATTTAATGGCGCATGCTGATGAGATAAGAAATGCAATTAATAATTTAAAACAATATGATGATGAATATCGCGAAAATACATATGCTGCAACAGGATCTAAAAATAGAGTTATTGGTCGTATAGTTAAAGTTTATAATTTGCTTAAAGATATCGTTGGTAATTATGAAAACAATGAAAGTAGAATTTTTCAAGATAATATAAAAAAAGAATTATTTTATGATGGATACATTTGTTCGTATTGTGGCAATGAAATACTTAGTATTGATGATGCTGAAGTAGATCATATTATTCCATATTCTCAAGGTGGTAGAACTGATTTGAGTAATGCGCAACTATTACATCGACATTGTAATAGAGAAAAAAGCAATACACTGGAAAATGATAATTTTGAAGATGAAGAATAATAAGTAATAATAAGATATTTTTGTTAATTATTATTAAGTTTTTTGATTGACCATCACACACAGGAAGAAAAATATGATTTAGAAATATCCAATAAATAAGATAACTTTGCCATATCGATTGGAAACGAATGTGATAGATATTTAGAT
>JACJKV010000120.1 GCA_016901755.1 Thomasclavelia spiroformis | reverse complement strand
CTTACTGGAAAGAATACTGCAGTTTAAAATCCTGGACAACAGATACAGTACTTCGGAAATCATGAAATTCATAAGAAGCTTTAGAGTTATAAAAGGTGAAAACAAGTATATCAATATCACTCCTTCGAGTGACTTTATAAAAGATTTAGAAACCATGACCAGCCTGCCATTAACAAATTATTACCTGACAGAAAGACAGATCAAACAGATATTTAACTACAAAATATAAAAAACAGCAGGAAATCTTAAGTTGATTTTCTGCTGTCTTTTTTTTAAAC
>JACJKV010000119.1 GCA_016901755.1 Thomasclavelia spiroformis | reverse complement strand
TGGATTGGAGCTAAACAAGGAATATTATCAACCAAAAATCCTACGAAAAAAAATTAAAAAAATTTTATAGCAAACATTCCCATACAACATTTTTTTAAACAAGAAAAAAGGCGAAAAACCCTTATATAACAAGGGTTTCCGCCTTTTTATTCTTCAACAAGTGTCGAAAACGGGATTTTATTGTAACTAAAATATTATCATTTGTAAACAACTATCCCAACATTAAGATTACAGTATCCCCTGAATCGATATATTCCCCTTTTCTTGGCAACTGATCAATAAC
>JACJKV010000118.1 GCA_016901755.1 Thomasclavelia spiroformis | reverse complement strand
TTTGCTATAAAATATGAAAAATGACGTAACTTTTGATTTTTAAACATGAATGACCTCATTATCAAATAACATAAAAAATAAGATGGAAGTTTAAAAATCGAGTTTAAATCCCGTTTTCGACACTTGTTGAAGAATAAAAAGGCGGAAACCCTTGTTATATAAGGGTTTTTCGCTTTTTTTCTTGTTTAAAAAAATGTTGTATGGGAATGTTTGCTATAAAATTTTTTTAATTTTTTTTCGTAGGATTTTTGGTTGATAATATTCCTTGTTTAGCTCCAATCCA
>JACJKV010000117.1 GCA_016901755.1 Thomasclavelia spiroformis | reverse complement strand
TAGCATGGGCGACTCAGCCCTGTGTTGCAGTAGTAATCGATCTTCGTTGCACACATCGTTGCATCATGATCTGTTTTTGAGCAGCTGTTTCTGTCTCCCATGATATCCAGCCAGTATTCATATTCTTCTGATTTGATGTAATATTTCAGAAACTGATCATACCATCTCTGAAGTGCTGTTTTTCGTTTCCCTTTCCCATAGACAGGACTGATATCATTTTTAACCATGCACTCCATCAGATACTGTACAATATAGCCGATTTCCTGAGCACAGTAAAACTGCTGATA
>JACJKV010000116.1 GCA_016901755.1 Thomasclavelia spiroformis | reverse complement strand
TCACTTCTGTTTCGTTTTCATTGACTTCTGTTTCAAATGAACCTGCCTTTATCCCAACATTGATACTGCCATTATTTTGAGATGATCCAGCAAATATCCCATTGTTGGCTGTAATATATGCAGCATAGTCATATAGCCCGATATCTTTACTATGTTCAGATACACTGATGACCTTACTGTAATGAGTATCATCATCCTTATTTGCTTCATACCATATGATATCATCCTGACCGTTATTTTCGCTCCATACCGGAATTTCTACTTTTTTTGCTCCGCTAGGATTATTGGCAACTTCAA
>JACJKV010000115.1 GCA_016901755.1 Thomasclavelia spiroformis | reverse complement strand
ATGGTAATATATTCTTCAGTACTGTTGAACAGATATCTGCTGTAGACAGCATGTCTGTGAAAAAGACCGACTGTTTTGCATTTGGGACAGACAAGCAAAAGATAGCTGAGCTTTTTAACATCATTATGGTAATTATCATTGATGTTGTGTTTGCAGGTAATAAATGATATCATAATGGTGGTTGAGGAGAAAAATAGAGATACTGTGGTGGTTGAGACTATTTTCTCTTTTCCTTTCTGTTAGATTGTTAATACAGTCTTATTATAAAATAATCAAATTAAATTAAAAACAAAAATCAA
>JACJKV010000114.1 GCA_016901755.1 Thomasclavelia spiroformis | reverse complement strand
TGGATATCATGGGAGACAGAAACAGCTGCTCAAAAACAGATCATGATGCAACGATGTGTGCAACGAAGATCGATTACTACTGCAACACAGGGCTGAGTCGCCCATGCTATAATGCACAGATTGCAGTCAGTGGTGGAGTCATAGTGAATGCAGATCTGTTTCAGAGACCGGCAGATGTAAAAACCTTTATACCGTTCATGGAACGATATAAAGAATATATGGGAGAATATCCTGTTTATCCAATGGCGGATGCAGGATACGGAAGCTATGACAACTATATGTACTGTCTGACACATAAAAT
>JACJKV010000113.1 GCA_016901755.1 Thomasclavelia spiroformis | reverse complement strand
AAAAAAAGAAACAGCAAACACTATTTCTTTAATCAGTAATTATTTTATTCCTTTTTCATTTCTAAATAGGGCAAAACGGTAAAACCAGCTTTCTGATAAACATGAACGGCTCTTTCATTGTCTTCTTCAACTTCTAAACGAAAGATATATCCCTGATATTTTTTATCAATAAAATCAAAAAACTTTGTACCAATCCCCATACCACAGTATTCTGGTTTTAAATATATATCTTCTATCCAGATACATGGTTTTCCATATTCTGTAGAAAAACTTTTTGCCAGCATAGCATAGCCCAATATTTTCTCA
>JACJKV010000112.1 GCA_016901755.1 Thomasclavelia spiroformis | reverse complement strand
TTGATTTTTGTTTTTAATTTAATTTGATTATTTTATAATAAGACTGTATTAACAATCTAACAGAAAGGAAAAGAGAAAATAGTCTCAACCACCACAGTATCTCTATTTTCTCCTCAACCACCATTATGATATCATTTATTACCTGCAAACACAACATCAATGATAAATACAGCAATGATAATTACCATAATGATGTTAAAAAGATCAGCTATCTTTTGCTTGTCTGTCCCAAATGCAAAACAGTCGGTCTTTTTCACAGACATGCTGTCTACAGCAGATATCTGTTCAACAGTACTGAAGAATATATTACCAT
>JACJKV010000111.1 GCA_016901755.1 Thomasclavelia spiroformis | reverse complement strand
TGATGTCAGCATCACCATGTTCCCGTCATTTTTGACCATATAGCAGTGTACCTGATACTGACCTGCTGTCCTGTGATCGCTGATCTTTACCGTATAGCTGTAGTTCCCGGCTTCATCTTTGGCCGCCGTATACCATTTCAGATCATCCTGTCCGCCTTCATCGCTCCATACCGCAAATCTGATTTCCTTTCCTATTTCACTTATGTCCGTGTCTTTCAGTGTGATCTTCACTTCTGTTTCGTTTTCATTGACTTCTGTTTCAAATGAACCTGCCTTTATCCCAACATTGATACTGCCATTATTTTGAGATGATC
>JACJKV010000012.1 GCA_016901755.1 Thomasclavelia spiroformis | reverse complement strand
CATGTTTAAAAATCAAAAGTTACGTCATTTTTCATATTTTATAGCAAATAACATATACTGATTTTAAAGGAGACTGTCAAATGAGAAAACAAGCCATAACATTTCTATCTTTATTTACATTAATTCTTGTCTTATCGATATATTATTTACTGGTACCTCCCATTGAAGAAGAAAAAACAAATGTTTCTACTCAACAATCGTCTTCAATAGAAATCATGCAGGAAGAATTACAGCAGTCACATGAAAACAGTATTAGTGAAAATAATGATGTCATTGCTTCATCCAAATCTTCTCAAGATGAAATCGATAGTGCTTTAACTTCTATTTCAAAAACCAAAGAAATCATGAAAAAAGAAAAAGAAATCATTCAGCTGTTAAAAGAGAAAGGATATAAAGAATGCTACGTAGAAATGACAGAAAAGAATATTAAAGTTGTTGTTAATTTAAAAAATGGATCCAGTCAGGATGCTAATAAGATCATTAAAGCTATTCGTGAGTATTTAAATCATATTTATGACATTGAAGTAAAATTTGTTACAGAGTAACTTGAATATTTGACTGTTTTTTTATAGAATATAAATAGATACAAAGGAGCAATTTAAGATGAGCAAAGAATATTATACTATTGAAAAAGGAAACAATTTAGGCGAACGTAACATTGGCATTTCCGTTTTTCAGTCTATTGTCAATCATGTGATCAATGATATTGATGGTGTAGACTGTGAATTTGGAAAAAAGAATACGATCGATGTAACCATTAATGATAATAATCAGGTTTCTATAGATGCAGAAATTACTGTTGACTACGGTAAAAATGTAAATAAAATCGTTCATAAAATTCAAAGTGAAATCATCAGTTCGATTTATCAGATGATTGGTTTTAGAAACATAAAAGTGAATGTTAATGTTAGTGGAATTAATTTTTAAGGGGTTGCCTGGCAATTCCTTTTTATTTGGCTGTGTGTGTTTCCATTAAATAGAAATTATGGTAAAATAATTGTATATTTTTGAAAGGTGATTATATGAAAAAAGTTAGAAAAAAATTAATTAGAGAAAAAGCTGTCATAGCTGTATATCAGTATTTATTAACTGAATGCACAACAGAAGAAATAGAAACCTATCTTAATGCCTATTATGCACCAAGAATGGATGAAGAAGAAGTAGCATTATGTAAAGAACTTATTTTAAAGGTTTTAGACAATCAAGATGAATTTAAAGAAACTATTACTCAAAGATTAAAAAAGGGATGGACCTTGGATCGTCTTTCCTTAATGAATCAGTCAATTCTATTAGTTTCTTTACAGAATATGACTGATACTCCTAAAGAAATTGTCATCAATGAAGCAATTGAACTATCAAAGAAATACTGCGATAAAGATGACTATAAATTTATCAACGGAGTCTTAAGTACCATTGAATAAAAGATATTTAACAGTTTCAGCTTTAAATAAATATATTAAAGCAAAAATTGATAATGATATTCAATTGCAGCCAATACTGATTAAAGGAGAAATTTCCAATTTAAAGAAACATAGTTCAAACCATATTTACTTCACATTAAAAGATGATAGCTCTCGAATCAATGCTGTCATGTTTGCTTCGCAGGCAAAGAAACTGAATTTTGATGTAAAAGATGGAGATAAAGTGCTGATTGAAGCTAATGTTTCAGTTTATCTGGTAACTGGTACATATCAGTTATATGTTAATAAAATGGAACCAGATGGCATTGGAAATTTATTTCTGCAGTTTGAACAGTTAAAGAAAAAATTAGCCAACGAAGGCTTATTTGATCCCCAATATAAAAAACCAATTCCTCTATATCCTGGAAAAATCGCAGTTTTAACAGCCTATCCCAGTGCCGCACTAATGGATATTGTTAAAACAGTGAAAATGCGTTTTCCTGTGACTCGTTTGATCGTATTTCCAATACCAGTTCAGGGGAAAGATGCTTATTTGAAAATAATTGACACTTTACAATTTGTTGATTCACTTCATTTTAATACGATCATCATTGCACGAGGAGGAGGATCTTTAGAAGATTTATGGAACTTTAATGAAGAAAAACTGGCTCGAGCAATCTTTCAATGTCATACTCCTATTATCAGTGGTGTAGGACATGAAGTTGATTTTACGATTTGCGATTTTGTCAGCGACTACCGTGGGGCAACGCCAACAGCTGCCGCTGCCAAGGCAACTCCAGATATGAATGAAATGATTGCAAATTTAAAGCTGCAGCAGTCGCATCTGATTACAAATATGAAGCACAAACTAACCAGCAAACAGCAGCAGCTCAATGCTTTGCAGTCTTTTTATCTGTTTAAAAACCCTGAAAAACTGTATCTCGATCAGTTGCAGCGTTTATCTTTTCTACAGGAAAAATTACCATTGACTTTTGCTCATCAATTGAACAAAAGAAAGAATCAGTATCACAATTATAGCTATATATTAAATTCGCAAAGTAAACTGTTTATTAATGAATTCAAAAACCAGATTGAAAATAATACGCTTTTACTCAAACATCATTTGAGTAAACAAATTCATTTTCAGCAAGAAAAACTGCATTTTCTCATTTCTAAGCTTGATGCCTTAAGTCCATTGAAAACCTTAGAAAGAGGATATGCTATTGTATCTCATGATGATAAAAATATAACCAGTATCGAAGATGTCGATATCAAAGACGAAATTTCTGTCAGACTTAAAGATGGTCAATTTAAGGCAGTCGTAAGGAGCAAAGAATATGGAAAAAATGACATTTGAACAGGCAATGACACGATTGGAAGAAATCGTAAAATTGCTTGAAGATAATCAGATTTCACTGGATCAAAGTGTTGATCTGTTTCAGGAAGGAATTCAGTTATCAAAATACTGTAATGATAAACTTACAGGCGTAGAAGAAAAAGTATCAAAAATTTTAATTAACGGTGAACTTGTTGATTTAAAGATTGAGGAGTAATTATGGATAAACTGATTATTGAAATAAATGAACGACTTAAACATATATTAGATAATTATCCTGACAGTACTGTCAAAGAAGCGATGCTTTATTCTTTAAATGCTGGTGGCAAAAGAATCCGACCAGTCATGCTTTTACAGGTAGTACGCAGTTATGGTCTGGATTATCATGATTATCTGGATATTGCCTGTGCTTTGGAAATGATTCACACATATTCTCTTATTCATGATGATCTTCCAGGAATGGATAACGATGATCTGCGCCGTGGCAGACCGACCTGTCATAAGCAGTTTAATGAAGCTATTGCCATTTTGGCAGGAGATGGTTTATTAAACGAGGCTGTCAATATCATTTTACAAACACAAATAAACAATGAAATGAAAATAGATCTGATATCATGTCTATATCGTGCCAGTGGTATCGGTGGAATGATTTATGGTCAGGAACTGGATATTCAAAACGAAAATCAAAACATCGATCTTGCTGCTTTACAACAGATCCATCATTATAAAACCGGTCAATTGCTGTCTTGCGCATTGATGATGGGTGCTATTATTTCCTGTCAACAGGATATTGCCATCTGGCAGAAAATCGGCTTAAAAATCGGTTTGGCATTCCAGATTCAGGATGATGTTTTAGATGTCACAGCAACAACTGAACAATTAGGAAAACCAGCAGGCAGTGATGAAAGCAATCATAAAACAACCTATGTTCATCTTTTAGGAATTGAAGGCAGTCAAAACGCTGCTGATCAGTTATTAAATGAAGCAACTGAATTGTTATATTCATTGCGAATCAATCATGGTCTTATTTTAGAAATTATTGAAAAATTAAGGAAAAGAGTGAGTTAATTGGATTTAAGAAAAATAAAAGATCCACAGTTTTTAAAAGATCTTAATATACAACAATTAAATAAATTAGCTGCTGATATCAGACGATTTTTATTACAGAATATTTCTAAAACTGGTGGTCATTTATCGAGTAATCTAGGTATCGTAGAACTGACAATTGCTTTGCACTATGTGTTTAATTCACCACAGGATAAAATATTTTTTGATGTTGGTCATCAGTCCTATGTTCACAAAATATTAACTGGTCGTGCCAAATATTTTCCTTCTTTAAGAAAATATAATGGTCTTTCTGGTTTTCAAAAGCGCTGTGAAAGCGTACATGATGTTTGGGAAGCAGGACACTCTTCTACAGCATTATCTGCCGCTACAGCAATGGCCATAGCTAGAGATCTAGATCACGAACATTTTGAAGTTATCCCTGTCGTTGGTGACGGTGCCATTGTAGGAGGAGAATCTCTTGAAGCTTTAAATCATTTGGGATCATTAAAAAATAAAGTCATCATCATTTTTAACGATAATCAGATGTCTATCAGTCAAAGTATTGGTGGTTTTAATAATTTCTTAAAAGATGTCCGTCTTTCCAATACCTATAATCGTATGAAAACTGATTATAAAAATATTCTTGCTAAACGAAAATTTGGTGATAAAGTCTATCACGCCACCAAAAACATGAAAGACTTTGTTAAACGTGGTTTGATCAATGATACCATTTTTGAAAATTTTGGATTAGATTATATTGGTCCAGTTGATGGACACGATATTGAGGAAATGATTCGTGTTTTACATTTGGCTCAAGCCAATAAAAAAAGCGTTGTTGTTCATGTAATCACAAAAAAAGGAAAAGGATATTCTTTTGCTGAAAACGATAAAACAGGTAAATGGCATGGTACCGAACCATTCTATATCAAAGATGGTACAGCCAAAACAGCAAAAAATTTACCAGGGTGGTCTGCTGTCGTAGCTGATCATATCCTCCAATGGATGCAAACTGATCAGAATGTTGTAACAATTACACCAGCCATGATTTATGGATCAGCACTTAATCAGATTTTTGAAAAATATCCAGATCGTGCATTTGATGTTGGTATTGCCGAAGAACATGCTTTAACCTTTACCGCAGGTTTGGCTTTGGCACATAAAAAGCCATTTATTTCAGTATATTCATCATTCATTCAAAGAGCTTATGATCAGATCGTACATGATATTTCGCGTATGAGCCTGCCATGTTTGTGCTGTATCGATCGTGCTGGTATCGTTGGCAGTGATGGCCCAACTCATCATGGTGTCTTTGATCTTTCATTTATGAACGCTATTCCCAATATAGTTTATTTTGCACCTAAAGACGCCATTGAACTGAAACAGTTTATCAATACTGCATTCATCAACTTTCAGGTTCCTTATTTTGTCCGTATTCCTCGTGGCTGTGTAGAAAATAAAGCTGTCAACCTGAATGATGTTTTAGAACTGGGAAGCTGGACAGTTGAATCAAATCCCGAAAATTATGATATGACAGTCATTACCTATGGCGAAAATGTCAATATTGTCAAAGCAATGATTTCTGTCAATCAAATGAATATTCGATTAATTAATGCCAGATTTATTAAACCATTTGATAAAGAAATGGTTAAACATATTTTTAAAGATGATAATAAACCTGTTTTAGTTTATGAAACTGATTTAAAAGCCGGTTCTTTGGGTACCTATATACTGGATTTCTGTAATAAACTACATATATTACGAGATTTTGAACACATTGCTATCGAAAATCATTTTTCAATGCAAGGAAGTAAAGAAGAAATATATAAAGACGAAGGTATTGATATTGATACCGTATTAATCAGATGTAAGGAGCTCATAAATGGAAAAGAAAAGAGTTGATGTATTACTGGTAGAGCAGGGATTTTTCGATTCACGTGAACGAGCTAAAAGAGCTATTATGGCTGGACTGGTCCATGATGAACATGACCGTTTAGATAAGCCAGGAACAAAAATTCCCGCTGACACACAGTTATTTGTCAAGGGTGAAATAATGCCCTATGTATCACGTGGAGGACTGAAGCTGGAAAAAGCAATAAAAGTCTTTCAGCTTCAGCTGCAAGATAAAATTATGGTCGATATTGGTTCTTCAACAGGTGGATTCACTGATTGCGCTTTACAAAATGGGGCAAAATTAGTTTATGCGGTTGATGTTGGTACTAACCAGCTAGTTTGGAAACTGCGTAATGATCCTCGCGTAGTCGTTAAAGAAAAAACAAATTTTCGTTATGCAACTAAAGAACTTTTTGAATATGAACTTCCCACATTAGCTACCATTGACGTTTCATTTATTTCTTTAAAGCTTATTTTTGAAGCATTGAAAGGAATATTGTCACCAGGAAATGAAATTGTTGCTTTGATCAAACCTCAATTCGAAGCAGGAAAAGAAGATGTAGGCAAAAAAGGGATAATCAAAGACCAGAATGTTCATGTTAGAGTCATCGAAAATGTGATAAAGTATGGTAAAGAAAATGGTTTTGCAATCACTGGTCTTTCTTTTTCACCCATTACCGGAGGAGAAGGAAATATCGAATTTTTAGCTTATTTTACGGTTGGGGGTATCAATCAGTCACTTGATATTCAATCAGTCGTTAAAGAAGCTCATTTATGTTTTAGAGGATAGGTGAGATTATGCTTGTTAGTTTATACATTAAGAATTTTGCAATTATTGACAACATGGAAATCGGTTTTCAGCCTCATATGACAGTATTGACCGGAGAAACTGGTGCTGGTAAATCTATTATCATTAATGCGATTGGACAATTATGTGGTAATCGAACAAGTATAGATTATATCAAAAAGGGACAAGATAAAGCTGTCATAGAAGGAGTCTTTACGATAAATGATGAAATAGAACAGCTGTTAGATGAATATAATATTCCTCTTGATGAACATCAGCTTACAGTTTCCAAAACGATCAGCAGCGATGGTAAAGCTACTGTCAAGATGAATTACAAAAATGTCACGCAAATTGTTTTAAAAAATATCGTTCCACATCTTGTAGATATTCATTCGCAGTTTGAAACTCATCAGCTGTTTAATCCTAAAAATCATATTGAGATATTGGATAATTTTATTGGAGAACCTGTTGTTAAACTGCAAAATGAGTATAAATCCTACTATCAGCAGCTCAAAACCTTAAAAAAACAATATCAGTTACTTTTAGAAGAAGAATTAAGTGATGAACAGCTTGATTTCTATCAGTCACAGTTAGACGAAATTAATGAAATTGACTTTGATCATTTTGATGAAGAATATTTATATAGTGAAAGAAAAAGACTGACAGAATTTGAAAAAGATCAACAGCACTATCAGACATTCTATACATATTTTAATGGTCAAAATGGCGTATTATCACTTTTTAAAGACAGTCTTTCGGAATTGTCATATATCGAAAATGAAGAAACCAGTCATATTTATGACGAGCTTTATGACCTGTACTATACTTTAAGTGATCACCTTCAGCAGATTCATGATATTGAATCCGCTCAGGACTTTAATGAAGAACACTTTGAAGATATCCAAAATCAGTATTTTATATTTAACCGTCTAAAAAGAAAATATGGTCAGACAGTTGATGCTATTATCAGTTCTAAAAAAGAACTTGAAGAAAAAATAAATAATTTTCAAAACCGTGATCAGATCATCAGCTCATTAAATGATGAAATACAAAATCTGTCAGCGAAAGCTTTAGCTTTAGCCAAAGAAATATCACTTTTAAGAAAAGATAAAGCACAACAGCTGGAAAATCAGATTTTAAAGATTTTAGAACAGTTATATTTGCCACAGGTACAGCTTAAATTTGTTTTTCAGGAAACAGAATTAACCGCTTCGGGTAAAGATCAGGTCATGATGGCCGTTTCTACAAACATGAATCAGGAGCTCAAACCTTTACAGAAAATCGCTTCTGGTGGAGAGCTGTCACGTATCATGCTCGCCATTAAAACAGTCTGCAATCAGTTTAATGGTGTAGATACGATCATCTTTGATGAAGCAGATACAGGTGTTAGTGGTAAGGTAGCAGAAAGCATTGGACAGATCATGAATAATATTGCTAAAAAACAGCAGGTAATCTGTATTACGCATTTAGCACAAGTTGCCAGTTTTGCTGAAAATCATCTCTACATCAGTAAAAAAGAAAAAAACAATGATGTCCATGTCACTGTCAAAGAATTAAGCGAAGAAGAAAGTATCAAAGAAATTGCTAAAATGATTTCTGGTATCAGTATTACCAAAGAATCATTACAGCATGCTAAAAATCTTAAAAAAAATAAAGTATAGATCAAAGCATAGATACCCAAAATAGATTGTAGTTGAATAAACTACATGGAGGTGTCTATGCTTTTAAAAAAGCTTTTTTTATCCTTCGTCATTTCTTTATTGATCCTGTTCAATGTCACATCAATATATGCCACAGATGTTTATCTGGGAGGAGAATCAGTAGGGATAGTTTTAAACTATGATGGTGTATTGATTACAGGTGCATATGAAATCAATTACAAAAATCAAAAATATAATCCATTTACGGATTTTCAGCTCTACGATATCATTACCGAAGCAGATAATCAGAAAATTGCATCAATACAGGAACTAAGTGAAATTATCACAAAATCTGATGATTCTGTCAAAGTGACGGTTAAACGACAAGATCACAATGTAAATATCAACATGAAAATAGCACGTGAAAACGAAGATTTTACAACTGGATTATACGTAAAAGATAGCGTTAAAGGAATAGGCACCGTCACTTATTATAATCCAGAAACAGGAAATTTAGCCTGTTTAGGACACTCGATGACCGATGAAAACAATCAGTATCTGCAAACCGGTGCACTGTATTCAACAGTAATCGAAAACATTAAAAAAAGTACGAAACTGGAAGTTGGAAAAAAAATCGGTTCAATAAAAGATGAAAAAATAGGGGATATAAATACGAATAATGATTTTGGAATATTTGGTCATTATCAAACTGAACTGCAAAATAAAACCCTTTACCAGACAGCATCACAAGATGAAATTGAACTGGGAGATGCCTATTTTTTAACAGTATTAGATAATAATACGGTAACCAAATGTCAGATTGAAATTACTTCTTTAGAAAAGCAGGAAGATATAAAGGAAAAGGGAATTCATTTTAAACTGACTGATGCAAAAATTATCGAACAGACTAATGGTATTGTTCAAGGAATGAGTGGATCACCTATTATTCAAAATAACAAACTAATTGGCTGTGTAACTCATGCTGCAACCAACAGTAATCAGGAAGGCTATGGAATGTATATTGAATGGATGCTCAATAAAGAATCTTAAAAAGAAATGAGAAATCATTTCTTTTTTTATCTATTTCAACATATATTTTACATTTCCAGCGAAAGTTGTAGGAATAATTGTTGTTTTCCTAAAATATAATTAGTAATTACTGTATTAACAAAGGCATTTTTAAATAAATATAAACAAATATTGTAATAATTTATATAATGTTCGTGTTGGTAGAAGAATTTGGAGGATATTATGGAAAAAAAGAAAATATTTATTGTCGAAGAAAAAAAGGAACTGTTAGAAAAAATTTATCATTGTTTAAACAAAAATAATTTGTATCAAATCGAAGGAACCAGTCAGAACGCTATTGAAACACTGGATTTTTTCAAAAACCGAAACTGTGATTTGTTAATAATCGATTTAATGATGGCTGATATTGATGGTATCGGTATCCTGGAAAAAATTCAGGAAATCAATAAGAATGCCTATAAAAAAGTAATCTGTTTAACTTCTTTCACAAATTCAATTATTGGTCAGTCATTAGAAAAACTGAATGTCAGCTATTGTCTGAAAATTCCCTTTAATCTGGATTATTTCGTGACGATCGTCGATAAAATCATCAATACTCATCTTGATAATAAAGATCTCTATCATAGCGAAAATGAAAAACTGCAAAAAGTCAAAATTGAAAATGAAATTACTGAAATTTTACATGAAGTAGGGATTCCTGCTCATATTAAGGGCTACATGTATTTAAGAAGTGCCATTATGACAACTTATTATAATATAGAAATTCTAGGACAGGTAACTAAAGTGCTTTATCCTGATATTGCCAGACAGTATAACACTACATCTTCCCGTGTAGAAAGAGCTATCCGACACGCTATTGAAGTTGCATGGAATCGTGGGAATACTGATGCTATCGATGATATTTTCGGTTATACAGTCAGTGCATCAAAATCAAAACCAACGAATTCAGAATTTATTGCAATGATAGCGGATAAATTAAGACTGTCACATAAAACTGCATCATTAAATCAACAACATTATTAAAATCTATGATAAAATGAAGCAGGGGTGGTACAATGCAAATAATTTTTCATATCGATCTTAATGCTTTTTTTGCCAGTGCTGAAGTAGCCATGAACCCTTCTTTGAAAGGAAAACCACTTGTTATTTCAGGAAACAATCGACGCAGCATTGTTACCACAGCTTCATACGAAGCCAGAAAATACGGCATTCATTCGGCAATGCCGCTTTTCAAAGCAAAAGAGCTATGTCGACATCTTATTGTCAGGCCAGTTAATTTTGATCTGTATCGAAAGCTTTCTCAGTCTTTTTTCGACTTAATAGCTTCTTACAGCTCAATATTAGAAATAGCCAGTATTGATGAATGTTATGTAGATTTTACCGATTATGTACAAAAGCAGAATATTCATCCCTATCTTTTAGCTTACGAACTTCAGCAACGCGTATGGCAAGAACTGCACTTATCCTGTTCAATAGGTATTGCTCCCAATAAATTTATGGCAAAAATGGCCAGTGATATGAAAAAACCAATGGGTATTACCATCCTTAACCGTAAAAACTATAAAGAACTGCTTTGGCCTCTTGATATCGCTGATATGTTTGGAATTGGATCCAAAACCTGTCCAAAACTAAAAAATGCAGGTATTAATACGATTGGCGATGTAGCTGATTACAAAAACTATAATAAATTAAGAACCATAGTTGGTAAAAGTGCTTTGCTGCTTTATCGTAAAGCCAATGGTATCGATCACAGTAAAGTCAAAGCAAAAAAACATGACGCTAAATCAATTGGTAATTCTACTACATTGCAGTATGACAGTAATGATCCTGATACATTGTATGACATTTTAAAAAAGCTGTCTTTAAATGTAGCAACTCGAGCTCAAAAACGGGACCTGATTTCAAATACAGTGGCTATTACGATCAAATACACTCGCTTTGAAAGTGTTTCACGACAGCTGATCATCGATCATTATATAAACGATTATGAAAGCATTCTGTCCAATGCCCGATTTTTATTTGATCAGCATTACGATGGTCGTCCAGTACGTTTGTTAAGGGTTGCTTTATACAATACTGTAAATCTTCATCATAAAATGATACAAATGAGTCTTTTTGATACGATTCATTCCTCTGACAACTAGTGGAATATTTTTATCATCAGGTATCATATATTATCCTAGGAGGAAAAGTATATGATACCTTTTAAATTATTAAAGAAAAATATTGTTTTACATCAGTTTATCGTTATCATGTTTATCTTTTCACTAGTATTTTCTTTATATTACATGATCAAATCTAACAATAGTTTAAGCGACTATATATACAATGTCATTACCCTTGAAAAAGGACCCATCATTCATTATACAATATGTTCATTATTCTACATAATTGTACTCGTTATTGCTTCATCCAGCTATCTGGGAATGCCAATTATTTCCTTATCCATTACTTACCGTTTTTTACTGATCATCTATTCTCTTTTTCATATCCAGGATTATACTCTTATTAATATCTTGGTTTTTGTTTTACCTCAGGTAATTATCGAACTTGTTATCACTTATTTGATGACCTATATGGCCATACAGCTTACAGTTCAGACACTAAAAATAACTTTTTTCTACAAAGAAAACTATAACCTCAAAATACTTCTGAACTATATCCTGACGTATCTTCTAGTGGCAATCATTTTGATTTTTGTTTCTTGTCTGTTTAAAATATATCTGCTTTAAAATATTAATAGCAACAGCAGATGAATATTGTTATAATATGAACAGGTGAAAAACATGAAATGCAACGATGCTATTAAAGAATATAAAACATATCTTATTGTAGAAAAAGGTGCCAGCGATAATACGATCAAAAGTTATTTAAGAGATTTACAGTCATTTATCGCTTATCTAAAAAACGCTGAAATCATTAATGTTGAAGATATTTCAAAAGAGCATATCAGGTTATATCTTAAAACACTATCTCATCTTTCTTCAGCTACAGTATCCAGAAAAATAGTATCATTACGCAATTTTTTTAAATTTATGATCAAAGAAGAAGTGATTTCCACTCATATTATGGCTTCATTTGAACTGCCAAAACCTGAAAAAAAACTGCCTCAGGTTTTATCGATAGAAGAAATGAACCAACTGCTTAACAGCATTGAAATGAAAGATTTTACATCTGCCAGAAATCGTGCAATGGTCGAACTGCTGTATGCTTCAGGAATTCGTGTTTCCGAACTGGTCAATCTGGAACTTACGCAAATCAACCTCAAAATGATGTATCTCAAAGTCATAGGAAAAGGGAATAAAGAACGGCTCATTCCTTTAAATCATTATGTCTGTCAGATCATCAACCGATATATCATTGATTTTAGAAATCCAATGCTTGATTTTAAAAACAGTCCATATCTGTTTTTCAACAAAAAACTTCAGCCTTTAAGTCGGGAAAATTTTTATCGTATCTTAAAACAGCTGGCTCAAAAAGCAGGGATCAGCAAAAAGATTTCACCACATACTATCAGACACACATATGCAACTCATTTACTTGAAAATAACGCTGACTTACGTTCAATTCAGGAGCTTTTAGGTCACAGCGATATTTCAACGACAACCATTTATACCCATATCACTAACAAAAAAATATGGGAAGATTATAATCAATTTCATATCAGAGCGCAAAGCAAAAAAAATGATCATAATGGAGGATAATATGAACTATAAAAGAATAATATTGATTGTCTGTGACTCATTAGGTATTGGCCATGCCAAAGACGCAGATCTGTATGATGATCTCTCAGCAAATACTCTAGGACATATCTGTCAAAAATGCCAGGGCCTGCATGTTCCCCATCTGGAAAAGCTAGGACTAGGGCTTTTAGGTGATTTTCAGGGCATAGCAAAGATCAGTCAGCCTAGTGGTTATGTCATGAAACTGAATGAAGCTTCTAATGGAAAAGATACCATGACCGGCCATTGGGAAATGATGGGACTAAAAACGACTGAACCATTTGTCACCTTTACTGAAACAGGATTCCCTGATGAATTTATTCGTCTGTTTGAAAAAAGAACAAAACGCAAGTGTGTAGGTAATATTGCCTGCAGTGGAACTGTTATACTTGATATGTATGGTGAACACCAGCGCCGCAGTGGAGACTGGATCGTCTATACATCGGCCGATTCAGTATTTCAGATAGCAGCCAATGAAGAAATCATCCCATTGCCAGAGCTATATCAGGCTTGTGAAATCGCCAGAGAACTTGCGATGGATGAACGCTGGAAAGTAGGGAGAATCATTGCCCGTCCGTTTACAGGAAAGAAAAAGGGAGAATTCAAAAGAACAGCAAACCGTCGTGACTATGCTTTAGCACCATTTGCTGATACAGCCCTTGATACCCTTAAAGAAAACCATTTTGATGTCATCGGAATTGGTAAAATCCCAGATATCTTTGTTAATCAAGGAATAACAGAGCAATATCATACTATCAGCAATACAGATGGAATGAATAAAACAATCGATTTACTAAAAAAAGATATTACTGGTCTTATTTTTACAAATCTGGTGGACTTTGATGCTGTTTATGGCCATCGTAGAAATGCCATTGGCTATGGTCAGGCAATCGAAGAATTTGACAGTCAGCTGGAAAAACTGATATCACAGTTAAATGAAGACGATTTACTGATGATAACTGCAGACCATGGCAATGATCCAACTTACAAAGGAACAGATCATACCAGAGAACAGGTGCCACTGATAATCTACAGCAAAAAATTTAAACATCCTTCAGTTTTAAATGAAGGTGATACATTTGGTATCATCGCAGCAACGATCTGTGATAATTTTAGGATAGAATATAAAGGAATTGGAGAATCTATTTTAAAACAATTAAAATAGAAAATATATTATGATACAACAAATTAAAAAACTCATATTACTTTCATTAGGTGCCGATCTGATAGCATCATTATTATTTATTTTTTCATTGCAGTTAAAAATGATACCCATCATCGTGTGTTTTTATGCGATAGCCATGCTTTTGGTAATCTGTTCCATATTGGCATGTTTCAATAATTATAAACAGTATAAAATCAAAATCTTATTATTGCTGATACTAATCAGCATGATCTTACTGGTATTATTTACTATGACTGTATTTTCATATTTATAAGCTATTTTATAAGCTATAAATATTACATAATATACATTATGCGAAGTAATGTTTATGCTATAAAAAAGGATGGAATTCAATTAATCCATCCTTTTTTTTATTTCTTTTTAATAATGACATCTTTCGCATCATAGAGTTCAGTAATATACTTTCCGTTAAAGCATGCCAGGCAGAGATCACACTTATGTTTTTCTTTATCATAATGAATTGATTTATCTATACCATCTTCCGAAATAAAAGCTAAAGAGTCTGCTTCAATATATTGACACAGCTGATCTGTATCCATCTTGCTGGAAATCAATTCTTCCTGAGTGGCCGTATCAACGCCATAAAAACATGGAAATTTGAATTGTGGCGACGCAATTCTAACATGTACTTCTTTTGCTCCGGCTTCTTTTAACAGACGCACTATTCTTTTTGATGTCGTCCCACGAACAATAGAATCATCGATCATGATGACCCTTTTGCCACTGACAATCGAAGAGACAGCGGAAAGCTTCATACGTACTCCCTGTTCTCTCATTTCCTGGGTTGGCTGAATAAATGTTCTTCCAACATATTTATTTTTGATCAGTCCCATCTCATAAGGAATATGAGAGGCTTCTGCATAGCCTATAGCTGCTGAAATTGATGAATCCGGTACACCTATAACAACATCAGCATCTACTGGTGATTCATAAAAAAGCTGTTTTCCTGCGTTTTTTCTGGTCGTATGAACATTAATCCCATCAAGATTGCTGTCTGGTCTTGAAAAATATATATATTCCATAGCACATATATTATCTGATATATCATCTGTATAAAATTTAGACAAAAGCTGTCCGTTTTTTACTCTGACAATTTCTCCTGGCTCTACATCTCTGACAAATTTGGCACCAACCACTTCAAAAGCACAGGTTTCTGAAGAAAAGATATAGGCACCATTAGGCAGCTGACCAATGGAAAGCGGTCTTAGTCCATATTTATCCCTTGCTACATATAAAGCATTTTCAATAAGGATCAAAAAGGCAAAAGCACCATCCAAACGATTCAAAGAACGACAGATACGGTCAATCATATGTCCTTCTTCTCTCATGATCAGATGTCCTAGAATTTCAGTATCTGAAGTACTGGCAAATATACTGCCCATGCTTTCTAATTCTGCTTTTAATACATTGGCATTGACAATATTGCCATTGTGAGCAATACCTAATGAACCATTTAGGGTACGAAAGAGAAGTGGCTGAACATTTGCAAACCCACCACCTCCGGCAGTTGAATATCGAACATGACCTATCGCAAAATCTCCTTTCATCTTGCTAAGTTTTTCCTGATCAAAGACTTCCGTCACCAGTCCTTCACCCTTTTGAATAGACAGCTGATTATGATCTTTAACAATAATTCCTGCGGCTTCCTGTCCTCTATGCTGTAAGCTATGTAACCCATAGTAACACATGGCTGCGGCATTTTCATATCCGCAAACCGCAAAAACTCCACATTCTTCATGTAATTCTCGATCTTGCAATATCATTTTATACCTCCTAAAACAACCATATTCTATAATGCACAGCAATGTAAGTCAACTATAAATTATCACATCAATAATAAATTATATTTATCTGCAAACAAAAAAATTAGGCATTGCCTAATTTTTAAAACTATGAATTGGAGCCGGTATTCTTCCACCACGATTTACAAATTCTGAACAGTCAAACTGATTCACTGGCATAATTGGTGCATATCCCAATAATCCGCCAAATTCAACTGTATCACCTACTTTTTTACCAGTCACAGGAATAATTCTGACAGCTGTAGTTTTCTGATTGATCATACCGATAGCCATTTCATCAGCAATGATACCAGATATTGTCGAATTTGAAGTATCTCCTGGTATAGCTATCATATCTAATCCAACACTGCATACACATGTCATAGCTTCAAGTTTTTCTAAAGTTAATGCACCACGTTCAACCGCATCGATCATTCCCTGATCTTCACTAACAGGAATAAAAGCTCCACTTAATCCACCTACAAAAGAAGAAGCCATCACGCCTCCTTTCTTCACCTGATCATTCAAGATAGCAAGTGCAGCCGTAGTTCCAGGAGCCCCTACACTGCTTAACCCCATTCCTTCAAGACAGTCAGCTATACTATCGCCAATAGCAGGAGTTGGTGCCAAAGATAAATCAATGATACCAAAAGGAATATTTAAGGCTTTTGAAGCTTCTAATGCCACCAGCTGTCCTACTCTGGTAATTTTAAATGCAGTCTTTTTGATAGTTTCACACAGTGAACCAAAATCTTCACCCTGACATTTATTAATAGCGTTTCGCATTACCCCGGGACCACTGACACCAACGTTGATAATACAGTCAGCTTCACTGACACCATGAAAAGCGCCTGCCATAAATGGATTATCATCAGGTGCGTTGCATAAAACGACCAGTTTAGCACAACCAATAGAATCATTTTCTTGCGTTAATTCTGCAGTTTCTTTAATAATGTCTCCCATCATTTTAACTGCATCCATATTGATTCCCGTTTTTGTAGAACCAACGTTGACAGAACTGCAGACATGATCGGTGACTTTCATTGCTTCAGGAATAGATTCAATCAGCAGTTTTTCTGCATGAGTCATTCCTTTAGATACAATGGCGCTGTAGCCACCAATAAAGTTCACTTTTAATTCATTAGCACACTGGTCCAGCACTTTTGCGATTTTCACAAAATCTTCTTTGGATTTACATGCGTTTGCGCCAACAAATCCTATTGGTGTTACTGAAATTCTTTTATTTACAATAGGAATTCCGTATTTCTTTTCAATAGCTTCACCAGTCGAAACAAGATCTTTTGCTAATGAAGTGATTTTGTTATAAATATTAGAACACAAAACATCAATATCATGATCCATACAGTCTAATAAGCTAATACCTAAAGTGATTGTACGAACATCAAGATTTTCCTGTTCTATCATTTTATTTGTTTCAGCAACTTCAAATAAATTTATCATACATTTCTCCTTTTAAATTCGATGCATCTTATTGAAAATATTTTCATGCTGTAATTTGATATTAACTCCAATTTCTTGCCCTAAATTTTCCAGATCTTCACAAATCGTTGCAAATTCTTTAACAGATTCATTAATTTCAATGATCATCATCATATTAAAATAACCTTGGATAATAGTTTGAGAAATATCCAGAATATTCAATTTATTATCTGCTAAATATGTACAGACTTTAGCAATAATACCCACCTGATCTTTTCCTACAACAGTAATAATACCCTTTTCCATATTTTTTCCTCCTAATTTGTAAAAGATTATACCATATGGTCATCAAATAAAAAAGAACAAAATAAAAATGACTTCAATTAAGAAGTCATTTATTATTGCTTGATTATTCACCCATCATAGCTTTAGCTTTTTTGTAAACACCTTCACCGTTCATCATACCATAATCTTTCATATCGATGACATCACATGGTTTGTTTACACCAGCAGCAGCCATTGCTTTTTCGATTGTAGATTTCTGGAATCTAACTTGTGGGCCAAGTAAGATGCAGTCTACATCAGCGACTCTTTTTTCTCCTTCAGAAATTGGTAAAGCGAAGATTTCTACTTCATCACCCATTGCTGCAGCAGCTTTTTCCATTTTTGTAACTAATAAGCTTGTTGACATACCTGCAGCACAAACTAACATAATTTTTTTCATATACCAAAATACCTTCCTTAATATAATTTATAAAAGGGAGAAGACTCCCTATTTACCATAGTTATTATTATTTATCCTTCAATCATTTTTTTAGCTAAAGCAAATACTGCTTTTCCGTTCATAGTTCCATAATCTCTCATGTCGATAACATCAACTGGGATAGGTCCTTTTTTACGTCCAGCAGCTAATTTTTCAATCGCTGATTTTTGGAATCTAACCTGTGGGCCAAGTAAAATAACATCAACATCTTCTAATACTCTAGGTGCATCAGAGAATGGTAATGCGAATATTTTACAGTCATATCCATCTTCTTTAGCAGCAGCTTCCATTTTTGTAACTAATAAACTAGTTGACATACCTGCTGAACAAACTAATAAAATTTGTTTCATTTCATAACACTCCTTTTTTTAACTTAACTACATTTTATCAACATTTGGGTTAATTGTAAACCCTTTATTGATAATAATTGGAAACCCTTTCCAATGTTTTTTCAGCTGTGAAAAAATAGCTTTTCGAGTCAAAAAGTTATATAATTTAAATTATACTGATATATGGAGATGAATTTATGAAAATACTTTTATTAAGTGACAGCCATTTATATAATGATATACTAGAACATGTACTGAAAAACAATCATGCAGATATGATCATTCACTGTGGGGACAGTATTTTTCAAGAAGATGACCCTCTGTTAAAAACGATCATAACAGTCAGAGGTAATCATGATTTGGATCATCTTCCCATCAGAAAAACATTATTCATTGAAAAACATAAATGTCTTGTCACTCATGGTCACTGTGATAATATTTATGCCGGTTACGAAACTCTTTATCGAAGAATGAAAGCAGACAATTATGATATCTGTTTTCATGGACATACTCACGTGCCTTATCTAACATACTATAAAGAAAAGCTGTTTATCAATCCAGGCAGTATCATGTTTAATCGCGGCAATACCAACTGTGGCAGCTATGCAATTGTCTATATCGACCAAAATAATATCCAGGTAAAATTTTATGATTCACAAACATTAGAAGAACTGCCGATGTCCCTTATTAAAGAAAATGAAGCGATTCTCAATGAATTTAAAGAACTGGTAAAAAGCATCAAGAATAGAAAAAATTGACCCACACGGTCAATTTTTTTACTTTATCAGGCTGTATAAAAATGTTAGATGATATTATTTATTACGTTCTTCATTTCTTTTTCGTTTATATTCAATAATAAACATGACTTCTTTGAGATCATCATCCGGCAATTCCGTTAATAATCGAGCTATATTTGCAATATTATAATAATCATACTTCTTACCGCTCATGATTTCTTCAACACTTCTTCCATAAAGATTTGAAAAAATTTTCAGTTCACTTACGGTAATATCTCTTTTCCCGTTTTCAATATCTGAAACGGCAGAATGTGGCACACTTAAATAAGAAGCGACATCCTTTTGTGTCAAATGTTTGAAATTCCTATATGAACGTAATCTTTTTGCTAATTCAAGATCAATAGCCATAATATCCCCTCCTTATTTGGATTTTAGCATTTTCCTTATTTTTATGCAATTCATTTTTTGAATACAGTAAATTATTTATAAAAAAAAGAGATTATATTTATAATAATCGAAAACATTATTAATAATAACCTCTAAATGTGTCAAAATTATGAATAATTTCACTTTTTTTATTACATAAAATATGGTTGTTAAAATCTCGAACAACACTGTCAACCAGCATTGCATCTTCAAAGTTAAAGTCCAGCAGAATAAAATCTACATTCAGATTTTCCAGATCTTCGATATAAAGCGTTCGATCATTAAGAATATAATTATTACAGTAACGATCTGTAATAATATCAAAACGTTTATTCATTCTGTCTTTAAGCTGATAATGATGCTGACGACATAACGAACAGTGTTTATTTTTATATCCAAAATAATGATCTGATATAATACAATGCTTTAAATTCATATTAATATTTTTAGAATAAGCAATAAAATAAAGATTTTGCTTTGCTTTTAAGTGATTGATCTGATTTTTATTCAGTTCCAGTGATAAAACGCAATCACCAGTAAACTGACAAAGCGCATGGCTGTTTGTCAGATTAAAATGATAATTGAAAATAATTTCTTTTTCTGTTCCAATGAGCTGACAGGCGCCAAAATCACTGACCATGATCTTTTTAACTTTATGATATTCTTTAGTCATCATAAACGCTTCTAATTCTTTTTCATCATAAAGAAACGGAACATATGGAATCATTTTTTCATGATACGATTTATACTGGTTGAAAGGAACAAATAGCTGGTCAATCAGTTGAAGATCAAGATGTGCTGCTTGAGTGATATCATGAATTCTCACAGCCAGCTTCTTATTTTTTCGTTTTTGCCACGTTAATTCAGGTAATTCAATTAACGATAACGAACGTCTATGACTTTGACGTTTTTTATCTAAATCCTGTATAGCTTTTCTTCTTAATTCATTCAATACTTTAATCGAAATAATACCGTTTTCAGGAAAATGAACCTGTATGTCATCTACATAATAGACGGTATTGCCCAGTTTACTTAGCTGCTGAATAATTCGTTCTTTACTCAAAGGTGTCTGCCTGGCATTTTCCACTAACTCTTCACTTTTTAATACAACATTATAAATTCCATCACTGACTTTTAACTGCAATGGAGCATCTATTTTCGCATTCAGTTCCATAGAAATGGCTGACTTGATATTTTCTTTTTTCAGACGCTGATTTACTTCACTGATTAGCTGACTGTCCAACACTTTATAAACATTCTGTTTCAGGTTTACTTTATTATTCAGTTCAATTGTAACGACCTCTCCTCTATCAGCTTTTGCTGTCAGTTTTCCATTTTTGAAGAGCTTCGTGATCGTTCGTGTTAAATCATCTTCAGGAAAATAAATTCTGTCATTTTGAAAAAGAACATCTTTCAGTTTCATGGTCAATGTTTTTTTCTTCGAATTGTATGTTACAATATCGGCAATTTCAATACCCTGATGACCAGGAATTGATTTTGATAATTCCAAAGAATTTTGAAAAAGAAACCCTTCTGTAAATCCTCGATTGAACATTTTTTTCATATCAGCAATTTCATTTTGAAGATTGCTCTGTTGATGAGCAAAATAATCATCAATAGCCTTTCTATAAGCAGCAATAACCGTATATACATATTCTGGCCTTTTCATTCGTCCTTCAACTTTAAATGATTTGATTCCTGCTTCAATCAGTTCATTGACATGCTCAATTGTACATAGATCCTGAGGCGACAGTAAATAGCGGTTTTTATGATCAGAGATTACTTTTCCATCTTCTAAAAGATCATACGGTAAACGACAGGGCTGGCCGCATTTTCCTTTATTACCACTTCTTTTAGCAATCATTGAACTCATTAAACATTGTCCACTATAAGACATGCATAAGGCACCATGAACAAAGACTTCGAGATCAATATTGGTACGATGTCCAATTTCATATATTTCATCAATTTTCATTTCTCTTGCCAGAACGACGCGATCTGCATCCTGACTTTCAAAATACTGTACTCCAGCCAGATTTCTTACACTGGCCTGGGTTGAAATATGGATCTCAACATCAGGAAAATATTGTTTAACCAAATAAAACAGACCCATGTCCTGGATAATAAAAGCATCTACTCCTGTTTCATATAAAAAAGTTAAATATGCAATCAGTTCGTCAAACTGCAGATCATCATATAAAGTATTAACTGTTACATAAAGCAATACATTATGCCCATGACAGTACTCAATTGCTTTGACCATTGTTTCATCATCAAAATTATTGGCAAAAGCTCTTGCCCCAAACTGTAAACCACCTATATAAACAGCGTTGGCCCCAGCCTGAATAGCCGCGACCAAAGCTTCGTAGCTTCCCGCTGGCGCCAGTAGTTCTACATTTCCTTTACGCATTAGAATGTCTACCCCTGTATCAGTTCAACACATAATTGCGCTGAATTTTCACTGGCAATTTTAAGATATTCATCAAACTGCATCGAAGATTGTCCTTTGCCGAAAACATCCGATAAAGAGCGAGTAATAATAAAAGGTGTATGAAACTGAAAACATACATGACCCACAGCAGCAGCTTCCATTTCACTGCATAAAGCCTCAGGAAAATGTTTCTTTATCAGATCAACCTGTTGTTGTGTCCCAACAAACTGATCACCTGAAACAATCAGGCCAATGTTTTCATGAATATGAAGTTTATTTAATATACTTTTAGCTTTTTGGACAAGACGTTCGTCAGCCGGAATGAAACGAGGCATATCTGGCAATTCTCCCATTTGTCTGCCAAAAGCACTCAAATCAAGATCATGATAAGCGACATGGCTGGAAATAATGACATCTCCAACGTTTTCATTACTTTGCAGTCCTCCGGCAGACCCGATATTAATAACATAGTCAATTTCATATTGTGTTAAAAGTAAAGTAACACAAATCCCGGTATTGACCTTCCCAATTCCACCCTGTAAAATAACTACCTCTTTTTGAGCAATTGTTCCTTCATAAAATGTATAATCTAATATCTTGGAGATATTATTAATCTGTGCTTTGGCTAATAAAGCATCGACTTCTTCTTTCATGGCTCCAATAATACCTATCATATTTTCCCTCCTTTTCGACAAATAAAAATTACTCGTTCGCATTCATTTTGAAAATCATGAAAATCACTGTAGATTTCAACATCATCAAAACCAGCATTCTTTAATAAAGACTGGTATACAGCTATGCTCCATGTCTTTTGCAGATGTTCTTCAACAACATGTTCATCTTCACTTTTATCATTGATGATCACAGTATGTTTCACAGCACCATCACCAGTATTTTCAACCTGCCATTTAAAATAATAGTCAGGATCATCATTTTCTTCGAGATAATCTTTTAATATCACATTCATTTTATACAAAGAATTAACATCAAAAATAAATGTCCCCTGGTTTTCAAGGCTGTTAAAGGCATTAACAAACACCTGATAAACACTTTTTTGATCTAAAATATAGTTCAAAGAATCACATAAACATAAAATCAGATCAAAAACACTATCAGTTTCAAAATCACACATATCTACTTTTCGAAAATCAATATGCACATCATGATACATGGCTTTCATCCTGGCAACTTCCAGCATATCATCAGATAAATCAGTAGCCAGGATTCTTTTATCCAACTTAGCCAGACGAACAGCCATTTCTCCAGTCCCACAGCCAAGCTCCAGAACTCGAGAAAAAGTGGCATGCGATAAGATAAACTGAAGATAGTCATCATAAAAACGCTGATCCATCAGACTGTCATAATAGTAGGCAAAATTCTCATAAGACATTACAGCAGATCCTCAACATTTAATGTTGGCTGGTCAGACCATAATTTTTCTATACTATAATTCTTTCTTTCTTCGGGATCAAAAATATGAACTACGATATCACCATAATCCATTAATATCCATTTACTGTTTTTTCTGCCTTCGATACTTTTGACAAAATATCCTTTTTTATCACATTCTTCTTCAACATAATCTTTTAAAGACTGCATCAGTCTTTCATTGCTGGCAGTCACTATAACAAAATAATCACAAAGTGGACTGTTTAAAGACATATCCATAACCACAATATCTTTTCCTAATTTGCTGTCTAAAGTTTGAACTATCGTTTTTAATTTATCCATTTAAATCTCCTTTACAAAACACCTTATATACATCAAAAAAACATTCATCGACTGGTCGATTTTTCTTTTTAGAAAATTCATAAAAATTATTAAGTTCCTGACAAAATCCTGTGACAATATCCTGATTACACAATGCAATTTGCTTAGAAGAATCATAACCACGTAAAGGATCCAGTTTATCTGCACAGTAAACACACATATCTAAAGGCTTCATATCAGGACTGGCTGTAGTATGATTCATGATGGCCTGTAAAATTTCTTGATCATCAATAAGAAAATCGTGTTCAGCAACATATGCTGATAACCACTGATGATATATTGGTTCAGGTTTATTTATATATTCACTAAAATATTTTTCCATTAAACATAAAGCTTGCTTTTTATTCATTTCTTTAGCAACATCATGCAGCATACCGGCAATATAAGCTTTTTTGGCATCCAATCCATTGTTTTGGGCAAACTCAGCTGCCAGTTGTGCCACAGAACAGGTATGATCATATCTTTTTTTCGACATATAATGTCTGACGATCTGCTTTAAATACAGACCTTCTTTGCTAATATACTGCAGCACAGCCTGATCCACCATCTGAAGTTTCCCTTCTTTAAAAGCACTGCTGGATTCCTCACTGGCTTCAACATCAATGATCTGAAAATGATATTTTTTAATATTATCATTAGGCTGATATCCTGTTCTGGCAAAAGTCACTAACTGAACCAGTTTTGAAATTTTTTCAGCTTTTTTCCATTTGTCAAACAGAATTGCCTGATCCATACCTACAATATAAAACAGTTCATCATCAGGATATTTGCTTTTTAGCAGCTCTATCGTATCAATCGTATAATTTTTTTTGTTTTCTTCCATATTTATTTCGATTTTATCGATAAGTGCTTTATCAATATGACGAATCGCAATTTGTATCATTTCAATTCGCTGATCATCATTAGCTACTGCCTTTTCTTTCCAGGGATTATTCTTGGTTGGAATAATCAGTAACTGATCCAGATGCAGCTGATCAATAGCTGCATTCATGATCTTAGTATGTCCTAAATGAATAGGATCAAAAGCGCCGCCAATTATGCCTATTTTCTTCATGGCAGTTTATACAGCTCCTTTTCTCCTGCTCGATAAAGAATGAGCGTTCTACCCAGAATCTGCACTATTTCACATCCCGTTTTTATTGCCAGTTCCTGAGCAATTTCTTCCTTAGGTGTGATACAGGTTTCCAGAATTTTTACCTTAATCAGTTCTCTGGCTTCTAATGCTTCATCGATACCGATGATCTGCTTATCATGCAATCCATCTTTACCAATTTGGAATATAGCATTTAAATGATGTGCTTCACCTCTTAAAAATCTTTTTTGTTTCCCTGTTAACATACTTTCCTCCTATATTAATGCATCTCGAATAAAGACGCCAACTTGACTTGGTATCATGATTCTGATACGTGCTTTTGTTTTCTTGACTGTTATAAAACCTAATCCTGATATGACAATATCCACCTTGTAATCAGGTAAGGTCCATTCATAGACCTTGAAATCCTGAATTGAGTTCATACCAGCAATTTCAGGATGTAGTGTCAAATGTCGATTATATAAATCGTCAGCATGAGACATTTTTGTTCTATGAATTTTTAGATTTTTATTAAAATAACATGTTAAAGAAGTTTTTTCTCCTTTGATATAATCTAAACGGGCTAATCCTCCAAAATATAATGTCTGATGATCCTGAAGCTGATAATTAACTGGCCTCAGTTCACTTTGTGGCAATACAGTTTTCAAATCTTCATGATTCAGGAGATGAGCCATCTGATGTCTGTTAATGATTCCAGGAGTATCAATGATACTTGATTGTTCATCCAAAGGTATTTCGATCATGTCTAATGTTGTTCCTGGAAATTCACTGGTCGTAATAAAAGTATCGCCATCACTGTACGCTTTTAACAAAGCATTGATCATTGATGATTTACCTACATTGGTTACACCAACTACATAAACATCGCGACCATGACGATATTTATCGATCATTGTCATCAGTTCATCAAGATGATAGTTTTTCTTGCCACTGGTCAGCAAAACGTCTAAAGGTTTGATTCCTTCTTTTTTTAGCTGACGATTCAGCCACATGATAATTTTATGATCTTTGATTGACTTAGGTAGTACATCTCTTTTATTACCAACTACGATCAGATCATTGTAGTTAATATGTCGCATTAAACCTTGGATCAGACTGCCGTTAAAGTCAAATAAATCAACCATATAAATGACCAGACAGTTCTGTTCTCCAATGCGATTTAAAATATTCAAAAAATCATCATCTGTTAAACTGGCTTCCTGCAGCTGATGATAGTTTTTCAGCTGAAAACACCTTTTACATAAAATTTTATCTTTATTTAACGCATTCTTGGGAACATATCCAATTTTCTTTTCATCCTCACTTTGGATAACTGCTCCACATCCATAACATTTAATTTCTTCCATATCTTCTCCTTACCTGTCCAATTGTACCTTATTTTACGCTATTTGAAAAGAAAAGAAAAGAGCTTAAATCGACATAATTTTCACCATTGAGACATTATTTTTTTTATAGTGCATTTAATAATAGAGAGGTGAAAACATGTACACATTGATAATGGCCTTGCTCAATAATGCCTTTTTTATATCCTATATCCGTTCTAAATCATTTCAGCTCCCCTTGACCCAAAAAGAAGAACAGTTTTATCTGGAAAAGAAGAATCAGGGCGATAAGGAAGCCAGGGATATATTAATCGAAAAAAATCTAAGACTGGTTGCCCATATCGCAAAAAAATATGAAGCCAATAAAGAACTGCAGGAAGATCTGATTTCAATTGGAACGATTGGTCTGATCAAGGCGGTAGATAACTTCAAAAGTGAAAAAAACATTCGTTTAGCAACTTACGCTGCCCGTTGTATTGAAAATGAAATTCTCATGCATCTGCGCTCAACAAAAAAGACTAATGCAGAAGTATCGCTCAACGAAGTCTTAAAAACTGACAAAGATGGCAGTGAGATTGTTTTGGAAGATTTACTGCCCAATAATGATCCCGAAATTCCTGATCAGATTTACCATCAGGATCAGATCAATGAGTTTATGAATTATTTTCAGTTTCTTTCAAAAAAAGAACAGGATATTCTAACCAAAAGATATGGTTTGTTTAATTCTAAAAAATATACACAAAATGAAATTGCTGAAATCTATCATATCAGTCGTTCCTATGTTTCTAGAATCGAAAAAAAAGCTTTGATCAGACTTTTAAAATATCATATTGAAAAAAACGGTTCTTCATCATAAGAACCGTTTAGAAATCATCCTCATTTAAAATATCCGCTAAAGATATTTTTTCATAGTGAGTTTCCTCTTTTTTCTGTTTCGTATTTACAGTCTTTGGCTTAGGTTTTGACGTATCAATATCAAAATCATCTAACAGCGTGGGTGTATTTTCAGCTTTTATCTCTAAAGCATTAATCTGTGATGATTTTTTTGGCTCAATGGCAAAATCATCTGTGGTAATATCATGACTGATACGATTCATTACAATTTTTTCTTCTTTCTCTAATGAAATGAAAGAAACAAAACGAGACTGCAGTGAACCATAATTAAAATCAGTAGCCACATAAGAATAATTATTTTGCAGACTGGTAACAACTGTCATTTCATCATGATTATTGACCACTAAGGCATTATATAAATAGATGGTCTTCGTTTTAAGATTTTTATAAAGAATTGTTCCTTTGTTAGTACGTTTACATGTTGGAATATCCATCAGTTTTAAACGTTTGATCTGTCCTTCTGTATTCATCAGGATAACTGAATTATTGGTCAGCGGATCAAAAGTTTCAACGGCTACAACACAATCTCCTTTAATGTTTAAAGCTTTGATACCAGCAGCTTTGACCCCTAATATAGAGACTTCCTGTTCACTGTAAATAGCTCCATATCCTGCTTTAGTAGCAATCAGGATCCCTTGCTGATTATTTGTTAAATGCGCAGCAATGACTTCATCATCATCTTTTAAAGACATGCATTTCATAGCTTTTGAATAGCGCTGTACCTCAAAATCTTTTAAGGCTGTACGTTTGATCTGACCGTTTCTGGTTGCCAGCAGAACATATAATGGT
Source organism: Thomasclavelia spiroformis (assembly GCA_016901755.1). Taxonomy (GTDB): domain Bacteria; phylum Bacillota_I; class Bacilli_A; order Erysipelotrichales; family Coprobacillaceae; genus Faecalibacillus; species Faecalibacillus spiroformis_A. The sequence continues at coordinate 41,694 of JACJKV010000012.1, read as the reverse complement.
AAAGAGAAATCTTTGATCAGCATCGCAGTAATGATTTTTTCATCAGCTGCCACTTTAATAAGATAACTGATATGTTTTCCAATATCTTTCCATTTAAACTCTTCTATTTTATGAAGTGGAACAAACAGATAATTTCCTTTATTTGTAAATAACAGCAGATGATCTATCGTACTGGCAGCATACATGGCAATAAGAATATCATCTTCTTTTTTACCAAAAGGAATACCTGTACTTGCCTTGATCGAACGTTGCGATATTCTTTTGATATAACCATCCCTGGTAACAGATACATTGATATCTTCTTCAATGATCATAGCTTTTTCATCAATTCTGATATCACTGATCTGTTCTTTGATCTGTGTCAAACGTGGCATAGGATATTTTTTCTTGATTTCTTTTAACTGAGTAATAATTACTTTACGCAATACTTCATCACTGTCAAGAATTTCATTTAGCTGATTTATTTTTAAGTCGAGTTCTTCTTTTTCTTTTTCTAGCGCAACAATATCAGTATTGGTCAAACGATAAAGCTGGAGCATAACGATTGCTTCTGCCTGTCTGTCAGTAAAACCATACTGATTTATCAGATTGGTTTTGGCATCAGCTTTATTTTGTGAATGACGTATGGTTTTAACAACATCATCTAATATTGATATTGCTTTGATCAGACCATCTACTATATGAAGACGGTCTTTGGCCTTCTTTAAATCATAGAGACTGCTTCTGGTAACCACATCGATACGATGATCAATATATCCATCGATAATATCTATGATACCCATAAGTTCAGGACGTTTATTTCTGATTGCAACCATATTATAATTATAGTTTTTCTGTAAATCAGTATTTTTGAAAAAGTAATTGAGCGTATTTTCAACGTTTACTGTCTTTTTCAGATCAATCGCAATGCGTAACCCTTCTCTATCTGATTCATCTCTTACTTCTAGGATACCATCAATATTTCTATTAAATCTAATTTCATCGATTTTTCTTACCAGATCCACCTTATTGACCTCATAAGGTATTTCTGTAATAATGATCTGATTCATATTTTTCTGTTCCACAATTTCAGTTTTTGCACGAACGATGACTTTTCCTTTTCCTTTGGTAAAAGCTGACTTAATACCATCTAAGCCTTCAACAATAGCTCCCGTAGGAAAATCAGGACCTTTGATAAATTCCATGAGCTTATCAAGATGACAATGTGGATACCTGATACGATAAATTGTTGCATCAATAACTTCCATAAGATTATGCGGTGGAATATCGGTTGCATATCCTGCTGAAATCCCCGTTGCTCCATTAACCAGCAAGTTTGGATAAGCTGCAGGTAAAACCGTCGGTTCATATTCAGTATCATCGAAATTTAACGACATCAATACTGTCTCTTTATCCAGGTCTTTGAGCAGTTCAGAGGCAATCGGCGACAGTCGGGCTTCAGTATAACGCATAGCTGCAGGTGGATCATTATCTATGGATCCATTATTCCCTTGCATATCTATCAGCGGTGCTCTGATCTTCCATTCCTGCGACAGCCTTACCATAGCATCATAAACTGAAGTATCACCATGAGGATGATAATTACCAATAACATTTCCAACAGTTTTAGCTGATTTACGATATGGCTTTGAAGCAATGTTTCCTTCTTTATTCATGGAATATAGAATTCTTCTTTGCACCGGTTTCAATCCATCTCTGACATCCGGTAAAGCACGATCTTGAATGATATATTTTGAATACTTGCCAAAACGATCTCCCATGATCGTTTCTAAGTTCATTACAATTTTCTTGTCACTCATATAAACCTCCTAGATCTGATAATCGTCCTCTAAAGAGAACTGAACATTCTGTTCGATCCATTCTCTACGGGGCTCTACTTTATCGCCCATCAGTACACTGACTCTTCTTTCAACAGCAGCTGCGTCTTCGATTGAAACCTGAATAAGTGTTCTTGTTTCAGGATTCATGGTTGTCTCCCATAGCTGAGAAGCATTCATTTCCCCTAATCCTTTATATCTTTGAACATAATATCCTTTACCAATTTTCTTTTTGGCCATTTCAAGTTCATGATCTTCCCAGCAGTAAATAATTTCTTCTTTTTTACCAGCTTTTTTTGATACTTTGTATAAAGGTGGTAAAGCTATATATACTTTTCCAGCCAGGATCAGTTCTTTCATGTATCGATAAAAAAATGTCAGCAGTAAAATCTGAATATGCGCTCCATCGGTATCCGCGTCAGTCATGATGATGATTTTATCATACTGACTGTCACTTACCTTAAAATCACTGCCAAATCCTGCTCCAATAGTATTGATCAGTGTTGCCAGTTCTTCATTTTTCAATATATCCTGTAAAGATACTTTTTCACTATTTAATACTTTTCCTCTTAAAGGTAAAATAGCCTGAAACTTTCTGTCACGCCCTTGTTTGGCACTACCGCCTGCCGAATCACCCTCGACAATATATAATTCATTTTTCTTTTTGTTTTTTGACTGTGCTGGTGCCAGCTTCCCACTCAATATTTTCTCCTGACGGCTTCCTTTACCTTTTCTTGCGGCTTCACGGGCTTTTCTGGCTGCCTCTCTGACTTGCGCTGCCTTGATCATCTTTTTCACCAGACGATCAGCAACTTCTTTATTTTCTTCCAGAAAATAAGACAGCTTTTCATATATGATATTTTCTACGATATTTCTGGCTTCTGGTGTTCCCAGTTTACTTTTGGTTTGACCTTCAAACTGCAGATATCTTTCAGGTACTTTGACAGAAATAATTGCCGATAACCCTTCTCTGACATCATTTCCTTCAAGATTTTTATCTTTTTCTTTAAGTAAATTATATTTTCTGGCATATTCATTAAATGTTTTTGTCAATCCGCTTTTAAAACCTGTTTCATGCGTCCCGCCATCCCCTGTTCTCACCAGATTGACATAAGACAAAATTGTTTCCTGGTAACTGTCACTATACTGAATGGCAATATCTGCTTCAATATCGTTTTGCATTCCTTCAAAAGTAATGACCTGATGCAATGGTGTCTTGTTAAGATTTAAATACTGAATAAAAGATTCCAGACCATTATCAAAATGATATTCAGCAAATTTGTCTTTTCTTTGATCTTCTAAAGTAATTTTAATTCCTTTTAACAAATAAGCACTTTCCATTAAACGTTCACTGATGGTATTAAAATTAAAATCAGTTGTGGAAAATAAATCTTTATTTGGTAAAAAATGAATAAGTGTTCCTGTTTCATTTGATTTCCCAATCACTTTAAGCTTACCAATTTTCTCTCCGCCTTCTTCAAATCGCTGAAAATATTTTTTTCCATCTCTTTGAACCGTTACTTCCAGCCAGGAAGACAAAGCATTAACAACCGAAGCTCCTACACCATGCAAACCACCAGACGTTTTGTATCCGCCTTCCTCTGAAAACTTTCCTCCAGCATGAAGTACCGTTAAAATAACTTCTGTGGCAGGTCGTCCAGAAGCATGCATTCCCGTTGGCATACCACGACCGTGATCCTGAACCATGATACTATTATCTTGACATATCGTAACGTTGATTTCATTGCCATAGCCACTCAAAGCTTCATCAATGGCATTATCAACGATTTCCCACACTAAATGATGCAATCCTCGACTGTCAGTTGAACCTATGTACATTCCCGGTCTTTTTCTGACAGCTTCCAATCCTTCCAATATCTGAATATTTGATTCATCATAAGAATTCTTTTTTACCATGAAAACACTCCTTTGCAATACTTGGACATTATAACAAATCTTCTTTTTTTTTTAAAGATTAATTGCTTTTTTATACAACATGACTATAATTAATTGTGGTGATAAAAATGTATGAAATAGGTTGTATTTTACTAGGTTATTTATACGGATCAATTCCTTTTGCCTTGGTTATTGGAAAACTTTTTTACAATACCGATGTCAGAAAAAGCGGTTCGGGAAATTTAGGAGGAACTAATGCCGGAAGAGTTTTAGGAAAAAAAGCCGGTGTTGCGGTAATCATTCTTGATGCTTTTAAAGCCTTTTTTATAGTATTGCTGACAAATTATCTGTCACAGCTGTTAGGGTTTAACAATGATGTCAAATACATAGCTGGTGTAGCCTGTATCATTGGTCATTGCTGGCCAGTATTTGCTCAATTCAAAGGTGGTAAAGCTGTATCAACGAGTATCGGTTATTTCCTTTGTGTTGCTCCTATATGGGCTGTATTGAGTCTGGTAGTATTTTTTATTGTTTTGAAGATTTCTAAATACGTTTCATTATCTTCAATCATTGCTTCTTTGTCTGTTCTTTTAATACTGCCAACCCTGAATGTTACTTTAACCGGAAAAATCTGTCTGGCGTTATCGATCTTTATTCTGGTATTCAGACATAAAGAAAACATCAAAAGAATTTTCAATAAGACTGAATCAAAAATAACCTGGATGTAAAATTAAATACTGTCAATAAAAGCCAGATTTTTCATCTGGCTTTTATATTATTTATAAACAATTTTGTTGTTCATCGGGTCTAAAAACTCATCATTTCCTATATATATTATATCAAAAGACTGACCATCATATTCAACCAGTGACAACGAACATCCTCTTACTATCTCTTGATTGACCTCATTGAATCTTTCCACTGGCAAATCTAGCATCATACCATGTAAAATTGTAAAAAGCATCCCATGAATCGTAATAAAAATACTCTGTTGTGCGTCTTCCTCGTACTTTTCCTTAAAAAAGCTGTTAAGCCGTTCAATAATATGCTGATAAGTTTCACCGCCTGGTAAACAGCTTTGAGCTTGAGGATGATACCACAAATCATGATAATCCTGTCGGTTCCGTAAATCTGAAATCAGCAAGCCTTCATAATCACCAAAATTCATTTCTTTTAATCGGTCATCTTTAATGACATGATCGTCTGGAAAAGCTTTGATAGCTGTCTGATAAGCTCTTTCAATTGGCGAAGAATAAATCCTGTCTATATGAAACCGTTTCATATAAACGCCCAGTTTTTTTGCATCTGTTTCACCTTGTAAAGTCAAAGGTGAATCTTTCCATCCCTGCAGTCGTTTTTCTTCATTCCACTTTGTTAGTGAATGTCTGGTTATATATATTTTCATAATAAACAAAAAATAAGGGCCTGCCCTTATTTGTATTGTGCTTTAACAGAGGCCATAATTCTCTTGATTTGTGCCTCACTTGGTTTTCTACCCATTTCCATATACATAGCTCGAATCATTTTTTCATTAATTGGTGGATTTTTCTGTAATTGTTTTTTGAAGAAATAACGAGATGCAAAGAAACCTATAACTAATCCTATAATAATTCCCAGAATAGCATATAGCATTTGATAATACCCCCTTTACAAGTTCTTATCTATTATAACATAGTTTTTTAGATTTTGATAGACAATATAAAAGAATATATTGTTTTTATCAGCAGATTCAATATAAATTTTATTGTTTCTGATTTCCAGTGTTATTTTTTTTCCAGTTAAAAAGTTATTTAAAATATGTAAATGACCCTGTCTTTGATAATCTGTTCTAGTTGAAAGCTGATTAAAAATATATTGATTCAAAAAAGATACATCTTCAAAATAGTTCGCTTTAACTGCATGCAGATATGGACCATCAGCTTGAAGTTCAATTAAAAAATGCTTCAGTTTATGATAATTCTCAAACAACAAGCGATATTCTTCTTTATAAGCCAATATAGTATACTTCATCTTCATCACCGGTTATATCTTATCATAAACAAAAAGCATAAAATGTAAAAAAAAAGGAAATAAATTCCTTTTTTAAATCATTTTTTTAATATTGCTGATAATGTTATCAACATTAAATCCATAATATTCAATAACATCTTTTGCTGGTGCACTTTGTCCAAATTCATCAATAGACATAGTTATACCATCTAGTCCAACATATTTGTACCAGCCAAATTCGCTTCCCATTTCAACTGACAGACGTTTTCTCATGGCATTAGGCAGCACACTTTCTTTGTATTCCTGATCCTGACAGTCAAACAGTTCCATTGATGGCATAGATACAACTCTGACATCGATTCCCTGTTTATACAGTTCTTCTTTTGCCTGCATTGCCAGATTAACTTCTGAACCGGTAGCAATGATAATAGCATCCAAATGTTCTTTTTCTTTGCCAATGACATAAGCTCCTCGCATTGTTCCATCGACAGAACTGTTAGCCATTGTATCAACATTCTGTCTCGTTAAGATCAATGCAGTAGGATTCTGCTTAGACTCAATAGCCATTTTCCATGCAGCCGCCATTTCTATAGCGTCAGCCGGTCTGAATACTCTAATATTTGGTAATGATCTTAACATTGTTAACTGTTCAATAGGCTGATGTGTTGGTCCATCTTCGCCCACCGCAATCGAATCATGAGACAATGGCAAGATAATTGGTAACTGCATCAGACATGACATTCTTAAAGCACCTTTAAAATAATCCGAGAAGACAAGGAATCCTCCTGCAGAAACTTTGACACCTTTATGCAGCGTCATCCCATTCATGATGGCCACCATCGCAAATTCACGGATACCGAAAACCAAATTTCTTCCTTCATAGTCTTCAACACTGAAGCTCTTTTCCCCTTTGATTTCAGTTTTAGTCGAACTTGCCAGGTCAGCAGTTCCAGAAAGGAATGTAGGATTCTGTTTAGCTGCTTCCTGAATCAGTTCAAATGATGTATTTCTTGTTGCATCATTATATCCTGGCTGATATTTTTTTATGATTTCGGAAATATCTAATGAATAATGATCAGCTATGGCATCAAATAATTCTTTAGCTTCCTGTGGATATTTTAACTCATAATCTTTAACAAGCTTTTGCCAACGATTATATTTTGTTTTTCCTCTTTTTATAGATTTTTTCTGGAAATGATCGTACACTTCTTCAGGAACATAAAAATCATCATGATCAAAACCATAAGAGAGTTTAGCCTGTTTTCCATCTTCTTCTCCTAATGGTGCTCCATGTACTTTATTAGTTCCCGCAAATTGTGAACCATAGCCAATAATAGTATTAACAATGATCAATGTAGGTTTAAACTGTTCTCTTTTTCCTTTTTTTATGCATTTATGTATAGCATCGATATCATTTCCATCTTTAACTTCTAAAACCTGCCAGCCACAGGCTTCGTATCTTTTCTTGACATTTTCACTAAATGACATTGAAAGCGGTCCGTCCAAAGTAACCTGATTAGCATCATATAAAACAATCAGTTTACCTAATGATAAATGTCCCGCAATAGAAGCTGCTTCATATGTTACACCTTCCTGCATATCTCCATCGCCACATAATACATAAGTATAGTGATCGATAATATCATAATTTTCTTTATTAAATTTGGTTGCCAGGAATTTTTCAGCCATAGCCATTCCTGTTGCCATAGGAATTCCCTGTCCTAGAGGTCCACTTGATGCATCAACTCCATGAGTTAATGAAAATTCCGGATGTCCTGGTGTAGATGAATGCAGCTGACGGAAATTTTTCAGATCTTCGATTGAAACATCATACCCTGACAAATGTAAAAGACTATATAATAACGCTGAGGCATGTCCTGATGCCAATACAAATCTATCGCGATTGATCCAGCTAGAATCTTTGTGATAAATGTTTAATTCTTTATCAAACAACGTAAATAAAGCAGGTGCAGCACCTAAAACCATACCTGGATGCCCAGATTTTGCCTTATTAATCGTATCAATACCTAAACTTCTAATAGTAGCAATTGATAATTTCGATATATCCATATTTTTCTCCCTTACTCATCTAAATCAATTCATATTATACACATTTTAGTCGAAAATTAAATAATAATGTAAAAAATATATTAATTTTTTAGTTTTTCATTTTTGAGTTTTTGTGGAGTAACATCATTTCCTTTTTCATCTAAGACTTTTATCGAAAGCAGCTGACTTTTAAAGCCAGCACGAAACTGTTTTAAATATTCCTGACGCAAAACCTGCTGTTCTTCCAGTTCTTCTTGCGTAATTGTTCCTGCTTTTTTCTTTTTAGCAAGTTCATTGATTCTTTGAATTAATTTTTCATCTATTGCCATAATTTTCTCCTTAAAAAAAAGCTAGAGAGCGTTATAGATTATCCCTGTTTTGTACAGGTGGGCACCTTTAAACAACTTTAGGATTCCTATTCAAGACAGGCTTTCAACACCGCTGTTTAAGTCAGGTTCCCTTATCTATTGCGTAGGAAATTTATTTTATACTCTCTAGCTACTTCTAGTATATCATAAATAAACAAGAATATTCTCTATTTATTTATCATTTTTTTACAATAAATACACTGGCCATATCTTCATTAAAATATCTTGTAATATTTAAGACATCATCCAATGTGATTTCACTAACATAATCAACAATATTCAAAGCATCGATTCCTTCAAAATAATAGCGACTGAAAAGATTAGCTATGCTTTCTGGACTGTTGAACATATTGATGAAATTACCAATATTTTTTTTCTTGATTCTTTCAAAATCTTCTTTTTCGATAACCAGATCCCCAATGTGTCTAATAAAATTCATGATCGTTTCATACAGCAGCTGATAGTTATCCTGATCACCACCAATCAGAATAAAAGCATAGTCTCTTTCCTGAGTAAAACTGGCACTGAAAGTATCATTGATAATTTCCTTAGAAAGCCATTCATTATATAAAGCTGAACTTTTCGAAAACAGCAGATCAAATAAGATATTGATCGACAGCTCTCTTTTTATTTTCGCCAGCGGATCATCAGGTATATCATTGACTTTAACAGAGACAATAAGCTTGTTCATTTCTACCTGCATCGTTTCTGTTTTTTCCCTGATAAAAACACTGTCTGGTTCATCAGTTTGCATTCTTTCAATGGGCTGTGGTGGAGCAAATGTTTTTTTACTTTGATTAAGACGGATCATATCCATCAGCTGTTTTGCTTCTACATTTCCTACTACAAACAGCATCATATTACTTGGATGATAAAAAGTCTGATAACACATTTCCAGCATTTCTTTATAAGTATTATTCACTGATTCACAAGTTCCAGCAATATCTTTTTTTACTGGATGAACATGATAAAGGTTCGAAATAGCACCAAAATAAACACGCCAGTCAGGATCATCATCATACATTTTTATTTCCTGACAGATGATTCCCTTTTCTTTTTCAACACTTTCCTCAGTAATATCAAGACTTTGGACAAAATCCAGCAGCAGTTCAACACACTGCTGTTCATTGGAAGTCGTAGAAAAAAGATAAGCAGTACGGCTTGATGAAGTAAACGCATTAGCATTTGCTCCTAAGGCAGCAAACTTGTCCGAAGCATCGCCGTCTTTCATATCAAACATTTTATGTTCCAGAAAATGTGCAATTCCATCTTCAACTTTGATCATTTCTTTTTTCCCTAATGGAACGAAGGTCGTATCAACGGAACCAAAGCATGTTGAAAACAGTCCATACGTTTTTTCAAATCCAGGTTTAGGCAGAATATAGACTTCAAGTCCATTTTCCATCTTCTCATGATATAAAGTTTCTTTTAAAGTTTGATAATAAATCTTTTCCATTATTCATCTCTCCCTTTAAGTAAAAATATAGTATCCAGCGTCATGCTTTGACAAACATCAATTATATCCTGTTTAGATACCGCCATGATTTTACTGATATATTCTTCATCAGTTTCTTCTTTATGAGTTATATTCTTATTAAACAGTAATGCAATCTGACTGATTGGTTCATCTTTTGTTCTAACCAAGGCATTTTTGATCATCAGTTTGGCAATTTCGATATCCTTGTCATCAAATTTTCCATTTTGCATGGCTTTGAGCTGTTCAGCAACAAGTTCTTTAACTTTTTCATAATCCTGACTTTCAATTCCAGCCGTAATAACAACAATACTGTTAAATGCATCATAGCTGGAAGAAATATAATAACACAATGAATGTTTTTCTCTGACCGTTTTAAACAGCTTTGATTGACTGGAACTGCCAAATATCATATTAAATACCGTAAAAGCATAGTGGTTTTCACGAACAAAGTTAGCATCAGTTAAATAACCCATATTTAATTTTGCCTGAGTTATATCCTGTTTTTCAAAGATTTCTATAATATCATCATGATGTTTTGGCATCTGATAAACAGTTTCATATTCCTGAGTACTTTCAGGAAATGAAAGATTTTCAGCAAATAATGAAACAATGCTTTCATCAACGTTACCTACGACATAAATATTTTTCTGATCTTCTTGAATACATTGAAGAAAATAGTCATACAGTTCAGCATTAGCGATTCCATCAATTTCTTTAAGATATCCATAGGTTGAAATCCCTAAAGGCTCATCTTTACCAAAATAAGAAAAAAGCTTTTCCAGACTATAATAGAATTTATCATCCTGATTAGAAATAATACGGTCTTTCAGTTCTTTCTTTTTCATTTTAAACATCTTTTCATCAAAATGTCCATCTTGGGCATTAGGATGATGAATAATATCATTCAGCAGCTTAATCTGTTTAACCAGCAAATCTTCCTTATAAGGCAAATACTCCTGATTGATACAAACTGAATTAATATTTATCACATGACTTTTACCCTTGGTTGCTATACTGGAACCAAATTTCATGCCATAAAGACTTTCCAGATATTTAGACAGTTCCTGTGTTGAAGGAAGATCTTGTGTTCCGGTAGTAAGCATAAAAGACAGTAACGTTCTTTTGGTTACCGTTGCCCGATCTAAACTGTTTTGCAGTTTTAAAGAAATAGTAATATTTTTAAATTTATCAGTGGGAATCAGATATAAATGATAACCCTTCATTTTATAACATTTTTCCATAAGTTCTCCTTTATTAACCTAGTCTATTATACACTTTTCTTCATAAAATAAAAAATATTTGTACAAAAAAAGACATTGAACGTACATTTTCAATGCCTTTGATCTTTAAATATCTTCTTCACTATATCCGCGAATATAGACTTCTCGTGGTTTTGATCCTAATTGCGGACCTATAACACCGTCAGCCTCTAACTGATCGATAATTCTTGCTGCTTTATTGTAACCTATTCGAAACTGTCGCTGCAGTAAAGAAGTGCTTGCCTTTTGAGCTTTGATGACAAAAGCCCGACACATTTCATACTCCTCATCTTCCTGTTCTTCTTTGGAAGCTACACTGGCAGTTATTGGTTTAACATTAGTATAGCGTTCATCATAATGAACTTCCTGCTGATTTGTGACATGATAAGTAATAGCTTCAACTTCCTGATCATCAACAAAGGCACCTTGAACCCTGACAGGTGAATTCTGGCCCATTGGCAAAAACAGCATATCACCCTTACCTAATAGTTTTTCGGCACCAACACAATCCAGGATTGTTCGTGAATCAATGCTGGAAGACACAGCAAAGGCAATTCGCGAAGGAATGTTTGCCTTGATAACACCGGTAATAATATCAGTTGATGGACGCTGTGTTGCAACAATAAGATGAATACCGGCAGCACGAGCCAGCTGCGCAATACGCATGATACAGTCTTCAACATCTTTGCTGGCAACCATCATCAGATCAGCAACCTCATCAAGGATCACGACAATATAAGGCAGCTTGCTTAACTGTTCACCATCTGAAAGTTCTTTATTTTTCTTTTCAGCATACTGATTGTAAGATTCTATTTTTCGTACATTGGCACTTGCAAACAGATCGTATCTTCTTTCCATTTCTGAAACCACTTCTCTTAATGTTGCAGCTGCTTTTTTAGGATCACTGACAACCGGTGCCAGCAAATGAGGAATACCATTATAATTGGAAAGTTCTACTTTTTTAGGATCAACCAGTATCATTTTCACTTCGTCAGGACGCGCTCTCATTAAAATACTGCAGATAATAGTATTAATGCAAACCGATTTTCCTGAACCTGTCGCCCCAGCAATCAGCAAATGAGGCATTTTATTTAATTCAGCATATATGACCTGACCGTTAACATCTTTACCTAACGGTACCAGCAGTTTATTCTTTTTTAAATCTGCCGGAATATCTTTAAAAACTTCTCTAAACGATACCATTGTTGAAACCAGATTGGGAATTTCAACCCCTACTGCCGGTTTTCCAGGGATTGGGGCTTCAATCCTGATATCTTTGGCTGCTAAAGCGAGTTTTATATCATCCTGTAATGACATGATTTTATTGACTCTGGTTCCGGTCTGCAATTTAAGTTCATATTTAGTAATGGATGGGCCAATCATGATATTATTGATCGTAGCATGTACCCCAAATTCATTAAGAACACTGGTCAGACGTTCAGCGCTGTCAACAGCATGTGTTTTATTTTCGCCTTGCTTTTTATTAACAGTCTTATTTAACAGACTTAATGGCGGTAAACGATAAGTATGATCCAAAGGTACATTCTGATCCTGTAAAATTACTTTATCTTCCTGATTTTTTTCAATATCTTCCTCATCAGCATCTTCTTGAGATGATTTATGATCAATAATATCTATCTGCTGATAATCATTTTTATAGGTAAATACCTGATCTTCAGGTTCTGCTGTGTCATCAAAATGAGTTTCCTCAGTTTTTTCATCTTCAAACACCTTTTCATCAAACAGCAAAGAACGCTCTTCTTTCTTATTAAAAAAATCACCAAGATATCCAGATTTGTTTTTAATAAAAGCTTTAGTTTTATCACTTTGTTTTTTCGTTCTGGCTTCAATTTCTTTTTTATGTTCAAAATAAAATTTACTGCCAAACAGAAATAAACCAATAACAATAATAAAACATCCAGCAATCACCGCACCCAGCTGATCAAAAAGCATACTTAAAAAGCCATAAACGATTGCTCCAGCAAAACCACTGCGATTGAGTGGCACGGTATCGATATAGGACTGGATAACTTTCATTCCTGTAAGCTGTGAATTAGAATACATTAATGTCAGCAATCCAGTAAACAGCAAATACCCGCCAACGGCTCTTGGACCAGACATTTTAGGTATTTTTGCCTTAACAATAGCATAAAGCAAAAATCCCAGGCCAAGAAAATAAATGATACCATTGAGATTGCCAAATAAATATGTAAAAACAAAATGCAGATTTTCACCAATAAAGCCCAGCTGCATAGCAGCTGTAACAATTAAAAATAACGCAACGATACAAATGATCCTGAATTCCAGTTCTTCGCTGATCTGATCCTGTTTAGATTTTCTTTTTCTGCTTGTTTTAGCCATCCTCTCACTCCTCCAGGCAATTATAACATAACTTTTTGCCAAGCAAAAGAAAAGCAAGTCTAAACTTGCTTTACAGTTCTATAATTATTGGTAAAATAACCGGTTTCTTTCCCGTTTCTTTATAAATGTATTTATTCACCTTGTCCTTAATTGATAATCTGACATCAACTGGATCAAGACGTGGAGAATCCTGATATTCTTTTAATCCAGATTCCGTAATATCCATGATACCCTTAATAATGTTTTCTGAGTCTTTTAAATAAATAAACCCACGAGTCTGCACATCCGTATTCGCTACAGGTTTTTTTGTCTTATTATCAATTGTCATACCGATAATAACGACCCCGTCTTTTTGCAGCTGGTTACGATCATCAATAACCTTTACCCCGACATCACCAATACCGATTCCATCAATCATGATATCTTCAACTTCAATTGAATCACGATAATCTAATAGTTTACCATTTTTAAAAGTAATAGTTTCACCATTATCAATAATGGCGATACGGTCATCATCAATAAACATTTCCTTAGCCAGATCACTTGAAGCAATGAAATGCTGATACTCTCCTTTCATAGGAATAAAATATTTAGGGTCAAGGATCTGCAGCATGACTTTAATATCTTCCTGACTGGCATGCATTGAAGAAAGCTCTTTATTTCTAATAAAATGAATATGAGTATCAGTTTTATACAGTTCATTAATAGCTTTGTTAGCAATCTTTTCAGTTCCTGGTAAAACCGGAGATGCAACGATAAAAGTATCATTTTCCTCTAACTGAAGATATTCATCCCCACCACCGATGATATCTAAAATATCATGATAGATTCTTCTTGGGCTGCCACTAAGCAATATCACCAGATTCTGTGCCATTTTTTTATTGGCAATATCTTCTTTAAAAGCGATATCTTCTTCCTGAATATCCAAAATTGGTTTTGACTTGTTTTTCGAAATTCTAAGCAAAGAATTAGTATTGTCATATTTATCACGACCATAGAAAACAATTTTTCGATTATATTTTTTGGCCAGGTGCACAATTTCCTGTGTTCTGAAAATGTTTTGAGCATAGCTGGAAATAATGATTCTTCCCGGTGCATCCTCAAATACACTTTCTATTTTAGAAGTCAGTTTATGCTTTGGTGATGTATAGCCATCATTTTTTGAATAAGAAGATTCACAAAGCAAAGCCAAAACACCATGTTTGCCAATTTCCATTATTTTCTGGATATTACATCTAAATCGTGAAGGAGCTCCAAAATCAATGATAAATTCACCCGAATAAACAATGTAGCCATGTTTCGTTAAAAAAGCAATTCCTACACTGCCAGGAATAGAATGAGTGATTGGAAAAAATTCAACCTGAACGCCACTTATTTTTAACGAAGCATTCATGTTAACTCTTTTGATCTGATAATGAAAGCGAATATTTGAATGCCTTAAATATCTTTTAAGCATCTGGTCGATCAGATCAGCTGTCAGATCTGTTGTATAAATTGGAACCGATATTTCCTGCAGCAGATAAGGCAAAGCTCCCATAACATCATCATGACCATGAGAAATCAAGATAGCTACGATTCTGTCTTTATTGTTTTTTAAGTAATCAAAACTTGGAATGATAACATCAACACCTAATTTATCTGATTCTGGAAAACGGAAACCCGCATCGACGATAAATAGTTTATTTTCTATTTCTAAGCAATACATGCTTTTCCCCATTTCAGCCTGTCCACCAATTGGTGTAATTTTTACAATATTATCTCGCATATTTCCTCCTTAGCTTCATATTTATAATAGACCATAACTTATCTAGTCTTATTCTACCAAATAATAGACAAAAGAAAAAGTTGAATTAATTATTATTTTGGATAAACAATGGCTGAAGCTGCTGATCTTTAAAAGCACAATTCATGGTATCTATGATCAGATCTGTTTTTGCCAGCATGCTGTTTGGCTTTTTGACAATATCGTCCTGATACATTGGAACCAGATAAAAATGTTTACGATTAAGCAGATCCATCATGTTTTTACCACTGGCTCCCAAAACATCATTACTGCATATCCCTAATACAATATTTTTCTGATTACGTAATGTGGATTTTACCGCCATCGTCACTGCATTATCGTTAATCCCATGACATAGCTTGGCTAAAGTGTTCCCACTGCAGGGATAGACGACCATCATATCAAGGGGAATCTTCGGTCCAAAAAGTTCTGCTTCTACTTCATTTACAATGATTTTTTTATTAATGATATCTTCGATATCATGTCGCAGCTGCAAAGCCTGATAAAATCTGGTATCATAGTTCAAAACCTTAAAAGACATAAACACATAAATATCTACATCATATTTGGCCAGCTGCTTTAAAAAAGTCATGAAATGTGATAATGAACAAAATGATCCAGTCACACCAATTCCTATTTTCATACCATTAATCATGTCTTAACACCTGTTCCATGTACTGAAACATCAGCCAGGCAGATTCATAAGGAAAATATCGTACTGGCAGTTTTCTTAATGATTCATAGCGTTCTTTCTTTAAAGAATTCGCCAGATCAAATATCTTTTGATACAGCAGATCGTCATAATCAATGTTTTTGGCAGGTACAGTATTGATAATATAGTCATAATAGCCGGTCATCAGATGAATATCTATATGCTGATAATCTTTTTTGATCACTTCTATTTCTTTATAATTACGATTAGCGATGGTAATGTCATTATGTGGTTTCAAAACCCTGGCCAGCTGTTTAGCCAGATCACCAAATCCCAAAATCAGTATTTTCTGATCATAAAGTTTTTCTTTGATTGCCGCTAAAAAACCAGCAACGGTCAAAGTATTATTGAAATGACGAAAATTCTGATCATCATTGATAACATACTGTGCCTTATCATCATTTAAGGAAAAAACATTTTTTTCCTGCAGATCGAGATCATGATCAATAAAATAAAAATCCAGTCCTGGCTGATAATCACAGATTTCATAACCGTTTTGCAGGAAAATCTGTTTTAAATAATAACTTCTGTTGTCATTTACACTAATATACCCTTTCATATTACACCTCTCTATATAATATGAAACAGAAAGATGAGTGTTAATTCGTTTTAGGATAAATCTGTAATGTCATAAAAGCTATCAGCTCTTCTAAGCACGGTGATACCATCTCTATGGCCTGCATGACCATCTGTCTTTCATCTTCATCATCTTCACAAAAGTAATGAAACTCACATTTTAAGGAATACAGACGACGGTTTTCTTCTTCTACTGAGATCTGATAAAAAAGTGTCTTAAAACGTTCTTTTTGACCATATGAAATATTCATGAACGCTTTTACATTTTCATAGTTGTGGATAATAACATCATAAGTCGTGTTGACATGTAAACTCGATAAATGCATTTGAGTAATTCGTATTGTTTTCATATTAATACCTCCTGATATTTTATACGATTTTTTCGTATAGTTTGCTTTCAATATTTACAATTCAATGATTCTAATTAAAATAAAAAGATAGAGGAGGCCACTATGCTTTATATTTTATCACTTCTGTCAATTTTGCTATGTTGTCTGTTTGATCCACTTTATGATAACTATACCAGTCTGTTAAGCAGTCCCTATCATAGGCTCTATATCATCTGGATCTTTCTTTTAGCATCCTGTCTTTTAAAAAATATTTTTCGTCATTGTCTTAGCTGGAATGAAAAAAGGTTCATTGTGCTGCTCTATCTGTTATTTATAGTGGGCAGTTATCTGCCATATTATTCAGCAGTTTATCTTTTTTCATTGCTGCATGTTATTTTACCCATGAGCACGATCATTGGCTATCTGCTTTACATTTTATATGTTATTTTTCGCTACAGCAAAAAAGAGCCTTTACAGGCTCAAATTCTTTATCAATGGTTTTTATATGGAATATCACTGATTTCCCTGTTAATAATCTATTTTGCCCATATTAATGGCATTATAGAAGTTTCATTGATATTATTGGTCATATTTTTGCTGAAAAAATTAAAAATTATCGATTATTCATAAGATAGTTATACTGCATTCCCTGTCTTAGTGCACTTGAATCCCCACCTAAATATTCCAGAATTGAATATCCAAATTCTAATGCAGCTGCAGGTCCTTTACCAGTAATGATATTACCGTCGATTTGAACGATAGCTTCCTGATAATTAGCTCCAGTAAGCTGATCTTCAAACCCTGGAGCACAGGTACAGACTTTATCCTGCAGAATTCCGGCTTTACCTAAAGCAATAGGTCCTGCACAAATCGCTGCAACCAGTTTACCTTCTTCATTGAACTTTCTGATAGTATTGATCACACGTTCATCATCTCTTAGATTTGTTGATCCTGGCAATCCACCAGGTAAAACGATACCATCGTACTCGTCAATAGATTCATCAAAAGTTTTATCCATTTTGATAGTAATTTGATGTGAGCTGGTAACCATATCGCTATCCATTCCGATAAGATCAACCTGAATATTAGCTCTTCTTAATACATCAACTGGTGTTAAGGCTTCAACTTCTTCGTAACCATCTTTAATCAATACTGCTATTTTTTTCATAATACTCCTCCTTACACAACTCTATTTTACCATGAAAGAAAGATAAGTAAACAATTGTAAATATGAATTTGAAGTATTATAATATTTGATGTAGTGACAGTCGCACTAACATGATAAACAGTTAACATCGACGCCGTATCGCTTATGAATGGTAGTTATATCATATTATATAAGTTATCATTTTTTGTGTGCGATGATAACTTGTTTTATTTTTGAAAGGAAAAAAAATGAAAAAAATACTAATAGGAATTACTGGCAGCATTGCCATATATAAAACATGTGACCTTATAAGTCAGTTAAAGAAAAAAAACTACGATCTTGAAGTCATCATGACCAGAAATGCTACAAAGTTTATCAATCCATTAACCTTTGGTTCATTGATCGGTAAGCCGGTTTTCATTGATGATTTTGATGAAACAGGATATCAGATCAAACATATTAATCTTGTCAAAGATGCTGCATGCTTTATCATCGTTCCTGCTACTGCTAATATCATCGCCAAAATAGCTCATGGTTTGGCCGATGATGCGCTTTCTTCTGCATTTTTAGCAGCAACATGCCCTAAAATGATCGCGCCAGCGATGAATGTCCATATGTACGAAAATACAGCAACTCAAAAAAATATAGAAATATGTCAGTCATATGGTATACATTTCATTGAACCCGCTGTGGGAAACCTGGCTTGTGGCTATGTAGGAAAAGGCCATTTAGCTGCTATTGATGATATCATCGATGAAATGGAATATTTCATCAGCGAACACCCATTAGCTGGAAAACACGTACTGGTTAGTGCTGGTCCAACTCAAGAAGCTTTGGATCCTGTTCGTTATATTACCAATCATTCCAGCGGAAAAATGGGATATGCCATTGCAAAGGCAGCAAGAATCCTGGGTGCTCACGTTACACTGGTATCAGGCCCTACTCATTTGAAAAAACCTTTAGGGGTTGATCTGATAGAAGTCACCAGTGCCAAAGAAATGTTTGAACGGATTAAAGATTTTATGGATTTTCAGGATTATATAATCATGTCATCTGCTGTTGGCGATTATCACCCTGTATCATACAGTCAGCAAAAAATCAAAAAACATGATGAACATCTTGTTATTGAACTAGAAAAAAATCCTGATATCCTTGCTTATTTAGGTCAGCATAAGACCAGACAGACATTATGTGGTTTTGCTATGGAAACAGAAAACGTCATTGAAAATGCTAAAAACAAATTTAATAATAAAAACTGCGATCTGTTAGTAGTCAATGATCTGTTTGAACCAGGTGCTGGTTTTCAAAATGATACCAATAAAGTAGCGTTCATTACTAAACACTTTGTTGATTATCTGAATCTGATGTCAAAAGAAGAATTAGCTTATCATATCTTAGATAAGTTAAGAAAAATAAAAGGAGAATAATCATGTTAGTTGTCGTCGATATTGGAAACACCAATATAACAATGGGTTTGTTTAAAGAAAATACGATCATAGGAAATTATCGCTTAACCACCAAACTACAGCGAACATCTGATGAATATGGTTTTATGATACTGTCTTTCCTGGATGCTTATCATGTCCAGGTCGATCAGATTGAAAACGTCATAATATCAAGCGTTGTTCCTAAAATTATGTATTCTTTTACAAATTCGATACGTAAATATTTTCATAAAGAGCCTATTGTTGTAGGCCCAGGTATTAAAACCGGTATCTCTATTAAAACAGATAATCCTCGTTCTCTAGGAGCTGATCGTCTGGTCGATGCAGCAGGAGCCTATTATCTGAATAAATGTGCCTGTCTTGTTGTTGATTTTGGAACAGCAACAACATTCGACATCATTAATTCAAAAGGTGAATTTATTGGAGGCGCTATCGCTCCCGGACTCCAGATTTCAGTAGAAGTATTATCCAGTCATGCTGCTAAATTACCAGAAATTGAAATAAAAAAACCTGCCAATATTATAGGAAAAAATACTGTTGACAGTATGCAGTCGGGAGTAGTGTATGGATATATTGGTCTTACTGAAAAAATTATTAATGAAATCAAAGCCAGTTTTCCAGAACCGTTAAAAGTTGTAGCCACTGGAGGCTTAGGTCGTATGATTTATCATGAAACTGATCTGATTGATTTTTATGATCCTGACTTAACTTTTAAAGGTTTAAAAATGATCTATGATCTACAAAAAAGAGCTAAATAAAATAGCTCTTTTTATTATTTTTATAATAAAAGTACATATGTCCATCACTATCAATATACATCAGTTCAATATCTTTAAGCTGACAGCCAGCGTTTTCCAGCTGATGAAATAGCCATTGGCTGCTTTGACCCGCCTGTTTTAAATTTGCCATGAGCATCTGCCCTTCCTTAATAAAGATCATCGGCATTTTTTCATTTTGAATCTGTTTTTGATAATCCCCCACCTGCAGTGTGCGGGCAGAAGTTTTAGGATAAAAGGAAAATCTGCCATTTGTTTCCAGGATGATTCTGTCAACATCATTTAAACAGAAATAGCCATTGATACGACATATCATTAATAATTCATCAATATCAAGTTTGCTGATTTTTAGTGCCTGACAGTTGATTTCTCCATTTTCAAATAAGACAATTGCTTTGCCTTCAACAAGATTTCTGATGGCTGGTGATATCCTTGTCAAATAAGAAAACAGCCAGGTCCCTATACCAAAAATAACCATGGCAATTACAGGCTGGAAAAAATCATCAAAATGGGCAACAGCCAATTCTGAAGCAATGGAACCTATCGTAATACCAATAATGTAATCATATAGACTTAACTGCGTAATCTGACGATATCCCATCATCTTAGTCAGCAAAAATATCACGATCATTGAAAGTAACGGCAACAAAATCATTTCAGTTATCCTCATATCATCACCATTTACATTATGTCCATAATAAAAAAGATAAAACAGAAAAATCTGTTTTATCTAATATCCCAGGTCTTCATTGACAACGATAACCTTAATTCGATTAACATTAGACTGATAAGACATCTTAACAAAGCTGGAACAGATACAGTCTGATGACTTACAGTCTAGACATTTGCCAGCCTTTGTACATGGTGTATTTTTATTTAAACGCATGGCATTGGCTGGTGCAGCAACATTACGAATATGATTGATGGCTGCTTCTTCAGTAGTAAAAATCTTGTTTCTGCCAACGATGACCAGCACATTTTTAGGCCCATATATCATCGCTGCTACACGGTTTCCATTACCATCAATATTATAAAGACAGCCATCCATCGTTACCGCATTTGAGCTGGTAATATAGACGTCAGCAAAGAATGATTCTCTGAAAATATTTTGCAGCTGTTCTTTAGTTAAACCATCCTGGTAACGATCCAGAAACTGTACTTTACCATTTCTTAATTTATCAATGACACCTGTTTCAAAAAGGGTCATTGAACCCCCAACACCAACTTTCACCCCTGGTTTTAGATAATCATCTAAAAATTCCAAAAGCTGTTTTGAATTATCAAGATGAAAAAGTTCCATATTATTATTATGAAAAGCCTTTTCCATTTTTTCTCTCTTTAATCTGATTAACTTGTTTAAATTATCATCCATAATTCTTTTCCTTCTTTTTTAAATAAATAATAAACAAATATGATAAACAGCAAAGGCAAATACATATGCCATACCGGTTTGAAAAGCAGCAATCATCATTGCTTCTTTTAATGACTGCAGTTCTCTTTTACTGGCCGCAAAAGCACCTATACAAGGCATATATAATACCGTAAACGTTAAAAAAGCAAATGCACTGGCTGGATTCAGCAACTGTCTTAAAGCCTGATAAAGAGCCGATGATGAAGTTGTATTAGTTAACACCGATAACGTACTTACCACAGATTCTTTAGCTGTCACCCCTGCAATCAGTGAAGTGGAAAGACGCCAGTCATCAAAGCCCAAAGGTCTAAAAATCCATGATATTTTTGCCCCCAGATAAGCCAGGATACTTTGCGAACTGTCATTTACCATTTCAAAACGGAAGTTAAAGCTCTGCAAAAACCAAATGACCATTGATGCCAGAAAAATAATTGTAAAAGCTTTCTTTATAAAATCCTTAGCTTTTTCAATCATGTGAATGATGACACTTTTTAATGTCGGTATACGATAAGCTGGTAATTCCATGACAAAAGGAATAGGCTCTCCCTGAAAGACCGTAGCTTTTAAAAGCAAGGCTGAAACAATAGCAACAAAGATACCAATCAGATAAACTGTAATCATTGCAAACGCTGCTTTTGTGGCAAAAAATGCAGAAATGATCATCCCATATATCGGCAATTTTGCTGAACATGACATGAATGGTGTTAATATAATAGTCATTTTTCTATCTCTTTGACTTGATAAAGTACGTGTAGCCATAATAGCAGGTACAGAGCAGCCAAAACCTATTAACATTGGAACAAATGATTTTCCCGAAAGGCCTATCTTTCGAAGCAGCTTATCCATAACAAAAGCAACTCGAGCCATATAGCCAGAATCCTCAAGCAAAGACAGAAAGAAAAACAGAAGAACGATAACCGGCAAAAAAGATAGAACATTGGTCACCCCTGCAAAAACCCCATCCTGCAGTAATGATATCAGCCAGGAAGCAACCTGCTGCGACTCCAGTAAAGTAACAATGCTTCCAGTTACAAAATTCAAAAACATTTCCAGCAAAGACTGTAGCGGTTCCCCAAGAAGATGAAAGGTTAAAAAGAAAATCAGCAGCATGATACCAATGAAAATAGGAATACCAAAAATCCTATGGGTCAAAATGACATCAATTTTTTCTGATCTGAGCTGTTCTGTTGTTTCCTGTTTATTGAAGACCGTCTGTTCACAGATCCGCTCGATTTCATCATAACGCATTTCTACTAAAGCTACTTCACGATCAGTGCCAGCTTTCGTTTCCATATCTTCAATGATATGATGAATAATATGAAGCTGGTTTTCATCCAGCTGAAGCTTATTCATCACCTTATCATCATTTTCTATGACCTTGGTCGCACAATATCGTAAAGGATATTGTATATTTCTGACATTATCCTCAATTAAATGCACGATGGAATGGATTGCCTTGTGTATTTCCCCGTGACATAAATCAATTTTTTTAGTCAAAGGATTTTTGGACAGAATAACTATACTTTCTATCAGTTCTTCAATACCTTCTCCTTTGGCAGCAGAAATTGGAACGATCTTGGTTCCCAGCTGCTGTTCAAGTCCATCAACATCGATACAGTTTCCACTGTTGATAACTTCATCCATCATATTTAATGCAATGATCATCGGAATCTGTAATTCTATTAACTGCATTGTCAGATACAGATTACGTTCAATATTCGTCGCATCGACAATATTCAAGATCATGTCAGGTCGGTCATCCAATAAAAAATCAATCGCAACGATTTCTTCCATAGTATAAGGTGACAATGAATATATCCCTGGCAGGTCCACCACTTCAAAACTATTATTTCTTTTGATTTTTCCTCTTTTCTGCTCAACAGTAACTCCAGGAAAGTTGCCAACATGTTGATTGGATCCTGTCAAAGCATTAAACAAAGTGGTTTTTCCACTATTTTGATTTCCTATCAAAGCAATTGTTGTACTCATTTTAACTCCTCAATATCTATCATATTAGCATCATCTTTTCTTAACGTTAAGACATAGCTTCTTACATATATTTCAATGGGATCACCTAAAGGTGCAACTTTACGACAATATACCTTTGTCTTTGGTGTCAGTCCCATTTCCAAAAGACGTCTTCTTAATAATCCTTTGCCATTTACATTAGTAATAACAGCATATTTCCCAGGTTTCAATTTATCAAGTTTCATAATTGCCCCTTTCTACACATGATATACTATCACCATTATACTCTTTAGTCCATTAAAACCATTCAATTGATTAATTAAAAAAAGAAGATTCCTGAAAAACAGAATCTTCTTCATTCATTATTTTTTATATAAAATTCTCATCGAATTACAGATAGCGATCAATGTAACCCCTACATCAGCAAAAACACCCATCCACATGTTTGTATAGCCAAATAAAGTAAGAAGCAAAACACCAATTTTAATCAGCAAAGTAAATGTTACATTTTCTTTCAGAATAAAATTTGTATATCGCGATATTCTGATAGCTTTTGCAATCATAGTAATATCATCTGTCATCAGCACCATATCAGCAGCTTCAATAGCCACATCACTGCCGACACCTCCCATCGCTATTCCCAGATCAGCACGGGCCAGAACAGGAGCATCATTGATACCGTCACCAACATATGCTACTACTGAATCCTTATCTAACAGTTTTTCAAGCTGATAAACTTTGTCCTGTGGCAGCAGTTCACTGTAAACCTGATCAATCCCTATTTTAGAAGCAATATCTTCAGCAACATTTTGACGATCTCCAGTTAACATGACTGTATTTTTTACTTTCACATCTTTTAAACTGCTAATACCTGATATGGCCGTATCTTTAATCACATCAGCTACGACGATATAGCCAAGATAATCATGATCACGGGCAATGTATACAATGGTTCCTGTTTTCTCAGGTGAAGCAGTTTTTACCTGTAACTGATCAAAATATTTCTGATTACCTAAATAGTAATGCTGATCATCGATCAGTACTTCAATTCCCATTCCCGCTGTTTCTTTAAAATCAGCAATACGCTGACTGTCAATATCTTTGCCAAAGGCTTTAACAATGCTTTTAGCAATTGGATGATTAGACATAAATTCACCATAAGCGCCTATTTCCAGCAGTGAGTCATCTGAAATTTCAACAACTTCAAATTCACCTTTGGTTAAAGTTCCAGTTTTATCAAATACTACAGTATCAACATCTTTAAGCAGTTCTAAATAATTGCCTCCTTTAATCAAAATACCAGCTGAACTGGCTTTTCCCAATCCTGCATACAGACCTAGAGGAATGGAAATGACTAAAGCACAAGGACATGAAACAACCAGGAAAGTGCAGGCTCTATATAACCAGGTATAAAACGACTGATCAGGCAAAGCAATCATTGGGACAATCAGCAGCAATACCGCTAAAAATACAACAGCAGGAGTATATACACGAGCAAATCTGGTTATAAATTTTTCAATCTGTGCTTTTTTACTGGCTGAATTTTCAACCAGATCAATAATTCTGCTAACAGTGCTGTCTTCATAGGGATGAGTTACTTTAACATACAGAATTTCATTTAAATTAACTACACCAGAAAGAATTTCATCACCAGTTTCTACCAGTCTTGGAACTGATTCTCCCGTTAAACTGGAAGTATCAAGCATACTTGATCCTTGAATAACCACACCATCTAAAGGTACCTTTTCCCCTACTTTTACAACAACGGTCTGTCCTACCTGAACATCTTCAGGAGGTACCTGGATCATTTCGTCTTCCAGCTGTAAATTAGCATAGTCACTCTTTACATTCATTAAAGAACTAATTGAATTTCTGGTTTTATTGACTGCATAACCCTGAAAAATTTCACCAATAGCATAAAACAGCATAACAGCAATTGCTTCACCATAATCCTGCAAAGCAATAGCTCCAAAGGTTGCCAGACACATTAAGAAGTTTTCGTCCAGAAAATCTTTTCTGCCAAGATTTTTTAATGCTTTTAAAATAACTTTATATCCTATCAGCAAATAAGCAAAGATGTATAAGAATACGCTGAACCAGCCAGATGTCATCATCGCTCCAACAAATATGATAATACCTTCAATCAGCTCTATATTATCTTTGAAAACAAACAGTTTTGGTTTTGTATATTTTACTTCTGATTTTTTTAAAGAGACAATCACACCTTCTTCTACACTATCAACAGCTTTTTGAATCTTATCAACCAGATCATGAGAATCTGTGGTTTTAACCACTAGTGTTTCAGTGGAAAAATTAATGACAGCATCTTCTATAAACGGCTGTTTTTTTATTTCATTTTCAACTTTTAAAGCACAATTAGCACAGTCAAGGCCATGAATATGTAATTTAATACCACCATCAATATTTCTAACCGGCATTGCAGGATGATCATGATGATGTCCGCAATGACAATGATCATCGTGATGGTGGTGTCCGCAATCACAATCGTCATCATGGTGTTGATGAACATGACTATGATCGTGATTTTGACAATTGCAAGACATATTTTGCATCGTTACCTCTGGTTCCATCTGAGAAATAATTTCGCTTACGCGCTTTTCAATACCATCCTGTTCACTGTTAAAAGTCATGATTCCAGTTGCAAATGAAATGGTGCAATTTTCAATATGTTCTTCCTGATTTAATCGATCTTCAATTTTTTGTGTACAATTGGCACAGTCCAATCCACTTAGCTTATATTTATATTCCATATCCGTCCCTCAATTACTCGTTTACTGCACCCGAATACAAATAAACGATAATATTTTCCTTCCTTTGATAATAATTATTTCATTTCTAAAATATGATTATAACCGGCTTCAAAAATCGATTTAACATGATCATCATCTAAAGAGTAATATATCATTTTTCCTTCTCTACGATTTTTAACCAGCTTATTAGCCTTTAAAATACGAAGCTGATGTGAAATAGCAGACTGATTCATTTTCAAACAGGCTGCCAGATCATATACACACATTTCATTTTCAAACAAAGCACATATGATCCTGATTCGGGTAGAATCTCCAAAAATTTTAAAAAGCTCTGCCACATCATACAGCACTTCTTCATTTGGCATAGTTGCTTGTACCCGATCTATGATATCCTGATTAATGATTTTATCCATATAGCACGCTCCTTCTTCATATGAATATATGTTCATATGTAATTATATTAGTTTTATTTACAAAGTCAAGATGTATGCTAAAATAAAGAAAAAAAGAGGTTATATTTATGAAAAAATTATTAATTGTTGTCGATTATCAAAAAGATTTTGTTGATGGCAGTTTAGGCTTTGAAAAAGCAAAACTGCTTGACGATCATATTTCTTCATTGATTGAAGAATATCATGATCATAATGATGAGGTCATTTTTACTTTTGATACTCATTTTGAAAACTATCTTTCAACTCAGGAAGGTCAGAACCTGCCTATTGTTCACTGTATTGAAAACAGTGAAGGATGGCAGCTCTATGGAAAAGTGAGTACCCAAAAACAAAAACAGGATCAATGTTTTAACAAAAATACTTTTGGCTCACTGGAGTTGGGCAATTACCTGCAAAATCGTTCTTATGAAAGCATTACCCTGGTAGGCGTAGTCTCTCACATTTGCGTAATTTCTAATGCTATTATCTGTAAAGCAGCCTTACCTGAAGTACAGATATTTATTGATACACAAGGTATTGCAGGCAGCGATCCAGATTTACATCAAAAATCATTAGATATTCTGGAAAATCTGCAGTGTTATTTAATTTGATATTGTTAATAATTTTTTATTATAGTGTATATTAAATTATTATTGACACGAATTGTCATGAAGCGTAAAATTGTAATAAGATTAAAAAGAAGTTTTAAAATTTAATATATCTTAAAAGGAGAGGAATTAGAAAATGGCAAAAAAAGATATTGACTGGTCAAATCTTGGCTTTGGTTATATTCCTACTGAAGCAAGATTTGTATCAAACTATAAAGATGGAACATGGGATGAAGGAACAATTACAGATGATGATAAAGTTGTAATCAATGAATGTGCTTGTGTTCTTCAGTACGCACAAACATGTTTTGAAGGATTAAAAGCCTATACAACCGCTGATGGAAAAGTTGTTTGTTTCCGTCCTGATTTAAATGCCAGCCGTATGGCTGACAGCTGCAAACGTTTAGAAATGCCTGTTTATCCAGAAGATAAATGGGTAGAAGCAATCGAAAAAGTTGTCAAAGCAAATATTGATTATGTACCACCTTATGGTTCTGGCGCAACTTTATATATTCGTCCATACATGTTTGGAAGTGATCCTATTATTGGTGTCAAACCAGCAAACGAATATCAGTTTAGAGTATTTGTAACTCCTGTTGGACCTTACTTCAAAGGAGGAATTAAACCATTGACAATCAGAGTCAGTGATTTTGACAGAGCTGCCCCTCATGGTACTGGTCATATCAAAGCTGGTTTAAATTACGCTATGAGCTTACATCCAATCATGGATGCACATAGAAACGGTTTTGATGAAAATATGTATTTGGATCCTGCAACAAGAACAAAAGTTGAAGAAACTGGTGGAGCTAACTTCATTTTTATTACTAAAGATGGAAAACTGGTTACTCCAAAGTCAGACAGTATCTTACCTTCAATAACCAGACGTTCTTTAGTTTATGTTGCTGAAAAATATTTAGGTTTAGAAGTAGAAGAAAGAGAAGTCTATTTTGATGAAGTCAAAGATTTTGCTGAATGTGGATTATGTGGAACTGCTGCCGTTATTTCACCAGTTGGTAAAATCGTTGATCATGGTCAAGAAATCTGCTTCCCAAGTGGAATGGAAGAAATGGGACCTGTCACAAAAAAACTATATGAAACCTTAACAGGAATTCAAATGGGTACTATTGAAGCACCTGAAGGATGGATCAAAGTTATTGAATAAAAAAAGCGCAATCCAAAGTGATTGCGTTTTTTTACTGTTCTTCTCTATGTATGATATTATCTTGTGTAAAAACATTTTTTCTGATGATCACCTTGAGCAGCTTGCCTATCAGTCTGATGATCTTTCCTATTATTTCAAATATTATCTTAAAATAAAACCATAGCTTAAACAATTTATACATATATTTACCCTAACCTGTCTGTTTATATCGTTAACTATATTATAGCTTATTTCATAATGATAAACCACTTAAAATAACTGATATTCAAAGAAAAATAGAAGCTTTTACAGCTTCTACCTGTCATTTAATCGAATATATTTTTTCTTTTCACCTACATATTTACCTGCAGGACGAATTATTTTACCTGAATACAGTTTATTTTCTATATTATGTGCTACCCATCCCACTGAACGACCTATTACGAACATGAGTGTATACAAATCTTTTGGAATGCCTAGCATATCATATACCAGTCCGCTATAGAAATCGATATTTGCACATACATTGATTCCTTTTCTGGCTTTAATTTCCTGAACTGCTAATGTTTCAAAACGATGATAAAATTCATATTCTGGTAAACGATTTTTTTCTATAGCCAGTTCTTTGCATTTTTTTGACAGAATCTGGCAACGTGGATCACTTAAAGTGTAAACAGCATGTCCAATTCCATAAATCAATCCACTATGATCATTAAAATCTTTATCCAGAATTTTTCTGATCAGTGCCAGCATATCTTCATCAGAAGGATTTAAACCAAGCTGATCGATAGCCAGTTTCATCTGTTTAGCTACCGCAAGATTAGCACCACCATGTTTTGGTCCTTTCAATGAACCTATCGCTCCTGAAAAGCATGAATAAATATCGGTTCCAGTAGAAGACATCACAACATTAGTAAATGTTGAATTGTTCCCTCCCCCATGATCAGCATGGAGAACAAGACACATATCCAAAACAGCGGCTTCGGTCTGAGTAAACTTCTGATCGATTCTTAACATCTGCAAAATATTTTCAGCTATCGAATAATCTGCTCTGATTGGATGAATAAACAAACTTTGATTATCATAGTAATGAACTTTACTGCGATATGAATAGCAGATGATTTCTGGAATCTTGGCGATAAGATCCAGACCCTTTTCCAAAGTGCCATCTGGTGAAACATCATCTGGGTTATTGTCATAAGTATACAGCATTAAAACTTCCTGCTGCAGTTTGTTCATCATATTCTGTACCGGAAAAGACAGAAGTCTGACATGCAAATAATTAATTGGCAGTTCATAATGCTGTGCCAGTTCTTTTTTAAATGATTCCAGTTCTTCTTTATTAGGTAAATAACCAAATAAAATAAGAAAACATGCTTCTTCAAACAGGAATCTGTCTTTAGGATCATGTCCGGAAATGAAATCTGAAACCTTAATTCCTCGATAATATAATTTCCCTTCAGTATCAACTTTTTTCCCATGTTCTTTTTCATAACCAACAACATCTGATATTTTGGTTAAACCTACTAATACTCCGGTCCCATCTTCATTTCTTAAACCATTTTTAACATTATATTTTTTATACAGCTGATTATCAATTTTATTAATTGTCTGACTTCTTTGAAAGACATAATTGATAAATTCACTCATATATTCACCCCCTAAATATAGTGATAAAAATATCATAGCATATTTCTTTAAAATTGTATACAATTTTATGATCATCCAAAGTTTAAACCTTTATTACTGAAAGTATCATTGTAAAAAAACGGAAAGTACATTAAAATAAATATATGATAAAAAACCATAAAGGTGGAATATATGAAGATATTTAATAATCAATATACTGGTTTATCTGATAGTGAAGTCCAGACAAGAATCAAAAACAATCAGAAAAATATAATTCAATCGGAAATAACAAGAACTTATAAAGAAATATTCATTAATAATATTTTTACATTTTTCAATCTGATAAACATCATCTTACTGGCGTGTGTGTTTTTTGTAGGCTCATACCGTAATATGCTGTTTATCGTTGTTGTCATTTTTAATACATTGACCGGAATCTATCAGGAAATTAAAGCTAAGCTGACTCTAGACAGACTAACGATCCTGCATAACAATACGATCGAAGTTTTAAGAAATGATGATTTCCTCACAATTAATATTGATGAAATCGTCAAAGACGATCTGATCATTCTCGTAACTGGTAAACAGATCCCTGCTGACTGTATCATGCTGGAAGGTCAGCTGGAAGTCAATGAATCCCTGCTGACAGGTGAATCCGATGCCGTATTAAAGACCCCTGACGATTTTCTTTATTCAGGCAGCTTTGTAACGTCCGGCAACGCCTTATGCCAGGTATTGCATGTCGGTAAAGATAATTATGTTCATAGTCTGATTGAAGAGGCAAAGAAAAGCAAATCTAAAGCATCTCAGCTCAATATAGCCTTAAATAAAATATTAAAAATCATTTCTTTTCTGATCGTTCCCATTGCTATATTGCTCTTCCTGAAAGAATATTTTGTTGGTCATGCCCTCTTTGAAGATGCTGTAGTTTCTACGGTAGCTGCAGTTTTAGGTATGATTCCTTCTGGTCTGGTTCTTTTAACATCGATTGCATTAACCTTGAGTATCGTACGCTTAGCCAAAAAGCAGACATTAGTACAAGATCTTTTCTGCATCGAGACACTTGCTCGCGTGGATACGATCTGTCTGGATAAGACTGGAACCATAACCGAAGGAAAAATGAAAGTTGAAGACCTTATTATATTAAACAGTCAAACCAATGTTGAAAAACTCATTCAAAACCTAAACTATTATCTTGATGACCAGAATGTTACAGCTAAGGCATTAAATGAAAGATTTCCAAAACATCAGGATTATGATCCCTGGTATCTTATTCCTTTTTCTTCACAAAGAAAATATAGCGCTGTTTCATTCGAGGAAATTGGAACGGTCTACATTGGAGCTTTGCAGTTTGTTTTCAGCCATCCAGATGAACAATTAAAAGGACTGTGTCATAAATACACCAAAAACGGATATCGAGTATTAACTGTTGGCTTTAGTCAGCAGATTATCGGTGAAACTGCTATTCCAGAGGATTTATCCTGTATCGCTTTGATCATCCTTTCTGATATCATTCGAGAAGATGCCTCTGATACCTTATCTTATTTTAAAAAGCAAGGTACCGCTATTAAAATAATTTCCGGTGATGATCCTGTAACAGTAGCTGCCATTGCCAAAAGAGCAGGAGTTGATGGTCATGAAAAATATATCGATGCCAGCACTTTAAATGACGAACAGCTTTTAACAGCGGTTGAACAATATACTATTTTCGGTCGTGTTTCACCAATGCAGAAAAAGCAGATGGTCGTCGCATTACAGAAACATGGGCATACTGTTGCGATGACTGGTGATGGTGTAAATGATGTTTTAGCCTTAAAGAGCGCAGACTGTTCGATTGCCATGGCCGCAGGCAGTGACGCTGCTAAAAATGCTGCCAGTATTGTTTTGCTGGATAATAACTTTAGTGCAATGCCACATATTGTCCACGAAGGTCGACGAGTCATTAACAATATCACAGCCTCAGCTTCAATGTATCTGATCAAAACTATTTTTTCAGTATTATTATCAACAGGACTTATTCTCATTGGCTATGGCTACCCTTTTGAGCCAATTCAGCTGACCGTAATCAGTGCCTGCTGTGTTGGAATTCCAACATTCTGTTTAACTTATGAACCAAATTTTAATCGCGTTTCTGGTGATTTTTTAAAAACAGTATTTCGTAATGCATTCCCATATGCATTTATGATTGCTGTCTTTGCGACAGTCATCGTTAACGGTGGGCGAATTTTAGGCTATGATAAAAAAATGCTGTATACGATCTGTGTTTTATTAACTTCATGGAGCTATTATAATGGCTTAAAGCATATTTACACACCTTTAACAATGTATCGTGCTGCAATCATTTATATTATGCAGCTGGGACTCTATTTATGTTTATTTATCGGCCACCAGTTTCTTGGTTTAGGTAATATAGATTATACTGGAGCAATCCTGCTAATGGGGATCGTTACTTTTTCAAAAGCGTTTTATTTGCTTGGTTTCAAACTTTTTGATCTGTTATACGATCATGTTTTTATTAAACTAATCGATAAAATCAAATTATAAAAATGAAGGTGATTTGTATGAAAGAAATTTTATTACAGATAAAAAAAGCATTAAATCATCATAAACTGGTTATTTTTGTAGGAGCAGGTGTTTCTAAAAATTCTAAAGTGCCAACCTGGGGACAAATAGTCAGAATATACGCTCAAAAACTGAACTATCAGCATCAGGAATTCCTTTCAACCGACGAATATATTAAAATACCTCAATATTTTTATAGTCAGGATACATCTCCTGATCATAAAGAATATTATCAGATTCTCACTGATGCATTTGCTGATGATTTTCAGCCAAACATTTTAGATGATATGATTATTTCTTTACAGCCTAATCACATAATAACTACCAATTATGATCATCTTTTAGATCATTATGGTTATGATGTAATTACCAGTGATCGAGATTTGTTAAAAGCCAATTCTAATCATTATCTGATGAAAATGCATGGGGACATTGATGATGTTTCCCAGATTGTCTTTAAAGAAGATGATTATCTGCGCTTTTCTCACACGCATAGTCTCATGGAACTATATATTAAATCTTTACTGATTGATCATGTTTTTCTGTTTGTTGGTTACTCATTAAATGATTATAATCTTAAAATGTTTTTAAGCTGGATCGAATATCTTGGTCATGAAAAAAAAGTAAAAGAAAATATGCATACAAATTACCTGATTACTAACGATATCTTACCCAATCAGCATTATCTGTTTTCTTATTATCGCCAGAAAAATATACAGGTCATTGATTTGAATAATCTTGATGATGATCTGCTGGAGCAATCCAAAAAAGTGGCTCTTCATGATGAAATTGGCCAGAAAACATACATTTGTCTGGAATATTTAAAAAACTGTC
The DNA here is from genome assembly GCA_016901755.1 of Thomasclavelia spiroformis. Lineage (GTDB taxonomy): Bacteria > Bacillota_I > Bacilli_A > Erysipelotrichales > Coprobacillaceae > Faecalibacillus > Faecalibacillus spiroformis_A. The sequence continues at coordinate 8,355 of JACJKV010000012.1, read as the reverse complement.
AGATATAAAAAAAGTCACATCATCCAAGATGATCGTGACTTTTTATATAGTTTATACATTCTCTTTTTACTGTTTCCATCTGTCTTTTTAATTGTCCCTGCCATGGAAAACGATGCATATTTTTTTCTATATACTGGCTGGTTAACAGATAATGATAACTGGCTTCAAGATTAAGGTCAAAAACAAACGCAAAATAAGAAACCCACATATCAGCTTCATTTTTACGATCTGTTTTTAAAATCAACTGATGGTCCATGATATTTTGCATGATATTATCGCTAACCGTCTGCGCTAAAAATTCAGTTTCTGAAATACCAAACAGTGTTTGCAAAGATGCGACGTTTTTAACACGAAAATTATCAAGCTTATCACTGTCTCTAATCAGTTGTACATGCAATAGCAGTTGAGGATCAGCAATAGGTGGTATCTGATATAAAGAATGATATAAAATAGCATGTTTGATGATATGATCATACTGTCTGTCCGAAACAAAATTTTCTATCAGACCCTCATCAAATAATACTGTTACCCCTAGCTTAGCATGATCAATAAGACCGTCATCAAAACTGTCAAACTGCCGAATCTGCTCAAAACGGCCGATATCATGCAATAATGCTATGATCATAGCCAGCTGCTGATCTTCTTTGGAAACATGTTCTTCCTGACATAAATATTGCGAGATCTTCATTACATAATAGGTATGTTCGAGTTTTAGTTTTATTTTATCATTACTGCTGTCAAAACGTGAAATATAGTTTTGAAAAGCATTTTTAGCATTTTCGATATCTAACATCTTGACCTCCTTTTCATAAACACGCTATACTGACTTTGTGAGGTAAAGTATGAACGAATTAATATTTGAACAATATAAAAATCTTATTCAATGCAATGACGATGAAATAACTATTTTAGCTAATTCAAGTGCCTTTATTATGCAAACCTTCAAAGATATTTCATGGGCCGGCTTCTATCTGTATAAAAACAGCGAACTGGTTTTAGGCCCTTTTCAAGGTAAGATCGCCTGCAGCAATATTCCTTTAAATAAAGGTGTTTGTGGACTGGCTGCCACGAAAAAGCAGACAGTTATCGTTAAAAATGTCCACGAATTTCCAGGACACATTGCCTGTGACAGCGCCAGCAACAGTGAAATAGTCATTCCTATTTTCAAAAACCAAGAGCTATATGGTGTTTTAGACCTCGATTCAACATCTTTTTCCCGTTTTAAAGAAGAAGATCAGTTTATTTTTGAAAAAATCGTCACTATTCTCCAAGATCATTTATAAATCAATGATCTTTTTTTATATCTTCCAAAAGATAGTTCTTCATTTGAGTATTCTTGCGATTAAATTCATCTATTTGACTTTTTTCCGTTCCTTTGATTAGAAGCTGGAGTTCTCTGGCTGAAATCCTCATACCTCCTTTAGACAGAATGATGGTTTGTTCCAGACCATCAGACGTAGCTACATAAACCTGATAATTCTGACTCAGATCATGAGTCACCTTTTCAATATAATTATCTGCTGTTTGCGCTTCTTTAGTATAAACGATATATATATTATCTTTTTTTTCAATGGAACCGGTATTATGTTTGACTTTATAAGCATCAAAGACCAGAATCAGCAGACATTTGCGAAATCCCTGATAATTACATAAAATGTCTATCAGCTTTTCTCTGGCATGATCTAAATTGGTTTTAGCTATATGACTCAATTCATCCCATGAATAGATAATATTATATCCATCGACCAGCAGACATTCCGGCAGAATCGTTACTTTTTCTTCATTTTTTCTTTCAATGGTTCGGTTCATTTCTTTGGATAATCTTCTTTTTACTGGTCCATAAGTACGAATAAATATTTCTTCAAGTTCTTTTTCATCAATCTCTGTCTTAAATATTTTTCTTTCTGGTTTTTTGGGCTGATAGACATACGGTAAATGCATATATTGTTCAACTTCATCATATTTTACATAAAACCCAGAACCATGAGCACAAAAAACCGATCCAGTTGGAAATTGCTGATCCGCTTCACTGTCATAAGCTATCTCATCAATGATTTTCTGACTTTCCTGACATTCATCATACCCACTCAGGGAATAAAAAAGTTTCCCATCTCCTTTTGTCAGAGCTGTAAAAACACGATGATATTCTTTCATATAACGAACTGCCATTTGACCAGTAATATAGGTTTCATCAGCTTCATTACAAATAGCATACTGACTATGAAAACGGTCTAAATCATAAATAATCTTACTAAGCAGCTGATTATTGATTTTCATTTCAAAATCATAATATGGTTCTAAAAGTATAGATTGGGCCTTTTTTAAGCCGTTTCTTATCGCACGATAAGTCGCTTCTCTGAAATCGCCACCTTCAGTATGTTTTAAATGTGCCTTTCCTGATACAAGAGTCATTTTAAGATCGGTCACCGGTGAGCCAGTCAATACTCCTCGATGCTTAATTTCTTTCATATGAGTCAATATCAGTTTTTGATAATGAAAAGGTAAAGTATCTTTAGAACATTGATTTTCTATCACAATTCCCTGTCCTCTTGCCAATGGCTCTAGAATAATGTGAACCTCAGCATAATGACGTAATGGTTCAAAATGTCCAACTCCTTCTACCTTGTTACAAATTGTTTCCATATAGGATATCGATCCTTCATCAAAACTAATATCATAATCAAATCTCTCTTTAACCGTATGTTTTAAAGTATCAAGCTGAATTTCGCCCATCACTGAAGCAGTCAGTTCCTGAGTATCTTCATTGTATTCAATATGTAAAGCAGGATTTTCCATACTGATTTTTTTTATATTTTCTATTGCTTTATGCTGATCAGTCTGTGACGGCAAAACAATATGATAACTGGTAAATGGTGCCAGCAATGGACTCTGAAACTGCTTATGACCAAAACAGTAACCTATCTCTAATTCATCCAATCCTCTACAGGCTACGATTTCTCCTGGTTGACATTGCTGAACTGAAGTATAATTTTTACCTGAATATACTCTCATTTCATCAATTTTATGACCATCAATTGAATCTTTGACCTGTAAATTACCCCCATATAATCTAATAAATGTAAACTGACTGTTTTTTTCATTGATTTTTTTAAAAACAGTACCGCTTAATTCCTGTTGAAATTCAATTTCTTTGGTATATTTATATAAAACATCCAAAAATTCTTTAATTCCCGTATTTTTTAATGATGATCCAAAACAAACTGGAAAAACTTTTCTTTGACAGACTGCATTCTGAATATCTTCATCACCCAAGTCACCATTTAAATAGCGTTCTAGATAATTATCATCGATTAAAGATAAATTCTCTAAAAATTCTTCATTAACAGCATAACAGTTTTCATCAAGTTCCTGCTGCAGCTTCTTTAAAATATCGTTTTGCTGTAAATAGGCAAGATCCATTTTATTAACAAAAATAAAAGCAGGTATATGATAACGTTCGAGTAACTTCCAGATCGTTTTAGTATGTCCCTGAATCCCATCACGAGCAGAAATGATAACAATAGCATAATCCAGAACCTGTAAAGTCCTTTCCATTTCACAGGCAAAGTCAACATGTCCTGGAGTATCCAGAAAAATAAAAGTACTGTCATGATATGTCATCTGACTTTGTTTAGAATAAATTGTAATACCTCTTGAACGTTCCTGACCATCAAAATCAAGATAAGTATCTCGTTTATCAACACGACCCATTTTTTTTATGACCCCAGTATGATAGAGCATAGCTTCTGATAAAGTTGTTTTCCCAGCATCGACGTGTGCAAGCATTCCTATTGTAATATGTTTCATCGTTTTCTCCATTTCTTTCATCATTTTAGCTGATAAGCACCAAGAGGTCAAATAGTTAACCCAGCAAGTCTTTAACAACTTCACTGGCAATGATCAGACCAGCCGTGGATGGAACAAAAGCAATGCTGCCTGGAATGCGTTTATGAGAACTGTCATCAAACTGCATGCTCGTTTCTATAGGTAGCTCGGTTGAATAAACAACTTTCAAATGAGAAATATGTCTTTTCTTTAACTCTCTTCGCATGACTCTGGCTAAAGGACAGATCGAAGTCTGATAAATATCCGCCACTTTTAACTGTAATGGATCCATTTTATTTCCAGTTCCCATAGAAGAAATAATGGGTATATGATGCTGGTGGGCCAGCTGGACAAGAAGTATTTTTGCGGTTACCGTATCGATCGCATCCACGATGTAATCATAATCCGCTAAATCTATACTTTCCTGATTTTCTGGAAGAAAGAACATGTCATACTTTTGGACCTTGCATTCAGGATTGATAGATAATATTCTACGAGCCATAACATCAACTTTTAATTGACCTACCGTATCATGCGTAGCAATGATCTGACGATTGATATTAGAAACTGAAATTCTATCATGATCGACAATGCTGATTTTTCCTATTCCACTTCGTACGAGAGCTTCAGTAACATAACCACCTACACCTCCCATTCCAAATACGATCACCTTGGCATTTTTTAGTTTTTCTAATCCGTCTTTATGAATTAATAATTCGGTTCTTGAAAATATATCCATATATGACTCCTTTTCAATGTAACATATGCTCTATTATGATACCCATTACCTGAAAGAATGACAATCATTTTTCATAAAAATTAAAAAATGCTTCTCATTTTGCTGAAAAGCATTTTTTCTTACTATTATAAACCTTTTTCTGTCAGTTCTCTGGCAATATCATCTTTGATCGTTACCCCTGCAGCTTCCAGTTCAGCAATCTTGTCAGCAAACTGTGGCAGGTATTTTTTATGAGCAATCAGCAGTTCATTTAAGACATTCATCATCTTTTCTCCAGCTACGGTCTGTGGATTCAGAATGAATGCTTCAACCAGCATTCCATAGTCTCCTGTTACAGCTGCTTCTTCCACGCACAGTTCCATGTTCTTCATGCACTGCAGCCATCCTCTTTCTGCTGGGGCTAATGGTCCAAAGGCAATCGCTCTGGCTCCTGTTGATCCAATATAGGCTGATACTTCAACAGCTACATCAGCTGGCAGATCAGGTACGGCTCCATTATTTCTGGTTGTCACAACGATATGACTTAGCTTATTGCCATAGATTGAAGCAATCGTTTCACAGGCAGCATCACTGTAATGAGCACCACCACGTTTTGTCAGCTGTTCTGGTTTGTAGTTTAAAGCTGGATCTTTATACAGTTCAAACAGTTCTGCTTCAGTCTGTTTAACCTGCTGTCCACGAGTTCCAACTTCTGGATCATTATATTCTTCCAGCAAATGAGCCAGCATTTCTTCTTCACGGTAGTAGTATCTGTGATATCCACATGGAATCATGTTCATTGTTAACAGCTGTTCTTTGAAGAATTTAACATCAAAGATATTTGCTGGAGTTCCATCATCAACATTTGGATCAAATGTTGCTTCAATAATATCTTTAGTAACATCTTTACCATTTTCATCATAAACTTTATGCCAGTGGAAATGATTTAATCCGGCAAACTTATATGTCAGCTGATCAAGTGTTTTCCCGATCATTTGTGGTTCTTTCATCATTGCCCCTACTGGTACGTTACAAAGTCCAATGACCTTATCCCATTTTCCATATTTCATGACAGCTTCAGTGACCATTCCTGATGGATTGGTAAAGTTGATCAGCCAGGCATCAGGACACAGTTCTTTCATATCTTTAACGATATCTAAAATAACCGGAATGGTTCTTAGGGCTTTGAACATTCCTCCAGCTCCGTTAGTTTCCTGACCCAGCATACCATAAGATAAAGGAATTCTTTCGTCTTTGATACGGGCATTGAGTAAACCAACTCTAAACTGAGTTGTGACAAAGTCAGCACCTGGTAAAGCTTCTCTTCTATCTAATGTCAAATGAACTTTCACATCATATGGTGAAGCATCCCACATACGTTGCGCCATGGCCCCAACGATTTCCATTTTTTCTTTTCCATCTTCGATATCAACCAACCAGATTTCTTTGATTGGCAGTTCATCATATCTTTTGATAAATCCTTCCATTAATTCTGGAGTATAGGAACTTCCTCCTCCAATTGTAACGATTTTAACTGGCTTTTTTTCCATTGTTATTCCTCCTTGCCATTCTTTAACTATATTATAACATGGCAAATATGATATGGAACGCTGTTTCAAAAAATGAAAACGTTTTAACATTGTGATCAAACTGTTATATAGCTGATAGCTGTACTTTGGTTTTAGTAATAGCGTGTCGCGGACAGATATCTGCACATTTACCACATTGCAGACAGTGATATATATTGATTTCTGCCGGTTTTTTTGTAATATCGATACATTTTTGTGGACACACACGGTAACAGGCCTTGCAGTAAATACATTGTCCCGTCACCTGAAAAGCCTTGGCTGTAAATAACTGTTGACTGGAAAAAAAACCTCTCTGAACTGGATCTTGAGAAAAATCAGTATATTCTCCATCATATTCATATATTTCATATCCATGTAATATATTCAATGCTTTGGAATTTTTATACAGCTGTAAAATCGTATCATTATTACCAATCAGTTCATTAGTCTGGTCTTGGTCTATTTCTCGAATTTTCACAGACATAGTAATTACCTGCTTAAAAGTTCCCACCTGATTATAGCCATTTAAATACAGAAGCTGATTTTTTTCTAGAGCGCTAAATAACTCATCTCCTTTTGCCAGAATAAAATATATCTTTTCGTTTTCAATGATAAGATCGATAATTGTCGAAACAGCCGATAGCTGATCATTGACAGCTGAAATAACAACTGTCTGAATTTTATCATGTAATATATTTAAAATATCATTTTTTTTCATCTTAACCTTACAATCCTTTCTGAAAAAGTATGACCTTTTTAAGAGCTATTTAATTGGCAAACAACTCTTATTATTGAGTATTAAAAATTTTGGGTAAAGTAAAATCCGCATATGCGGATTTATAATTTTTCTTCTAAAATTTTAAATATTTCTTGAGAAACTTCGTCCATTGACTGATTACCATCAACATTGATCAGTTCATGCTTCATTTCATAGTAATCAATTAATGGTTTTGTCTGCTTATTATATGTGTCAATACGCACTTGAACAGCTTCTTCACTTTCATCAGCTCTTTGTAAAAGCTTACCACCACAGGCATCACAAACGCCTTCAGTTTTTGGTGGATTATAAACGATATGATAAGATTTTCCACAATCTTCGCATGTTCTTCTTCCAGATAATCTTTTAACAAGGACGTCTTCAGGGATATCCAAATTAATAACAGCATCTATTTTAAAGTCAAACATATCACAAATGTCCTGCAGTTTTCTTGCCTGAACAATTGTACGAGGGAACCCATCTAAAATAAAACCATTTTTAAATTCTTCCGTATGAATATTTTCCTGTAAATACTCTTCAACCATCTGAATCGTAAAATCATCAGGCACTAAATATCCAAAAGAAATAAAATATTTAGCAATAACTCCATATTTTGTTTCTTCTTTAATGGCTTTTCTAAATAAATCACCTGTAGAAATCTGTTTAAGATGATATTTTTCTACCAGTTTTGTTGCTTGTGTTCCTTTTCCTGCCCCTGGAGGCCCCATTAAAATAATATTCATAAATTACTCACTCCTTAAGGCTTATTATATTCTTTTTTTTATATAATTGAAATAAAAAAAAACAAAAAAATAGAAAAGCTTCACATAATCAAGAAAAATTTTTTCATATTTATATAAAAAAGCGAACAATAACGTTCGCTTATCTAATGAATAAAGACCATATCACCAAGTTTTACATATCCATAAATTGTTTTTACATCTTCCAGCTGCAGATTAATACAGCCATGAGATCCTTTGGTTTTATATAATTCAGGAGTCCATTTATCCCAGTCACTTCGATTCATATAGTGATAACCTGTTCCTGTCCAGGTAATACGAATCCAATACTTAGTTGGAGTTTCATAATCTTCTCCAACCAGCGTATATTCAAGTTTTTTATCCTTAATATACCAGCATCCAGTTTTAGTAGCACGAGTTGGATCACTTGGTAATCCCGTAACACATTTTGCGCTGTAAACGACCTCACCATTTTTAAATACATATACCATCTGGGCTGCAATATCGACCTCTGTATAAGTTGATGTATCCCAGTCTTCTTCAGGATCTTCATAATTCATATGATGTCCTTTATTTTTATAGTCAGGTTCTAATGATACGGTCAATGCCTTTTTATTTGCCTTGCTTTGTTTTTTTAAATCTTGAATTGTAAAATGAAACTGGAATTAAGAACAGACTGTAATGAGCGGATATTTTTACCGTTTTTCGCCCTTTTTTCATCTGTTTCTGTTTTTCTGCATGAAAAAA
>JACJKV010000110.1 GCA_016901755.1 Thomasclavelia spiroformis | reverse complement strand
CTCCCGCAGCGCCCCGCCGATGGCGTCCACGCCCTCCTTGCAGATTTTGGCGAGGCCGCGTGTGGTGTAGTTCCAATCCTCCGGCAAGGACAGCATCATGGAAAGCAGCCCCTTGGATTTCAGCGACAACGCCTTGTCGCGCAGGTGGTGGTTGCTCATCACGGTATAATCACGGGTCCGTTCAATGCGAAAAACGGCCATTTCATCACTCCTTTCGGCATTCATGGCATGAAAAAAGCCGCTGTCAGTTATGACGCGGCTCAAACTTCATAGAAAACTCCGGGCATCCCGTCAAAGGGATGGTCGTTGATGTCC
>JACJKV010000109.1 GCA_016901755.1 Thomasclavelia spiroformis | reverse complement strand
TTTTGATGGCTGGAATGTTCCATGAATTTTCTAGTGCATTAGAAATTGTGACAACACCATGATACTGTCCATCCCAGTTCTTTGGTGACCATCCACCTTTTGAATAAGGTTCGTCATTGATAGAGTGTCCAGTACACCAGTCAAGGTATTCAAAGGCCAGACCATAGTCGAGGAATGGTTTGACTGAAGATCCTGGCTGCTGTTTGGCAGTAGCGTAGCTGAAATTGCCAAATGAGTAGTCACGGCCACCAATAACGGCAACAATTCTGCCATCCTGACTTGACTGTACGACCCCACCCATACGCATGTCTTCATCGC
>JACJKV010000108.1 GCA_016901755.1 Thomasclavelia spiroformis | reverse complement strand
GATATGCTCTGCTGCTTCTGCTTTCGTTACTTCTGCTGCTTCTCCATATACATATTGTCCATTGTCATCTTTGCCTGTGCTCTTGGCAATCTTGACTGTATCACTTGCAATAAGATTTCCATTTTGATCATCTTTTACCGTTACTGTTACACGATATGATGTTTCATCATATGTGTATCCGGCTGCTACAGTTGACGGTATCGTTTCTTTGATTTCATAGACATATTCTCCTGCCTGAGTATATGTCTGATCTTTCAGGATGTCAATGCTTCCTTTATAGATCTTGTTTTCAGCTGTTATTTCAGGTTCTCCACCTTT
>JACJKV010000107.1 GCA_016901755.1 Thomasclavelia spiroformis | reverse complement strand
TTGTTTTGACCTGATATGACACTGTATATGTTCCGTCTTTATTGTCTGTCCACTGTGCATTTATCCATTCCAGATCATCCTGTCCGTTCTTTTCCGTCCATGTTGGCAGTTCTACTTTTGATATTCCCATATCATCCTTGATCGTACATTGTACAGTATATCCTGATGCTGTGACGCCTGAAATCTTCGCTTCTGTTATTGTTGGTGCCTGATTGGCTGGTACTGTTATGTTTTCAACGACATATGTTCCTGTCTGTGTCGCTGTATAGGCATAGATATGTGTATTGTATTTTCCTGTCTCATTGTTATGATCTGCAC
>JACJKV010000106.1 GCA_016901755.1 Thomasclavelia spiroformis | reverse complement strand
GCGATGAAGACATGCGTATGGGTGGGGTCGTACAGTCAAGTCAGGATGGCAGAATTGTTGCCGTTATTGGTGGCCGTGACTACTCATTTGGCAATTTCAGCTACGCTACCGCCAAACAGCAGCCAGGATCTTCAGTCAAACCATTCCTCGACTATGGTCTGGCCTTTGAATACCTTGACTGGTGTACTGGACAGACGATTAAAGATGAGCCTTATTCAAAAGGTGGATGGTCACCAAAGAACTGGGATGGACAGTATCATGGTGTTGTCACAATTTCTAATGCACTAGAAAATTCATGGAACATTCCAGCCATCAAAA
>JACJKV010000105.1 GCA_016901755.1 Thomasclavelia spiroformis | reverse complement strand
AAACAGTAAAAATGATCACTGATTATATCTCTTTGATCATCTTTTTTACGATTTTACTAAAAAAGATGAAGATTCCGTGCTATACTTGTTTCTCCACAAAAACTACGAAAGGACGGTTTCTTCATCATGGAAAGTATAACACAAATTTTACAATCTATAAATTCTTTTTCTAAGCAATCTTTTAAATTCTCTCAATTTATCGAATCTTTGCTCCTCCTTAAGAAGGTCCCTTCTGATATCTCTTATGAATTGAACGATGAAGACTTTATCTTTAATCTTCAACAGGCTTTTAAACATATCGATTGGCTGAATGATTATTTTAA
>JACJKV010000104.1 GCA_016901755.1 Thomasclavelia spiroformis | reverse complement strand
CCTTCTATAATTTCTACCCCCTGGTATCGACACAGGGTTCTCAATATTTCTCCTATGTCATTTCTCAGTTGATTGTAGATCACTTTTCGTCTATACTTTGGTGTGAAGACGATGTGATATTTGCACATCCACTTCGTATGTGCCAGAGAGTTTGCTTTCTGTGCCATTTTTTATCACCTTTCCTTCTCTTTTTATAATGATAGCTTGAACAACTTCATTATATCGGAAAGGTGATATCTTTGTATAACATCTTTCGGCTCCACGCGCATAGCACGTGGTTTTTTGTTTCGCATACTTTCGTATGCTCAACTGACTTAAGTCATT
>JACJKV010000103.1 GCA_016901755.1 Thomasclavelia spiroformis | reverse complement strand
GCCTTCTCAGATCATAAAATTTGCAGGAGTCGCTCCCTCACACTATGAATCGGGTCAGTTTACAGCACAGCATACTTCAATTGCCAAGAAGGGATCCAAATATCTAAGAAAGACATTGTATCAGATCATACTTCCTGTCATTAATCATAATCCTGTATTTAAAGCCTATTATGATTTAAAGATTTCCCAAGGCAAGGGACATCGCTGTGCTCAGGGACACTGTGTAAGGAAACTGCTTAGGATCATTTATCACTTGTTAAGTACGAATCAGCAGTTTGATCCTGTACTTTTAAAATAGTAAAATGCTTTAAACAGCTTTTAAAAAC
>JACJKV010000102.1 GCA_016901755.1 Thomasclavelia spiroformis | reverse complement strand
GGGCGGCGCGCTGCCATGACGCACCCGCGCCCGCTGGCAGGGGGACCAGCGGGCGCGTTGCGATTTGGTTATTAGTATAGCATATTTACCCCCAAAATACAAGCGGCGCGGCGGGACTACTATGACACCGGTTATGACAACCTTTCCTCCCCTTTTGTTCTTGCACGAATAAAACCGATGGTCTATAATGATAGTCTAGGCAGTATCTACAAACAGCAGCTGTGAAGGGAGCGAGCAGATTATGGAATATTCGATTCAGATTGCCAAGTGGGTCAAGCAGTTTTTGGACGAGGACGACTGGCACTATGAGTTCAACGAGGAGAAGGGCACCTTTA
>JACJKV010000101.1 GCA_016901755.1 Thomasclavelia spiroformis | reverse complement strand
GAGCAAAAAAAGTAGAAATTCCGGTATGGAGCGAAAATAACGGTCAGGATGATATCATATGGTATGAAGCAAATAAGGATGATGAGACTCATTACAGTAAGGTCATCAGCATATCCAAGCATAGAGAAGATATCGGACTATATGACTATGCTGCATATATTACCGCCAACAATGGGATATTTGCTGGATCATCTCAAAATAATGGCAGTATCAATATAGGGATAAAGACAGGTTTATTTGAGACAGAAGTCAATGAAAACGAAACAGAAGTGAAGATCATACTGAAAGACACGGATATAAGCGGAATAGGGAAGGAAATACAGTTTGCAGTATGGAGCGATGAA
>JACJKV010000011.1 GCA_016901755.1 Thomasclavelia spiroformis | reverse complement strand
ATACCAGAAAAAGAGAAAAGATGTTTTTTTATTGCCTAAAAGCAGAAAAAGAAAAGAGCTGAAACAAAATCAACTCTTTAAAAAGTTATTTCGTTACAGCCCCTTTTATTATACGCCAAGTCAATAGAGCACTGATCATTAAAGTTACCAGAATACCGATAAACAGACTGATAAGGATGCTTGTCATATAAAAACGGTGACACAGAACATAGGTTAAAACCATTTCCAGCGTACATTCAAAAACTGAAATATAGAACATTTCTTTGTTTTTATTTTTGGCCTGCAAAATTACAGATAGCGGCGTTTGCAGATAAAACAGAAGAAATGGAATTGACATATAACGCAGTTCCTGATATCCAGCTGTAGTATTATACAGCAACGATAAAGCCTGTTTTGGAAAAAAATAAAAAACAGTTGTAAAAATCAGACCAATTGCAAAACAGGCGCTTAAAGCCATAAACAGGTGATCATAGACTGATGACCTTTTATAATAGAGATCTTGGGTAGCAATCGGCAAATATATACGATAAATAATATTACAGAAAAATGTTGGGGTGACCAGTAAAGAAATGACATAGCCTGAAATCACACCGTATTGCTGCTGGATCCATGACTGCTGGAAACCAAGAGCAGTTAATACATAAATTAAGGTGACCGGTTCTAAAAAACTGACAAAACAGTGATAGAGCCTGGAACCTGTCAAAGGCAGGGAAATCTGCAGGATATCTTTAAAGAACAGATGATCATATCGCATAGAAACCGTGATATCATAACGTCTTTTGATTTTGTATGCCATATAAAAAATGGAACATATTTCACCCACGCTCATCGACAGATACGCAATCGTTACCAGAAACTGATGGGTATCAAAAAGCGGCTGACTTAACAGCAGATAGATAAAGATCAGTCTGGTTGTCTCTTCAACGATTTGGGTTTTTGCTACAGCAAACATATGACCTTTAGCTAACAGAAAGTTTTTCAGGATGCCACTGACAGCAACCAAAGGAATAAAGATAACAAAAGAAAGAATGGGATATAATGTCAGACTGTTTTTCAATAATTGATGAGCAATGACAGGAGCAGATATGATCAAAACAGCACACATGATCAATACTGAAACCAATGACAGGGCTAATGCGGAAATGACGGTTTTATAATTATTGTATTGAGGATGAGATACCAGTCTGAATACTGCTGAAGGAATGCCCAGCTGGCCAATTGTAATACATAAAGACAGTGTTGGCATGATCAGCAGATAGAGCGTCATTGCTTCTTGTGGTAATAATCTTGCCAGCAGCATGCGATTTAAAATACTGAAGAGTTTGGATATGGCACTGCTGGCAGAAAGGATCAAAAATGAATTGATAATTTTTCTTTTCATAAAACACTTCCTTTATGTCGAAATTTCATCTATAATAGCTAGAGTAGGAGTTGATTTTCATGGACGAAAAACAAGATATTAAATTCTGCAAATATGACCTTAATTTTCTGATTCGTTTAAAAGTACACGAATTCAAGAAACAGGATATACATAATATTGATGCAAAGCAGATCAAATCATTTTTATTTGATTACAAATGGAAAAAGAAACGTTCAATGCCGATGTGTGATCTGATCGATGATGTGATGAGTTTAGAATTTTCTGAATTATTTGATTATCTTAGTGTACAGGCGGTCAAAGAAGCAAATGATTTGGATTTAAATAATTTCAAAGATTTAATTTCTAAATAGTTGTCCTGCAACTATTTTTTATTTAATGAAGGAGAAAAATATGAACTGGCAAATCAAACAAAGTCTTAACTATAAAGAATATATGCAAAATTATTCAATACATTCTTTACTGGCAAAAGTTCTTGATATCAGAAATCTTAACCCTGATGAAATAGAAAAACTGCTCAATCCAAAATTACGTTATCATGATTTTTCATTGTTTCTGGATAGTGATATCGCTTTAGACCGTATTCATGAAGCCTTGGAAAATGATGAAAAAATCTGTATTTATGGTGATTATGACTGTGACGGGATCTTATCAACAGCTATTCTGGTTCAGGCTTTTGCTGACTTAGGGAAAAAGGTAGGATACCATATTCCAGATCGTATCAAAGATGGTTATGGCTTAAATGAAGCAAGAGTTAAACAGATGTATGAAAAAGGATATTCTTTGATCATTACGGTGGATAATGGCATAAAAGCTTTTGCAGCGATAGAACTGGCTGACAGTTTAGGTATAGATGTTATTGTTGTTGATCATCATGAATACGACCAGTTGCCTAATGCCTGTGCCATAATTCATACAAAACTATCACCAGACTATCCTTTTAAAGAAATATGTGGCGGATTTCTGGCATATAAATTAGCGAGTGCTCTGTTAGAAAAACATGACAAATATCTGTTTTCACTGGCGGCAATCACCACGATTTCCGATATGATGCCTCTTGTTGATGAAAACCGATCATTGGTACAAAGAGCTTTGACTTTCATGTCTCAGGAAAAATACATGCAATTAGAACTGCTGCTGGGAGAAAATCAGCAATATGATGTAAGAAACATAGGTTATATCATTGCTCCAAAAATCAATTCATTTGGCAGGATGCCAGAACTGATCAATCCTAATCATCTTGTCAGATATTTCCTTAAAGATGTCGATCAGGCCTTTGCCATGAAAATTGCTCATGCAGCAAAAATGGTCAATACCAAACGTCAGGAACTGACCACTAAGCAGTATAATGAAATACTGCAGCTAAAAAACGATGACGATTTTCTATTCGTCTATGATCAGAAAGTTCATGAAGGACTGGTGGGTCTGATTGCCGGAAAATATACCCATCAGTTTCAAAAACCCAGCTTTGTTATGAATTATGACCCTGTCAATGAGTACTATAAAGGCAGTGCCCGCAGTATTTCAACAATTCCATTAAATAAAATTTTTGAAGCATTAAAAGATGACATGCTGCAATACGGGGGACATGCCCTGGCTGGTGGCTTTACGATAGCCAAAAATGATATTGGACAATTTCAAAGGGATCTAAAAGATTATCTTGATCACTTTGAAGTAAAAGAACCAGCAGTTGAAACGTTGCTTGTTACCCCAGGTGACCTGTCTTTAAACAGTATTAAAGAATTACAGCGACTTGAGCCTTTTGGTCAGGGTAATGAAGAAATGATATTTATGCTTAATGATCTGCCGGTTGAACGAACTACTGTTCTTAGCGGTGGCAAACATCTGCGTTATGATGTCAACTTGCCACAGGGACAAATGCAGGCATTGTTTTTTAACTGTACAAATATTAACGATTTAAAGAACAGAAAAGCAATTTCTGTCATTGGCAAGCTAAAAATCAATCGGTATTTAAATCGAGAATCAATAAATATGATCATTGAAGATATGAAATAGTTTAAATGACAATAATTTTTTGTTATAATTGTAACGTAGGAGGAAGTAAAAATGGATTTCAAACAGTATATTGCAGATATTCCTGATTTTCCAGAACCTGGGATCATCTTTCGTGATGTGACCCCATTATTAAAAAATAAAGAAGCATATCATCAGACTATAGCTGCTTTTAAAAAATGGGTTGACAGCTTATCAGTAAAGGTTGATGTCGTTGCTGGGCCAGAAGCCAGAGGATTTATTTTTGGCTGTCCAGTAGCCTATGAAATTGGCGCTGGTTTTGTTCCTGTCAGAAAACCAGGAAAATTACCTAGGGAAACCGTCAGCGAAGAATATGCATTAGAATACGGAACGAATGAAATTCAGATTCATGCCGACAGTATCCAGCCGGGAGAAAATGTTATTATCGTAGATGACCTGCTGGCAACAGGAGGAACCGTCGAAGCTACTGTAAAACTAATTGAAAAATTAGGCGGTAAAGTTGTAGGAATTGCTTTTTTAATAGAATTAGAAGCATTAAAAGGGCGTGAAAAATTAAATGGATATGAAGTTTGTTCATTAGTTACTTATTAAAAGAGAGAGTATCTCTCTTTTATCATATAAGGAGGTGTACATATGAAAGGTTTTAAGACAGCAAAAGATACAGTGACAATTGATGATGTAAGGGAAGTAGCAGCAACATATATTACCAAAAAAGAAGACTTTGATCTGATCAACAAAGCTTATGATTATATCATGGTGAAACATGAAGGTCAAAAACGAAAAAGTGGTGAACCATATACCATTCATCTGATCTGGGTGGCTTATATTCTGGCAACATTACAGACCGGACCGCTGACCATCACTGCCGGATTACTGCATGATGTCATGGAAGACTGTGACGTATCACGTGAAGAAATGGTAGAAAATTTTGGTGAAGAAATAACGTCTCTGGTTGAAGGGGTTACTAAGATCAGTCAGATGCCTTTTAAAGATGAATCTGATTTTTATGCTGAAAATCATCGTAAGATCTATATTGCTATGGCGAAGGACATTCGTGTCATTCTTATCAAATTTGCCGATCGTTTGCATAACATGAGAACCTTGCAGTTTATGCCTCCTGAAAAACAGCGTCGTATATCAAGAGAAACGCTTGAAGTCTACACCCCTATAGCGCACCGTTTAGGGCTTAGTGATATCAAGACAGAATTAGAAGATCTGGCGTTATCTTATTTAGATCCTATCGCCTATCATGATATCGCTAATTTACTTGAAATCAAGCAGGAAGAAAGAAGAGAATCAGTAGATAAAATGATGGCAGAAGTTGAAAAACTGCTGCAGGAAAATCATTATCAGTATCGTATTCTGGGTCGAGCCAAATCGATTTACAGTATTTATAAAAAGATGTTCAAGAAAAATAAACGTTTTGATGAGCTCTATGATCTTTATGCTTTAAGGATCATCGTTCAAAACAAACTGGACTGTTACAGTGTATTAGGGCTGATTCATGATCACTATCGTCCTATTCCTGGCCGTTTCAAAGACTATATCGCAATGCCTAAGCCTAATATGTATCAGTCTTTGCATACATCGGTGATAGGTGAGGATGGCAATACCTTTGAAATACAGATCAGAACTGAAGAAATGGATGAACTGGCAGAACTAGGGGTAGCGGCTCACTGGCGCTATAAAGAAGGAAAAAGCGCTTCAGCTAAACATGAACAGAAAGAAATCACTGAAAAACTGCAATGGTTAAGAGAATTTATTTCACTGTCTGATGATATCAAAGATGGCGATGCCAAAGAATACTATAATTCTATTTCAAGAGATATTTTCGAAGCCAATGTATATGTGCTGACACCACAAGGGAAAATCGTAGAACTCCCTAACGGTTCGACACCGATAGATTTTGCCTATCGTATCCATACTGAAATAGGTCATCATACAGTTGGAGCGATAGTCAATAATGTCATGGTTCCCATTGACAGTAAGCTAAATACCGGTGATGTCTGTGAAATCAAAACCAGTAAACAGTCCCCTGGACCAAGTGAAGACTGGCTGAAGTTTGTCAGAACTGCTGGTGCCAGAAATAAAATACGTCAGTTCCTGGCTAAAAAAGAAGCTGAAACAAAAAAAGACGTTATTGAAGAAGGTAAAAAAATATTACGTGAAGAAATCAAAAAACGTCATCTTGATGAAAAGAAGTTTTTAGATCCAGAAACATACAAAACTTACTTTGGTGCCTTTGGAGCCAGAAGCTTTGATGATATTCTCTACTTCCTGGGTAAAAAGAATCTTTCGGTTGTTACGCTGTTAGAAAAGGTTAATCCTAAAAAAACAGGTTTCTTAGATAATTTAACAAAGATCCTGCAGAAAAATAACGAACAGAAACAAAAACAAAGTAAGACCGTATCCAGCAATGGCGTTGTTGTCAAAGGAGTTTCGGGATTAAAGATCGTTCTGTCGAAATGCTGTAATCCTATTCCTGGTGATAAAATTACTGGCTATGTATCACAGGGTCAAGGAATCAAGGTTCACCGTGTGGACTGTCCTAATATCAATCAGCCAGAAATTCGAAATCGTTTAATTGATGTCTACTGGGATTTTGCTTCAGTTAAAGCGATGAGATATGATGCAGATTTACAGATTGATGCTTTAGACCGCACTAATTTACTGAATGATATTATTACCAGCTTAGGTCAAATGAAAATCAATATTTTAAATATTCATGCAGATACAACTGATAATAAAGCGGTCATCAAATTACGAATTGCTGTTGAAGATGCCGATCACCTTTCACGAGCTATTGCTAATTTAGATCGCGTACAGGGAATCTATGATATTAAAAGAGTTATTCATTAAGATATGAATAACTTTTTTATTGAGTGATGAGATATTGATTTTTTTTTGATAATCGCATATAATCATGTTAATCCGTCGAACAAGATTAAACAGCTTAATCATTTCAGAGACAAGGTGGGTGGTGTAAACCTTGATGAAAAACTGTGGGACACTTGTGAGGAGTTGTTTGCAAAGAACAACCGTTGATCGCGTTAAGATAAAAGTGCGTATGTAAATACGAATTAAGGTGGTACCGCGTTATTAACGTCCTTAGTTAAGGATGTTTTTTTATTATAAAGGAGGAATTTTATGGCTTATAGCGCACCAAGAGGAACTGTAGATATCTTACCAGGACAAAGTGAAAAATGGATCCGTCTGGAACAGCTGCTGCGTACGATTTCAGCTAACTACAACGTTAAAGAAATGAGAACGCCAATTTTCGAACATGCTGAATTATTTAACCGAGCTGTGGGAGATACTACTGATGTTGTATCTAAAGAAATGTATACTTTTCAGGATAAAAAGGGAAGAATGATTTCTTTACGTCCTGAAGGTACTGCTGGCATTGCCAGAGCTTATGTAGAAAATAAAATGTTTGGATATCCAGAAAAACTGCAGAAAGTATATTATATGGGACCGATGTTCAGATATGAACGTCCACAAAATGGCCGTCAAAGACAATTCCATCAGTATGGCGTTGAAATGCTGGGAGTTGAATCTCCTTACGTTGATGTTGAATGTATGCTGATGGCTGTAACGGTCGTAGAAGCATTAGGATTAAAAAATGTCACTTTACACATCAATTCTTTAGGGGATGATGAATCAAGAAACGACTATCGTCAAGCTCTGAAAAAACATTTTCAGCCATATCTTGATCAGTTATGTCACGACTGTCAGGAAAGATTTGAAAAAAATCCTTTACGTATTTTAGACTGTAAGGTTGATGCTTCACATCCAGCAATGAAAAACGCACCTAAAACCATTGATTACTTAAGTGGAAATGCGAAAAATCACTTTGACAAGGTATGTTCTCTGTTAGATGACCTGGAAGTATCCTATGTAATTGATACAAATCTGGTACGTGGACTGGATTATTACTCACATACAGTTTTTGAAATCATTTCTGATGATCCAAAACTGGGAGCTGGAGCTACCGTTGGCGGTGGAGGCCGCTATAATGGACTGATTGAAGAATTAGGCGGACCTGCTACACCAGGTGTTGGCTTTGCATTCGGTATGGAAAGACTGCTTTTGGCATTACAGGATGAACCTGATGACCAGCAGGAAGGAATTGACTGCTATATCATGCCACTGGGAGATGAAGCCAAAGATCTTGCCATGCAGATCATTACCATGTTAAGAGCTAATGGTTTCACCTGCGACATGGATCATGTATCACGAGGATTAAAAGGACAGTTTAAATCGGCAGATCGTTTCCATGCTCATTTTTCTATGATCCTAGGTGATGAAGAAGTCAGAAATGAAGTTGTCAATATTAAATGCAATCATGATAAAACACAGGAAACAGTAGCTTTAGAAAATATTGTAGCTTATATTGAAAATCATTTAGCAGGAGGTCATGAACATGAATAGAACTCATAATAATGGGGAACTGACATTAGCAGATGCGGGGAAAGTTGTTGAACTGAAAGGCTGGGTTGCCAAAAAAAGAAACCTGGGTGCTTTAGTCTTTATCGATTTACGTGACCGTTATGGAATCACGCAGATCATCGTAAATGAAGAACTGGAAGAAACAGCTAAAACAATAAAAAATGAATATATCATCTATGTTAAAGGTACAGTTGTTGAACGTTCCAGCAAAAATCCAAATATGCCAACTGGAGATATTGAAGTTAATGCTTCAGAATTAAAGATCATCAATACTGCTGCCTTAACACCAATGATCGTTGCTGACGAAACTGATGCCTTGGAAGAAACCAGAATGCAGTATCGCTATCTTGATTTAAGAAGACCCGCAATGCAGAAAAACATCATCATGCGTCATCAAATAACCAGAAGTATCAGAGAATATTTGGATAATCTGGATTTCGTAGATATCGAAACACCATATTTAAACCGATCAACTCCTGAAGGAGCCCGTGATTTCCTGGTGCCTTCTAGAGTTCATCCTGGTAATTTTTATGCTCTGCCACAATCACCACAATTGTTTAAGCAGCTGCTGATGGTTGCAGGATTTGAAAAATACTATCAGATTGCCAGATGCTTCAGAGATGAAGATCTGCGTGCTGACAGACAGCCAGAATTTACTCAGGTAGATGTCGAAATGTCATTTATGACTACTGATGAAATACTGGAAATCGGTGAAAATATGGTAGCTAAAGTCATAAAAGATGTAAAAGGAATCGATGTTCCTTTACCGCTGCCACGTATGACATGGCATGAAGCTATGGAAACTTATGGAATCGATAAGCCGGATATCCGTTTTGATATGAAACTGGTTAATTTAAATGAAACAGTAAAAGATGTTGATTTTATGGTCTTCCAGTCAGCTTTGCAGAATAATGGTCATGTTAAGGGGATTAACGTTAAAAATCAGGCATCACAGTTTTCTCGAAAAAAAATCGATAAACTGACTGATTTAGTTAAAACATATAAAGCTAAAGGTCTTGCCTGGATGAAAATCAATCAAGGTAAAGCTGAAGGACCAATCGTTAAATTCTTTAGTGATGAACAGCTAACCAGACTGATTGAAAAAATGAACGGGGAAGATAATGACTTACTGTTATTTGTATCAGATGTTAAATATATGGTAGTCTGTGATGCTTTGGCAGCTTTACGTAACTATTTGGGTAAAGAGCTGCAGTTATATGATCCAAATGAAATGGGACTGTTATGGGTTGTTGACTTCCCAATGTTTGAATATGATGATGAAACTCAAAGATACTATGCAACTCATCATCCATTTACAAGACCGAAAGAAGAAGATATCGATAAAATTACTGCTGATCCAGAACACTGTTTAGCCGATGCCTATGATATTGTGTTTAACGGTTTTGAATTAGGTGGTGGATCACAGCGTATTTATGAACAGGATCTTCAGCAAAAAGCTTTTGATGCTTTAGGTCTGACTCATGAACAGGTTAGAAATAAATTTGGCTGGTTCGTTGATGCTTTGAAATATGGAACCCCTCCACATGGTGGTTTTGCTTTAGGATTAGACCGTCTTGTTATGTTACTGACACAAAGTGAATCAATAAGAGATGTCATTGCCTTCCCAAAAAATGCCAGTGCTACATGTCCAATGTCCAAAGCACCTAACAGTGTTGATAGCCAACAGCTTGAAGAATTAGGAATTGAGGTATCTGAAAATGAATAAAGATCGTATTAATAATATATTAGAACTGATGGAAGAAGCATCTTTAGATTATTTTCTGATCAGTGATCCTGATTCCATAGCTTACTGTACCGGATATTATAATAATCCTTTTGAAAGAATGTTTGTTTTTATGATTTCTAAACATGGTGATCATAAACTGTTCTGTAATGATCTGTTTTATATCGACCATGATCTGGGAGTGGAAATCGTATGGCATAAAGATGGCGATGATGCAGTGAAGTCAATCGTTGATCATATGGCGTTTCCAAATCGCATAGGTATTGATAAAAACTGGCCATCAAGATATCTGCTGTCGATGATGAAAAAACTGCCAAATGCCAAATATATCAATGCTTCTCCATGCGTTGATCTGGTGCGAATGAAAAAAGATGAAAAAGAACAGAAACTGATGATCAAAGCCAGTCAGATCAATGATCTGGCGATGCAGGATGTAATCGATTTATGCAAAGAAGGACTGACAGAAAAACAGATTGCTGCCAGATTACCGGATATTTATCGTAAACATGGTGGTGACGATAACAGTTTTGAACCTATCATTGCTTTTGGTAAAAATGCGGCTGATCCACATCACAGCAATGATGACAGCAAAATTCAGAAATTCGACAGTATCATTATTGATATGGGCTGTAAATATCAGGGTTACTGTTCAGATATGACAAGAACGGTTTTCTATGGTGGTATTACTGAAAAACAGATGGAAGTTTATGAACTGGTTAAACAGGCTAATGAAGCTGCTGAAAAAATCATCAGACCTGGTATCAAACTGGCTGATATTGATAAATGTGCCCGAGACATCATTGCTAAAGCTGGTTATGGAGAGTATTTCAACCATCGTCTGGGACATTTTATCGGTCGAGATGTTCATGAATACGGAGATGTTTCACAGAGCTTTGATATGAAAGTAGAAGCCGGTATGATCTTTTCCATTGAACCAGGTGTTTATCTGCCTGGAGAATTTGGTGTCAGAGTAGAAGATCTGGTACTGGTTACAGAAGATGGCTGTCAGGTTTTAAACAGTTATTCCAAAGATATTCAGATTTTATAAACGAGCAAATTGCTCGTTTTTTTGGATTATTTAAAGCAATTCATTTGAAATTGTGCTAATATATTAACGAGGTGACGAAAATGTATTATTTTATAGGAATTAAAGGGTCTGGAATGGCTCCACTGGCAACGATCCTCTATGAATTGGGTCATGAAGTTGCCGGAAGTGATATTGATAAATATATTTTTATAGAAGAAGAATTAAGAAAAAGAAATATTCCAATCTATTCTTTTAATAAAGACAACATAAAAGATGGTTATCATGTAATCATCGGTAATGCTTTTGATGAAACAAACGTAGAAGTGCAGGCAGCATTGGCTAATCCTCATGTCACTTGTACACGTTACTATGATTTTTTAGGGGATTTCATGAAAAACTACATTTCTATTGCAATTGCTGGAACTCATGGTAAAACAACGACAACCGGTATGGCTTATCATCTGTTTGAAAATTTTGACAAAACTTCAGTATTAATTGGTGATGGAACAGGTCATGGCATGAAAGACAGCAAATATTTTATTGCTGAAACATGTGAATTTCAGGATCATTTTTTACATTATTATCCTAATTATGCCATTATCAATAATATTGAATTAGATCATGTAGATTATTTTGGCAATCTTGATCGTTATATTGAATCTTTTGAAAAGTTTGCCAATCAGGTTCAGGATACCGTTATTGTCTGGGGTGATGATCCAAATATCAAAAAAATTCATTTTGATAAACGCGTCATTCGTTTTGGATTAAATGAAGATAATGATGTCAGAGCTGTCAATGTTCTGGATACACCACAGGGATTATCTTTTGATGTTTATATTCATAAGGAATTATTTGGACATTTTAACATACCATTATATGGTCATCATATGCTTTATAATTCATTAGCTATTATTACTTTAGGTTATCTGGAAGATATGTCTTACGAATATATCTTAGAACGTCTGCAGACTTTTGAAGGTACAAAAAGACGTTATACCGTTCAGGAAATTGGACATAATATTTATGTAGATGATTATGCTCATCACCCAACGGCTATCAGATATGTCATAGAGGCAACAAGAGTACGTTATCCTGGTAAGGAAATCGTCGCTGTCTTCCAGCCTGATCGATTCTCTCGTGGGGCAAGATTCGCTAAAGAATTTGCCTTTGAGATGGAAAAAGCAGATCATCCATATTTCTGTCCTTTCCCAGAAAACGCAAAACATGAAGATGGCATCGATATTGATATCTATGATATTGCTCAATATGCACCACGTGCGAAAGTAATTCGTCAGGATGACAGCGGCATTGAAGAACTGATGCAATATGACAATTGTGTTTTCCTGTTTATGAGCAGTAAAGATATTTATAAGTTCGAAGAAAAACTCATTTTAAAGAAAAATTCTATATAAAACGGCCATAATATGATATAATGGTCAAGAAAGTAGAGGTATTATTATGACTACAATGGAAATATGTTATTGCGTCTTAATTTTAGCTGGGGCTTTTTGCCTTGTCGGATTAGGAGTATTATTCGTAAGAACATCTACTGCAGTCAAACAGGCAGGAGATACGGTTGAAACCGCACAAGAAACTATGACAAGACTAGACAAAGTACTGGATGATGTTAACTATAAGTTAGATCTGCTCAATGTTCCAGTTGAAACAGTTTCAAAATTCTTTGATCCTGATAGACCAAGATTTAGTCCATTAAGGGTAATTTTAAGCTTATTTAAAAAATAAATAGAAAGGAAATAATATTATGAAATTAATGAGATTTGTTGCTACATTAGGAATAGGGGCTATTGCAGGAATGCTTTTAGCACCAAAAAAAGGTAGTGAATTACGTAAAGAATTAGTTGAAAAAGGTAAAGACACTGTTGATACAGCAAAAAACATGTCTAAAGAAGACTACATTGCGTTAATGAATAAAACGATCGATGATGTAAAAAAAGCTATCGATGAATTTGATGTTGATGAATTTAAAGATGCTACTAAAAACAAATACGATGGTGTCAAAAACAATTTCAATGAGTTAAAAGATAAACTTGAAGACGTAACTGGAAAGTTAAAAGACAGCGAAAAATATGCTGTTGTTAAAGACAAGTTAGATGTAGTCATTGCAGAAATTGCAGATAAAATTGATGTTTTAAAAGAAAAAATAAGCGAACAGTCATACGATGTGATTTCCGAATTAGAAGATGAAATTGATGACATAGAAGATGAATTAGATGTAGTCATTGAAGATCTAAGAAATTAATGAAAAAAATTACTATTTACGATGTAGCAAGAGAAGCTGGTGTATCTCTTGCTACTGTTTCAAGAGTTATCAATGGTTCGTCAGTCGTTCGTGAAAAAACAAGACAAAAAGTATTAAAAGTTATTGAAGATTTAGATTTTAAACCTAATCAGATTGCCAGGGGACTGGCAACAAGCAAAACAACTACTATTGCCATTATTTTTCCACAGTCACTGTTTGCCCATGTCAAAGACATGATTGGCGGAATAGGTGATGCGGGGCGTCATCTTGACTATAATATTACAATTTATACAACTGATGATATTGGTGATGATGATACTGTGGGCGATGTTCTTGAAAAAGTAGTAAAAACTAGAGCTGATGGGGTTATTCTGTTTAATAATGATCATATTGATCATGAAATTGAACTTGTCAGAAAATATAAGATTCCTGCTGTCATTATTGGTTCTTGTGTTTCTGATGATTTGATTGGTTCAATTTACATAGATGCTAAAAAAATTGCCTTTAATATCATTAATGAATACTTGAACAAGGGTAAAAACGATATAGTATTTGTAAGTCCTAAACAGAATCTGGTGCGTACAGAAGATTTACTTTCTGGAATCAAAGAAGCTTATGTGCAGCATAATATGGAATTTAAGGATTCACAGATCATTCGTACCTCTTCACGTTATGAAGAATGCTATCCACAATTATCGGAGTATTTCAAAACACATAAACATGATGTTGTTTTTGCCAGCTACGATAAAGAAGGCGTAGCTGTGATCAACGCTGCTTATGATAATCACATTTCGATACCAGATGAAATGGAAGTTGTTTCGATGATGGATACCAGCTATTCATTGATGTGTCGACCAGCGCTGACTTCTATTCATTTACCAATCTATGATATGGGAGCGTTAGCAGTCAGACTGCTGACAAAAATCTTAAATGATGAAGAAATTGAAACAAAAGAAGTATGTGTTAATACTATTATCATGAAAAGAGACTCAACATTATAAAAATCTGATTTCAATCAGATTTTTTTTCTTTTAAAAAAACTTTTATTGACATTATTTTGATTATTTAATATGATATTGATACAGCAATGAAGGAGACAAGTAGTATAACCGATTTGTTACAGAGAACTTATGGCAGGTGAAAATAAGTCAATAGGTTATATGAATACACTCTGGAGCTTCTAAGTGCAAAGCTTAGACGGTGAAATACCGTTATCATAGAGAGTGTATGTTTTCTGCATAAATAAAGGTGGTACCGCGTATAAACGTCCTTTAAGGACGTTTTTATTATTTAAGGAGGTTAATTATGAAAATTTATGATGAATTAGTATGGAGAGGTCTGATTAAAGATGTCAGTTCACCGGACATTGAAGAAAAACTGAATAATGGAGGAATGACTTTCTATATCGGAACTGATCCAACTGGTGATAGTTTGCATATTGGACATTTTTCATCTTTTCTGATCAGTAAAAGACTAAAAGATGCTGGACACACTCCAATTTTACTGGTTGGAGGAGCTACTGGACTGATTGGAGATCCTAAACCTGATACCGAAAGACCAATGATTACCAAAGAACAGGTACAGCATAATTTTAACTGTTTAAAAGCTCAGGCGGAAAAGCTTTTTGGTTTTGAAGTTGTTAATAATTATGATTGGTCAAAAGATTTGAATTTTATTGATTTTCTAAGAGATTATGGAAAATATTTTAATATCAACTATATGTTGAATAAAGATATCGTCAAAAGAAGACTTGATTTGGGAATCACATATACAGAATTCTCTTATATGATCATGCAGGCCATGGATTTTTATTGGCTACATGAAAATAAAAATGTAACTTTACAGGTTGCTGGTCAGGACCAGTGGGGAAATATTACTGCGGGTATTGAACTGATCAGAAAGAAAACAGGACAGGAAGCATACGGTTTTACTATGCCTTTACTGACAAGAAGCGATGGTACAAAATTTGGTAAAACCAATGGTAAAGCAATCTGGCTTGATAAAGATAAAACTTCTCCTTATGAAATGTATCAGTTCTTTATTAATTCAGAAGATGACAAGGTTATTGATTACCTTAAATTCCTGACATTCCTGACTCCAGAAGAAATCATGGAACTGGAAGAAAAAAATAAAACTCAGCCTCACCTTCGTGAAGCACATAAAGCTTTGGCTAAAGAAGTAATCACTTTCATTCATGGACCTGAAGCTTACGAAGAAGCTTTACAGGTTTCTCAGACTTTATTCTCTGGTCAGATTCAGAATCTAACAATTGAACAGATTGATGTTGCGTTCAACGGTGTTCCTACTATTGAATGTGATGAAAATGAAATGAATATTCTTGATGCTCTGATCAAAGCTGGTGCGGCTAAAAGTAAAAGAGAAGCCAGAGAATTTGTTAATGGCGGATCTGTGTTAATTAACGGTAACCGTATCAAAGATGTTGATTTTACAGTATCTAAAGAAAATGCCTTTGGACAGTCAAAAACAGTCATCAGACGTGGTAAAAAGAATTATTTCATTCTTAAACATAAAGAAGCTTAAGACGACTATGTCGTCTTTTTTTGTTTGACAGAAGGATTTTCTTGTATAATGATTTTGTTATTGTTAGAATGTCTATGGTGATAAATTATGGATGGAGTATTATTAATCAATAAACCTGCTGGCTATACCAGCCACGATATTGTTAATATCGTTAGAAAGCAGCTGCATACAAAAAAAGTTGGACATTGCGGAACTTTAGATCCAGATGCAACCGGTGTGTTAGTTGTTTGTATTAATAAAGCAACTAAAATTATTCAGTTTTTAACAAGCCACGAAAAAATATATCGGGCAACATTAACCTTAGGAACAGCAACTGATACATATGATGCCAGTGGTCAGATCCTACAGCAAAAAGATGTAGGTGAGATTTCTGTTGAACAGGTCAATACTGTTCTGGCAGGTTTTCTAGGATCTTCAAAGCAAATACCTCCCGTTTATTCAGCTATTAAGAAAAACGGTAAAAAATTATATGAATATGCCAGAGAAGGTCAAAGCGTTGAAATTGAACCACGTAATATTGAAATATATATGATCAGATTAGTTTCATTTGATGGGATCAATATCACATTTGACGTTCACTGTTCAAAAGGAACATATATTCGTTCTTTATGTGTTGATATTGCAAAAAAACTCGATCTGCCTGGACATATGTCAAATCTGATCAGACTGCAATCAGGTCATTTTAAACTGGCTCAATGCATTTCTCTTGAACAGCTGCAAAATGACGAATATCATATCATGAGCATTGATGAAGCTTTATCAGATTTTCCTCAGTTGATCATTGCAGATGAAAATATAGTCTATCATGGCAAAAAAATCAGAAGTTCATTAGATCATCAGGTTGCCATATGCAATCAGCAAGGACATATTCTTGCTGTTTATGGTCCAGATGGCCATGGTAATCTGAAAAATATTCGAGGTTTATGGTAATGAAGGTCATTTATTTAAAAGCACAGGAAAGCATTTTTCAGCTAGAACCAAGTGTTATTGCTATTGGTTATTTTGATGGCTTACATCTTGGTCATATGCAGCTTTTGCATGAGGTTGAACAGATTGCTGCTGCCACCGGTCTGAAAAAAGGATTCATGACATTTGATCAGCATCCACAGGTTGTTTTCGGTAAAAAAGATTTCCAGTATCTGATGTCTTTGCAGCAGAAAATATCTTTGATTGAAAATATGGGATTTGATTATTTTTTCATAATTGAATTTAATCAGTCTGTTGCACAAAAACAGCCTTTAGAATTTATTAACAGTTATCTTATCAAAAACAGGATCGAGCATGTTGTCTGTGGCTTTGATTTTCATTTTGGAGATCATGGTAAAGGAGACAGTCAAACCCTAACAGAGCTTTCACAAAACCGTTATCAGGTTAAGGTCGTCAGTAAATATGAAATCGATCATCAGAAAGTTTCTTCTTCTTTGATTCGTCACTATATCCATGAAGGTCAGATTTCAAAGGCCAACCAGTTATTGAATCGTCCTTATCGTATTACCGGAAAAGTCATGCATGGTCTTAAAAACGGACGTCGAATTGGTTTTCCAACAGCCAATGTCGATATTGGACAGTACGTTGTTTTAAAAAGAGGTGTCTATGGTGCGTATGTGTACATTCATCAAAAACGTTATAAAGCCATGGCCAATGTTGGTCTCAATCCCACGGTAGGGGTACTGAATACTATTTCTTTAGAAGTGCACATCTTTGATTTTGATGAAGATATTTATGGACTCAGTATTGATGTTGATTTTATTGAATACACACGTGAAGAAATTCAGTTTAAAAATCTTGATGAACTGTCCAGTCAGTTAAACAGTGACAAAAGATACATTGATCAGCTGCTTGATTAATGTATTTTTTTTTGACCATACTTATTCTGGTGATTGAATGATATATCTACTGGTAATCATAGCAGATATTGTATGGGGTTTAAATATCGTAGTTACCAAGTTAAATTACGAATATTTCCATCCTTTATTTCTCATTTTTCTAAAAATATTATTTTCTTTCATGGCTATGCTGGTATACATTAAGTTAAAGAATATTCCTTTTGAAAAAGTCAGACCATTACCTTTGCTGATCAATACGCATCTTATCAATACGTTAAATTTTCTGCTGACATATTTTGCTTTAATGCAAATCAAAGGTACTGCCTCAGCAGCTTTAAACTGTCTGGCACCTTTTGCGATGATGATCATTATCTATCTTGATACCAGAAAAATAAGAATATACGATATTTTATTTTTAGTCTTTTCACTTTTTGGCTTTTTTTATACGATCAACTTTAACTGGCATAATCTTGCCTTTAGCCATTATTTATTTATCATAGCGTTATTTATCTATAATCTTGGAAACTATCGTGTTAAAAAAATCAACGATAACAATATTTTTGTATATAATGTCTATATGCTTTTCATTGCGCTAATAGAAATGACTGTAATCTGTCTATTTATTCATCCTGTTTTAAAGCCAGTAAATCCTTTCTGTTTATGGCTTTTTGTTCTTACATCGGGAATAGGATATGCCTATATTCAATGTATTTCATTTTATTCGATCAAACATCTTGGGGCATTGACAACCAGTGTTTTGTTAGGCTTAGGACCTATTTTTACTTACATTTTCTCTATCTTTTTTTTAAAAGAAAATGTCAGTTTTCAGCTGTTAACGGGATTTATCATTATTTTTTTATCTTCCCTAGGATATATTTTATATCGCGAAAAATGCAGTCAACCTTCATGACAGTCTGAGTGATTAATGAAAAACTTCCTGATTATTTAGACAATGATAGCTCATTATGATATAATTTTGAGTAGATATGAAAAAAGAGGTTGAAATAAAATGGAATGGTTGAATAACGTTATTGATATAGTTGGAGCCAAGACCCTGATCATCGCTGGGGTTGTTTTACTGGTCCTTATTGCGGTGATCATTGTCTACAGACTCATTAAATTAAGAAACTATCGTAAACAGATCGTAGATCTGGAAAATTCGATGAATGCAGTAAAATCACTGCCAATACAATATAAGCTTGGCAGAGTTAAAGGCATAGCTCGAAACATGCAGGAAGTTAAAGCAAAATACGATGAGTTTGAAACAAATTATAATGAATTATGTAATCTTCAATCTGAAAAAATCGTTCCTTTGATCAATGATATTGATGAAGCATTATATTATCGTCGTTTAAGAGGAATAAAAAGACGCATTGGCGAATTGAACAGACTGCTGCAGGATTATGAAAAAAATTCAAAAGAGCTTCTAGATGAAATTGAAGTAATCACAGAAATAGAAAATATCCAAAGACTGGAAATCATTAAAGTAAAAGAAAAATATCGTAATACCAATGATACATATTCGCATGTTCGTTTTAAAATTGATGATTTTGTACCAGCTGTAGGGAATGTATTCAAAAATATCGATGACAGTTTTGTTCAGCTGGAAAATTATATGAATTGTCAACAGTATGAGGATGCAAAAACATATACAGAAAAAATTTCTGAAAAAATCGATTTTCTGGATAACGTTTTAAAAGAGATGCCAACTTATATTTCTGTTGTCAGACAGTATCTTCCAGGAAGAATAAAAGAACTGCAGGATACCATGGAAGAGATGAAGGCAAAAGATTTCTCTATTGAACGAATGGATGCAACGATAAGATTAAACAAAATTGAAAGCGATCTTCAAGAAACCTGTCAACTCATTAAGAAACTGCATTTAGATGATATTGGTAAAAACATTGAAATCATCACTGAAGACATCAATCAGTTGAATGCCGATTTTGAAAAAGAACAGGCTGCCTATAAACTGTATGAAGAAAGTCGTGATAAATGCTACAGTAATGTTGAAACAATCGATTCAGGACTGCAAAAAGCAATAAAAGTTATTTCAGAAATAAGAAAAAATTATATTCTTGACGGCTTTGTCATAACTGTGGAAGAAGATTACACTCAGTTCCAGGAAATTATTGAAGAACTTAGTGAACTAACAAAAATCATTGAAACTAAAGATTTTTCATATGCAGAAATGATTGAAAATTTTGAAAGCATAAATGAAAAATGTAAAACCTACAGTGATTCTTTAATCAAACATAATGAACTGGCAGAAAGTCTGAAAATCCAGGAAAAACGTGCTTTAAACGAACTTGATAACATAAACATCGTTTTACTGGAAATCAAATCAGAAATTCGAAATAAACATCTGCCAATGATCAGTGAATCATATCAGGATTATATTCAGGATTCTTATCAGAAAGCTGATGCTATCTTAAATTTTATCAGAAAAAGACCAATAGATCTTAATAATCTGTCACACCAGGTTGATGCAGCACGAGATGTGATATATAAACTGTACGATAATATCCATAATCTGATTGTTACGGCTGAAATGGTAGAAGATGCTATTGTTTATGGAAATCGATATCGTTCATCATTTTTGGAAGTGAATACTGAACTGACTAAAGCTGAATTATTATATCGAAATGGCGAATATACAAAGGCTTTAGCCACTGCCGTTGACATTATTGAAAAAATAAGACCAGATTCTTATGAAATGCTGATCAATAAAAATAGTCCTAAACAGAAATAGGACTTTTTTATTAAGAACAAATGACAAATAAATGAATAAAATAAAATAAGGAGGCAAAAATGGTATATCTGGATTATGCAGCAACAACACCACTTCATAGTGAGGTGCTAAAAACATATCATCAGCTTTTAAGTCAGTATTTCTATAATGCTGACAGTATTTATGGTAAAGGTATAGAAGTTAACCGCCTGATGGAAAAATCTAGACAGCTGATTGCTAATGCACTGTCAGTACATGATGATGAGATTATTTTTACCAGTTGTGGGTCTGAAGCAAACTCTATGGCTATCAAAGGTATTGCATTTCAATACCAGAACCGTGGTAAACATATCATTACCACATGTATTGAACATTCTTCGGTCTATGAAACCTGTAAACAGCTGGAACAGGTTTTTGGCTTTGAAGTCACATATTTACCTGTAGACAGTACAGGACATATTTCAATTGATGATGTCAAAAAAAGTATTCGTCACGATACGATACTGATTTCTGTGATGTATATCAATAATGAACTAGGTGCTATTGAACCAATCAGTGAAATTAAAGAGCTGCTCAAAGATCATCCTTTGATCAAGCTTCATGTCGATATGGTACAAGCTTTGGGTAAAGTACCTGTTGATTTAAAAGGTATTGACTGTGCGTCATTTTCAGCACATAAAATTTATGGGCTTAAAGGCAGTGGTATCTTATATAAAAATAAAAAAACTACTTTAATTCCTCTGATCAATGGTGGCCAGCAGGAATTTGCTTTACGTGGCGGAACCAGTAATGCCTGTACTAATATAGTTTTTGCAAAAACTCTGCGACTGGCTCTGGAAAACTTTGACCAGAAACAGCAATACGTCAAAGAACTGTATCGATATGCATTGGATGGACTTTCTTCATTAGAAGATGTTGTCATTAATTCTGGCGGACTGACCAGTCATCATATTATTAATTTTTCATGTGTTGGCTATAAACCGGAAGTCATTTTACATGCGTTAGAAGAAAAAGATATTCTAGTATCGACCCGCAGTGCATGTTCTTCTCATACCAGTGATGTATCACGTGTCATGGCACAACTGCATATTGATGAGAAAATAGCGAAAAGTGCTTTACGTATCAGTATAAGTGATTTGACAAAAAAGGAAGAAATTGATAAATTTATTTATTGTTTAAAAGAAATACTTATTGAAATCAAAAAACAGAGGTAATTATGAAAGCAGACTATATCGTAGTAAGATTTGGTGAACTGACAACCAAAGGAAAAAACAGAAAATTATTTACTCAAAAACTTTTAAAAAACACAAAAGAAATCCTTTACGAATTTCCTGAACTGGAATACAAATTACAGTATGATCGTATGTATATCCATCTCAATGGTGCCGATCATAACAGTATCAATGAAAAACTGAAAACAGTCTTTGGGATCTATTCATTTTCTAATGCCTTTAAATTCGAAAAAAATCTCTCAGCAGTTAAAGAGGGTATTGCAAAACTGATCAACGAAAATAACAAAACAACTTTTAAGATCAATACAAAAAGAAGTGATAAAACTTTTCCTGGAACATCTCAGGATATCAATCGTGAAATAGCTGGACATGTTTTCCATCACGTGGACCGTCCATTAAAAGTAGATGTTCATCATCCAGAAATGCTTATCACAGTAGAAATTCGCCATGACGCTATTTATGTTATGGATAATGTGATCAAAGGAGCTGGTGGCTATCCAGTAGGTATTGGAGGTAAGGCAATGCTGATGTTATCAGGTGGTATTGATTCACCGGTTGCTGGTTATCTGACATTAAAAAGAGGTGTTGATATCGAATGTGTTCACTTTGCTGCACCACCATATACTAATGAATTTGCCAGAGAAAAAGTTTTTGATCTGGTTGATAAACTACGTCATTTTACACATGGTGCCATCAAAGTTCATGTCGTGCATTTCACTAAACTGCAACTAGCAGTTTACGATCATTGCGATGAAAGTTATGCTATGACGGTCATGCGCCGAATGATGTATCGTATTGCCGAAAAAATAGCATTTAAAAATCATTGTCTGGCTATTGTTAATGGTGAAAGCATAGGACAGGTCGCTTCTCAGACTCTTGACAGTATGATGGTTATCAACGAAGTTGTTCGTATTCCTGTTTTAAGACCAGTATTATGCCTTGATAAATTAGAAATCATTGACATAGCTAATAAAATTGACACTTATGATATTTCGATCCGTCCCCATGAAGACTGCTGTACAATTTTTACACCAAAAGCACCTGCAACTAAGCCAAAAAGCTATAAAGCAGTTGCCTTTGAAAGCAAATTTGATTTCGAAGCATTAGTTGATGAATGCGTAGAAAGTGCTGAAACGATCATTCTTGATAATAATTACAAAAAAAATGAAGAGATTTTTTAAATGATGCATATATTTATGATCCTGACACAAAATATAGTTGTCAGGAGGTGACAAACACATGGCACAAAACAACAACAGTAATAGATTAGTTGTCCCAGGAGCTCAAAATGCTATCGATCAGATGAAATACGAAATTGCTAATGAATTTGGTGTGAATTTAGGTCCTGATACAACAGCTAGAGCTAATGGATCTGTCGGTGGAGAAATCACTAAAAGATTAGTTAAAATGGGACAGGAACAAATGTCTCGTTCTTCATACAACAACAAATAAAAGTTAATATAAAATGACCCACTACAACAGATAAATGAAATAATCATGATTTCACTTATCTGTCACGGTGGGTTTTTATTATGATAAGAAAATGAAAATCTTATTGTCAATTAACTTTGAATTATGTAAAATATAATCATGATGTTTAAGGGAGGAAATATAGTATGATAAAAGTCATGGCAGTCAATGCTGGAAGTTCATCATTAAAATTCCAGTTAATTAATATGCCAAGTGAAGAAGTTATTACTTCTGGTATTGTTGAAAGAATTGGTTTGGATCAAGGAAATTTTGAAATCAAAGTAAATGGAGAAAAAAAGAAAAAACAGCAACCTATTGAAAATCATAAAATTGCTGTTGAACTGTTATTAAATGCACTTGTAGAATATCATGTTGTAGAAAGCCTAAATGAAATCGATGCCGTGGGACACCGTATCGTTCATGGTGGTGAATATTTTAGTGATTCAGTCAAAGTTGACGAAGATGTTGTCAGCAAAGTTGAAGAATTAGCTGAATTAGCTCCTTTACATAATCCAGCTCACTTAATTGGATATCGTGCTTTTAAAGCTGCTTTACCTGATGTTGAACATGTATTCACTTTTGATACTGCTTTCCATCAGACACTGGCAAAAGATAAATTTTTATACCCATTGCCATATGAATATTATACAGATTTAAAAGTTCGTAAATATGGAGCTCATGGAACAAGTCATAAATTTGTTTCACAGTCTGTTATTCAGTATCTGAATAATCCAGAACATTCAAAAATCGTGGTATGTCATTTAGGTAATGGAGCTAGTCTTTCTGCAGTCAAAGATGGTGTCTGCATTGATACTTCAATGGGATTTACTCCGCTGGCAGGAGTTATGATGGGAACACGTACAGGTGATGTTGACCCTTCAGTTATGCCTTATCTATGTCATAAATTAAACAAAACACCTGATGAAGTTCTGGAAATTTATAATAAAAAATCTGGTATGTTGGGAATTTCAGGAATCTCTTCAGATTCGCGTGATGTTGAAGATGCCTTCTATAAAGGAGACGAAAGAGCAATTTTAACAAGTGAACTGTATTCAACTATCGTTGCTAAATATATCGGTAGCTACTTTGTAGAATTAGGTGGTATTGATGTCATTGCCTTTACTGCTGGTGTTGGTGAAAATGCTGCTTATTTAAGAGATCTGATCATTAAAGCTATTGGTCCAGCTTTACATGCAAAACTGGATGAAGAAAAAAACAGCGTTCGCTCATCAGAAATCAGAGAAATCTCAACGCCTGATTCAGCAATCAAAGTCATGGTTGTTCCAACTAATGAAGAAGTCATGATTGCTAGAGATACCATCAGAATTTTAGGATTATAAAAGCCTTGCTTACCAAGGCTTTTCTTTTTTTTTTATTATGTTATGATATTGCTGAGGTGAATATATGATTAAACAGATTTTAACAAAAATTAATGAATATCACAATATCGTGATTTATCGTCATATCAACCCTGATTTTGATGCCTTTGGCAGTCAGCTGGGGATGTATGAACTGATCAAAGCAACTTTTCCCGATAAAAATGTATATATCAGTGGTGACTTTAGTATAGATTTGTTCAAGAAATTTGAATTTATCAGACCATCTGAACAGTGTACTTTTGATTATCCAGTTCTAGGCATAGTTTTAGATACAGCCAATCAGGAAAGAATTGATGGGGAAAGCTATCATCTATGTCAGGAACTTATTAAAATAGATCATCATATCGTTGTAGACAGTTATGGTACCATCAATTATGAAGATCCTACTGCCAGCTCATGCAGTCAACTGGTATGTGATCTGTTAAATGACAGCCATGCTAGAATATCTGTCAAAGGGGCAGAAGCCCTTTATATGGGCATGGTTGGTGACACAAACCGATTTATGTACAGCAGTACTGATGAAAGAACATTCCAGGCAGCTGCTTTATTATTTCAACACGGAATCGATCTTCAGGATCTTTATGATCGTATGTATCTTTCATCATTAAATGATCTTTATGTCAGAAAATTTATTTTAAATCATTTTCAGATTAATGGTACAATTGCCTATTATATTTTAAAAGATGAAGATCTGCAGGCATTGCATATTACCAGAGAGCAGGGATCAAACTATATTCATACACTAGGGTCGATCAAAGAATTTGATGTCTGGATGGCTATTACTGAAAATACAAAAGACCATAACTGGAGAGTTTCATTACGTTCACGCCAGGTTCCGGTTAATAAGGTGGCCAGCAAGTACCATGGTGGCGGACATATGTATGCTTCAGGAGCAACCTTATTATCTTTAGATGAACTGCCACAGCTATTAAAAGATATGGAGGAGGTCATCCATGAATAGAATATCGCTGATTGATTTGTTTGAACAGTTTCGTGCTATGTTTAAACAGAAAGATCCTTTTCAGCAAAAGCCAAAATCATCGTCGTTACGTTCTTATCTTTGGCCATTACTGATCGTACTCATTATTTTTATAGCTGTCGAATATATTTTGATGTTTCCAATACATCTACGTTCAAAAGCATTTATCATCCAAACCATTTTGCTATTAATGATATATGTAGCTTTACATTATCTTTTTAGTGGCTGCTTTGATAAACTGAATAAAGTTTTCAGTGTTATCTGTTTATTGCTGGTATTGTATTTAGGTGCAGGAACTATTTACAGCTTACCAGTATTTCATGCAAAATCTTATCAGTCACAATTGAATCTTGATAAAAAAGCAGATTTTTATAAAGACAATCCTACTATATCGTATCAGTCAATACCAGTTGTTGATCGTGACAGTGCCATTAAACTAGGCGATCGTAAAATGGGACAGATGGTAGATTATGTATCGCAGTTTGAAGTCAATGATTCATACAATCAGATCAACTATAAAGATTCGCCATACCGTGTTACCCCGTTGGAATACAGCGATATCATCAAATGGTTTACTAACCGTAAAGAAGGTTTACCAGCCTATATTAGAGTTGACATGGTCACTCAGGAATCTGAGGTTGTTGAATTGAAAGAAGGAATGAAATATTCAACATCTGAACATTTCGGACGAAATATATACCGTCATCTTCGTTTCAATTATCCAACAATGATGTTTGATCAGGTTGCTTTCGAAATTGATGATGCTGGGGCTCCTTACTGGATTGCACCAGTCTATGATTACAAGATAGGATTTTTTGGTGGAAAAGATATCGTCGGTGCCGTGCTCGTAGACGCTGTCAGTGGTGATCATCAGTATTATGATATTGATAAAGTACCAAGTTGGGTAGATAGGGTTTATCCAGCTGATCTCATTGTTGCGCAGCTGGAAAACTATGGGAAATATACCAATGGCTTTTTAAATTCTATCTTTTCACAAAAAGGAGTTCTTCAGCCTACTGATGGCTATAACTATCTGGCAATTAATGATGATGTTTATTTATATACCGGACTGACTTCGGTATCTAAAGATGCCAGCAACGTTGGTTTTGCCTTAATCAATTTACGTACCAAAGATGGTAAATTTTACAATATTTCTGGTGCTGAAGAACATTCAGCCATGTCTTCTGCTGAAGGAAAAGTGCAAAACCTGAAATACACTGCAACTTTCCCAATACTGATCAACGCTAATGGCGAACCATCCTATTTTCTATCATTAAAGGACAGTTCGAATCTGGTTAAAATGTATGCATTTGTATCTGTCAAAAACTATCAGATCGTTGCGACTGGATCGACAGTCAATGAAGCAGAAAATAATTATTACGAAATATTAGCACAAAACGGTAAAACTACCGGTGAAAATAAATATGAGAAAATTGAAGGAACTATTTCAATCATCAATAGCGCTGTTAAAGAAGGAAACAGCCTTTATTACTTAAAAATTCAAGATAGTGATCTGATTTTTATCGCTGATATATCACTCTCTGATGAATTGCCATTACTTCAACCCGGCGATCAGGTAACGATTGAATATACTCCTGGTAAAAACAGTGTCATTTGTCATGATATTACAAAAAAATAAGAAAAAGCCCTGTCAGGATGAACAGGGCCTTATATTATTTTTAAGAAAACTATGATATAATTTTGAAAATGAATTGAGGTGTGTAAAATGAAATCAAAAGTACTTATCGTTGATGATGAACAGGACATCAGAGAACTAATCAGATTTTATATCAATAAAGAAGGTTATGAGGTAATCGAAGCCAAAGATGGTGAAGAAGCTCTGGAAATTTTTGAAAGTGAATATATTGATTTATGCATCATTGATGTGATGATGCCAAAAATGGATGGTTTTGAATTAGTAGAAAATATTAAAGAAATCAAAGACGTTCCCTGTATTATGTTAACTGCTAAAGGAGAAAGCAAAGATAAATTAAGAGGATTTTCAGTGGGAGTAGACGATTATGTAGTTAAACCATTTGATCCTAATGAACTGATGGCACGTGTTAAGGCTGTCATGCGTCGTTATGATATTAATGCATCAAATATCATTATGCTTAAAGATGTTGAATTAGATGGTGAAAAATATGAAATCAGATATAAAGATGAAACCATTCATCTGCCTTTGAAACAGTTTGAATTGCTTTTTGAACTGGCCAAACATCCCAATCAGATTTTTTCCCGTGAACAGTTAATAGAAAAAATCTGGGGCATGGACTATGATGGCTTTGATCGTACCGTTGATGTTCATATCAAACGTATTAGAGAGAATATCGGTCATTTGCCTGGTTTTTCAGTTGTTACTGTTAGAGGACTAGGTTATAAAGTCGAGGTAGAATAGATGAAATCTATTTATTCTAAACTGATATTTGGTTTTTTTGTCACTATTGTTGCATCTTTTTCCGTGGCCGGGGTTGTTTCCCTTAAAAGCAACAATGAACAGATCAAAGAAACAGTTATTGAAGATCTGATATCAACCAGAGAATATGTTTCAAAAGTCTTAAGCAATGAAGGAGTTCAAAATAAAGATGAAATCATTGAACTGTATGCTGATAGTTCTGAACTGACCATAACATACTATTCACCAGAAAGCGGACTGTTTTGTTATGGCGACCGTCAGTACTGTCCTTCTTTGCAGGAAATTATCAAACTTTATCAAAACGATAAAGAAAAAGCTGTTACATACAGTTATGACAACATTCTGTCATATGGTCAAAAATGCAAGATCAATGGGATAGATCATTATATTCTGGTTCAAAAAGATACCAGTGATCAGAAAAACATTTTTACTAATTCAGTGATACTGATACTGGGTTGTGTGTTTTTTATTGGCAGCGTCGTGTTTCTGGTAGTAGCTGAAATCATTGTCAGACCGATTGCGCGTCTGACGAATGCTACAAAAGAACTTTATAACGGAAACTACAGTGTAAGGGTTGATACTTTAGGAGAAGATGAAATCTCTAAGCTGAATCAGTCTTTCAATCGTATGGCCATTCAGTTAGCCAAACAGGATGAAACCAGACAGAAATTCATTTCTGATATTTCCCATGAGTTTCAGACGCCTTTAACATCGATACAAGGCTT
This sequence comes from Thomasclavelia spiroformis, assembly GCA_016901755.1. GTDB lineage: Bacteria > Bacillota_I > Bacilli_A > Erysipelotrichales > Coprobacillaceae > Faecalibacillus > Faecalibacillus spiroformis_A. The sequence continues at coordinate 46,840 of JACJKV010000011.1, read as the reverse complement.
CGCTAACATTCTTAAGGAAGAAGACTTATCAAAGGAACAACGTGAAAAATACGCAAATATTATTTTATATAATAGTAAAAGATTGTCCTCATTAGCTAAAAATATGTTACAATTGACATTGCTGGATAGAGAAGAGATAGAATTGGAAGTCAGTAACTACTCGCTGGTCGAACAGCTTAAACGTGTTGTATCAACCCAGGAATCTATCGCAGCCAACAAAGATATAGAAATTGATTTGCAGATACCTAAAAAAGATATCATTTTCTCTGGCGATGAACAGAGAATGGAACAGGTATGGACAAATATTATTTCTAATGCTATTAAATATACAAATGACGGCGGTCTAATTACAGTGACGATAAAAAGAACAGTCAAAGAAGTAGAAGTTGATATCGAAGATACTGGAATTGGAATGTCTAAAGAAGTTGTTTCTCATATTTTTGAAAGATTTTATCGAGAAGATAAAGCAAGAAATATAGAAGGAAATGGATTAGGACTGGCTATCGTAAAATCAATCGTGGATTTACATCATGGCAAGATCGAAGTAGAATCAACCGTTGATGTAGGAACTGTTTTTAAAGTCAGATTGCCGTTAGAAGAAAATAAACTGGTTTTCTTTAGATAAGGAAAGGGAACGATATGTATTTAAAAAGAATTGAACTTCATGGCTTTAAATCTTTTGCTGATAAAGTCAATGTTGAATTTCAGCCAGGTATCACCGGTATCGTTGGTCCCAATGGCTGTGGAAAATCAAATATATCAGATGCAGTTCGATGGGTACTTGGTGAGCAGTCTGTCAAATCACTGCGTGGCAGCCACATGAGCGATGTCATTTTTGCTGGATCAGAAGACCGCAAAGCACAAAATCTTGCTGAGGTTACTCTGGTTTTTGACAATAGTGACAGAATGATGAATTATGACTACAATGAAGTTGAAATAACCCGTCGTCTGTATCGTCATGGTAACGAAGCTGAATATCTGCTCAATCATCAGCAGTGTCGATTGAAAGATATTACCGATCTGATCATGGATACTGGACTAGGAAGAGATTCGCTTTCTATCATATCGCAAGGCAATATATCTAATTTTGCTGACAGCAAACCAGAAGAAAGACGTGCTATTTTTGAAGAAGCAGCAGGAGTTGCCAAATACAAAAAAAGAAAAATTGAATCAATACGTAAACTGGAACGAACAAAAGACAATCTTGATCGTATAGGAGATATCGTATTCGAACTGGAAAAACAGATAGGGCCATTAAAAAGACAAAAAGAAAAAGCGGAAACCTATCTGGAACTAAAAGAAAAACTGACCGGTATCGAGGTAGCAGTCCTCGTTCACGAAATCCATGAAGCAAAAGCCTTGCTTGATGACTTGAGTCAAGAACTGAAAATACTGAATGAAAATCAGGCGACGATCGATGCAGATATTCTGCTTAAAGAAAATGCCAATGATGACATCAGAAAAAAAATGTATGTTCTCGATAATGAAATTAATGATCTGCAAAGTCAGCTGATGGAAGCTATGTCAGAAGTTACTAAACTGGAAACTTCTAAAATTGAAATAGATCAGAAAAGAAAGATGGTCTTGGAATCAAGTGATGAAACACACATCAAAGAACGTCTGCAGAGCCTGAAAGCCATTCTTTCTGATCTGGTAGAAGAATATAACGACCGTGTGGAACGTTTACAGAATAATGAAAAGGAAATTGAAGATATCAGACAAAAACAGCTGGACTGTCAAAAGGAAATGGCAAACACAGAACAGAAAATTTCATTTCTTTCCAGCGAAATTTCTAAAATGCGATCGAGGAAAGAAATTCTGCAGGATAACATCAATAACAAAGCTCACTATTACAGTGGTGTCAATGCAATTATGCGATATGCTAAAAACAATCCTGATATTTTAGGAGTCTTAGGTGAACTGATCATTAACGAAGAAAAATATGATCTGGCTATATCTACTGCTTTAGGCAGTGCTTTACAGTTTATCGTAACAAAAGATGATCTGCAGGCGCGTTTGGCGATTAAATTCTTAAAAGACAATAAAGCTGGAAGAGCTACTTTTTTACCGTTAAATGTAATGGAAAAAAGAACTATTCGCGATGAACACAAACTGGTGCTGCCAACATTAGAAGGCTATCTCGGTATATTAAGTGATTTTGTCTTCAGCAGTCAGAAAATCGATGTGATCATTGCCAATCAGCTTGGAAATGTTATTCTGGCAGACAATATTGACCATGCCTCAGAAATTTCAAAGGCTACCTTTGCTCGTTATAAAGTGGTTACTTTAGATGGAAATATTGTCAATGTCGGTGGATCTCTTACTGGAGGGAGTGCCAACCGTCAGCAGTCAACGATCATCCAAAAAAGAGAATTAGATAAACTGGAAATTGAATTAGAAAAACGCGAAAAAGAATTACTGAATATCAGAAACAAATACAATCAGCTGGATAACACAATGAAAGAAATTTCTCATGATCTGCTGCAAAAACAGATGTCGCATGCAAAGCTGGAAGTTGTTGTCCAAAATAAAAAAGAAGAGCTGATCGTCGCTAAAGGTGAATATGAGACATTGTCACATCAAAATGTTGAAATTGAAGACTTTAAAAACAAAACTACAGAAAATCAGCTGATCATGCAACTTAATGAAGCTATTCGCTGTCGTGATGAGCTTACTGAACAGATCAAAGCCAAAAGGGAAATGCGCATGTCTTTTGTTAATGAAAGCGATCAGTTAGAAATAACTTTAAGATCCAAACGTAAAGAATTAAAAGAGATTCAATCTCAAATCAGTGAAAAAGCTATTCAGTCCACCAAAAAAGAAGCTCATTTAAATAATTACCTCAGCCGTCTTAATGAGGAATATGCCATGACCTATGAATATGCTTTTGATCACTATCAGGATGATATTGATATTGAAAATGCAAAATCTCAAGTCGCTGCTTTACGTAATCAGCTTTTGGCATTAGGACATGTCAATATCGATGCCATAGAAGAATACAAAGATGTTTCTTCTCGCTATGAAAACATGAATGCTCAGCGACTGGATCTTATTCAGGCCCAAGATACCATCATCAAAGCAATCGCGGAAATGGACGAGATCATGACTGATAAGTTTTCTACCACATTTGAAAAAATTAATATAGAATTTAATCATGTATTCCGTTCTCTCTTTGGTGGTGGGAGAGCCAAAATCAAATACAGTGATCCCGAAAATATTCTAGAAACCGGAATTGATATTGATGTACAGCCACCAGGTAAAGCCGTACAGAACATTACTTTATTTTCGGGTGGGGAAAAAGCATTGATTGCCATATCCTGCCTGTTTGCTATTTTAAGAGTCAGACCGGTGCCAATGTGTATCTTAGATGAAGTTGAAGCGGCTTTAGATATGGCCAATGTTGAAAGATTTGCTAAATATTTACGTGAATTCTGTGCGCAGACACAATTTATCGTTGTTACTCATCGTGAAGGGACAATGGAAGAATGTGATTTGCTTTATGGCGCAACAATGCAGCAAAAAGGAGTTACCAAACTGGTCAGTGTTAAACTGGAAGAAGCCATCGATCTTTCACAGGAACAGAAATAAGGAGGTATAATATGGGGTTTTTTAGTCAAATTAAAGAAAAACTGGTTGGTAAATCAACCAGACAAAATGAAAAATATGTCGCTGGATTAGATAAATCCAATACCACTTTATCCCAGCGTATCAATGAACTGGCAGCGCGTTTTAGAGAAATTAATGATGAATACTTTGAAGAACTGGAAAATATTCTGATCATGGCTGATGTCGGTGTATCCATGGTAATGAAAATCGTTTCTGAAATCAAAGTAGAAGTCAGATTAAAAAATATTACTGATCCTAAGGAAATCAATGATATCATCGTGGATAAGATGTTTGTTATTTATGCTAATGATACTGTAATGTCTACTAAAATCAATTATGCAGCAGAAGGACTGACTGTCATTTTAATGGTGGGCGTTAATGGTGCTGGAAAAACTACGACCATTGGTAAACTGGCTCATCGCATCATGAAAGATGAAGGCAAAAAGGTCATTGTTGCTGCCGGCGATACTTTTAGAGCAGGAGCTATTGATCAGCTGGATGTCTGGGCACAAAGAGTAGGTGTGGACATAGTAAAAGGAAAAGAAGGTGGCGATCCTTCAGCAGTTGTTTACGATGCACTTAATAAGGCTATTGAATCACACGCTGATGTTCTGATCTGTGACACTGCCGGACGTCTGCAAAATAAGGTTAATCTGATGAATGAACTTGCAAAAATGAATCGTATCATTAAAAGAGTTATTCCTGATGGACCACATGAAACATTACTGGTTGTTGATGCAACGACAGGTCAAAACGGGGTTTCTCAGGCTAATGAATTTTCTAAAATTACAGATATTACAGGTATTGTTTTAACTAAAATGGATGGTACAGCCAAAGGTGGTATTGTCCTTTCCATTAAAGATCAGTTAAATATACCCGTTAAATTTATTGGTCTAGGAGAAAAGGTAGATGATCTCCAGGAATTTGATCTTGAACAGTATATTTATGGTCTTTGCAAGGATCTGGTTGAGGAATAAACATGGAAAATCTTTTAGAAAAAAAACAGCGCATCAATTTGCTGATGGATCTTTATGAAGAATTATTAACTGATAAACAGCGTGAATACCTGGATCTGTATTATAATCAGGATCTGTCGCTGTCAGAAATCGCATTAATTAAAAATGTATCCAAAAACGCAGTTTTTGATAACTTAAAAAAAGCTATCAGTCATTTGGAAAACTATGAGGCTAAACTGCAATTACTGGATAAACATCTTGAACGTCTGGCAATCATTGATCAGCTAGAGAAAGATATCAAAGAAAAACATGAAAATATTGATGAACATTTAAAAATGTTAAGGGATTTATAGGAGGTAAATATGGCATTTGATTCATTATCAGAAAGACTGCAGTCGACTTTAAAGAAAGTCTCTGGTCAAGGTCAGTTAACTGAAAGCAATATGCAGGAAATGCTGACGGAAATCAGATTAGCATTATTGGAAGCTGACGTAAACTATGAAGTTGTAAAACAGTTCATTGCGTCAACTAAAGAAAAAGCATTAGGTGCAGATGTTATTGGCTCATTAAAGCCAGGTCAGGTACTGGTAAAAATAGTGCACGATGAACTGGTACATCTGTTAGGAGATGAAGTATCTGAAATTTCATTTGATAAAAAACCAACAATTATCATGATGGTTGGTCTGCAGGGTTCTGGGAAAACTACTACTGCAGGAAAAATTGCTAAACTGATCACAAAAAAATATAACAAAAAACCTTTACTGGTTGCAGGTGATATCTATCGTCCTGCGGCGGTAAATCAGCTGGTTACATTAGGTCAGCAGCTAGATGTTCCCGTATATGAAAAGGGAACTTCTGAAAGTGCAGAAAACATTGTTAAAGGTGCTTTAAACTACGCAGCACTTAACAGCAATGATGTTATCATCATTGATACGGCTGGACGTCTGCATATCGATGAACCTCTGATGCAGGAATTATCGAATATCAAAGAAATTGCACATCCGGATGAAATATTACTGGTTGTAGACTCTCTAACTGGACAGGACATTGTCAATGTAGCTGCATCATTTAATGAACAGTTATCAATTACCGGTGCCGTTTTAACCAAACTGGATGGTGACTCACGCGGTGGTGGTGCATTATCAATCAGACACATTACTCATGTACCAATCAAATTTATCGGTACTGGTGAAAAACTGGATGCCATCGATTTATTCTATCCAGATCGTATGGCAGACCGTATTTTAGGTATGGGTGACGTTGTTTCTTTAGTAGAAAAAGTACAGGATGTCTATGATGAAAAAGAAACAATGAAAGACCTTAAGAAAATGCAGGCAGGTCGTTTTGGTTTGGATGATATGCTCAAACAGATGCATCAGCTAAAAAAACTGGGGCCACTGTCTGGGGTTTTAAAAATGATTCCTGGTATGCCGTCAATGCCTAATCTTTCCGATGAAACTACTGATCGAAAAATGAAAGAAACTGAAGCCATCATTTATTCAATGACACCTGCAGAAAGACAGGATCCAAGTATCATTACGCTTTCTCGTAAACAGCGAATAGCTAAAGGATGTGGAAAAGATCTGGCAGCAGTTAATCGTCTTTTAAAACAGTTTGAACAGTCTAAACAAATGATGAAACGCTTATCTAATATTGATCCAAATACAGGCATGCCAATGGCTAATGGCAAAGCACAGCATTTTGTAGGTGGACCAAACCGTAAAAAAGTACGCCATAAAAAGAAAAAGAAAAAATAACAAAGTGTCAAGTAAAAATACTTGACACCTTTTTTCTGTTGTGTTAAATTATACTGGCAAAGAAAAATACAGGAGGAATAAAATATGGCAGTAAAATTAAGAATGATTAGAATGGGTGCTAAAAAAAGACCTTTTTATAGAGTGGTAGCTGCAGATTCAAGATCTCCAAGAGATGGAAGATTTATTGAACTTTTAGGAACTTATGATCCAACTAAAAACCCTGCGGCTGTTACATTAAAAGAAGCTGAAATCTTAAAATGGTTAAACCAAGGTGCTCAACCATCTGATACTGTGAGAAATTTATTATCTAAACAAGGTATCATGAAAAAATTTGCTGAATCTAAACAAGGTAAATAAAAATGGATTACGTTAAAACTTTGAAAGACATTTGTATTGAACTGGTAGAAGATAAAGATCATCTGGAAGTAAGACAGATGCCTTCTTTAGACGAAAATACAATTGTTCTCTATGTTTATTCTGCAAAAACAGATATTGCTAAATTAATTGGTCGTAAAGGTGTTATGGCAAATTCAATACGTCAGCTGATGTCTGTTGCAGGGCGTTTATCTAATAAAAAATTAGATATTAAATTTGAATCATATGAATAGATGTGTTTTCACATCTATTTTTTTTGGAGGTAACATGAACAAATTGAAGATTGGCAAAATCATCGGTACACATGCATTAAAAGGTGAGCTTAAGATCAGATCAAACAGTGATTTTAATGATCAGCGTTTTGTTGTTGGCCGTCAGCTCCTTATTGGTGATTTTCAGAATGCATTTATTATTAAAACCGTTCGTTTCCATAAAGGTAATTTTCTGGTGAGCTTTGAGGGTCTGCAAAATATTAATCTTGTTGAAAAATATGTTGGTTTAGATGTATATGGTTATAAAGAAGATGTTGAATTAGAGGATGATGAATATTTTTATGGTGATCTGATTGGCTGTACCATCATCAATGATGATCAGGAAATTGGCAAAGTAGTATCGATCTTTAATAATGGAGCTCACGATATTCTATCAGTAAAAACAGCAAAAGGGAAGATATCGATACCTTATGTTGATGCTTTTATCGAAGATATAGATATCAGCAGTAAACAGATCAAAGTACATCTGATTAAGGGGTTTATTGATGAAGATTGACATCTTAACATTATTTCCCGAAATGTTTGACGGTTTTTTAAATACGTCGATTATTAAACGAGCTATTGACAAACAGCTGGTAGACATCACTCTCCATAATTTTAGAGAATATACTCATGATAAACACAAACATGTTGATGATTATCCTTATGGTGGCGGACAGGGAATGGTTTTAATGTGCCAGCCAATCATTGACTGTTTAAAAGCCATCAGTGATGAAGATGCGTTGGTGATCCTAATGTCACCACAGGGCGTTACATTAAAACATCAGGTCGCATCATCACTGTCAAAAACTTCTCATCTGATCATTATTTGTGGTCATTATGAAGGCTTTGACGAAAGAATCAGAGATTATGTTGATTTAGAACTGTCGATTGGTGACTATGTTTTAACTGGAGGCGAATTAGGCAGCATGGTTGTTTGCGATGCGGTTATTCGTCTGCTTGATGGTGCAATTAGAAAAGAAAGCCACGACGATGATTCTTTTGCCCAGGGTTTATTGGAATATCCTCAATATACCAGACCTGTAGAATTTGATGGTAACAGAGTTCCTGATGTTTTATTATCGGGACACCACCAGAATATTGCCAACTGGCGTAAGTACCAGGCATTAAAAAAAACCTATATCAAAAGACCTGATTTGCTGGAAAATTATGATTTCAGTGAAGAAGAACTTAAAATGTTAAATGAAATCAAAAAAAAATATTGATTTTGTAAATATATGTGATATAATTTACGAGTCGTGAGACTGCATATGTTCCGCTGGTTAATCGAATGAACATAGAAGACAAAAACTGTAAAAAGGAGAAATAAAGATGAATTTAACATTAGTAGATCAAATTACTAAAAAACAATTAAAATCTGATATTCCTCAATTCAAACCTGGTGATACTTTAAAAGTATATGTTAAGATCAAAGAAGGTAACAAATACCGTATCCAGTTATTTGAAGGGGTATGTATTGCAAGAAAAGGTAAAGGAATTGGTGAAACATTCACTGTAAGAAAAATTTCTTATCAGGTAGGAGTAGAAAGAATTTTCCCAGTTCATTCACCAATCATTGACAGAATTGAAGTTGTTAAAGTAGGTAAAGTACGTAGAGCTAAATTACATTATTTACGTGGATTATCTGGTAAAGCTGCTAGAATTAAAGAAATCAGAAAATAAGAAATGGTTTTACCATTTCTTTTTTCTTATCATTAAACAAAAAAAGAATATGAACAAATATTTAAAAAATGTTATTCAGCTTGTACTATTACTGTGTTTTACTTTTGTTATTTTTCATTATATATTTTTACCTGTAAAAATCAGCGGAGATTCTATGTATCCAACACTTAAAGACAGTGAAATGGCTATCATGGATGCCTTACACGTTAAAGACGATGATATTGAACGTTTTGATATCATTGTTATCGATTCGCATTATCTGGAAAAATACATTGTTAAGCGTGTTATTGGACTCCCTGGTGAAAAAATCGAATATAAAGATGATAAACTCTATATTAATGATCAGTATTATCCTGAATCTTTTCTTGATCAGGATTATATCAATCAAATTAAAGCAGATAAAGGCTTATCTGTTTTTACCGATGATTTTGTCATACAGCTAAACGATGATGAACTCTTTGTTTTAGGTGACAATAGAATCAATTCCCTGGATTCCAGGGTATTAGGTCCTGTCAGTTATCAGGACGTTGTAGCAAAAAACGGAATGATTTGGTATCCGTTAAATGAAATGAAATGGATGGATAAATAATATGGCACAAATTCAATGGTATCCCGGACATATGGCTAAAGCCAAAAGGGAAATAAGCGACAAAATGAAATTAATCGATATAGTTATCGAACTGGTTGATGCCAGAGCTCCTTATTCTTCAAAAAACCCTCTATTCAACAGTGTTATTAACAATAAGCCACGTCTTATCGTACTGACAAAAGAGGATCTGGCTGATGCAGCTATTACACAGTTATGGCTGGATTACTACAAAGAAAAAGGATATCACGCTATCAGCGTTAACCTGCAGAATTTTAACGAGTATAAAAAAATTATACAGGTTAGTAAAGAAATACTTAAAGATAAAATGGCAAGAGAAGCCAAAAAAGGACTTAAACCGCGTGCAATGAGAGCTATGATCTTAGGAATTCCTAATGTAGGTAAATCTACTTTTATCAACCGTCTGGCCAAAAGGAAAGCAACGGTCACAGGCAATCGTCCTGGTGTAACCAAATCTCAGCAAATCATTAAAGTTGATAAAGATTTTGAATTATTTGATACTCCTGGTGTCTTATGGCCAAAATTTGAAAGCGAAAATATAGCTCGAAATATCGCTCTTATTGGTTCAATCAAACAGCAGATCTTACCAAGAGAAGAACTGTTTGTATATGCTGTTGAATACCTGGTAAATCACTATCCTGGGATGATTGAAAAAAGATATGGCATCACAGTCAATTTAGATACTGACTGGATTGAAAAATGCTATGACGATATTGCAATCAGCAGAAAAATCAAACCGGTACGCGCCATGACAGATTATGATCGAGTGATGGATGTTTTCTTCAACGATCTTTTTGATGGCCTGATGGGAAACATCACCTGGGAGAAACCTCATGACTGATATGTTAGCCTATGAAAATCATTATTATCAGGAGGGTTATGAATATATTATCGGTTTAGATGAAGCAGGACGGGGACCAATGGCAGGTGAACTGGTCGTGGCTGGTGTCATTTTTCCACAGGGATTTTATGATGACAGAATCTATGACTCTAAACAGCTTTCAGCCAAAAAAAGAGAACTGATGTATGATATAATTATCGAACACGCCTTAGCTTACCATATTGAAATTATTTCTGTGGAAGAGGTTGATCGATTGAACGTCTACACCGCCAGTCAAAAAGGTATGGAAAAATGTGTATCCAGTTTAAACAGAAAAAATATGTTTGCTCTTACTGATGCCATGCCTTTACATGAAATCGATCATTTAGCAATCATAAAAGGTGATACATTATCGCTATCGATTGCTGCCGCCAGCATTCTGGCTAAAGTAACAAGAGACCGATTAATGATGGAGCATGCTAAAACATATCCTGGCTATGGTTTTGAAAAACATAAAGGCTATGTAACAAAAGCACATAAAGCCGCATTAAATCAGTTAGGACCCTGTCCTATTCATCGTAAATCTTTTAAACCTGTACAAATGGCCATGAAAGAACAGATGTCTTTAGACATTTAGTTCTTTTTTTTCGAGTAAAATACAGAAATAGTGTTTTATATATGTGTGGAGGTGAACAAAATGGAAGATATTCTGCTCTATTTTGCACTAAAATACGAAGGGGATTTCCAAAAAATTCTCAAAGCCCTGCAGCATAAAGAAAAAGTAACAGCATCTCAAATTGAAGAAGCCAAAAAAAACGTCAGGTCTCGTTATACGACCATTATCTCTGATGATTATCCACCAGCCCTTAAAACGATCATGTCTCCACCATTTGTCCTGTTTTACTATGGTGAACTTTCGGTATTAGATCAGTACTGTATAGCCGTCATTGGCAGTAGACATCCCGATGACTATGGCCGTGAGATTACAGATGTACTGGTCAATCAGCTATGTCAGCAGTCTATGACGATCGTTAGTGGCATGGCAATTGGAATTGATTCGATTGCCCATCAAAGCTGCATTAATAATAATGGCAAAACCGTCGCTGTATTAGGCAGTGGCATTGACTGCTGTTACCCTAAATCAAATGCCGCTTTATATGAAGTTCTTAAAAAAAATCATCTGGTGATCAGTGAATATCCGGGCTTGACCAGTCCTCAGCCAGCACATTTTCCAGTGAGAAATCGCATAATTGCTGGCTTAAGCGCATCTATATTAGTAACTCAGGCCAAACAGAAATCCGGAACCATGATCACAGTTGGATATGGATTAGATCAGGGGAAAGATGTTTTCTGTGTTCCCGCACGAATTGGTGATTTGCAGGGATGCAATCTGCTTATTCAGCAGGGTGCCAAACTAATCATGAACGCAGATGATATTATTGAAGATTTAGAAATGAGGTTGACAAAGTGATGAAAAATGATAATAATAGTTTTTACGAACAGGAGGAAATAATATGTATGATAAATTAGTGATCGTCGAATCACCATCTAAATCAAAAACAATCGAAAATTATTTAGGAAAAGAATATCATGTTACTTCTTCTAAAGGTCATATCAGAGATCTGGCAACTTCTGGCAAAGATGGTTTAGGTATTGATCAGGAGAACCGTTATCAGCCTAAGTATGTAATCTCCAAAGATAAAAAAAATGTTGTCAAAGACCTAAAAGCGGCAGTCAAAGAGGCAAAGACCGTTTATCTGGCAACTGACCCCGATCGTGAAGGGGAAGCTATTTCCTGGCATTTAGCAGAAGTTCTAGGCCTGGATGAAGATCAGGACAATCGTATTGTCTTCAATGAAGTCACTAAAGATGCGGTTATCGATGCTTTAAATCATCCTCGCAAAATTGATAAAAATCTTGTCAGATCACAAGAAACCAGAAGGGTCCTGGATCGTATCATTGGATTTAAGCTATCAAAACTTCTACAGAAAAAAATCAAGTCAAAATCAGCTGGTCGTGTCCAATCAGTTGCCTTGAGACTGATTGTCGAAAGAGAACGTGAAATTGAAGCATTTGTACCTCAGGAATACTGGAAAATAAAAGCCGAGTTTAATAAAAATGATATTGATTTTACTGCTGAACTGACTAAAAAAGACAATGAAAAACTTGAAATTCATAATGAAGCTGAAGCTCTAGCGGTGTTTGAAAGTCTGGACAAATCTTTTACAGTCGAACAGGTCAAAAAGACCAAAAAGAAAAGAGAATCAAAACCTCCTTTTATTACGTCTACTTTACAGCAGGAAGCATCTTCGAAATTAGGCTTTAAAGCCAAAAGAACGATGATGATTGCACAAAAACTGTATGAAGGTGTAACATTAGAAGATGAAACTGTCGGACTGATTACTTATATGAGAACAGATTCAACACGACTTTCTGATGTCTTCGTTGCCAGTGCCAACGAGTATATTGCCCAGAAATTTGGTGAAAAGTATGTTGGAAAGGTAAAAGTAAGTAAAAAGAAAGATAATGTTCAAGATGCTCATGAAGGAATCAGACCTACCAGTGCAATGCGTACACCTGAATCAGTAAAAACATATCTGACTCCTGATGAATATAAGCTTTATGCCTTGATTTATGCCAGAGCCATGGCTTCATTAATGGCACCATCTCAGTTCGATGCAACAAGCGTAGTTTTAAACAATAATGGATACAGTTTCAATGCCAGTGGTTCAGTATTGAAGTTCGATGGTTATTTAAGAGTTTATGGTCCATACGAAAAACAAAAGAACGAAGAATTACCTGAACTAAGCAAAGATGAAATCATTGAAAGTCAAAAAATAGAAAAAACTCAGCATTTCACAAAACCACCAGCTCGCTACAGTGAAGCAAAACTGATTAGAGAAATGGAAGAACTGGGAATTGGTCGTCCAAGTACCTATGCAATGATCATCGATACAATTCAAAGTCGTGGATATGTAGAACTGATCGATAAAGCATTTAAACCTACTGAATCAGGTATTCTGACTAGTGATAAGCTGACACAGTTTTTTAATGACATCATCAATGTTGAATACACAGCCTCAATGGAAAAAGAACTGGATAATATTGCTGAAGGTGAAGATGATTATTTTGATGCAATCGATACTTTCATCAAAAAATTCCAGCCTTTACTGGATAACGCCAATGAAAACATGGAAGTCATTGCACCTAAAAAAACTGGTGAAAAATGTCCTGAATGCGGACACGATCTGGTAGAAAGAAAAGGACGATACGGTACATTTGTTGCCTGTGAAAACTATCCAGAATGCAAATATATCAAAAAAGAAAAAACTGAACCTGAATATACAGGTGAAAAATGTCCAAAATGTGGCAGTCCAATGGTATATAAAATGGGACGATATGGTAAGTTTGAAGCCTGTTCAAACTATCCGGAATGTAAATATATCAAAAGCAACCGTAAAAAACAGGAACCGGTGATGACAGATGAAATCTGTCCTAACTGTGGCTCACCTGTAGTCATCAAAAAAGGACGCTATGGGGAATTCAAAGCCTGTTCAAACTACCCTAAATGTAAAACGATCATTAAGTAGAACACCGTTCTACTTTTTGTTTTGATATGTTAAAATAGAAAAGGTGATAAAAATGATAAATAATACAACAGTCAATGTTATTGGTGCTGGACTTGCCGGTGTGGAAGCAAGTTATCAGCTCGCTAAAAATGGTTTTGAAGTTAATCTTTATGAAATGAGACCACAAAAAATGACACCTGCACACCATAGTGGGAATTTTGCTGAACTGGTATGCTCTAATTCGTTAAGAGGCGATAATTTCAGTAATGCGGTAGGTGTTTTAAAAAATGAAATGGAAAAACTGGATAGTGTCATCATCCGTTTTGCCCGAAAACACAGTGTACCTGCAGGAGGTGCATTAGCCGTTGACCGCGAGGGATTTGCTGAAGCTGTAACACAGTTTATTTCTGATCATCCTCTTATTCATGTCATCCATGAAGAAGTAACAGCTATCCCTGAAGGACCAACAATCATTGCCAGTGGACCTTTAACCAGTGATGCTCTTTCGCAGTCAATTCGTGAACTGCTTGGTGAAGAATATCTGTATTTCTTCGATGCGGCAGCACCTATTATTGAAAAAGACAGTATTAATTTTGATATTGCGTACTATAAATCAAGATATGATAAAGGTGACAATGAATATATCAATTGTCCAATGAATGAAGAAGAATTTAATATTTTCTACGATGAACTGATGAAAGCTGAGGTCGTAAAGCCAAAAGATTTCGAAGAAAAATTTTTTGAAGGATGTATGCCATTTGAAGAAATGGCCCGTAGAGGGAAACAAACATTACTGTTTGGTCCCATGAAACCAGTTGGTTTAACTAAACCAGATGGAACGAAACCTTATGCGGTCGTACAGTTAAGACAGGACAATGTACAGGCCAGTCTTTATAACATCGTAGGATTTCAGACCCATTTAACCTGGCCTGAACAAAGACGTATCGTTCATTTGATCCCTGGCCTGGAAAATGCTGCATTCGTTCGTTATGGTGTCATGCATCGTAATACATTTATCTGCTCTCCGCTTCATCTTAATCAGGATTATAGTATCAAAAATCATCCTGGATTGTTCATAGCCGGACAAATCACAGGTGTCGAAGGATATGTTGAATCAGCACAAAGCGGTATGGTTGCGGGAATGAATATGGTTCGTTATCTGCGAAGTCAAGAACCTCTTATTTTGCCAAGAGAAACAATTATGGGTGCTTTAGCGTATTATATTACACATTGTGATGCTAAGCATTTTCAGCCAATGAAAGCAAATTTTGGTATCTTACCAGAGCTAAATGTTAAAGTGAAGAAAAAACTGCGAAAAGAAGCCTATGCCAAAAGGGCAATAAACATCATGGATGAATTTCTAGATGCCAATGGATTCAGATAAAAAACAATTTATTGACTACCTGCAGTTTCAAAAGAAATATTCGCCCTTAACCATTTTAGCCTATACAAAAAATATCGATGAATTTCTTGCTTATCTTAAACAGGAAGGTATGCAATCATTCAATGATGTTCATTATCAGCAGATTCGTGGTTATCTGGCAATGCTGCATCGTAAAAATCTTGCGCGCAGTTCGATTAATCATCGTATCAGCACCTTACGCTCTTTATTTCATTTTTTGACCAGTCAGGAACTGATCGACCAGGACCCTATGCTGCTGGTAGAAAATCTGAAAACTGCAAAAAGGAATCCTGATTTTCTGTTTCCCAATGAAATGATTGAATTTTTAGACAGCATTAAAACAGATGATGCTTTGGGAGTGAGAAACAAAGCTCTTCTTGAACTCATGTATGCTTCCGGGCTAAGATGCAGTGAGGCAGTGAATTTAACTCTGGATTGTGTAGACATGAACAATCAGCTGCTGCTGATTCATGGTAAAGGAAACAAAGATCGCTATGTACCTTTTCATGATTTTGCTAAGATGTGGCTGCAGACTTATCTGCAGGATGCACGTTTCACTCTCATGGCCAAAAGCGAAGGGGGCAATTATGTTTTTGTTAACAGTCGTGGCCAAAAGCTGACAAACCGTGGCCTTGAAAACATTGTCGATCGGCTAACGCTAAACTATGATGCAACCAAAAAGATTCATCCTCATACTATTCGTCATTCTTTTGCGACACATTTGCTCAATGCAGGTGCAGATTTAAAAACGGTTCAGGAACTGCTGGGTCATGAAAATCTGTCAACAACTCAAATATATACACATATTACAAAAGAACATTTAAGAAATGTTTATTTAAAGGCGCATCCAAGAAATAAATAAGAGTTTTTCAGCTTTTTTATGGAAAAAGGTTGTTTTAACAATAAGACTATGATAAAATCATTGAGTATTAAAAATACACACATTATGGATTCATTTATCTAGTGCCTTTATGGTGATAAATGTCAGAAATAATGGAGGAAATTAACGAAAGGGAGGAAATTACAATGTCAGTAATTTCAATGAAAAAATTATTAGAAGTAGGTGTTCATTTTGGACATCAGACAAAAAGATGGAATCCAAAAATGGCTCCATACATTTTCACATCAAGAAATGGAATTTACATCATTGATTTGCAGAAATCATCTAAAAAAATTGATGAAGCTTACAAAGCAATGAATGAAATTGCAGAAAAAGGTGGAAAAGTTTTATTTGTAGGTACTAAAAAACAGGCTCAGGAAGCTGTTAAAGAAGAAGCTATCCGTTCTGGAAGTTTCTATGTTAACTCACGTTGGTTAGGTGGAACTTTAACAAACTTCAAAACAATTCAAAAAAGAATCAGAAGATTAATTGAATTAGAAAAAATGGAAAAAGATGGAACTTTCGATCTTTTACCTAAAAAAGAAGTAATCTTACTGAAAAAAGAAGCAGCTAAGTTAGAAAAGAACTTAGGTGGTATCAAAGAAATGAGAAGATTACCTAATGCTTTATTTGTTGTAGATCCTAAAGCTGAACACAACGCTGTTGCAGAAGCTCATATTTTAGGAATCCCAGTATTTGGTATCGTAGATACTAACTGTGATCCAGATGAAGTAGATTATGTAATCCCAGCAAACGATGATGCAATCAGAGCTGTTAAACTTATTGTTGCTGCTATGGCAGATGCAATCTGTGAAGCTAAAAATGAACCTTTAACTGTTGCTTATGTTAAAGATGAAGATGATAAAGAAGTAACTATGAATGATGCTGTTACTGCTGTTGAAAACAACAATAGAAGAGGACCAAGAAATAAAGCTGGTAGACCAGCTCCTAAAAGAGAAGCAAAAACAACTGAAGAAAAACCAACTAAAGAATAGTTAATAGCTGGAACACATAAAATTAGTTGTGATGGGAAAGCATTGCTTTCCCTTTTTTAATAAAAAAAGGAGATTAGAAATATGGCAATTAGTGCAAAATTAGTAAAAGAATTACGTGAAAAAACTGGTGCTGGAATGATGGACTGTAAAAAAGCATTAGAAGCTTGCGATGGTGACATCGAAAAATCATTCGACTGGTTAAGAGAAAAAGGAATCGCTAAAGCAGCTAAAAAAGCTGACAGAATTGCTGCTGAAGGTTTAGCTGCATTCACTGTTAATGGAAACACTGCAGCTATCGTTGAAGTTAACTCTGAAACAGACTTCGTAGCTAAAAATGCTGAATTCCAGGAATTAGTGAAAACTATCTGTGATGTTGTTGCGCAAAACAAACCAGCTGATCTTGAAGCTGCATTAAAAATTGAAGTTAATGGTAAACCATTAGAAACAGTTATTGCTGAAGCTTCAGGAAAAATCGGTGAAAAATTATCTTTCAGAAGATTTGAAATTTTCACAAAAGAAGATAATGAAGTATTCGGTGCTTATTCACATATGGGTGGAAAAATGGTTTCTATCGTTAAATTAAGTGATGCTGATGAAGAAAAAGCAAAAGACATCGCTATGCATGTTGCTGCAATCAATCCACAATTCATTTCTCAGGATGAAATCCCTCAAGAAGTAAAAGACAGAGAAGATGCAGTACAAAGTGAAATCATGGCTAATGATGAAAAACTGAAAAATAAACCTGAAAAAGTATTAGAAGGTATTAAACGTGGTAAATTAAACAAAGTGTTTAGTGAAATGTGTTTATTAAATCAGGAATTTATCAAAACTCCTAAAGAAACAGTTGCTAAATATTTAGGTAAGAGCAAAGTATTAAGCATGGCTAGATTCCAGGTTGGAGAAGGAATGGAAAAACGTGAAGAAAACTTTGCTGAAGAAGTTGCTGCTCAAATGAGTAAATAATGAAAAGGACACTATAAGTGTGTCCTTTTTTTAAAAAAAGGAGAATACTATGAAATACAAAAGAGTATTATTAAAATTAAGCGGTGAAGCATTAGCTGGAGATGATAATTTTGGTATAAACGCAAAAACTGTATCTGATATTGCTAAACAAATTAAAGATGCTAAAGAATTAGGTGTTGAAATCGCTATTGTTTGTGGTGGTGGAAATATCTGGCGTGGTAAAACTGGTGCTGAAATGGGTATGGAACGTTCTTCAGCTGACTATATGGGAATGCTGGCTACAGTAATGAATGGTTTGGCAGTACAAAATGCACTGGAGCAGATAGGAATTCAAACTCGTTTGTTATCAGCTATCGAAATGCGACAGGTTGCTGAACCTTATATTAGAAGAAGAGCAGTTCGTCATCTGGAAAAAGGCAGAATCGTTATTTTTGGTGCTGGAACAGGAAGTCCATATTTTACAACCGATACAACTGCCGCATTACGTGCTGCTGAAATTAATGCTGATGTTATCCTGATGGCAAAAAATGGTGTCGATGGCGTTTATTCAGCCGATCCAAAATTAGATGAAAATGCTATCAGATTTGATGAAATCACTTATAATGATGTTTTAACAAAAGATTTAAAAGTTATGGACCAAACAGCAATAACGCTCTGTAAAGATAATAATATTGATTTATGCGTATTCAACATGCAGGAAGAAGGGAACATAGCAAAAGCTTGTGACGGTCAAAAGATTGGAACAGTCATAACAGGAGGAAAATAATATGATTGATATGATTTTAGAAGATGCTCAAGAAAGAATGGAAAAGGCAATTGACTCTTATCAGCGTGATCTGGCAACTGTTCGTACTGGTCGTGCTAATCCAGCCATGTTAGATAGAGTCATGGTAGATTACTATGGTTCACCTACACCAGTTAACCAGATTGCCGGTATTTCCGTTGTTGAAGGACGTCAGCTGCTGATCAAACCATATGACAGATCTTCTATCAAAGATATTGAAAGAGGTATCTATGAAGCCGAATTAGGTTTGACTCCACAAAATGATGGGGATGTTATTAGAATCAATGTCCCACCTTTAACAGAAGAAAGACGAAAAGAATTTGTAAAAAATGTATGGAAATTTGCTGAACATGCAAAAGTTGCGGTTCGTAATATTCGTCGTGATGCCAATGAAGACATCAAAAAATGTGATGGCAGCGAAGATGCTATCAAAGATGGACAGAATAAAGTACAGAAACTAACTGACAAATTTGTCAAACAGATCGATGAAATCGGAAAAGAAAAAGAAAAAGATATTATGACTGTTTAGAAAGGATGCAAAGCATCCTTTTATTTTGTTTTCAAAAAATTTATGTTATAATATTTTACGATTATAATAAGGAGGGTATCCTATGATTGATAACGAAAATATTACTTTGGACATGAACAATATTCCTCAACATATTGCTTTTATTATGGATGGTAATGGCCGTTGGGCAAAAAAAAGATTCATGCCACGTACTTATGGTCATAACGAAGGTACCAAAACAATAAGAAAAATTGCTTTAGAAGCAAACAGACTGGGCGTCAAAGCAATGACAGTTTATGCTTTTTCGACCGAAAACTTTGCACGACCAGAAGAAGAAGTTCAGTTTATATTTAAACTGCCAAAAAAGTTCTTTGAACTGTACCTAAAGGAACTGATTGAAAACAACGTACAGATTTCTATGATCGGTCATCTAGAAAAAGCTCCTGAAGCTACACAAAAAATCATCAAAGAAGCCATTAGACAGACTAAAGATAATACTGGTTTAAATCTTTGTTTTGCTTTTATTTATGGCAGTCGTGATGAAATTGTCTGCTCAGCTAAACATATTGCGCAACAGGTCAAAGATGGAATCATTGATATCAATGATATTAATGAAGAATACTTTTCTTCTACATTAATGTCCAGTCATCTGCCAGATGTAGACCTGATGATCAGAACCAGCGGAGAACAGCGCTTGTCTAATTTTATGCTGTGGCAGTTAGCTTATGCTGAATTTATTTTCACACCAACATATTGGCCGGATTTTGACGAAAATGAATTACATAAGGCAATTTGGCAATACCAAAACCGTGATAGAAGATACGGAGGATTAAAGTAATGAAAGAAAGAATTATCACAGCACTGTGTCTTATGGCAGTGGTGATTCCTGCTGTCATTTTTGGCGGAATTTTTTATAAAATAGTAATAGGTGTAGTCATGGGTATAAGCGTTTATGAAATGCTGCATATTTGCTCACGTCCTAAAATCAATCTTTATCTTTATGTAATAACAGCTCTTTTCTTTGCGGCTGGTTTTATTCTAGATAAAACGAATCTGCTTTTATCTTCATATTTGATTTTTATTTATCTGGCAGTGGTATGTGCCTGCATGATTTTTGATGATACTTTAAATATTGAAAGAGCAGCATATATTTTTACTGCAGGATCTTTAATTTGTGGAGGCATCCATGCTCTACTGGTTTTACGTATCGAATATGGCTGGCAATACCTGTTATTACTGGCTATTGCTACCTATGGCAGTGATACGGGAGCATATTTTGCTGGAATGATGTTTGGTAAACATAAGCTGATTCCTCGATTATCTCCCAAGAAAACTATTGAAGGTTCAATTGGAGGCATCATTTTAGGCAGTGTTATGGGTATAGCATTTGCGCATTTTGCAGGCATATTAAATGGGCAATGGCCATTAGTCATATCGATCATTGTCATGACGATGACCAGTCAGATTGGAGACCTGATCTTCAGTGCTATTAAAAGATATTTTGAAGTTAAAGATTATTCTCATTTACTGCCTGGACATGGCGGAATCTTGGATCGTATCGACAGTTTAACTTATAATGCATTAATTTTTAGTTTCTTTTTAATAATAGCGAGGTTATAGAATGAAAAAAATTACAGTATTAGGAGTGACAGGATCAATTGGTCAGCAAACCGTTGATGTTATCTGTCATCATCGAGATGAATTTGAATTAGTAGCAGTCTCTGCGGGAAAGAACATTGCTTTACTGGAAAAAACATTATCTCTTATTGATACAAAAATTGTATGTGTCATTGCTAAGGATGATGCTTTATACCTGCAAAACAAATATCCAGATCTCACGGTCGTTTATGGTGAAGAAGGATTAGATTACATTGCAACATTGCCAGAAGTTGATATCGTTTTAAATGCTATTGTAGGTTTTGCTGGTCTTTTGCCAACGATTCATGCCATTGAACATAAAAAAGATATTGCACTAGCAAATAAAGAAACTTTGGTCGTAGCTGGACATATTATCACCAGCCTGGTGAAAGAACATGATGTTGCATTATTGCCAGTCGACAGTGAACACTCTGCTATTTTCCAGGCATTGCAGGGTAATAAAGGGAATCATATCAAAAGAATCCTTCTCACTGCCAGTGGTGGCAGCTTTCGCGATAAGACCAGGGCAGAACTGACAGGTGTTTCAGTAAAAGAAGCCTTAAATCATCCAAACTGGTCCATGGGAGCTAAAATCACTATTGACAGTGCCACGATGTTTAATAAAGGTTTAGAAGTTATAGAAGCCAAATGGCTCTTTGGTGTCGAATACGATCAGATTGAAGTGATCATTCATCCCGAAAGTATTATTCACTCTGCTGTAGAATTTGAAGATACCTCAGTCATCGCACAGATGGGGACACCAGACATGCGTTTGCCAATTCAATATGCCTTAACTTATCCTCGACGCGAACCTCTTATCAATGGAAAAAGTCTGGATCTTATCCAGTTAGGTTCATTAACTTTCAAAAAAGCTGATTTTGACAGATTTAAGGCTTTACAGCTAGCTTACCATGCTGGTAAAATAGGTGGTAGCTTGCCTTGTGTATTAAACGGGGCCAATGAAATGGCCAATGCTTTATTTAGAGAAGGAAAGATTGAATTTCTGCAGATCGAAGAATTAGTGGAACAGGCAATGAATCATCATAAAGTCCTTTTAGATCCTACTCTTGAGCAGTTATTTGAAGCTGATCGCTGGGCAAGAAATTTTGTATTACAGCAGATAGGAGAATAAAATGCAAACAATTATTAATTTACTTGTTTTCTTTATAATACTTGGTGTGATCATCATGATCCATGAATTTGGGCATTTTATCACTGCCAAATATTTTGGGGTATACTGTTCTGAATTTTCACTGGGAATGGGACCAAAGATTTTTGGGAAGAGAAAAGGTGAAACTGAATATCAGATTAGAGCACTACCAATTGGTGGATATGTAGCAATGGCTGGTGAAGCTGATCAGGAAGATAATGAACAGATGAAAGACGTTCCCTATGAACGTACTTTAAAAGGCATTAAAACATGGAAAAAATGTGTCATCATGCTGGCGGGAGTGTTTATGAATTTTGTGTTGGCCATTGTATTACTCATTGGCATCTATGCATTTACTGAAGTTCAGACCAATACTTCCCAGATTGGTGGAATCATTGATGGTAAAGGTGCACAGCAGGCAGGACTGCAGGCAGGTGATACTATTAATAAGATTACCATTAATGATGAAGAATTTATGATTGGTTCTTTTAGTGACATTCAATCTGTATTAAGCAATGAACAGGTGCAGTCATCACAGCAGGAAATCGTTATTCATGTCAGTTACACCCGAGATGATAAAAATTACGAAACTGATGTCACAGCTCAATACCAAAAAGAAAACGATTCTTATGTCATCGGTATTAATGCACCGACGCGCAGACTCAGTTTTTTTGAAGCTATACAGTACGGTTTTCAACAGTTTATGATCTATGCAACGCTGATCTTTACAACATTAGGTAAACTGATTACTGATGTTACAAATACGATTGGACAGCTTTCAGGACCAGTAGGTATTTATACTGTAACTCAACAGGTGACCGAATCCGGTTCCATCAGTACTTTGCTGTCATTAACAGCATTATTGTCAACTAACATTGGTATGTTTAATCTGTTACCAATACCTGGATTAGATGGCAGTCAGGTGATTTTCGCGCTTATCGAAAAAATCATAGGGCGTGAAATCCCAATCAATATCAAATATACTTTACAAATGGCTGGTTTACTCCTGGCATTTGGATTACTGATTTTTGTTACGATCAATGATGTAGGACGACTATTCTAATAAAAACTGCTTTTGGCAGTTTTTTCTTTTTTTTTCATCTAATGACAAAATAACTTATCATCTTCATGAATTGTGTTATAATGTTTAATACTGTGAGGGAGATTTATGGATAAACTTATTATTTTACTAAAACAACTGAATATCATAAATGACTGCCAGGTGTTACTGCACGCCCATTTACAGCAAGTCATCGTTCACCGCAATGATCAATATGATTTTTATATAACCAGTTCCAGCTTTATTCCTTTTACTGAATATCAGCTGTTAAAAGATCATCAGGATGAATTTCCTTACCCAGTTTCATTTCATATCAGTTATGAATCTCTTACGTATGAAAATGAAGACTGGTCTATGTATATTGCCCTGATTATTGAAGAACTTAAGCACGAGTCTTTATATTTTTCAACTTTGAAACTGGATGATATCCAGATCAAAGATGAAATAAAAATGAGAGCACTCAATGAGATACAGCTGGAACAGTTTAATCAAAGTCATTC
The DNA here is from genome assembly GCA_016901755.1 of Thomasclavelia spiroformis. Classification (GTDB taxonomy): domain Bacteria; phylum Bacillota_I; class Bacilli_A; order Erysipelotrichales; family Coprobacillaceae; genus Faecalibacillus; species Faecalibacillus spiroformis_A. The sequence goes on along the minus strand of JACJKV010000011.1, from coordinate 23,336 downwards.
AATGATTCTTGAAAAGTTTCATGCTATTGGGTTGAAACTGGAAATATCGTTTTATATTGATGAAAATGATGATGATTATCTTAATCTTATAGATGAGATGCAGAATGTTGAACCAGTAGAAATCGACCTGCAGCAGCTGCAAAAAGAACAGGCCACATATGAAACAGTGGCACAAAACAGTTTTTATGGTCGAAAGATGAAAAAAGGGGAACAACATCAATATAAGCTTCATGAAGTTACTAATCAGACAATTGATAATAATGCCGTGATCGAAGGCTATATCTTTAAGACTGAACTGATCAAAACCAGAAAAAACAGTCATATTCAAAGTTTATGGATTACTGACTATACTGATTCGATTATTGTAAAACGTTTTGAAAACAGCAAAAACTCTGTTGAAGATATGAAAATACTTGATAAGGGTAAAGTTTGGATCAAAGCAACCGGTGAAATAAGATTTGATAATTTTGCCAAAGAAACGGTCTTAATGGCTCGTCAGATTGAAGTAATCAAAGGTCCAGAAGCAAGAAAAGATCTTGCTGAAACCAAAAGAGTAGAATTACATACCCATTCTAAAATGTCAGCCATGGATGGAATAGGAAATATTTCCGATTATATCAATCAAGTGGCCAAATGGGGGCATTCAGCAATCGCGGTTACCGATCATGGAAATGTACAGTCTTTTCCAGAAGCACAGTCTGCCAGTTTGAAAGCAGGTATCAAAATGATATACGGGGTTGAACTGAATATGATTGAACCTCACTTTGATATCGTTTTTAATGAAAAATCATTATCTATCGAAAATGCTACCTATGTTTCTTTTGACTTGGAAACAACTGGATTTTCAGTAGTTCATGATGGAATTACTGAATTTGGTGCTGTAAAAATCAAAAACGGTGAAATTGTTGACCGTCTGCAAAGTTTTATCAATCCAGAAAAACAAATAGGATCACGTGTCGTTGAATTAACCCATATTCGTAATGATATGGTAGCTGATGCACCAACGATCGCAGAGTTTATGCCTCGTATCCTCGATTTTTTTGAAGATGCTATTTTAGTAGCACATAATGCGAAATTCGATATTAGTTTTCTTAATGAAAGCCTAAAAAGGATGGGCCAAAAACCTTTGAAAAATCCAGTTATTGATTCTCTGGCCTTAGCACGAGCAGTGTTAAAGCCTATGAAATCGTATAAATTGGGTGCTGTTTGTCGAGTTTACAGAGTCAATTACGAAGATGATGTTGCTCATAGAGCAGACTATGATGCAGAAGTTCTTGCCAGCGTATTTATCACTATGCTGCATTCCATTATGCAAATGGGACATTATGACCTTTTAGACCTCAATAAACTGCAAAAAGACGATGCCTATAAAATTGTTTATCCTTATCATGTCACGGCACTGGCATTAAATAAAGAAGGTTTAAAAAACATGTTTAAAATCGTCTCTGAAGCTAATACTGCTTATTTTCACGATGGTTCAAGAATACCGAAAGAGCGATTAGAGCATTTCCGTCAGGGACTGCTTTATGGAACAAGCTGTTATAAATCTGATGTTTTCGAAGCAGCGATGAATCGTTCTGATGAACAGCTGGAAAAACTGATGGCTTTTTATGACTATGTTGAAATTCAGCCATTAGAAGACTACTATCATCTTATCGATCGAGGACAGATCGAAAATCAGGAAGATCTGATTGATTCTATCAAAAGACTCATCAGCACTGCTAAAAAATTAAACAAGATAGTTGTTGCTACTGGCGATGTTCATTTTCTCAATAAGAAAGATAAAATCTATAGAGATGTTTTTATCTCACAGCCTAAAATAGGTATAGGTCATAAGGCGCATCCATTATGTGACAGAAAAAATCCACGAGCATTTACACCTTATCAGTATTTAAGAACAACCGATGAAATGTTAAAGTGCTATGAGTATCTCACGGAAGAAGAAGCCTATGAGTATGTTGTAACCAATACAAATAAAATTGCTGACATGGTTGAAGAAATCAGACCAATTCATGACAAACTGTTTACTCCAACAATCGATAATGCTGATGAAAATCTACAGAAAATATGTTATGAAACGGCGCATAAAATGTATGGTAAACAATTACCAGAAATCGTAGAAAAAAGACTGGAAAAAGAATTAAGCAATATTATCAAACATGGTTTTGGAGTGATCTATTATATATCACATCTACTGGTTAAAAAATCTAACGATGATGGTTATCTGGTTGGGTCTCGAGGATCAGTTGGATCTTCTTTCGTAGCAACAATGGCTGGAATTACTGAAGTTAACCCATTACCACCACATTATCTGTGTCCGCATTGTGGTCATAGTGAGTTTTTAAAAGAAGGAGTCATCGCTGATGGTTATGACCTTGAAGCTAAAACCTGTCCGATCTGTGGCCAGCAGATGAAAGGTGAAGGTCACAATATTCCTTTTGAAACCTTCCTGGGGTTCAATGCTGATAAAGTTCCAGATATTGATTTGAACTTTTCTGGTGAATATCAGTCTCATGCTCATGCTTTCACCAAAACTATTTTTGGTGAAGATCACGTGTTTAGAGCTGGAACTATTTCTACAGTAGCAGAAAAAACAGCCTATGGTTACGCTAAAGGTTATGCTGAAATTCTGAATATGGACAATGATATGCGTTCAGCTGAACTGGAAAGAATTGCACGTGGGTGTGGTGGTGTTAAACGTACCACCGGACAGCATCCAGGCGGTATTATTGTTATTCCTAGAGATTATGATGTTTTTGATTTTACACCATATCAGTATCCTGCAGATGATTTGAATGCAGAATGGCGTACAACACATTTTGACTTCCATGCAATTCATGATAATGTTTTAAAATTTGATATTTTGGGTCATGTTGATCCTACAGTTATTCGTATGCTTCAGGATCTGACTGGAATCGATCCAAAAACTATTCCCACAAATGATCAAAAAGTCATGTCACTGTTTTCCAGTTCGGAAGCTTTAGGAATTGATTTGTCTTATATCAACTGTAAAAGTGGGGCACTAGGATTGCCAGAATTTGGTACTACCTTTGTAAGAAGCATGCTAGATCAGACCAAACCAAAAACATTTAACGATCTGGTCATCATTTCTGGGCTTTCACACGGAACAGATGTTTATCTGGGCAATGCTGAAACTCTCATTAAAAATGGAACCTGTACTTTAAAAGAAGTCATCGGTTGTCGTGATGATATCATGGTTTATCTGATTGAAAAAGGATTACCTAATAAGGATGCTTTTGACATTATGGAATGTGTCCGTAAAGGGAAATCGCCTGCCGTTTTTCCAGAAAAAAAATATGAAGAACTTATGAAAAAATACAATGTTCCGCAATGGTACATTGATTCCTGTAAAAAAATCAAATACATGTTCCCGAAAGCGCATGCCGTAGCCTATGTACTTTCGGCCATTCGTGTAGCGTGGTGGAAAGTTTATTATCCAAGAGAATATTATGCGGTATACTTTTCTACACGCTGTGATTTCTATGATATAGAAACTATGATAGCGGGAAAAGAAGCTATCCTGACTCGACGCAAAGAAATTGAACAGTTAAGAGAAGAACGCAATGCCTCTAATAAAGACGAAGGATTATGGGACGTCTTTGAAATTGCTTTGGAAATGATCGAACGTGGTTATCATTTCAATCCCTTAAATCTGGAGTTGTCTGATGCCAGTCGCTTTATCCTTGATCCACAAGACGATAAAGGACTCATCCCACCTTTCAGTTCAGTTGATTCTTTAGGGGAATCGGTAGCTAAGACTGTTATCGAAGCCAGAAAAAACGGACCGTTTTTATCAATTGAAGATGTCATGAATCGTACAAAACTGAATAATTCACATGTTAAACAGTTAACTAAAATGGGTGTTTTTGATGGCATGCAGGAAGAAAATCAGCTTTCTCTATTCTAGAAAGTATTGATTAAATGAGCATAATATGATATATTTATTATAGTTTCATAAACAGAAACGAGTGGGGAGACCCACTCTTTATTATTGAATTGAGGTGAATATATGGAATTGTTAGATCAAATCAGGGAAATTGTGTTACCTTTGATTGAACAGAATGACTGCTATCTTGATGATATTGAATATGTGAAAGATAAAAATGAAATGTATCTGCGTATTTTTATAGAAAAAAACAATGGTTATTTAGATATGGATACATGTGTAACAGTAAGTGAACTTATCAGTGAAAAGCTTGATGAAACTGATCCTATTAAAGATGAATATTATTTAGAAGTTTCTTCTCCAGGTATCGAAAAACCATTAAAAACTTTCGAACAGGTTAATAAATCTGTAGGTGAATATGTTTATGCTAAATTTAAAAATCCTAAAAATGGTTTACATGAAGTTGAAGGTTATTTAAAATCTGTCAATGGTCAGGAATTAGAATTTGAATACTTAGTAAAAAACATTAAAAAACGTATTATTATTGATTATGACAATATTAAATTTATAAGATTAGCTGTGAAATTTTAGGAGGAAAAAGAAAGTGGCTAGCAAAAAATTTATGACTGCATTAAATCTTTTATGTGAAGAAAAAGGGATTGAAAAAGAAGTATTTTTAGATATGCTAACAGAATCTATTGAAAAAGCATATAAAAAGAACTATTTGAATCCTGATGCAAAAGTAAGAGTTGAAATTAATGAAAAAACAGGTAAATTCAGATTATTTGAAATAAGAACTGTCGTAGATGATCTTGAAGACGAAGATACCGAAGTATCATTAGATGAAGCTCGTGAAATCAACGAAAATTATCAGATTGGTGACATCATTGAAACTGAAGCTGATGTTGACCAGATAGGAAGACTTGCTGCAATTCAGACAAAACAGTTATTCAGACAGAAAATCCGTGAAACCGAAAAAGAAACACTATACAATGAATTTGCTGATAAAAAAGATGAAATCATTACTGGTATCGTTGATCGTGTAGAACCAAAATTTGCAATTATCAATATCGGTAAAACTGGTGCTTTTTTAGGTGCTAACCAGCAAATTCCTGGTGAACAGCTGGAAGAAGGAAAACATATTAAAGTATATGTCAGCGATGTTGACCGTAACACCAAGGGAACTCATATCGTTGTCAGCAGAACAGATCCTCAATTTGTTAAAAGATTATTTGAGCTGGAAGTTCCTGAAGTATATGATGGAACAGTAGAAATCAAATCAGTTTCCCGTGAAGCTGGTGACCGCAGCAAAGTAGCAGTATATACTGCACATGAAGGAATTGATCCAATTGGTGCCTGTGTTGGACCTAAAGGTGCCAGAGTGAAAAACGTCGTTGATGAATTAAATGGTGAAATGATCGATATCATAGAATGGTCAAGTGATCCTGTTATTTATATTTCACATGCACTTTCACCTTCAGCTGTTGAAAAAGTTTCAATCAATGAAAAAGATCATAGTGCTTTAGTTATCGTTCCAGATGATCAGTTATCTTTGGCTATTGGTAAACGTGGACAAAATGCCAGACTGGCTGTTCGTTTAACTGGATGGAAAATAGATATCAAGTCTGTCAGTGAAGCTAAAGAATTAGGACTGCTGGAACAGATCGATCAGCCAATTCCAGTTGATGATGACTTCCAGGAAACATTTGCTAATGAAATGATGGCAAATCAGGAAGAAATCGCTGAAACAGTTAACGAAGAAACTGAATCTCAGGAAATTATTGCTGAAACTGTTGAAGAAAATACTGCTCCAGAAACATTGTCTAATGAAGCTGATGATCATCATGACTACGAAGATGATGATGATTATGATGATGAATACGATGACTATGATGATTTTGAAGATGATGAATACAGTAAATATGATGATGAAATAGATTATGATGAATATGACAAATACTATGATGAAGATTAAGGAGTGATTTTATGAGAAAAGTCCCTTTAAGAAAATGTATTGCAACAAATGAACAGTTATCAAAGAAAGAACTGATCAGAGTCGTAAAAAACAAAGAAGGTCAGGTGTTCGTTGATCCTACTGGTAAAATGAATGGGCGTGGAGCTTATCTCAAAAAAAGTCATGAAGCTATCGAGATTGCCAAAAAGAAAAAACTGCTGGCACGCTCTTTACAGATCGATATACCAGAAGAAATTTATGAAGAACTGGAGAAATACTGTCATGAATAAACAATACCTGAATATATTAGGACTTGCCAATGCTGCCAGAAAAATCGTTACTGGAGAAACACTCATCAAAAAAATCAGAGCTAAAAAAGTATCTCTAGTACTGATTGCTGAAAATGCAAGTGAAAATACTAAGAAAAAAATAACAGATAAATGTCATTATTACGATATTCCTTATTATATTATGGATGAAGACAGTGATGTTTTAGGTAGTGCAATCGGTAAAGAAAACCGTGTTGCAATAGGTATTGCTGATCGTGGATTTGCAAAAAAATTAATAGAAATTATAGGAGGTTGATAGTATGGCTAAAAAGAACAAAAACAAAAAAGGTGCCCCAAAGAAAAAACAGCTACAATCTAATTTTCCTAATAAAAAAGATACAGTAGAAATCAAAGATGGTACTATATCATACGAAGAAGGAATTACTGTTGGTGAGTTAGCTGAAAAATTAGGACAAACTCCTGCAAATGTCATTAAAATTCTATTCCTTTTAGGAACAATGGTTACTATTAATTCATCATTAAATGATGAACAGGTAGAATTAATCTGTATGGAATATGGTGTAGAATGTGAAAAACATGTTCCTGTCGATGAAATTAACTTTGAAAATATCGAAGTTGTAGATGATGAAAAAGATCTTCAGCCAAGATGTCCAGTTGTTACGATCATGGGTCATGTCGACCATGGAAAAACAACATTACTGGATACCATCAGAAAATCAGCTATCGTTGAAGGTGAATTTGGTGGAATAACACAACATATTGGTGCCTATCAGGTTGAAGTCAATGGCAAAAAAGTAACTTTCCTGGATACTCCTGGTCATGAAGCATTCACTGCCATGCGTGCCCGTGGAGCGCAGGTTACAGATATCGTAATTATCGTTGTTGCTGCTGATGATGGTGTCATGCCACAAACTAAAGAAGCCATCGATCACGCAAAAGCAGCTCATGTTCCTATTGTAGTTGCAATCAATAAAATTGATAAAGACGGTGCTGATCCAGAAAGAATCAAAGCCGAAATGTCTGAAGAAGGATTATTACCTGAAGAATGGGGTGGAGATACTGTTTATTGTGAAATCTCTGCGAAAAAGAAAATCGGAATTGAAGAATTACTGGAAACATTAACAGTTGTTGCAGAATTAGCTGATTTGAAAGCTAATCCAAATCGATATGCATATGGAAGTGTCATTGAAGGTAAACTAGATAAAGGACGTGGACCAGTTGCAACTTTACTTGTTGAAAATGGTACATTAAGAGCCAGTGATCCAATCGTTGTTGGTACTGCTTTTGGTCGTGTCAGACAAATGTTGGATGACAAGGGAAGAGTTATCAAAGAGGCATTGCCTGGTACACCAGTAGAAATTACCGGATTAAACGAAGTTCCAGTTGCTGGTGATAAGTTTATGGTATTCGAATCAGAAAAACAGGCTCGTTCAATTGGTGAAACCAGAATGAAAGCAAAGATTGCTAAAGACCGTAACAGTGGAGCTGCAATGTCATTAGATGATCTGTTTTCACAAATCAAAGACGGTCAGATCCTTGATTTAAATATCATTGTTAAAGCTGACGTACAAGGTACAGCTGAAGCAGTAAAAGCATCATTAGAAAAAATTGACGTTGAAGGGGTAAGAGTAAACGTTATTCGTTCCTCAGTTGGAGCTATTTCTGAATCTGACGTTATCTTAGCCAGCGCATCAAATGCAATAATCTATGGTTTCAATGTAAGACCAAATGCCAAAGTCAGAAGCAAAGCTGAGGAAGAAAAAGTAGAAATCAGACTGCATAATGTTATTTATAAGATGGTTGAAGAAATCGAAACAGCAATGAAAGGTATGCTGGCTCCAGAACTGGTAGAAGTTGTGACAGGACAGGCTGAAATCAGACAGGTCATCAAGGCCAGCAAAGTTGGTAACATCGCTGGATGCTATGTAACTGATGGTTCTATTAAAAGAAACTGTGGAATTCGTTTAATTAGAGATGGTATCGTTGTTTATGAAGGTAAACTGGCTTCTTTAAGACGTTTCAAAGATGATGTTAAAGAAGTTAACAGTGGTTTTGAATGTGGATTAAATATCGAAAACTTTAATGATATCAAAGAAGGCGATATTATTGAAGGTTTCGTAATGGAAGAAGTAAAAAGAAAATAAAAAGGAATGACGTTCATGACAATAAAAGTAGACAGAATCAATACACAGATTCAAAGAGAAATCTCTTTGATCCTGCAAAATGAAGTAAGAGACCGTGATTTAAGAATGTGTACAATTACTGCTGTAGAAACAACAAATGATTTATCTATTGCAAAAATATATGTTACATTTTTAAATTCAAGTTCAAAAAAAGGGCTAGATGCCTTACAAAGATCCAATGGCTACATCAGAAATCTACTGGCAAAAAAACTTAAAATCAGAAAATGTCCAGAATTACATTTTGTATTAGATACTTCTTTAGAATATGGAAATAAAATTGAAAGTATTCTTAAAGAACTTCACAATAAAGAAAATCATTAGTAAAAATCTGCATTACTTGACATAATGCAGATTTTCTATTATACAGAATATCGTTTCCTGAGTGTTTTTATGATATAATAAAAATATATTATTTAAGGAGAAGGACAATGGTAGAACTGAAAAATGAATTTTTAAAAGTAGAATTACATCCTAAAGGTGCAGAAATCATATCTATAACCGGAATGCAGGATGGGTTAAACTATATGTGGAGAAGAGACCCAATTCAATGGGCAAACAGTGCACCAATTTTATTTCCAATCGTTGGTGCTGTCAGAAATGATCAGTACACAATTGATGGAAAAACTTATCATATGACACAACATGGTTTTGCCAGACATACTGAATTTAAAACAGATCAGAAAAGCGAAACTCAGGTTACATTTACTTTGGAATCTAATGATGAAATCAAAAAACAGTATCCTTATTTATTTGCTTTAAATGTAACTTATACCTTAGAAGCAAATAAGCTGCATTGTGAGATTTCAATTAAAAATACAGATTCTAAAGAAATATATTTCCAGGTTGGTGGACATCCTGCTTTTGCCTGTCCATTATTGGATAACGAATCAAGCAATGATTACTACATTGAATTTTCAGATAATGAAAATAAGGGACGTAAAATCATAGATGTTGCAAAAAGAGGAATGTCAAGAAATGTAGAACCATTCTTTGAAAATGAAAGACGTTTCTTTGTACGACAGGATCTTTTTAGCCGTGATGCTATTGTATTACAGGATTTTGTATCAAAAAGTATCTCACTGAAATCTTTAAATCATAACAAATCATTAGTATTCTATATGAATGGTTTTGATCATGTAGGTATCTGGGCAGCAAAACACGTAGGTGGGCTAATAGCTATAGAACCTTGGGTTGGTCATGCTGATTATGTTGATTTTGAAGGTGATTTTAAAGATAAACAAAGCTGTGTACAGTTACAGCCTGATCAGCATTTTGATTGTGATTTTGCAATTGAAATCAACCAGTAATTACATTTTTTGCATGAACCGTATGATATCATACGGTTATGAAAGTAAAAATTATCGAATGCACACATGAACTGGATCTGGAAGATGATGTTAATGATTTTTTATCAAAAAATTATCGCATCATAGATATGAAATATCAGGTTGCAATGTGTTTTTCATCAGAACTGGAATACAGCTTTAGCTGTATGATCATTTATGAGGACAAATAATTATTTGTCCTTTTTATGTATAGCATGGGGCAATTATGTTTACAATATGATTGGGAGGTGATCATATGGCAAAAGATGTAAAATGTAATGTCTCTTCATGTTTGTATAATGACAGTCATAACTGCAATGCAAATACAATCACTGTAACAAAATGTAACTGTTCAAATGTCAAATCAGAAAAAGAAACTGAATGTGAAACATTTAAATTAAAATAGGAACGTCGTTTCCTATTTTTTTTACAAACTATATTTGTTATAATAGGGGCGGTGATGTTATGAAAAAAATTTTAATATTTTTAATTATCTTAGTGATGATTACTGGCTGTCAAAGCAGAAAATCAGAAGAAACAATTGATGAACAGCTTTACCAGCAATATCAGACATATAATAAAAAAGTAAAGAACCATCAGCAATTTGATAGTGAAATTTCTGAATGTTCAGTTAGACTGATACTTAACCGGACAAACAATGATCATATTCGTTATGATATCATCATAGATCAGCCACAAACAACGATGAAAAATATTAAAGCGATTGCTTATGTAGAAAATGAAGATCATTATAATTCTCCAAGTATAGGACTACTGGAAAATGAATCTTTTACCCTAAAACCTAATGTCATAGATAAAGAACAGGGTATCTATAAAGGAATCAATCTTTCTGGAATCACCTCTTTAAAAGAGATTACTGTTAAAGTATACCTCACTTACGAAAAACAGAATAAAACAATTGAAAGGTATATCATTTTACATGAAAATGCGTCTTGATAAATTTCTGGCTCATTATGGGTTAGGAACACGAAAAGAAGTAAAAAATCTAATACATAAAGGTCATATCAGTATTAATAATGAAATTATCAGAAAAGATGATTACAAGATTGACAGTGACCAGGATACTGTTGTCGCTGATGGTCAGATCATCAGCTATAAAGAGTTCGTCTACATAATGCTAAATAAACCTGCAGGTTATGTTTCAGCAACCAAAGACAATTTACATCCAACTGTAATCGATCTCATCAAAGGATATTCACAATATGATTTGTTTCCTGCTGGCCGTCTGGATAAAGATACTGAAGGTTTACTGATTATCACTAATGATGGTGATTTTTCACATAAACTGCTTTCACCAAAAAGACATCACAGCAAGATATATTATGCACTTATCGATGGCGTGATGACTAGCGATGATATTATAAAATTTAAAGAAGGAATATTGATCGATGGCTACAGATGCTTTCCCGCTAACCTTGATATTATCACTGTTACTGAAAATCAAAGCGAAGTCTATATTGAAATTTTTGAAGGGAAATTTCATCAGATCAAGAAAATGGTTCAGGCTACAGGTAAAAAGGTCATATATTTGAAAAGGCTTGAAATAAAATCTTTAGTCTTAGATAAAAATCTGCAGCCAGGACAATATCGTGAGTTAACTGATGATGAATTATTCGACTTAAAGAAAGATTTATGATAGAATAGCTTTATATGAGGAGGTTTTTTTGTGAGATTAAGAAATAATCCCAAAGCATATGACATTATGGCAGAAAACAGTGATCTGGTAATTTTAGATCCTGTTCAACATAAAGGTCATTTTCATGACCTGTTTATAAAAAAACAGCCAATATATATTGAAATTGGAATGGGAAAAGGTGATTTTATTTATGAAATGGCTTTAAGAAATCCCCAAATCAATTTTATTGGAATTGAAAAATTTCCTAGTGTTTTGGCGGCTGCCATCAATAAAATGACAAAAAAAGTAAAACTTGATAATCTGAAACTGATGCACTATGATGCTATACAATTAAATGAAGTTTTTCAACAGCATGAAGTTGATCATATTTTCTTGAATTTCAGTGATCCATGGCCAAAAAAGAAACATGCTAAAAGAAGATTAACTTCAAGTGCTTTTTTAGATGTCTATAAAAATATTTTAGCAATAGATGGTCAAATTGAATTTAAAACTGACAATCGAGGTTTATTTGAATATTCTTTGCTGTCAGTAACTCAGTATGGAATGAATCTGGAATATGTAAGTCTGGACCTGCATCATTCACCAGAAATGGAAACAAACGTCATGACCGAATATGAAAGAAAATTTTCAGTTAATGGTCCTATTTATAAAATGATCATAAATTTTGGAGGAAATACAAATGGATAAATTTATTGAAGTACATAATTTAGAAGAATATAATAATGCAATTCAGGAAAAATCTATCTTTTTATTTACAGCTACATGGTGTCCTGACTGTATATTTATCAAACCATTTATTGGTGAAATCGTTGATAAATATACACAATATAAGTTTTATGTCATTGACCGTGATGAAATGATCGATTTATGTAAAGAACTTGATATCATGGGAATTCCATCTTTTGTAGCGTTCGAAAATGGAAAAGAAACAGGAAGATTCGTAAGTAAATTAAGAAAAACAAAAGAAGAAATTGAGCAATTTATTAACTCATTATAATGCATAAAAGCAAGGGGGATAGTTATGTTTAAAAGTTTTTTTAAAAAAGATGATGAAGATATCTTCGAAACAGTAGACCCAATCGTAGAAAAAAGACGAAATGAAAAATTTTCAAAACCTTTGATTTATGATGAAGAATTTGAAGAAAAAAAGCAGGAATCTAAACCAAAAAAAGAAACAGTTAAATCTAAAACTGAAAAATCCGAATCAAAACCTAAACCTGTAGAAATCGAAACTGAAAAAAAAGCTTATGAGATGATGGAAGTCATTTCGCCAATGTTTGGACTTTCAGAAGAAAAAAAAGATCAAAAGACAGCTCAGTCCACGAAGAAAAAAAGTGTAAAAAAAGCAAAAAAACGCGATTATTCTCTCATCCAGGTCATTAGTCCATTTTATGGGAACTTTGATCAGGAAAAAGAAGATGAAGATGAAGTCAGCAATGATGCTGTTTTAACTTCAGCAGGTGAGCCGGCTGAAGAAACTCATGATGAAAAACCAGAAGAAGTTTTGACTGTAGAAGATAATTTAAGAAACATTGCTAAAATCGTAGAGGAAGAACAGGATCAGCTCAAGATCATTGAAGAAAGAACTGGTGAATTTAAACTTGATTTTGGAACAAATTCTACAGAAAAGCAGGGTTCTCTCATTGATGAAATCGATGATAATATGTCATTAGATGAATTAATGAGTCTATACGAAAAAAAATTTAAGGATTAAATGATGATCAAAGGTATTGGTGTTGATATCTGTAATATGAATCGCATAAATGATCCGGACAAATTAGCGAAAAAAATATTACATGAAAAAGAGTACATGCTTTATCAGCAAAAAAAATCACAACAGGCCAAAAAAGAATTCGTTGGAGGCCGTTTTGCAGTCAAAGAAGCTTATTTTAAAGCCTGCGGTATTATTCCTTATCAGGATATATGCTGTTTAAATGATGCTGAGGGCAAACCATATATTCTTAACAGATCTTGTCATGTATCTATCTCTCATGAAAAAGATTATGTCATTGCATTTATAGTAGCAGAATAGTATTCTGCTATTTTTATGCTTAAAAAAACAGTTTTCATGCCGATTTGAGATCATTTTATGATTATTTTCTTTATCATAATTGTGAGGTGATAATCATGTTAAATTCCGTAGCTTTAGTTGGCAGAATAATAAAAACTGTATATCGAATAGAGGGAAAAGGATATATTGATATAGCAGTAAAAAAACCTTTTTCAAAAGAAATCGGTCAAGCTGAATATGAGTGTTTTTCTATCGTATTATGGAAAGGCCTGGAAGAAATGCTTGATCATGAATGTTTTTATAATTCATTAATTGCCATTAGAGGTAGACTGGTCAAAGATCGTGATGATACATATGTCGTCATGGCAGAGATTATTGAAATTTTAGATAAACATTTTCATAAATAATTTGTCATTAATGGTGTTTTTTGCTAAAATTGATAGGGAAAGTCGGTGATATAAAAAATGAGTATTGAACAAGATAAAATTAGAAATTTTTCCATCATCGCCCATATTGATCATGGAAAAAGTACCCTTGCTGACAGGATCCTGGAACTGACAGGCGCTGTCAGTGATCGAGAAATGAAAGCTCAATTACTGGATAGTATGGAACTAGAAAGAGAAAGAGGCATTACAATCAAGTTAAATACTGTCCAATTAAAATATACTGCCAAAGATGGGCAGGAATATACATTGCATCTGATAGATACCCCAGGCCATGTTGACTTTACATATGAAGTCTCTCGTTCTTTAGCCGCCTGTGAAGGTGCTGTACTGGTTGTAGACGCTGCACAGGGCGTTGAAGCTCAAACCTTAGCTAATGTTTACCTGGCTATTGATAATGATCTGGAAATACTTCCGGTAATCAATAAAGTTGATTTGCCAAGTGCACAGCCTGAACGTGTAATTGCTGAAATAGAAGATGTTATTGGTCTCCCCGCAGATCATGCACCATTAATTTCTGCAAAAAGCGGACTAAATGTAGATCAGGTTCTTGAGATGATCGTTAAAGAAATTCCAGCACCATCAGGAAGCGTTGAGCATCCTACTCAGGCTTTGATTTTTGATTCGTATTATGACAGCTATCGTGGAGTCGTGGTCTTTGTTCGTATCAAAGAAGGAAAAATTCGTGTCGGTGATACAATCAAATTTTTGGCTACAAATGCAACTTATGAAGTCACTGAAGTAGGAGTTAAAACCCCTAATGAAGTAAAGAAAGATGAACTGGTTTGCGGTGAAGTTGGATGGATTTCAGCTGCTATAAAATCTATTAAAGACGTCCATGTAGGTGATACCATTACAACTCTGGAAAATCCAACAGATGTACAGCTTCCTGGATATCGCAAGCTTAATCCAATGGTTTACTGTGGTCTATATCCCGTTGATAATGCTAAATATAAAAATTTAAGAGAAGCTCTTGATAAAATTCAGTTAAGTGATTCTTCACTGGTATTTGAACCCGAAACTTCTCAGGCTTTAGGTTTTGGATTCCGTTGTGGATTTTTAGGTCTTTTGCATATGGATGTCATTCAGGAACGTCTGGAACGTGAATTTGATCTTGATCTGATTGCCACAGCTCCATCAGTTATTTACCATGTATATTTAACTGATAAAACTATGGTTGAAGTCGATAATCCTGCTAATATGCCTTCTCCTCAAGTTATTGAAAGAGTTGAAGAACCTTTTGTTAAAGCCTCTATCATGACACCTGGTGAATATATTGGAACCATTATGGAATTATGTCAGGCAAAGCGTGGAGAGTATGTAGATATTCAGTATATCGATGATACAAGACAAAGTATTGTTTACAATATCCCTTTATCTGAAATAGTTTATGACTTCTTTGATAAACTTAAATCAAGTACGAAAGGATACGCCTCGTTTGACTATGAACTGATTGGCTATCGTGCCAATAAACTTCAAAAAATGGATATCCTGCTAAACGGTGAAGTTGTCGATGCTTTATCTTCAATCGTGCATCGTGATTTTGCCTATAGCCGTGGTAAGGTAATCTGTGAAAAATTAAAAGAAATTATTCCAAAACAAATGTTTGAGGTTCCAGTCCAGGCTTCATTACAGGGAAAAATCATTGCTAGAACAACTATCAAGGCACTAAGAAAAAATGTACTTGCTAAATGTTATGGTGGTGACATTACCAGAAAGAAAAAACTGTTAGAAAAACAAAAAGAAGGAAAAAAACGTATGAAAGCGGTGGGTAGTGTAGAAATACCACAAGAAGCTTTTATGGCTATTTTATCAGTTGATGAAGAATAACGATTTTTCGTTATTCTTTTTATAATATGTAAAATTTTGTTTTAAGTTTACTTGTGAGAATGAATATTATATAATTGGTTCGTAAATGGAGGTATATGATCACGATGGCTTTTTTTAATAAAAAAGGAAACAAAGTAAAATTCTATGGATTTATTGAACACCGTAAAGAACTTAATAATAAAAGTGAATATATCGTTACCAAAAGACTAATGGAACTCATTGGATTGACAGCTATTCTGGTTTTGATCCTGATTTTTCGTTTGGGCTATATCCAAATGACACAATCCGAAAAACTGGCAGTCAAGTTAGATACTTATGGCAGCAAAACCTATTATACAGATGCACCTCGTGGTGAAATATATGACCGCAATTATACAAAACTCGTTGAAAATCAAAATGTAATCTGTGTTAATTACTTTGCTCCACAATCTATCTCCGAAAACGAAATTACACGCATTGCCAAATTTTTAAGTCAGAATATCACAATAGATTTTTCTAAAAACAATATCAATAATATTACAACCAGAAATATCAAAGAATTTTTTATCATGGCTAATGAAGATATTGCCGATAGTCTGATATCAGACGAAGAAGATAAAGAGCTTAAAGAGGAATACACTGATTCATCTAGTTATGAAAAAGCTAAATTAAATTTACAGTTAGAGAAAATACCGGATGATTTATCGCTTGTATATCAATATATGACTCAAGATGAAATCGAACAGACAAGATTTGAATATCTGATTCAAAACTGTAAAAGTGGTATGACTACACTGGTAGAAGGTATCTCAGTGGAAGAAGCAAGTATCATTGGTGAAAATACTAATATATTAAAAGGTATTGAAATCAGTACAGGCTGGTCAAGAAACTCTCTTACCAACGGAAATATGACAACTGTTTTAGGTAAACTGACAACAAAAAAACAGGGTTTACCTAGTGAAAGCAAAGCTGAATTATTAGCTAAAGGGTATTCGAATGATTCTAGAGTGGGAACTACTGGCCTTGAACAGCAATATGAATCGATTCTAAGAGGTTATGATACCGCATATTCAATTAAATATGACAGTGACGGTATCCCTCAGATTTTAAAAAGCGAAAATGGAACTAAAGGCGATAATATTCGTATTTCCATTGACTGGGAACTACAGCAGTTTGCTGACAGTCTAATTGAAAATGAGTTAAAAGCCTGCAACAGCTCGAATGCTATCTTTGATAAAATGTATTTTGCTATGATTGATCCCAGCAATGGTCAAGTCCTTGTCATGTCCTGCAAAGGAATTAATAAAAGTACTGGCGAAGTATATGACGCTGCTCAGGGAGTCTATATGGATGCCGTAAAAATCGGATCAACATCCAAAGCTGGAACACTATATACTGCATTTAAAGAAAATATCATTGTCCCAAATACTTATATGATGGATGAACCTATCAAAATCGCTGGTACTCCAGAAAAAAAATCTTACAAAAACATGGGGAATATTAACGAAGTAGATGCTATGGCACTTTCTTCGAACGTTTATATGTTTAGAATCGCAATGAAAATGGCTGGGGCAGAATATCGTTACAATGAATCTTTAAACGTTGATTTTGAAGCATTTGTTAAAACTATATCGACTATTCGCCGCGATTTTGGTGAATTAGGACTTGGAACGAAAACTGGTATCGATCTTCCTAATGAAGGCGATGGCTATAAAGGAAATAGAACTGAAGCCGGTTTATTACTAGATGCCTGCATTGGTCAGTATGATACATACACACCTATTCAATTGCTGCAGTATACAGCCACTTTAGCCAATAATGGTATTAAAGTACAGCCCCATTTACTGATAGAATCATTTAAAAATGACAGTGAAGGCAATCATGTTACAACATCAAGCTTTAAAACAAATATACAGGATGATGTTTCTGATCAGGCAACCGCTTTTGAAAGAATCAAACTGGGAATGAGGGCCTGCGTGACAAGAACAGATGGAACTTCACATACTTACTGGTCTGAAAAGCCATATGCTGCATATTGTAAAACCGGTACTGCAGAAGATTACACTGGTATTGGTAATGAGAAAACTGACTATCCAAACCACTTGCAGATTGGATATATTTCTGCAACAGAAAACAGCGAACCAATCGTAGCCTTTGTTTCAATTACGTACCGTCAGACCGTGAGTTCAACTGGTGGAGAATCATCTGCTCCTTTGATAGCTAATCAGGTCGTTGACAAATATGTTGAAAAATATGGTCTGAATTAATAGAGTTTTTAATGAACATTGCACTTTGCAATGTTCATTTTTTTTCAAGTAAAAACAGTAAATTTTTCTTATATATAAACAGGAGGAACTGTTATGCAGGAACTATTTGACAGAATCATCTATAACGCCCTCAAGCTTGGGGCTACCGACATTCACTTACAATCAAAAAATAAAGGAACTGTTTCTTTTAGAATTTATGGTAAGATCCAGCTGTTTGAAAATTTCGATAAAGATGAAATGATCAGATTGATCAACTTTATTCGGTATATTTCAAAAATTGACCTGAACTATCATTTAAAACCTCAAACAGGACATTATCGCTATTATTATGATCAGCGTTATTATCACTTGAGAATTTCAAATCTTTCTGGTAAAGACAATCAGACATTGGTTATTCGTATTCTTAATAATCACCCCTATATTTCTTTAGATAAAATCTCTTATCTACCAGAGGTTGAACGATTTCTAAGACAGATAGTAAGTCATGAACATGGGTTATTTATCATTTCTGGTGCTACCGGATCAGGAAAATCAACAACACTCTATGCATTGCTTGATGAAATCAACAAAAGATATCACAAAAACATCATCACGATTGAAGATCCTATTGAAATTGATAAAGATTATTGTTTACAGATAGAAATTAATGAAAAGCAGGGCATCAATTATGAAAAATCTCTGAAACAGATCCTGCGTCATGATCCGGATATAATCATGATTGGCGAAATCAGAGATTCCGCTACTGCAGCATTAGCGATCACCTGTTCCCTAACTGGACATTTAGTATTGACGACCCTTCATGCCAGTCATTGCATCAATACGATCAAAAGAATGATCAATCTTGGTCTGACCAGACTGGATCTGGCTGATGTTTTAATAGGAGTAATGACCCAACAGATACACTATAGCGACAAAAATGATTTAATTGTTGTCAGTGAATATATGACGGAACAGGAGATTCATCATTATTTCAATTCCAGTTTGATCAGCTATTTTGATTTTGCTCAAGCCAGAAAAAGACTCATTGAAGAAGGAATCAGTTATGAATAACAGAGAAATAGCATTTATGAAAATATTTGTTTCTTTACTGGAACAGAATTATGATATTTATCATATTCTAGAGCTATGTTCCAGTCTACACTATACAAAAGAATGTCAATCTTTGTCTAACAGTTTAAAAAATGGAGATGATCTGGCTCAGGCTTTATTACAATATGATTTTTCAGCAACATTTAAAGAATACTTTTACTTTTTTAAAAATTCTTTTTCTGTCAGTGAAGCTCTTACCAAAACAATACAGATCTGTGAAAAGAAAAACAGTATCAAAAAAAAACTTGCACAAAAACTTACTTATCCTCTCTGTTTACTTGTTTTTCTATTTCTTTTTTCAATTTTTATCATTACTTTTCTTTTACCACAGGTCGAAATATTATTCGCTGATTTTCAAATTGAAAAATCATGGTTGATTACAGGCATATTTATTATGTTACATCTGATCCCAATACTGATCTTTCTATCTTTTTTCATTGTAGCTTTTACATTAGTTTATGTATATTTATGTATAAAAAAAATAAACTTTAAAGCTATTGATATGCTTATAGAAAGAATTCCTTTTCTTGGTAAACTGATTCAAAAATATTATTCTTTAAAATTTGCCATCTACTATGATGAATTACTGAAAAATAACTATGATGCAACAACGATCATAGAAATCCTATATGAACATATTCATGACAGTGATATCAAAATGATCATTTATGAACTTCATCACTATATTATTGAAGGAAAGTCTCTTGAAAAAGCAATTGAACAGTTTTCCTATTTTGAAGCAGATTTCAAAACCTTTTATCTTATGATGAATGAAAGTCATGAAGAAAAGTCCTTGCAGGATTATATTCATATCGTTTATATGCAAATAGATCATGTTATAGCAACGATTATCAGAATTGCAGTTCCTTTTATTTATGGATTTGTTGCGATTTTTGTGGTAAGTGTTTATTTATCAATTATTATACCTATGATGAACAGTGTTTCCAATTTATAGCAAATAGCTGTACCAGAAAATGAATGATAAAAAGCAGGTAACATTTTAGTAAATGACACCTGTTTTACATTCAAACCAGAAATATATTTTAAAAAAACAAAAGGAAAGGGGGAATTTGATTATGAAAAAATATGATAAGCCAGGTTTTACACTCGTTGAAATGATATTCTGTCTTTCAATTATTTTAGTCATTCTGTTACTGGTCATACCTGAAGTAACCAGTAAAAATAAAGTCATACGCGAAAAAAGCTGTGATGCACAACTGGAAGTAGTTAATTCGCAAATCATTTTATATGAAATAGAACATGGAGAACTGCCAACGAGCATTTCTCAGCTGACTGCTGGAGACCATCCGTATCTTAAAGAAAAACAGGCAGTTTGTCCTTCTGGTTTAGCCATTTCTATTTCCGATGGGGAAGCATATGTCTCAAAATAACGGTTTTACCCTCATCGAAGAAATTTTTGTTTTATCGGTGATTATAGCCATGACATTGCTGACATTACCGCTTTTTCATCATCAAACTGTACAAAGACCAGAAAACATTCAGTTTCATATTTCAGCCATTATCGATGGAGCCAAGGCTTATGCTTTGACATTGCATCAGAAAGTAGAACTCGAAATAGGTGAAACGTATATCGCATACAAAAAAGGTGATAAAGACGTTCGTTATAACTTACCAGATGGTGCCAGTTTTTCACATATTATTCCCGTTTCATTTAACGAAAATGGAAATATCAATCAGGCAAATCATATCTTGCTCAATTATCAGAATTCAAAGTATCAGCTTATATTTCATTTAGGAAGTGGTGATTATTATTTTAAAAAATAAAGGCACAACATTAATAACCGCATTATTTTCATTCAGTATTTATATTACATGTCTGATTATTTTTCTATCAATGTATACCCTTGCTAACAGTCAGATTGTCAACATTAATCAAAACCATAGAGCATATATCGTACAACTGGAAAAGCGAGAAAAAAACATATGTATCAGCGATCTCAACAATCTGCTCCAGGATTTACACTAATCGAGGTACTGTTAGCCTTAAGCCTGACACTCATTATTACGTTAAATTTTTCCTTGCTGATCAAGGCTGTTAGAAATACAAATTTGCCAGACCAGTTTAATAGTTCTATTGAAAATGGTATGGCAACGCTATCTTATGAATTATATACTGCTCATCAGTTCAGCTGTGGCGATACATTAAATTTTTATAATAGTCAAGATGAAGCTTGTCAGGTTTATTTAGAAAACGGGCGTCTCATCATGTCTCCGGGACAGAATATCATTTGTCATGATATTGATAGTATTGAATTCTCTCAAGAAAATGGTCTGATTTACTTGACTTGTCAATTTGGAGAACAAAAACGAACTTATCTCATAGCCAGTGAATATGAAATTTCATCATAAAGGTAATGTCTTAATTATTACCCTGGTTATTTTTCTGATCATGACTTCAGGTATTTCAGCATATATGCAAGTTGTGATCAGTCACGCCAGAAACTATCAGTCATTACAAATGGTCAACGAACAAAGATTAATGCTTAATGGTTTTTTGGCTTATATAAAATATACCAATGCTAACGATATACTGCTTAGTGATTATGTCACAACGGACGATATAGTTGTAGATTATACTGTTGATGATATGGGCGACTACTACTTTATAAATGCTGTCATCTCTGGTAATACATATGAACTGCGATTTAATTTTGATTTGAACAGAGAAAAAAATTTCCTTACCAGGTTTGAATTTAGCGAATGAAAATAGATTATGACCGATAGAATGTATATATTTTTATTTTACAAGATAATAAAAATTTGTTATAATTCTATAGGAAAATAAAGGAGATGACAATTTATGGCAATTAACATTAAAGAATTAAAACCTGGTAATGCTTATACTGAAAATAATGAATTATATTTATGTGTTTCTAATGAACAGAATAAACAGGGTAGATTATCAGGAAAATATATGGTTAAAAGAAAAAACATGAGAACTGGTTCTATCACAGAAATTTCTTATAATCCAACTGGTAAAGTTGAATTAGCAATGATCGAAAAAAGAAAAATGCAATATCTTTATGATGCTGGTGATATGCTTGTTTTCATGGATAATGAAACTTATGATCAGTTAGAAATTCCTAGTGACCGTTTAAAATGGGAATTAAATTTCTTAAAACCTTCAGATGAAGTTGAAGTAACAAGCCATGAAGGAGAAGTTTTAGGTGTAGCACTTCCTATCAACGTTGCATTAACAATTACTGAAACTGAACCAGCTGTCAAAGGAGATACAGCAACTGGTGCAACAAAGAATGCTGTTTTAGAAACTGGTTACCAGATCAAAGTACCATTATTTATCAGTGAAGGTGAAGTTGTAATGGTAAATACTCAAGATGGTAAATATCAGGGAAGAGCATAAAAAAAGAACTTTATTACAAGTTCTTTTTTTATGCTTTAAAAAACGGATTATAACATTTTTCTGTATATAATGTTGTATCCTCACCATGACCAGGATAAATATGATAATCAATATTCATCTGGTATATTTTTTTCAATGTACTTTTTGTATCTTCAACGGAAGAAGTAGGGAAGTCATAGCGACCAATAGAATTTTTAAACAAAACATCACCAGAAAAGACCATGTCATAATCATCAAAAACAATAAAACATGAGCCTTTGGTATGACCGGGTAAATTCATAAATGTAATGTTGAAATCGCCAATTTTCAAGTGATCCTTAACCTGCTGAACATCACTTTGAATCATTAAAGGCTGATAGTAAGCTGAAAGATTAAGCTGATCATTATAAATCATATCATGATCCGCTTCATGAATATATATTGGACAATGATATTCCTGATTTAATAATTCGATTGCTCCAATATGATCAAAATGACCATGTGTCAATAAAACTGCATTCACCATTAACTGTTTGCTTTGCAGATAGTCAATGATTTTCTGTCCTTCAGCACCTGGATCGATCACGATACTATGTTGCCCGTTTTCAATAATATAACAATTAGCGGCCATCTGACCTAATGACAGTTTTGTTACTGTAAAAGATTTTTTCATATTTCTATATAAAATAAAAAATAAGCACAGGCTTATTTTTTTTCTTTGTGTACAGTTTTTTTGTTACATCTTGGACAATATTTATTGACTTCCATTCTATTTGGATGATTTCTTTTATTTTTAGTGTTAATATAGTTTTCTTCTCCACATTCTGTACATTTTAAAATGATATTTTCTCTCATGATTACACCTCCGCATCATTAAACTTTCTTAAGTATAATAACATATATATCATATAATTGCTAGTCTATTTTTTTAATTTAAACTCGATTTTTAAACTTCCATCTTATTTTTTATGTTATTTGATAATGAGGTCATTCATGTTTAAAAATCAAAAGTTACGTCATTTTTCATATTTTATAGCAAA
>JACJKV010000002.1 GCA_016901755.1 Thomasclavelia spiroformis | reverse complement strand
AGTCATGTTGCACGAAAACTCATAAGAATCATTTTTTATCTAGAAAAAAATGATGTGGATTTTAATGCGAGTTTGTTAAGATAGACCAACTATCATCATATACATTTCTGAAAAAATTTTTTTGAGGTTGAAAAACCTCTTTTTGTCGTGTCAAAGAATTGTATTTAAAACAAACAAAAATTTTTATTCAAAAAAGACTTGATTAATAATAGTTAATCACGTATTATACTTTGCTATAAAGTATAATATTGGAATCATCAGGATAAAAACCAGCATATAAATCCTTATTTTCTTTTTCATTATGATCACTCCTGTCATATTGATATTTCTATCAAGTTAATATAAATAATTGACTCAATACATTTTTTTCTAATCATGACTAAGTTACATTCAATTTTATTTTTGCTGATTCTTCTATTTATTATATTATGCTATGTCTTCATACCAAAAGAAAAGAGAATATATGTTGAACCATACATATCATTCTCTTTATCTCTTCAAAACAATTGATGATTATATCGTATCTTTCTTATGATTTGTTAATGTTAACCATCTTTCTCTAGTCAAAAAATTAGTGTGACCAATTCGCACTTCATTCATTAAAGGTACCGGTACTTCATCACAGCTATGATGATATATAAATCCAGCTTTTGCCTGTACATGAGCTGATTTGCTGTTACCATCATAATAACCGCACCAGACTGTTGTCATATGTAAATCAATGAATGCATGACGTAATATTTCTTGAACTGCTTCACTCATATAGCCATGATTCCAAAATGGCTTGCCTATCCAGTAACCCAGCTCACATTCATCTTCTCTTTCCGTCATATCAGTACATCCTTTTAACTTAAGTTCGATGGCACCAATAGCAATATTATCTTCTTTTAAGCAGATAGCAAAACATTCTGGTTTGTTAAATACATTTTTTATCGTATTTAAGCTTTCAATTATATTTTGATGTGCTGGCCATCCTGCGATTGGTCCTACTTCAGGATCTTTAGCGTATTCATATAAACTTTTGGCATCACTTTCTTTCCAGTGACGCAAAATTAAGCGTTCTGTTTTTAATAACATAATTGTTCCTCTCCCCTTTCGATAATTATTTTCTTAACTTTTCTAACTGCTTTTTCTTAAAAATTCATAGATAAAATAAAGTTTTTATTTCAGCGTGTAGTTAGCTATATAGCAATCTAATTAAGAAGATTATCTCATACTCACTTTTTTCACTCAACATATTTTTGATATCATTTTGATTATGGCACTGCCTACTTTTCATATCATAAAATTGTATATTATATTTTAGCAATCATTCATTATGTTCTCCTACAAGACTTATAACAACTCCTATCATTTTTAAACCATCCACTAAAATATACTGGCTTTCGTTTCTTCTTCAAAGATTCATTATAAAATAACTCTAATTACAATAAGAAAATAAACTATTTATTAATACCATGAACAAAAACTAAACTTCCCCAACGTATAGTTTATATCTCCATATATTCTGTTTTATTTAAAACATGTCGATAAAACTGCTAGGCTTTTAAATATGTATATCCTTATGTTAACTTTCGTTTTATTCTATTATGCTTTAGAAATCAATAACAAAACTGTTCTGGTTTATTGTTTACATTAGATGTATTTTTTATTAATCATCGCCTTTATATTGATTTCTTGTTATCTGAATTATTTTTTTGATATAATAAAGTTATCTTAAAATAAACGAGGTAACATACATGTGCACTATTTTAGTTTTAGAAGATGATAAAGCCCTCAATCAGAATATCAGTGATGCATTGATTCAGCAAAACTACACTGTTATATCATGCCATACAGGTACAAAAGCTAAAGATATATTGCAAAAGAAAAAAACAAATCTGATCATTCTTGATATTAATTTACCAGATGAAAATGGTTTCCAGTTTTGTACATGGTTAAAATCAAAATATATGATTCCGGTCATATTTGTAAGTGGCAGAAATCTGGAAGATGATATTTTAAATGGCTATGATCTAGGTGCTGATGACTATATTACCAAACCATTTTCCGTGAAAATTTTACTTAAAAAAATTAATGTCATCTTAACCAGACACAGTCAATTAAAATCTATATATGATGATGGCTATTTAAAAATCAATTTTGAAACTGGTATAATTGAAAAAGAAAATAAGCAATATCTGCTCACTCCTACTGAATATCACATAGTAAAAAAACTCGTAGACAATCAAGGAAAACTTCTGACTTATGCAATATTATTAGATTCTTTATGGGATAATGGTCTTCAAATTACCGACAAACACACATTGGCGGTCAATATCAATAGATTAAGAAAGAAAATTGAAAATGATAAACATTCATACATATCCAATGTATACGGATTAGGCTATCTATGGAAATCATCATTTTGATCATTTTTTCAATATTGATACTGATAGCCATTGCAAGCATCGTCAAATACTATATGTTGAAAAAAGATATTTTCAATTATACTTCTCGTTTAGAAAACAATATCAGTAATATGCTTAAGGGCATTCCATTAGATCCACCAGTTCCTGAAAAAGATGATCTATTAGGAAAAATTAATGAAAAATTGTTTCGTCTTTCTTCTTTATACACACAAAAAAACATGGAACTTGTCCATGAAAGAAGCAGAATTGAAGAACTGATATCCGATATATCACATCAGACAAAAACGCCAATGACAAATATCAAATATTATCTTGAAGCAATAGAAACAAACGATCATTTTGACAGTATTCATGATTATCTACCTAAAATGAATAATCAGATAAACAAACTCAATTTTCTGATGCAAAGTATGACCATGATGTCCCAACTGGAAACAGATTCCATCAAAATCCAGAAACACCTCACTTTAATAAGTGATACACTTGCTGCTGCCATAAGTCAAATCATGGTTCATGCCGAAAAGAAAAAGATAACCATTCATGTAGAATGTGACGAAAAAACCGTAGTTAATCATGATAAAAAATGGACTGTTGAAGCCATATTCAACATTTTAGATAATGCTGTTAAATATACACAATCTGGTGGTTTGATTAAAATTACTGTCAGTCAGCAAATTCTTTTTACTGCGATCAGTATTCAGGATAATGGAAAAGGGATAGCTCAAGAAAGACAGGGTTCAGTTTTTGTACGATTCTATCGTGAACCGGAAATTCATAACGATGAAGGTATAGGTATTGGTCTTTATCTCGCCCGTAAAATCATCACTTTGCAAAATGGTTATATTGAGTTGAAATCCAAACCTGGTTTTGGCAGTAATTTTACTGTCTATTTGCCCAATGAGCATTAAAAATCACAATTTTGTGATTTTTTCTTTTTGTGATTAGTTTGTGATTTTTATACGATATGCTAAAACCATAAGGAGGAATCAAATAATGAAGAAAATCATTGTAGAAACTCATGATTTAAAAAAATATTATCATGTCGGTCATCAGACAGTAAAAGCCTTAGATGGTATTGACTTAAAAATTTATGAACGTGAATTCGTTTCTATTATTGGAAAATCCGGCAGTGGCAAAAGTACATTACTTCATATCCTGGGCGGTTTAGATCATCCCGACAGTGGTCATGTCATTGTTGATGGGATTTCCTTAGAAAAAATGAATCATGAGCAGCTTGCTCTTTTCAGACGGAGAAAAGTTGGGTTTGTATTCCAGCAGTACAATTTAATTCCTGATTTAAATGTTTATGATAATATCATCTTTCCTTTAGAATTGGACGGTACTCATATTGACCATGACTATATTCAGCATTTACTGGACAAACTGCACCTAACAGCTAAACAGCAAATGCTCCCTTCTATGCTTTCAGGAGGTGAGCAGCAGCGTGTTGCTATCATCAGAGCATTGGCAGCCAAACCAGCAGTTATTCTTGCTGATGAACCAACTGGTAATCTCGATACTGTCACCAGTCATGAAGTCATTGGACTGCTGAAAGTTTTAAGCAAACAATATCAGCAGACACTTATTATCATTACCCATGATAACGATATTGCTCAAATGGCTGATCGTATCATTTTAATTGAAGATGGTAAAATACAGCAAGGAAGTGATCAGCATGTTAAAAAATAATAATACTGCAATCATCAACAGACTGGCAAGAAATAATATATCAAACAACATGAAACGTTTTGTTATCATGTTTTTTACAATATCATTATCATCATTCATGCTTGTCTGTATCCTGACAACCGGTAAAACTTATCTTGATTCAAGAAGAATGCAGGACACAAGATTATATGGCGCTCAATATGACATAACAACAATGAATGGTTTTACGCCTCAGCAGCTAAAAACATTGCAGAAAAATAAAGAAATTGAAAGTGTAGGTATTGAATCTTATGCAGGATATATCAGTGCAACTCAATTTGATGCAAGTGTTGATGTTGGTCTATTGTGGTGCGATGAAGTATTCTGGAATCAGCAGATGGCACCAGCAAGAACAGAATTAAATGGATACTACCCCAAAAAGAAAAACGAACTGATGGTAACAAAAGATATTCTTAAAGCATTTGGCAACGAGAAGCTTAATATTGGCGATCATTTAACGATTACCTTTGTTAATAACACTGGAGTTCATGAAGAAACTCTAACAATCAGTGGCATTTGGGAAGGCTATGGCCATGACAGTGTCTGTTTTGTATCAAAAGCATTTTATGATGAAACAGGTTATTCGTTAGAAAATGATGGTATTCTTTGCATCAAACTTAAGCAGAACTATGTTTTTCCATCAACAGTCAATTCTATCAAGAAAAGTTTGAAACTGTCATCAAGACAGGTTTTTCAACAAACCAGTTACATTGAAAATTCTTTAAAATTACTGGCAGGAATTTGTGGATTAGCTTTGATCATCTGTCTTAGTGCATATTTACTGATTTATAATATTCTTTATCTATCAGTACTTGGTAAGATACGCTACTATGGTTTACTGCAGTCACTGGGAATGACAAAAAAACAGCTCGTTTCCTTTATTGCTAAACAAATGCTTTTTATAACGGCATCAGCAACAGCAACTGGTATTATTCTGGCATATTTAACCTGTTTAAAAATACTTCCATATCTGTTATCAGTTTTAGGAATTGCCAACAAAAATCAAAATATTGATTTTCAGCCCTTGATTATTGTTTTATGTATGATAATAACAGGAACAGCAGTCATATTGGGAATCCGTAAACCGTTGAAGATTGCTGTTCATGTAAGTCCTGTCGAAGCTGTCAAATATCACATACAGCTGCCAAAAGAAAAAAAGTACAAAACAACAAAGAAATTCTATTTCTGGCGTATGGCACTGGCACAGTTAATGAAAGACAAGAAAAAAACATTGATAGTTTTGCTTTCATTATCAACAAGCCTGTCTGTTTTCTATTGTTTAACAACAATTATTACTACCCAGGGACAAAGAACCGTTTTGCCAAATTATGCTAATGCTGATTTGATCATAAAAAATCATACACAAACAACTGAAGATATAAACTCGCTCAAGCCAGCCCTGGAAACTAATATGATTTCAATGCTGAAAGATAATACTGGCATCAGTGAATTTCATGTTGTCTATGGTATTCCTATTGTCTTTCCCTACACTGTTAACAGTTTTTCGTCAACATGGATTGAAAAATATATTGACAAAACACCATATCTTTCTCGCGAAGATGTCATCAGTGATTATCAAAGCAATCCAGAAAAATATTATGGCATGTTAAAAGGTATAGACGAAAAAGAATTTGATTATTTAAATCAGTTTCTTTCATCACCTGTTAACAAAGAAAATTTTCTTGATGGCAAAACGTGTCTAATCAGTTGTAATGATCCAGAAATATTAAAGAAATATAGACAACAAAAAATATCATTTTATTATCAAAATGAACAGCACCTGTTATCTGTTAGCGGTATTTTTGATGAATCATACTATAGCGGAACAAATATTGGTCCAACTTTAATTGTCAGCCAAAAATATTTACAGAAAGTCTGTTCAAATCCTTATGCACTTAACATTGCTGTTTACTATCAGCAAAAAAATGATAAAAAAACCGAAAATGAGATTCTTTCACTTGTTAAAGAAAGCCCTTATTTTCAAGATATTTATACTGAATCAGTCCTGGAAAATATGAAAACAGTTGAACAATCACAAGGTGATATGATGATCATTGGTACAGTGATATCATGTCTGCTTTTACTCACCGGTATCTTAAACTACAACAATACAATCTCTGGAGCAATATATAATCGCAAACTGACTTTTTCAATTATGGAGAGTCTTGGAATGACAAGTCACCAGATCAAACAATTGCTACTTAGAGAAGGTCTGTTATATGCTGGATTTTCAATACTGATAACCATGTCAGCAGGTACAGTGATAACATATATTTGCTTTCAATCTATGAATTATATGTTGGTTCCTTTTCAAATTCCGATTCAGGCCATGATAACGGCATTCCTGATCATCGTTGTCATCTGTATGATTACACCTGTATTATCTTATCACAGATTAAATGACAATCTCACAATTGCTGAAAGATTACGAAAATACCAGTAATGTATCTCATTATTAAAATCTTTTTATCATAAGATATAGCTGTCTCATGACAGCTATATCTATTCACCATATGCTTATAGCAATGTAAAATAAATTAAATCTTTTTTACTTCATTCAATTTTATTAATGAAAAATTTGTTCAAGTAAAAGTTCATTTCTACCTATATTTTAAGAAACGTTTGTATTATATTTGACCGTATAATAATATTTTTTATATTTTTCAAAAAAGTCTTTATTTATAATTTACAGTTTTTTCTCTAAAATAACGTTTTATTTTCAATTTATTACATAGATTTTCCTTAATTTCGTAGAGCACTCTGATTTCAGACAAGAAAATGAGTAAGCTTAATTATAAAGAAATGTCACTATTCTCTATTGAAATATCCATTCTTCTAGTTGATTTTTATCATAATGATCTAAAGATATTTTGTGCAATTTTATCAAATATCAAAAGACAATTTTCATCACAAATATCATACGTCAAATTAATAAAATGAATAACTTTTTCTACAGATAGTTTTTTTATTATTTTTCTTAATCATTGCTACTAATGATAAGTATTTTATCTCATTTCAACTTTTTTGTTATTGTTATTCAAAATATTTTGTTTTTTCTTTACTAACTCCAAACTTTATTCATTTCGTATTTCTTTATTAACCAATTATCAAACATCTTTTCTTCCATTTTAGTTTTGCAAAAGATTTTTTTGGCATTCTCAAATTTTCTATGCTTCAATAATCTTGAAATAGTTTCTTCATCTTTTTTATTAAACCACATCCAATCAAGTTCAGGAATTTTTCCTTTCAAATCACTTAAATCAACGTTTGATTTTTGAATTTTCTCTATTTTAAAATATCCACATATATATAAATTGAACAAATTTATTGCTGCTTGTTCTCTAGAATCAATTAAATGTCCATTTCTTTTTCTATCATTTATTATATTTATCAATTCTTCAAAAATTAAATCTTTGACTTTATTAAATCTATATATTTTTTTTTGAATCATTGCATAAATAAATTCTCTATCTCCTTGTCTATCTTTATAGAATCTATTTTCATATTTCTTTAAAATAGTTTTTATCAATCTTTTGTCTTTGTCATCAAAATAATCATAAAATGATGTTATGAATACTTTATATATTTCTATTTCTTCTAAACCATTTTTAGAATTGTTAATTACAATTAAAGTTCGTTCAAGTATTTCAAATTTTATAGTTTCGTTAATATCAATTTTCTTTAGTAATTGTTCATATAAAGGAAATACTCTAGCATATTTATTAATTAAATTATTATTGTTTAAAACACGTGAAATATTATTTACTATGATATTTAATACTTTATTTTTTATATCGTCATTTGCTGTTTGAATATTCAAAATCAATTCTATTATTAGACTATTGTAGTCATTTATATCATTATGAGTAATATCTATATTTTCCAAAAGGCGCAAAAGTGAATTTACATTATCAACTTTTACAATTGTCAAAAAGCGTATATATTTATGACAAAGAAAATCATTTTCTTTGGCGTTATTAAGAATTAGATCTACAATTTTATCATAATCCTCATCTGTAATTTTTATTTTATTAAATGAAGAATTATTCATATTAGCACGAACCAATTTAATATCAACATGATCAATTATGATTTGAATATCCTCTAGATTAATTTGTTTCTCAATAGATGATGTATATTCCATACCATATATTCTAGTTTTTGGATAATATGAGTTATCATGCGCTAATAACAGACATTCAAAATATCTATTCATTATTTCCTTATAAATTGAGATATGAGACACACATATGCAGTTAGCTTCAACATATTGTTTCAGCGACCTTATCTCTAATTTTAATTTTAATAAATTGTTATTAACTGAACTGCCTCCTTGTAAAAAGTTATAATGT
This sequence comes from Thomasclavelia spiroformis, assembly GCA_016901755.1. GTDB lineage: Bacteria > Bacillota_I > Bacilli_A > Erysipelotrichales > Coprobacillaceae > Faecalibacillus > Faecalibacillus spiroformis_A. The sequence goes on along the minus strand of JACJKV010000002.1, from coordinate 119,536 downwards.
TCTTTTTTCAATTCATCATATAAACGATCAATTGTTTCTAATTTTCTGTATAGAAATTTATAACTAAAAACAATATCTCTAAAATATAATGCGATTCTTTTTTCATTTCTGTTACCATTGTTTATTATTTTATCTATTATTTCATTATTATCAAGCAAATCAAAATCCGTTAAATTTTGATCGTTTTTATCAGTATCATCTCCAGGATATGATATATTTTTTATATTATTATAATTAAATTTTGCAAGTAAAAAATTAAAATAATCTTTTCTTTCATAGCATTTATTAGCCAAATCTCGAAATTTATCACTTGCCATTTCATATTTTTTTTGTTCATACAAGCTAAAAGCTTCTTTCTGAACCTGATTTGAAGAAATATTATTGATAGAATCAATTTTAAATTTCAAAAAATTATTTATTAATGTTTTATGTTTCAAAAAATCGATTAATTTTTTATCATCTTCAGTTATTTTAATTATATTGCTTTTTTGAAAATTATCAGATATTTCATCAGGAAATATTTTAAAAATTTTTCCTAATAACCCCGAATAAATAACAATATCTTCAGCTTCAACGAATTTCATTTTTTTCAAAAAAGAGAGATTGTGATAAATATCATTTCCATTTTTTACAATATTATCTTTTCTATCAGCGATTAACCTTAAAAACTTAGTAGTATACTCACCTAATTCATTTGTTTCAATTTTTCCGTTTTTATTTTCCTCAGAGATAACGTGGATTCCTTTTTTTCTATAATAGTCAACAATCTCTTCAGATTGAATATTAGCATCATAAAAATAAGATTTTTTTGCGTTTTCTCCATAAAAATTTTGTATAATCCTGAAAATAGAATTGAAAGTTGAATCATTTAATGAATAACCAATAAATAATAATGTATGATTCATAATCAAAGCTTTAATTAATGTTGCAATCATGTAATAATTTTCATTGTAATCAGAATAATCATCTTCTTTCAAAACAATATTCTGCTCTTGCAGATCACCATGCATTTTTATCAAGTAATGTTTTGATTTGATATATGGTATATCTTCATTTTTTTTAACGACATCATATGTTCTTACAGACTTGTACAATATATCTTCCAATAAATTATCATAATTAGTAGTTATTATATGTGCTGGTTGAATTTTTAAAATTTCTCTATGTATAGTATTTGGAACAGCATCAGAAAAATTGTAGAAAATACTATTTATCTTTTGAATGTATTTTTGTCTACCCCATTTATTATAATAAATCTGTGCTATCTTTAAATAATCATTTACATCATCTTCTAAAGATAGTTCTTTTTTTAATTCCTTTATCAATTTTGACCAACTCGGTAATCCTGAATTTGCTGAAACTCCTGCTCCTACAAAAATAATTAGTTCATCGTCATTCATTGCTTCAACAAGATTTTTTATTGCTTGACTTTTTATATTCAAAATAATCATCTCCTTACAATCAATTAATTTAATGTTGATTAAATATTGCTATTTTCTAATAAAATAATTATACATTTAATAATTATTATGTATATATTATTTATGATATTCGTAAATAATATATACATTATTAAATTATCAGTTTTATCATTAGCAACATTTATATTACTATTTAATGATTAAATCGTTAAATATATTTTCATATAACAGTTCAATAATAAAAGCGATCATTTATATTGATCGCCTTTCAATCATTTCTGTCATTTTTTTATGAAACTTACACTACCTTTTGCCTTATGTCCTGTCACTGTAAATCGATAAGTATCATCTTGCGATATCTTAATTTCAAAATCAGATGTCGGTACATCTGCTTCTTTATAAATAGATTCACCTTCACTATTTTGCACTTCAATGTCCACACTTCCTGATTGACTCACTATTTTTGCGTCAATGACATCTCCGGACTGTAACACCAGATTTCTATGATCAGAAGTATTCAAAACAGTATATTCCATAATGAACTGATGATCATTACCTGTACTGTTGCCATTAAATGTCTTTTGACTGCAAGCACACAACAGACACAAAAAAACACATATAAAAATGACATAACCAGCTTTTTTCATTATTTATTCCTCATATAAATATTCTATGAATTAATTTTCATTTATATTCTAACACATAGAAGATGCATGTTCTTCTCTTTTATGATATTCAACTTTTAAATATTTTAAATTTATTCATTTTTTTGAAAAATATCAACAGCATGACTTGAAAATCCTAACATGTCTTCACGCTCACAGGTTGCAAAATGATACTGCAGATACAGTTGAAAATCATCATCATCCATATCATCAATAGCTTCTCGAATAAGCAATGAACAGCCATCTGTTGCCACATAATGAAGTCTTGTTACCATAAATGAAGACATCAGTTCATCAACATCTTCTTTTCTTACCAGTTCGAACAGGTCTTTAGGCTGAGATCTGGCAGCAAACGTACAAGAATCGAGTAAACCATCCTTTATATAATCCGATACACTCAAATTCTTTCGATGAAAACCTTCATCTATTAAACATCCATCTGAAATCACATAAGCAACAAAAACAATGCCTTTTGGTTTGGTTACACGAAGAGCTTCGCGAATGGCCTGCTGTTTATCTTCCTTACAGTAAAGATGATAAAGCGGTCCTAAAAGCAGCGTTATATCATAATGGTTATCTGGAAAATCAGACAGATCCAATGCATTTCCCTGCACGATGGTAATTTTTTCACCTGCAGATGTATTCTGTTTGAAAACATCAATATTGTGTTCTACCAGTTCAACTGCATCCACACAATATCCTTGCTTTGCCAAGGCATGCGAATATCTTCCTGTCCCAGCACCAATTTCAAGTATTTTATCGTCCTGTTTTATATATTTTTCTATATAGCGCATTGTTGTCAGAAATTCTACCATCCCATGTTTTGATGCAAGACGTTCCTCTTCGTCATAGTGACTATAAAAATCATTTAAATATCGATTCTCTTTCATTTTATGAAACTCCTTTTTATAAAACTCTTCCCTAAATCACATGATCAATAGAAAAACAAAACAAAAATAAAGTGAAAGTCATAGAGAATTTTAATTTTTTTTCATCACTAAAACAATATCATTATTTTAAAATAATACCCGTGATAAATATACAAGTAACATTCTGTTCTTATCTATTTTAATGGAATGCAAAATTCACATAAATGCATTAGTATTTTAGAAGACGAATATCGTTCAATGATTGGTTTTGTGAAATCTACCGCTAATTGTGAAGTCAACCTTTCAATATTCTTCCAGAAATCTAAAATAGCGTCTGGCGTATGTTCGATCTCAAATACCGCATACGCTCCATCGTCAATACCACGAACAGGTAAATCATGATGCTTTTGCTGATCTGTCATCATGATCCCAATATCATATCTTTGTTGATTTTCTGGTGTCGTTGATGGATCATCTAAAGCTATTGCTAATATTGTTGTATTTTCTGTAAATAAATCATGAATTTTTAAATAATTCTTGAATTCCTCCATAAGCTTTTTATTACCTTCACCATATTGACCAGTCCTACGGATATAGGCAATTTGAATATCTTTAAATTGTTCAATAATCAAGTTATGACCTCCATTATTTCATAATCATCAAGCTTGATAAAAATATGGTAAAAGCAATTAAAATGTTTTTCAAGACATTTTTTAAATATCTCCAGGCATTCATCATTTTAAAAATATGTTAATCAAAAACACTAAGGAAATCCTAAAACAATTGACATTGTTTAATATTATTAATCGCTCTGTTTTAAAGCAGTTCCAGTGCTCTTTTATACAAAGAATCTCATTCACAGCCACAACTTCCGCATTCCTTATTTACCTGTTGAATCGTTGCTATTAAACTCTTTCTATCATCATTTTCATCCAGATATTGTTGCGTTGGATCAGCCATGAAGTTCTATCCTGAAACAACAGATTTTTTCATAATAGAAGTTAATTCGTCCATTTTACATTTTCTTTCTTGTTAAAAAATCAATTTATGACTTTATTCATCGTTTTAAATTATTCAAGGCTGATGGATTGTTTTCCAGAATTACACCTACAGTAGAACAGTTATCAAATTCCAAACAGTCCCCACAGATAGTAACACCTTTTTGCAACGCGCATTGACGAATAGCACACAAACTATCACAGAATAATGTTTTCGCTCCATCCATACGACAACCCTCACAGTTAATATGTTCAGGCAGAATTGGAGCATTATTTAATTGTGCCCAAAGTTTTGCTGTTTTCTCACGCAAAGCTTGATCGTTGTTAATTGTTGCAAGATATGCGTCACATTTATCACAATCCAGTCCACAATATGCAATCATTTTTTTCATAGATATGTATCCTCCTCCCTTTTCCGTTTTTTTGAAATTTTGACAGGAAAAGTCACTCAATGATTATTCCCAAACAATAGCTGTTTGTAAGTATCTTTCAACCTGCAGCAAATTGATTTTTTATCATAGATTATCGCATACAGGCATTTACAAATTTCATTGGGACATTCATTCGCTCTGCAACTTGTTCTGGTTTCATTCCACCATCCAAGAAACGCTTGCAAACCACTTTCAGATTTTCTCCCACTTCAATTATATGCTTATCTGGATCATAGAAACGTACTACTCGCTGTCCCCATGAATGTTCAATAACAGGATGAACATAGTCAATTTCAAATTCTTTTAGTTTATCGGTAAATTTATCGAAATGATCTTCTTCAAAGTAAATTTCAAAATTATTTCCGCCAAAAGAAATGTCGTCTGTTCCTATAAATTCACTGTATGTTTCAAGTGTCTGTAAAGCCAATCCACCCGTTAAAGTCTTATTAGCACCAAAATCCATAATGACATGAAGCCCAAACACCTTTTTATAAAATTCAACAGACTTATCTATATCAGTTACAACCAGCATAGGATTTTTTAATTTCATTTTTTCATTCTCCTTTAACAAATTTTATATTCAAATTATATCAATCATAATTGAGCTATTCAACGAAGTCCCTAGTGTAGATATCTAATATCTTTCAATCAATGACTCCAATCTTGTATTTGATTATGGAAAAAGCAGTGAATCACTCAAGGAATAACTACTTGATGTAGAAAAATATGAAATTGTAGTCAGGTTTACACCCACAGATCAAAAAGATATTTTTCATAATCCTTTACATAATAACGTATGTTTTTACGTCCTTTTTGAATAATGGTATGTCCTTCTGCTTCCAACTTTTCTTTCTGTGCTTCGATACCATTTGGATATTTAGCATTAAGTTCTCCGTTTGCTTTCAATGTTCTCCAATAAGGTGTTTCATCTTGCAATCGTTGATAACTTGCCCACGCTGCAATAGAAACAAAAATTCCTGCTGTAATTGGTTCTGTAAAATCTGCACCATTCAATTTTGCAAAGTATTCTCGTATTTTTCCAACAGTAATCACTTTACCATACGGGATTTTTTTCATTACGTTATCATAGTCAACAGGTGGAGCAAAGTACATTTTACTTCCGCCATATTTTTCAATGCTTTTCTGATCTGTAATAATCTGAAATTTTGGCATATCTTTATTATCATGCAGCATAGCATTAAAATCCTTTTTATTTTCATTAGCCATTTTCGCCACCTCCTACTTTAAGGATAACCAGCTTATCTTGACAATGCAATGAGACTGTTTAAAAAATATCGATCATTTCATATTTTATATAAGTCCGTACAATATAATTATTGCTTTTTATTTGGTCTTCTTTTAATGCCAAGTAATTTCATAAAATCCTGGAACATTGATGTATCAGTTGGTTCAAACATAATCCATTTACCATCTCGATAGGTTTTGGCTTCATCATAGATTTTCTGAACCTGTTGAGAATAATCATTACGTGCTGCTTCAAATTTGGCTCTTTCGTCTTTTCCAAAGATAATCATAAATCCAATACAGTTTTCTTTGGCATACAATGCACAAAGCGTTTTTCCACCTCGACGATATTTATACTCATAAGTCCATGCCTTTCCACCTTTATTTTGCAGATGTTCCATATCGTAATTTTCTTCGATCATATAACACAGCTTATCCCATACATCATATAAAGATGATCCAACCAGTTTCTTGATATCCTTTGCTTCAAATTTTATATCAGACATTATTTTTCCTCCGATCATTATGATAACTTGTTTAATGAGCATTTTCCCTATCACACATTGCATTACGTATGACTATCTATAAATGCTTTATTTGAAATATTATATCATAATTTTGACTTAGACCCTCAATAACAGCTCTGAAAACAACCACATTTATCCTTTGATCAAAAGAAGTCATGACCATCTGCTTTAACCGCAAAAAAAATCGGCTCTTTTATTTTTCATTTTCTATATATCATCGCAACTGATTTTATTTTAAAAAAATAAAAAATAAAGCCAGTTAGGCTTTATTTTCCACTATGACCACCAAAAACCATAAAGGTCATACTATCCAGTTTTTCATCAATCATCTGTATTTCTTCCTTTGTTAAAACAATCTTGCCGGCATCAAAGTTTTCCTGCAAACGATTGATTTTTCTAGAACCAGGAATAGGAATGATATAATCTTTTTTATTGATCATCCAGGCAAGTGAAATCTGTGCTGGTGTGGCATCATGCTTTGTTGCCAGTAACTGTAAAAAAGCAACAATTTCATTTGTTTTCTTCATACCTTCTTCGCTGTATTGTGGCATATCAGGTCTAAAATCCTGATCACCATTACCAAAATCCTGCTTTGATTTATAGGCTCCGGTTAAAGCGCCGTTTGCCATAGGTGAAAAAGCAACATAAGTAATTCCCAGTTCTTCACAGGTCTTAAAAATAGGTTCATGCCATCTGGCCATCATGGAATATCTGTTTTCTATGACCGTAACTGGACAGATGGCATGAGCACGTCTTAAATATTCATCAGTTGTTTCAGAAATGCCCCAGGCTCTGATTTTTCCTTCTGCTATGAATTCTTTCATCACTTGAGCTACTGTTTCTGGTGCAACTTTCGGATCAATACGATGCTGATAATAAATATCAATATAATCTGTCTGCAGTTTCTTTAAAGAACCCTCTAAAGATTTTCTGATTTTTTCAGGCGAACTGTCCAGTTCCAGATGATCACCTTTATGGGTTACCCCAAATTTTGTACACAGGATAACTTTATCACGAAATGGTTTGATGGCTTCACCGACAATTTCTTCATTATAACTGATCGATCCATCGGGATTGATCCCAGTATAACATTCAGCAGTATCAAAAAAATCATATCCCATCTCATAAGCGGATCTTAAAATTTTTACTGCTTCCTCTTTTGGGGTTGGTGTTCCACTGGCATGTGACAATCCCATGCAGCCTAATCCCACCGGTTGAACATACATGTCTGTTTTTCCTAATCTTGTCTGTTTCATCTTTCTTTCCTCCTATCTTTTATTCAAATACCTGAGCAACTTCTTTTAAATAATCAACGATTTTTAAATGCTGAGGACATATTCTTTCACACTGTCTGCAGCCAATACACTGTGATGCCTTCCCTTTGGTCTTTGTATAGACACCATAATAATAATCACTATTCCAATCATTAAACTGCTTCTTCGCATTATAACAGCTGAATAAATCTGGTATTGAAATATGCTGCGGACAGCCATCCACACAGTAACGACAGGCTGTGCAAGCAATACCACCCATCTTTTTCAAAATTTCAGCAACCTCCTGAACTGCTTCATATTCAGCTTTTTGAAATGGTTGAAATTCTTTCATAAAACTGATGTTATCATTTAACTGATCAAGATTGCTCATTCCTGACAGTACCTTATAGACACCATCAAATGATGCAGCAAACCTGATCGCATAACTTGCATAGCTGCCACCATTTAATCGATCAAAAACAGCTTTTGCCTCATCAGGAAGATTCACCAGGCCACCACCTTTAACTGGTTCCATAATCAGTACAGGTTTATTATATCGACAGCAGACTTCATAAACTTTTCGGCTTTGTACACTGGCATCTTCATAGTCAGCATAATTGAACTGAATCTGGACGATTTCAATTTCAGGATGTTCATTTAAGATCATTTCCAGAACTTCCGCACTGTCGTGAAAAGATATCCCGACATGTCTGATTTTACCTTGAGCCTTAAGCTGCCTGGCAACTTCGTAAGCTTCACATTTTTGAAAATGTTTATATATCTCACGATCTTGAGCATGCATCAAATAATAATCAAAATAATCTACTCCTGTTTGTTTTAACTGCTGTTCAAATAAAGGAATAATATCTTCTTTTTTATGAAAGAAATTTTTTGTTAGTTTATTGGTAAGAATAAAACTGTCACGAGGATATCTTTTCACCAGACACTCACGTAATGCAGGTTCACTTTTCCCTTGCAGATATCCATGAGCCGTGTCAAAATAATGAAATCCTTCCTTCATAAACTGATCGATCATTTGACAAAATTGTTCCTGATCGACCTCACCATTTTTCATGGGCAGTCTCATACAGCCAAATCCTAATTTCTTTTCCATATCTTTTTTTCCTCCTTGTATTTTTTTATTGCGGCAACAACAACGTCATGATCTTCGTTAGGTCTCAAACCTGAAACAGTTATGGTTCCTTTTAACTGTTGATTGACAATAAGTGGAAAACTGCCACCACAGATACCATATGATTCATCATGGATCATATAATCATACTGATGTGAATCCATATTATCCAAAAAAGCATAATAAGAAGAATGTTTTGTTTCCAGACAAACTTTTTCCTTTCGCTCCAGCCAAGAGTTATCACTATGGTATTCGCTAAGCATTTTCTCTTCATAAATAATTCTTGCACTTATTGATTTATGATAGTTTTTCGCTATAGCAATGATATTTTCTATCAATTTTGAAGCCATCTCTTTGTTAAAATGACAAAATACTAAACTTTCTTCCTGCTTCAATACATCGTGTTTGTCTGGATGATTTCCCTTTTCAGCAAAATACTCATAATAGTTGTCCATTTCTTCTTCTCCTTTTCAAAAAGCTTTCTACTATCAATGATTTTTATTTTCAGCAATTCATTATTTTTTTTACTTTTATTATATCGATACAAAACAAATGAACAATTTCAACTCCTTATCAAATAAATAAGTTTAACTAATAGAATATCAGTAACTATATCATCTTTATCATTCATCCCATCTGTCATTTACCAGTCTTGCATAAAAATGACGTTAAACAACCTTAAGTTATTGTACTATTTGTATTATATGTTATAATACAAATAGAGGTGATTATATGTTTTTCTTTATACTACAGATTGTTGTCCTGATTGGTATCAATACTATTTTCTACTATCAGGCAAAAAAATATGGAACTTATCAGAACCATCATATCCTGCTGGTATCCGTTCCAGAAAAAGACTATGATAGCGATGAAGTTCAAAATATTGTATCCAGCTATCAAAAAGAACTGTTTAAAAGATACTTATTAACCTTTATCACTTATATACCTTTGCTTTTTTTATCAAAATTCTATGTTCTGCTTTATTATTTGGGGATCATGTGGCTGAATATCATGTTGATCAATTTTGCTTTAAAAAAATATCGCCAGCAGCTACTGACACTGAAACAGAAAAATAACTGGCCTAATATAAAATCACAAACCATTAAAATTGATTTAAAACTGTCAGCTTTGATGGAACAAAAAGGTTTTCATTATAAAAAATATCTGCTGGTTTTACTGATAAACTGTATTTGTTTAGGCTGTATGCTTTCTTTTCACAGTCCTCTTGACCAATATCCTTTTTTAGCTATCCAGTTTATGATTTTAGGTGGCGGATTATATTACATCAGGAATTTACCAAATAAGACATACTGTGAGGATACCCGTATCAATCTGGCAATCAATACCCTTAAACTGAATTATATCTCTTTCTGCTTTTTTACATTAACACTGATTGATTCCCTATTATGTCTGTTCATTCAGCTGTTTCTGTTAGACAAACTGCCATTTTTCTTGATCAGTGTCATGCTGATCATAGCATTTATCAATATCATTCTGGTTTTGCAGAAAAGTCAGCAATATCAAAAACAGAAAACGGAATTATTGCAAAATCGTCAGGAATATACGATTGATGATGACGACTGCTGGAAAATTGGTTTACTAGGCCCATCATATTATAATGAAGCCAATCCTAAAACATTGCTTTCGTCTCCTTTAGGAACCCAAATGATATTCAATACAGCAAAACCAGCTTATAAGGCTTTTGTCATTGGTATTTGGGCTGTTATCTTAACTTTCCTGTTATGGATTTTTGGCTATCCATACTATCTTGATCTTACTCATCAGCTGGTTGATGTCACCATTGAAAATAATGCCATTATCGTTGACAGTCCTTTTTATGAGACAGCAATTCCTTTAGAAACGATTAATGATATTGAGATAACAGATGATCTAGGTAAAGGTGTCAGAACGAATGGTACAGATGCCATCACCTATACGCATGGTCACTGCACCTATGACCGATATGGTGACTGTCTAGTCTATAAAGCCAATCTGCATCCTTGTTTCCTGATCATCTATGGTGACAATGAAACTTACATTATTAATGATGATAACGTCAACGATACAAAACAGCTTTATCACACAATAAAGGAGGCAATCAAATGATCATCGAACTAGATTTTACCAGTGAAACCCCGATCTATCTGCAGCTTAGAAATGAAATCGTCAAAGGCATTGCCAGTGGCAAATTTCAATATGGCGAAGCATTACCAACTGTACGCACCTTAGCCAAAGATCTGCAGATCAACAATATGACCGTCAATAAAGCTTATACCATACTTAAACAGGAAGGTTATATCTGTATTGACCGTCGTCATGGGGCTAAAGTCCAGCCAACAATTGATAACTCTTATCAACATCAAGAAAAACTGGTCAATGAGCTGGAACTGATTGCCAGCGAAGCCATCGTCAAAGGTATGAATAAAGAAGATTTCATGCAGACAGTTCAAAAAATGCTCAATTCTATTCAGTATAAACCAACACCAAATCAGTAACATAAAAAAGGAATAGCACATTGTCCACAATGTCTATTCCTTTTAATCTCAATCATTTTTTTATTATTCAAAATCTTAACAGCTTATCAACTGTTCATCCTTTCTTTGACCATAGCTATAAACTTTGCATTGTTCTTTAAAGCAATATATAAATTTTTCTTTGCTGTTGAAATATAAATACGATCTAGAGAATTCGCAGATGAAGCAATGGGATTATGACTTCTCTTGATCTCTTTTATATCTTTTATAGCAATGATTTCTTTGCTGAAGCCATAATAAAAAACAAAATAATCACCATATAATTCAATCCTATTACGAATCATGATCGGTATAAAAATAAGATCACCACTATAATAAACAATCAGCATCATCCATAACCATTGCATCGATACATTCACTTCATAAAAAAACACAAAAGCGGTAAAGCATTGTATAATATGAAAATCAGAATAAACCACACCGCATTTTTTCCATCAAAAACTATCATATTTTCATCTTTACTGTTCATAAAAATACTCCTCTTGCCAGATCATTATCGATGAAATAAAAATCTCAACAATCTGTTTTTTGGTATTATTTCAAATTTCATATCTTTTAACTGTTCTTTTAAAACCAGATACATATTTTCATCATAGCCAAAATCATCAATGACCCTGATATCAATCTTATCTTTTTTCTTTTTCGATTTTTCCTTCATGATCTTAACCATTTCCAAAGAATAAGAACATATTTGGCTTTCTTCTACAAAAGTTCTTTTCAAAATCTTCTCAATATCCGAAATATTCATTTGTACAGAAACCAAGGCATCCATTCCACTACCTTTTCTGGTTAGAAAATTTCTTTGTATCATGATCTGATCATAAAACTGATAAGGTGCAAAATTAACGGTGATACCATCGATAAAAGCATCGATCCCATAATCTGTATACGTTCGATTATAACTTAGATCCTTTGAATCTACGTAAGGAATTTTATATTTATTTAAAAATTCTCTTGCAAATATCATATCTTCCTGATACACGATCATATCGATATCCAAGTGTTCTCTTTTTGATGTTGTTTGACTCACAATATATGGTACAGTTCCACCTGCTAGAATTATTCTGTTCTTTAGCAGTTCCTGCTGATTCAATTTGAGAATTAAACTTTTCACTTCCTGATAATGACTTGCCATATGCTTTACTCCTGACAGTTTTATTTTATTAAGCTTTTTTTCAAAAAAAGTATAAAACGAGTTTCCTGTTTCTAATATCATTATAACACAAAATTGAAAATTACTCTTTTTATCAGTTGACAATGATACGATGATAAGTTATATTGATATTGTAAGGTAGTTAGTTACTTGACTAACAAACTAACTAATAAAGAGGTGATTTCATTGAACATTGATTCTCGTTTAGACAAACCCATATTTATTCAAATTGCCGAACAGCTTGAGGACGCTATTTTCACTGGTATATATCAGGAAGAAACAAAAATTCCTTCTACCAATGAAATAGCTGCTTTGCTCAACATCAATCCTCATACTGTTTTGAAAGGAATGAATATCCTGGTTGGTGAAGAAATCATATACAAGAAAAGAGGTTTAGGTATGTTTGTTAAAGAAGGTGCAGTCAAAAAAATACTTTTAAAAAGACAGGGACAGTTTTATGATCAGTTTATTGCCACACTGATCGAAGAAGCAAATAAACTCAATATGACCAAAGAAGAAGTTATTTCGTTAATTGAAAGGGGTTATCATCATGAACGCAATACAAATTAAAAACATCACAAAACAATATAAAAACATTACTGCTCTAGACAATATATCCTTCTCTTTTGAATATGGCAAAATCTATGGTTTTTTAGGAAGAAACGGTGCTGGAAAATCCACTTTGATCAATATCATCGCCAATCGTATTTTTGCTGATAAAGGCGAAATAGAAATTGATGGCATTCCTGTCAATGATAATATGCTCGTTCATGAAAAGATTTTCTGCATGAGCGAAGCAGATCTGTATGACCGTCATCTTAAAGTCAAAGAGCATTTTCAATGGATCGATCGCTTTTATGAATGTTTTGACAAAGAAAAAGCATTTGCGATTGCTGATATGTTTAAACTCAATACTGAAAAAAAACTGAAAGAACTGTCAAAAGGCTATCAGTCAATTTTCAAACTGACAGTTGCACTGGCTTTAGACGTTCCTTACATTATTTTTGATGAACCGGTCTTAGGTCTGGATGCCAATCATCGTGAACTATTTTACGAACTGCTTTTAAAAAAATATGAAAACAGTGAACAGACGATCATCATCGCCACGCATTTGATTGAAGAAATTGCCAATATTATTGAAGAAGTCGTTCTCATTGATGAAGGAAAGATTTTACTGCAGGAAAATATCGATACATTAATGGATATGGGATATTCAGTTTCTGGTCAAAAAGAAGCTGTTGATGCTTACTGCCAAGATAAAAATGTTATCGGCGATGATGAATTAGGAAATCTCAAAATTGCCTATATTCTCGGTGAAAAGACACCGCTTTCTCCAGAAAGCAACTTATCATTTTCAACAATGAATCTACAGAAACTGTTTGTAAAACTGACAGAGAAAGGAAATCACTAATATGAAAAACTTAAAATCTATCATTCAGTATGAATGTTCTACATCATTGCGTTATGTCTGGATTTTCTATGCGATCCAGTATATGATCGTGGCATTTATTACACTTACGATTGGTTTGTTGCTGGGAACTTTTGAAGATATCGGTACCAACGGTCTGGAAATCAATACCTTGATCTATGTTGGTGTTATTGGTATTCTTGGTTTCCATGATGATTTTAAAATGCTGATACAAAACGGCTTTTCCCGTCGCTATATTTTTATCGCTACGACCTCGATGTTCTGCTTCATTTCAGCAGTCATGGCACTGGTTGATACAGCCGTTGGCAATCTGATTCATATGTTCAATCCCAATTATTCTTCTGTCTATGGTGCCATCTATGGCTATAATCACATTCTTATGAACTGGATATGGTTATTTCTGCTATACAGTACTGTGTGCTGCTTATTCTTCTGTATCATTCTGACACTCAATAAACTGGGCAGGCTTCTTTCTATTTATCTGGGTATTATTATTGGTGGTCTAATATTGCTGATCATTGCTTTATTCCGCTATGTTCTTACCGGAGAGATGATCACAGAAGTTATTCAGTTTTTGATGAAAACGATGGGATTTATGGGCAATGGCACGATCAATCATATGTTGCCAGGTTTTACTTTTCTGATCCTTATTATTCTACTGGCATCAGGATGCTATCGTATTATCCGTCAAACTGAATTAAAATAATATCATTTAAAAAAAACAAGTTATCTGCCATAGGGCGAATAACTTGTTTTTATTCTTAAAGTCTGGTTTTTCTAAATAAAAACAATGATACGATCAAATGAACAACAATAAGCATGAAAGTGATGATCACAGGATAGTAATAACCTATTTCAATTTGAGTCACCATCAGTAACGTGGCATAGTTTAACAATGAAGCAGGAACATACATCGTCAATTGCGGAAACAGCCCCAGTAAATAAAACCCAAAAAAACATAGACCCGTAAATAAGATAACCATTGAAAGTGATCTAGTCATAACAGAAGCCAGAAGGATCAAAGAACAAAGATACAGTCCTAAAAGATAAAAACAGAACATGGTAAAAAACAGCTGAGCAATTAACGCATTATCCCAAAAATAATCAGTATAAATATAGGTAATCAAAAAACTTAACAGACATCCAATAGTCCAAAACAAAACTAAAACACTCATTTTAGAAAGAAGAATATTTTTTCTTTTCAAGCCTTTAGATACCAGAATGACCAATGTCCCTCTTTCATATTCTGAAACCAGAATATTACTAAACATGACCACAAAAACAATCAGCATCATCGTCATATTTTTAAAATACTGTGTCCATGACGTTACAGCATCAACCTGTATCTGGCCGATACTGATTCCTGTTTCAGCAAGATCGTGCGAAAATATTTCAATAAACCACGGTGTCAGCTTCGCCAGGGCAGGAGAAATAATACCCACCATACAAAATAAAATGATGATTACAATTCCTTTATGATTTTTTATCTGTTCTAAAATATCTTTGCTTAAAAACACTTTATACTGTTTCACTTTCCTGTCACCTCCAAAAACAGCTCTTCTAAAGACGATTCAAGCCGTTCTATTTTTTTCACACTTATCTCTTGTTCAGCTAAAAATCTCATGATTGAAAGCATATGGGTATACTCATTTTCTATAAAATATATCATCATTCCTGATGATACAGCATCAGGAAAATATTGACAGATTCGATTCATATCTTCCCTGTTGCCAAATTCAATACATATTTTATTGCCTCTTCGAAAATTTCTGATATCCGGCAATGTTCCCTGCCATACAATTTTGCCTTTATCAAGCAATGCAACACGATCACATATGCGCTCAACATCCGATAAAATATGCGTTGAAAACAGGACCGTTGTTGTTTCTTTGACACTGTAAAGAATATCCAGGATATCTTTTCTTCCCGTTGGATCCAAAGCTGAGGTTGGCTCATCACAGATCAGCAGTCGTGGTGAATTCAACAATGCCTGAGCTATTCCTAATCTTTGTTTCATTCCTCGCGAAAAAGTTCTGATACTTTTGCGATTGTTTTTCAAGCCCACCAGATTCAACAATTCTTCAGCTTTTGCTTTGATCTTGACTTTTTCCATTCCTGTCAGTTCCCCACAAAATTGAAGATACTGATATGCCGTCATAAAGCCATAAAATTCAGGAACATCTGGAAGATAGCCAATGTACTGGCTGGTCGTATTCTCACCATAACAAACCTGGTGTCCATTGACCATGACCGTCCCCTGCCATGCTGGCAGCAAGCCAGCAATCACTTTCATCGTTGTTGTTTTTCCTGCACCATTTTCACCAATAAAGCCAAAAACAGAATGTTCAGGAACCGATAGATTTAAATGATCAATAACATGATGATTCCCAAATTGAACTGTCAAATCTCTTATTTGTAAAATATCCATCACTCATCCTCTTTTCCAAAAATAAAATAAAGAACTGGTCCAATAAACTGTATTCCAATAATGACAATGATACACCATATCCATCTTGTTCCATGTTTATAACTGTCATGCGTAAAAATATGCCACAACGTATAACCAAGCAAAATCATTTCAACGATGATCAAAGGAATCAGAAAAACCAGAAATTCTTCTATATAAAAATGACTCATACGATCAGCTCCTTTATCTGTAATTTCAGCATTTGAAATCTGTCACTTTCTTTTAAACAGTCAAAGACAGGATTTTCCAATGATATTTCAACATCTTTCAGTACATTTTTTCTATCACGTGGTGGATGTGCCCCTAAATCCAGGCTATCTATCCATTCATCGATTTTATGGAAATAATCATCACCATGAAGACAGATCATATCTTCGCTTAATAAAAGTTTTAGCGTACTGACATATTTTTCTAAATGATCCAAAGCACATCCTTTATTATCAAAATGCAGATAAACAAGTGCTGTCTGATATTCAAATGAACAGACAATATTGGCATTTAAACGATCAATGTGATAAGTATCAATAACACTTTCAATGCGAGAAACCGTTTTTTCAAAAGCAGAAATATCATTTTTTTGCATAAAAACATACTGTGTAGCAATGCCAATGAAAGATACCAGATGCTGATACATGGCAATTTGGGCAAAACTGCAGGCTTTTGTCATGTCATCTTTCATTAGATATGCCATGATCATTAAAATATCACTTTGATTTGACAGTCGACTGGGATTTGTTTCATATTCCAAGGTTTTAATGGCAGTTTCATAATTTCCCATCTGCAATTGAATCATCGTCTGAAAAATCCTGGCATCATGACAGATCTTGATATCATCACAGTCATCGATAATATGCTGACACAAATGATCAATATCATCGAGCACTGTCATGGCCTGATCTTTTGCCAACTGGTAATGATTGAAAAGAAGAATACACATCTGAAGAATAAAAGGATAACAGGCATAATACTTCTTAATTAGCAGCTTCAGTTCAATTTCAACCTCCTTATATTCTTTTGTCGCAAAATCATTAGAAAATCTAACATATATTCTTTGTATCTGTTCTTTAGACAGTTCAGGAACATAACCAATAAGTTCATCAATGGTTACATCAAAATAGGCAGCGATTACCGGCAAGATTGTTATATCAGGTTTACTGACATGACTCTCCCATTTTGAAACTGATGCTTTGGTCACTCCCACAAAATCAGCCAACTGCTGCTGAGTGATTTTCTTTTCATGTCTCAGTCGTACAAGATTATCAGCAATTTTCAATGTATTCATAAACTTTCCTCCTTATCATCATTATAGAATGTGCATAATTCCCATTCAATGGAACGAAACGTGACTTTACGAAATAAAATCAACTATCAGGAAACCAAAAAACTCATAGAGAAAATATTCTCCATGAGTCTTCATCTTTTTTTAAAAAAACAATCATTCCTATTCCCATCAAAAACAAAAGCAACAGTGTCATGATTACTTTTGTCACCACAAAACGACCGTCAACAATCGCAAAAAGATAATAAATACTGTCTTGAGAGATAATCTGACTTTGACAGCATGACCAGTAACTGATAACAAAGAGATAGCCAGCAAGAACATGACGTGTCAACATTGTTATAAACAGGCTCATGATCCCTAATGTTGCTGTATATATGATTGTACAGCTAACATATATTCCATAAGGAAACTGACAGCCATGATATTTCATCACATATGCAAATCCAATGATCATACATATAAGCATGACCAGCGCCAAGCACAGACGAATCATAACTGTATGTGCATATGACCAGCTTTTAGAATTAATAATTTCCCCGATATCTGGATTCATTTCTGGTGCGACCACCGGGACAAAAAGGATCATTGCCATTAACGAAAAAGTCTGCGACAGACACTGTGCTGACTGAATCGCATCAAGATGAGCAATTCCTCTGATCACTGGTATCACCAAAAGATAGCCAGCAGCCAGAAACAGACTATAGCGAAAAGTGAGCCAAAAATCTTTTTTTAAAAAATCCATACCATTTCTGATACCTGTCATCATTATTGAAATATCCTTTGCATTTTTTTTGATAAAAATAAACCGCCAATAGCATGAATACAATAGCTAACAGCAGCATGATTCCCCTGTTAAGCCAGATAATTTCCCAATCCTGGCGAATGATCTGAGCACCATTTAACATATTATGGCGAATCATTAATGTATACACCTTTGTATCACCGGACAATCCGGTTAGCGATGTATCAATAAACCACCAGACAAACTGTCCAACAATAGCCAGATGCGTACCGGTCAAAACGGTAACAAATGTGGCTAGCCCTATAACGACCAAAGCTGTTGGCAGCAGCCACCACAAAATATATTTAACAAATGCCAGAACATCAATAGCTACTCCTGTTTCAACACTGTATTTTATCAGCAAAAACAGTGATTCAAAGCTTAAAAGGATGACTGGTACCATAACCGCAGTTAGAAGCGCTAAAGTTCGCATCGTTATCAGTTTTACAGGTTTTGTCTGTTTGACATAGATTATTTCATTCATTCTAAATCTTCGATCTTTAAGATAAAGCATCACCACAAGAAACACTGGATAAAAACCAATGATCCTTGTCATATAGTCACAATACAGTCTGGCAAAAGCAATACTGACCCTGTCCTCACTGATCGTCTGCTGATATTCAGCCATCGCCTCTTCATAAGTCATTTCCGCCTGACCATAATAAGTCAGCAGCATATCCTGCGAATAATAAGAACCTCTGCCAATGATCTTTTCTGCCTTTTTCATCAGTTCTTTAAAGCGCTGATAAGAAACCTGACTGACAAACTGGCTTGTATGACTTTCCTGACTTTCTGACTGAATGCGATAGCCACCATCACTGCTTTCGGTTAATTCTTCATTGATATGAATGATATTGCCATTGACAGCTGGAAAATAACCATCGGGCAGGTTTTCAATCTGATTTTCTGATAGTCCGGTCACCTCTTCGATGATTGCCAGAATTTCTTTCTGTTCATTCTCATCTAAAACAACTTCTTTATAATAGTGAAATGGATATGTTGCATAAGAATTATTTAAGTATTCCATGATCAGTTTATCGGTGGCACCACACATAATTTTCTCTGGTACTTCTTTTTGTTTCCAGCCATAATGATCATCACCTTTTTCTGGTTTTGTCAGAATTGAGGTTTGTGAAACAACATCTGAAAATGACTGTTTCCCTTGTGCGCCTTCAATCTGACTGGCTGTTATGCCATAATAATTTTCATACCAGTTAAAAAGCAGAATTCCCAGAAATAAAAGATAAACAATACTAAAACACACTTTTTTCAGTTCTTTCAAATACAGCATTTACTCAACCTCCCTTGCTTTGTGTTTAGACATGATATACATATAGCTGTCTTCTAAAGTTGGCTGACAGGCCAGCCAGTGAGACTCAGGCTGCTTTTCACAAATAAAGCGACAGGAAATGGCTTTTTGATGCTGATGAATACTGATGATAGTATGTTGCTTTTTAAAATCATCTAGTTCATCCGCAAAAATGGTGACAGTATATATCTTTCCTGCTGCCTTTTGAATCAAAATATTGATATCTCCGTTAAAAATGATCTGGCCATGACATAATATCGCCACATCACTGCAGGTTGCTTCAATATCACTAGCAATATGCGTTGATAAGATCACAATGCGTTGCATGGCCAGTTCGACCAACAGATTGTAAAAATGCAGTCTTTCTTCAGGATCCAGTCCCGCAGTCGGTTCATCAATGATCAGGATACGAGGATCATTCAACAGTGCCTGAGCAATTCCTAAACGTCGTTTCATTCCTCCAGAAAGATTTTTAAAACGTTTATGCTTTTGGCCTTCTAAATGAACCATTTTTAACAGACTGTTGATACGGGTTTTTCTCGTTTTGCGGGGAATTTGAGCCAGAATTCCCAGATAATCCAGGACTTCATAAACGCTCATATACGGATATACGGAAAACTCCTGCGGCAGATAGCCAATGATCTGACGGATCCGCTGGCTGTCTTGAAGGTCGATCCCATCCATTTTGACATATCCTTCCGTTAATGGTAACGTCGTTGCCAGAATACGCATCAAAGTGGTTCTACCAGCACCATTTTCACCTAACAGACCATACATACCTGTCGGAATATGTAGACAGATATCATCCAGTATTTTTTTGTTGCCATATTTTTTGCTTAAATGTTCGATTTGAATCTCCATAAAAAAATCTCCTTTTTTCACCTTAAGGAGATTATTTCATATAAATGTCAATTTTCAGCCAAGTGTTTATTTTTTATCTGGACAGTGACCTTGGCACCACGATCACTGTTATTTTCCAAAAGCAGATGACCACCCATCTTTTTACATAAGATCTGACAGATCGATAAGCCAATATCAAAACCACCATGGCTTGCTGATGTGCTGTAAAAAAATGACGTTGCATTTTTCAGATCCTGTGATGAAAACCCATTACCATCATCTTCAATGATCACAAAGAAATCATCATGATCTTCATAAACTGTCATTTTGATCATGATCTGACAGTAGCGTAAAGCATTATCAAAGATATTTTCCAGTATTTTTGTAAACATTTCTTGATCAGTACATATCATCGATGAAACACTTAGATCCTGCAGTTGAAAAATACAGTGGTGCTTTGATGCAATTAAAGTAAATTCACGCTGGAGTTCATTGAGATATTTTTTTAGATCAAATGACCGATCATTGAGTTTAACGTCATCGATTTTTTCTATATTTCTAATACTTGTCGCATATCTTTCCAAACGTTGGGTCGCCGCTTTGATATTTTGAACTGTAGAAATCAATATATCATCATTTAATTTTTGCTGTTGCCTGACTTTTTCCAGATAATCAAGATATCCCATGATAACGGTTAAAGGGGTCCTTAGATCATGTGCAATCGATGCTGTTAAAGCTTTACGCTCTGCCAGCATCTGCCATAGCTGCAAATAACTTTTCTGTAATTGATTTTTCATGCTTTCAAAAGCCTCGCACAGTTTCCCCAGTTCATCTTCACTTTGATATGTCAGCGAAAAATCCAGATCTTCATTGGCAATATGCTCAACGCCTTCATACAGGTGCAGTAACGGCATTTTGATTTTGAGTTTATAATAAAGTTTCGCCATCAAAATCGAACCAATGATAATATACAGAAAAGGCAGCATGATGATAAAAATATTTGCCATCCAGTATAGGTAAAGATCACGACCGCTTAATGCTTCAAATTCATATCCCTGCGGATCGACCAATGTCACCCCATAATCTATTCCTTTATTTTGTATAGCATAATCATAGATATGGATCGATCGCTGTTCGAGAATATGTTCTTTCCAGGCATTGAGTGGCAAAACGGTCACTATGGTCATCATCAAAACGATACCAATATAAACTATCGCAAAAAGAATCAACGATTTTTTTAATGAAATATTTTTTACATATGTCCTTATTTTTCCCATTTATAGCCGATCCCCCAAACTGTTGTAATATATGGCTCATCACTCCAGACAGCAATTTTCGCTCTGATCTTTCTGATATGTTCTTTGACAACAGTGTTATCTCCCTGACCATCAATACCCCAAATCTGCTGATAAATCTTCTCTCTATCAAAAACCTGTCCTGCATTCATCGATAATAACTGGATAATTTCAAATTCTTTTTGGGAAAAGTCTAGACGCTGTTCATTTATGTAAACACTGCGTTCCAGATAATCAATGATCATTTCTTTAGAAAATCTTATTTTCATTTTAGTACGACTTCTTTCTTCTCGACGTAAATGAGCCGAAATTCTTATCAGAAGTTCGTCGATGGCAAACGGTTTTGTTATATAGTCATCACCACCAGCAATAAAACCATTGATTTTATCTTCTTGCGTCACTTTAGCAGTTAAAAATATGATAGGAACAGAAACATACTGCCGAGTTTTTTGACATAGTTCCAGACCACTCATCCCTTCCATCTGAATATCCAGTAAAATCAGATCAGGGGTACTGGTAAGTTTGTTCAAGGCCTCTTTACCGTTTACTGCTGTATCGACAAGATAATTTTCCCATTCCAGCTGCAGTTTCAGCATATCCAAAATGGCCTGATCATCATCAACGATTAGTATCCTGTACATTGATTTCATTATATCCACTTCCTTTTTGTTATTATATATCAAAAAACTGTCAATTTTCTGTCAATAAATCATCATATCTTTTTCTTACAAAAAAACCTCCCGTTGTTTTAAACAACCGGAGGTAACTGACTAATCCTATTGATCACAAAAAATCAAGAATGTTTGACTGTATAAATTTTCACACAAGCTAGATAACCGATGATATTCAATAAGAATGCTGCCATAATACCAATGATCAGCCAGATATTCTTGGAAATCAGCAAAAGTTCATTAATACCAATCGCAAGATGAACAAAAACATAAGATAAAGCAACAATGATAAGAAAAATCATATAAAATATCGTTCCTCTTTTATTACCCAACAGAAAAAATCCTATATTGTTAATGGGCGTCATAATAAATGAAATGACCAGACCAACCACCCAGATACCTAATGCTGTCTGCAAATCAACAATATGAAAAAGTAAAGCATACGTAAGAGTTACCGGTAAAGAAAACAGCATATTCGCTAAAAGTGATAAAATAACTGTGCTCATGATCTTGGCCTGAACAATTTCTTTTCTTGTGATTGGAAAAGACAGTAAACGCTGATCATATTTACATATTTCATCCTGCTCAAGAGAATACTGTAATGTACAACAGCCAATCATCGGTATAACGATTACAACCGTTAATACCAAACTATAAAGATTTTTCCAGGCAAAGACCATCACAATCAAACAGATAAATGCAAAAATCATACCTATCATATTTTTTCTTAAACAAAAACTTTCATAAAAATCCTTGATAATAATCCCTTTCATACTAATTCACTCCTTTAGCATAGAAAATCATGATTTCCTCGATCGTTGGTCGCTTTATTTCCAGGTCCTGAAATGTTTTTTGAATTGCCAGACGATTGCTGACCAGAATAGAATAACTGTATGGTTCTTTAATATAAGCCACTACATCATCTGGATCTAATGTATCCAGCAATTCTTGTCTTGCATGAATAATGCCAAATTCTTCATGAAGTTCTTCATAAGATTTCATAAACAGCAGCTTGCCCTGATGCAGATAGGCAATATAATCTGCAATCTTGTCAAGATCACTGGTGATATGTGATGAAAGCAGCACCGTATGATCCTCCTGCTTTGTAAACTCACGAATGATTGACAAAATATCATCCCTGACAACAGGATCAAGGCCACTAGTTGCTTCATCTAAAATAAGCAGCCTAGCTTCATGACTGAACGCTATCGCAAATTCCAGTTTCATTTTCATTCCTCGAGAAAAGGTTTTGAGTTTTTTCTTTTCGGGCAGACCAAAATATTCCAGATAATACTGATAGGTATCCTGCTTCCAGTTACGATAGGTCTGACTTAACAGATAACCAATAAATTTTGGTGTAAATTCCTGATTATAATGAATTGAATCAAAAATAACAGCAATCTGTTCTTTAATATCTTTTTCATGTTCGTCCAGTTTTTCTCCTAGTACCTCCAGCTGGTCATGATCAGAAGCCAAGATTCCAACGATTGTATTGATCAGTGTTGACTTTCCTGCTCCATTTTCTCCAATTAAACCGACTATCGTACCCATAGGTACCTTCAATGTCACTTTGTCTAATAAAAAATCATCATATTTTTTAGAAAGATTTTTTATTTCAATTGCATTTTTCATCATCATTCCTCCTGATACAGGTATTGCAGCAAGGTTTTCAGTTCCTCTATAGCAATACCATTCTGTCTTGCCAGAATACAGACATCGCTCAACATTTTCTCAATCCTTCTTAAGTTTTCCTCTTTGATAAAATCCTGATTCGCTCTGGCAACATAGGCCCCTTTAGCGGGAATAATCGTAATAAATCCGTCTTTAGCCAGTTCTTCATACGCTCTTTGCGTCGTAATAATACTGACATGAAGATCTTTTGCCAATTTGCGCATTGATGGCAAAGGATCGTCTGCTTTCAGTGTTCCCTTCATGATCATTTCTTTGATTTGCATCACAATCTGTTCATAGATTGGCTGGGAACTCGTTTGGCTTAATATAATTTCCATGAAAATTCACCTCATCATATATACTGTATATATCTTACATATACAGTATAACTTATTTCTGTCTATACTGTCAATATATAATATATACAGTTTATTTTTTATGAATACGAACCAGGACATATTCACTGTGATGTTCCGTCCTAACCGGAAAGCCCCAGCCTCCTGCACCTGACGAATTGATCGCTGTCATTTGCTGATAAAGCTTTTTTCCATAATTCAGTTCATTAACATGCAGCCATTCATAAAAGAAGTAAAGCGGGAAAATCTGACCAGCATGCGTATGTCCTGATAGATGCAGATCAACATCATATAAAGCATTTTCTGACAGTTCTTCAGGTCGATGATCAAGAACGATCTGATAATGATTGTTATCCTCTGATAAAAGAACCTGCTCAAGGGGTTTTCTTTGTGCAAAGCTGACATCCAAACGTCCGGTCAACATGATTTCCTGATGAAAGCAGATACTTTCATCTACCAGTACAGTGATATGTTGCTTTTCAATAACTGTTTTCAGCCAGTCAAAAGTGATCTCGTGATGACAGGCATAGTTTCCAGTGTCATGATTGCCAAAAACATAGTAAAGCTGACTTTGTTTTGACAAAGAACCCAAAATAGCGAAGACCTCTTTTATTTCTTTTTTATCTGTATGTTCATCAACGATATCCCCACATAAAACAATCAAATCAGGAGCATCATGACTGATTCTTTTAACCAGCTGTTTAAGTTTAGATGCATTCATCGTTGCTGGATAATGCAGATCTGATATCATTACCAGCGAATAATCTTTCGATAATGCCTTATCGGTATAGACATCATAAACTGTTTGTTGAATATTTTTCATATTCTTTTCACCATATATAACTGCTAAACTGGAAATCAGCAATGACAAAACAATCATTACTGACATCAGCTTTCTCGATACAGCTAAAAAAGACAACTGGTGACTGATTAGATAAAAAAGCAGATAAATGCCAGCAAAATAAATTTCAAAAATAAACATGGCACTTTCCATATTACTTACTGGCAAGGCAAAAACCAGACTCACCAAAAGACAAATAACTTTATGATCAATAATTCTTTTTAAGATCCAATGATAAAAAACAAAATATAAAATAAACAAACTAAACGATGCTCCGATTTCCAGCATTTCCATCACCTCTTTATTTATCTTAAAAAGAAAGATAAAATAAAAAGAGGTAGAAAAACTAAACAAAATCTAAAAAAAACAGAATCATCCATAATGGATCATTCTGTTATTTTAGGAAAGTTAATGATGACTTTAAACACATCACAGTCAATATCCAGTGAGAATTCTCCCCCCTGTACTTCGGTAAAACTTCTGGCAATTGCCAATCCCAAGCCGCTTCCCTGCTTAGAACGTGATTTATCGCCACGGACAAATCGTTCCATGATTTCTTCTGATGTAAAGTCCATCGCCACTTCTGAGATGTTGGTTATAATAATCTTAACATCATGTTCTTCGTCTTTGACCGTAACATAGGCACGGCTATGCGGCAAAGCATACTTGCTGATATTCATCAGCAGATTTTCAAAAATTCGATATGTTTTCTGGCTGTCCAATTGCAAAACAATTTTGTTTTCTGGATATTTTCTAATAACTGTCAGATCTTTTTCTGCAAAGAATTCTTCACTTTGCATATAAACCTGTTCTATCAGATCACCAATATTCAAATCCGCCAGCTCTAATTGAATATTGCCACTTTCTACCTTGCTGATTTCCAGCAGATCTTCAATTAATGTTTTAAGTCTGTTGGCATATATTTTGACTTTATTTAAATATTCATGTCTTTTTTCAATGGTTAACTGATCATCATTTAACACTTCAATGTAGTTTCTGATACAGGTTAATGGTGTCTTCAAATCATGAGATACATTAGAAATCAGTTCTGTTTTCAGTTTTTCTGATTTCACTTTTTCTTGCAGAGCATTTTCAAACTGAGTACTTAACTGTTCCAGTTCACGTCGACTGACTTCAAAAATACCAAGATCTTCCTGAATATTCTGCGAAAAATCTTCTGATATCAGATGATGAATTGAATTCATCATCTTTTGATAATCATTCTGTATTTTCTCACTTTGTTTTGAAATACTGCGAAAAATAACAAAAGAATAAATAATAGTAAAAACAATTCCTAGATAAAAATCAAAAATACCGATAAAAACAGCTACACAGCCATTGATAACAACATATTTCAATATTGTTTTCTGTAATGGTGTATTGATCTGTACATCCAATAAAGCATTGGACTGATGTCTGATCATACGGAAAAAAGAAGCAATCAAAGTATGATCTTTGAAAAAAGACCATGGACCATAAGCCAAAATATACTTACATTCAAACAGTCCTAATGAAATCATTAAAAAACTAATCAGCCAAACGAGTATATTGATCACCAGCAAAATCTGCTGACTGCCATCAATACCAAAATTCTGGAAAATCTGTGAAAAATATCCATTTAATGTATATCCAGAAACAAAGATACACATTAAAAAAATCAAAGAAATAGCTGTAGCTAAAAAACAAAAATTAATTTCAAAACTCCAGTGCTTAATAGTTTTAAAAGGATTGATTTCTGCCACGTAACGTACTGGGTAAATCAAAAAAAACAAAGCCAGAATGACTGTTCCAATACACAATGTTAAAATACTAAAGGAAGTAAAACGCTGCCAAGAATGAACATATCCAGATATACCATTATATGAATTCGCCGACGTTGTTACCATAAATTGGATTTGAATGTGATGTGGCTGATTAACTGTTACATCATACAAGGCATATTCATCCTCATCAAACAGTTCATTTAAAGTAAAATTGGAAAAAATCTGTTGATATTGATCATCACTAACAGTGCATTGTCCATTTTCATCATAGCGAATATCAATATAACAGACATACTGATCAGCATCATTTTGCAGGTTATGCGTACTATTAGAAACAACATTTGTTGTAGACAGATCTTTAGCGACATAAAAAAATCCATCATCTGCTAAAAGAAAAGCCTGTGAAGACGCAGCTTCTTCAGCAAATCGATTATTGATTTTTGTTTTCACTGTTTCCGGAACATCATCGCCAAATTGAAAAACTTCATAATCCGGATCAAGCTGATGTGCCAGATATAAAGTATAATACCGAAAATCATCCTTAAAATAAGAGACAATATCGTCATATTTTTTCTTGTTCATCGCTACTGCCTGATCATACATCGAAACAGTAAAGAGACTTAAAAAAAGCAAAAGCACCACAAATATAACAACAAATAATTTTTTACCATTTTTCTTCATATGATCACCTACATCTTTTCTATCTTATAGCCTATACCCCAGACAACCTTGAGATAAGCAGGATTTTTAGGATCAGCTTCTATTTTTTTTCTCAATTTTCTAATATGTACCATAATGGTTTCAGTATTCACGGCATCTTCGCCCCAGACGTTTTCATAAATCTGTTCAGAAGAAAAAATACGACCAGGCTGACTCATCAGCAATTTGAGAATCTCGTATTCTTTAAGTGTTAGATGCTTTCTTTCATCATGAACAATGACTTCTTTAGTATCGGTATCCAGTTTTAAATCACCAACAGTGATGATCGCATCATCGCTCTTGACCTGCTGGTGTTTGAGATTAAGAATCTGTTCATATCTACGCAAATGAGAATTAACCCGCGCAATCAGTTCCATCGGCTCAAATGGCTTGGTCACATAATCATCTCCACCGATATTCAAACCCGTGATCTTATCAATATCTTCTGATTTAGCACTTAAAAAAATAACTGGTATATCATAGTGCTGTCTTAATTTCATGGTCATAGTAATCCCATCCATCACTGGCATCATTACATCAACTATCGCCAGATGAATATCATTTTTTTGAAGAATCTCTAAACCTTCCAAGCCATGAAATGCCTGAAAAACGGTATATCCCTGATTTTCCAGAAATATCTTGACCGTTTCCTGTATACCTTCTTCATCTTCGACAACCAGAATATTATATTTCATCATTTTCATCTCCTCACCTTTTTTAAAACAATGAACCGATAAATAGCAACAGTTCTTTAATACCATAAGAATATAAAATCAAGCCCGCTGGTTTACATAAAATATTGATCATCATAAATTTGCGTGTCGACATATCAGTCAATCCAGCAATCATACATAATAGATCATCAGGAAAACCAGGCAATAAAATAGCCATTGCGAATAATCTTTCAAATCTTTTTCCTTTATTTAACCAGCCAATATATTTATCATATGTTTTTTGGTCAGTTACTTTCAAAATAAAACTTTTACCATACCTTTTTACAATTTGAAAAGCCAGATAAGATCCTATCAAAAGTCCAATATAATTATATATAAATCCAGCGACTGGTCCAAATACCAGCACTCCGATACCACTGCTGACACCACCAGGAATAACAGGAATGATAACCTGGATGATCTGTATCATCATAAAAACAACTGGTGCCAGCATTCCCATCTGCCTAAGCAGTATCTGCATCTTTTCAGGATCTGTTAAATAATGATTCTGTCCCAGATAAAATACTCCAAAACACAACAATATCGTTCCAATGATCGTTGCCCATCTTGTTGCTTTCACTGCCATACTTTTTCACCTCGAAAAAAGTATAGCGATAATTTCATAATAAAAAGCCGTATCAATTCTTAAATATTTCTAAACAAATATACATTGTTTCTTTTGATATTATACATCAAATACTTTATATCACCATCATTTTGACGAAAATAGAAAAAAGACACGCTTTATCGTGTCTTTAAAACAAATCATTTATTCAATCTGACGAAAATGGAATCTATGATCTTCTTTATATTTTTTTCTTGAGGGATTACCTTCAACCCGCCATATTCGCAAGTTTTGCAGATCATAAATAACAGACCAAACCGTATCTGCCCCTCTCTTGCGGTCATACTGACACATAAATCCATATTTTCCAGAAAGAATATCACTGGCACATTGCCATGAAAAATGACGTTGCTGTGTCAATAAAGCCTGACAGGCAACCTGATATCTTTCTTCGCTACGCCAGTCATCAATATTCTTTCCTTTTTTTAAATGATCGATATTCAGTTCATGAAAAGTGTTGGTTGCAGCAACAAACTGTTCCTTTTCCTTTGGCAGAATAACTTTCAAATGTTCTGGACAGCATTCTACCACAGCAATGTTTTTGTTGACATCCGCTATTGTCAACGTCTGGCAGGAAGCCATAGGAATCCGCTGTAAAAAAGAAATGGCTTCTTTTGTATTTTTGCATTTTTCCAGAATATACCTGACAAGCATGCCGGCATTTAAGCCATAACCCTTCTGACTGGGATAAACAAAAGTTAAGCCAACCGCCAGACCATATTCATTGACCCCATCTTCCATCTGCACAAAAGCAGTCGTATTGGCCTGAAAAGCATAAGCATTATCAAGGCTATACAGACAGTTCATATACAGTTTTTCAAGTTCCACCAGAAAATCACTGTTTCTGCCAAAAATGATATGATCATCATCATAAAAAGCAAAACAGGTACAGTGATTATCAAACTCAAAACAGTACATACTTAATAAAAACGTATATAATTGTTCATATGACATCGCTTGACCATCCGCAATCCCTTTGATTTCATCCAGAATTTCCGGAAAATATTCCTTATAAACTGGCAGACATTTTTTTGCAAACAGCTTTCTTTCATCAGTAATAACAAAAGTATGCTGATTACTGATGGAAACACCATGATTTTTTAATTGCTTTCCCCAGTGATAACCTGATTGATAGTGGGTATTTTTAAATCGACTATGATACATATTTTCACCTGCTTTATTTATTTTTTATTTTGCAAGATCTTACATATTCATAACGTAACAGGATAAAAATTTTATGTCAATGAAATAAAATTGATAAAAAAAAACAGTCTATCATCTGATAAACTGTTCTCTATTTTTAATCACCATAACAATTATACAAAATCAAATACATAGGCTTTTCTACACCTTTTTTTAAATCTTGCAATCGAAGCAGAATATATAACCTGTCATTTTCTATCTGTGCACGCAAATATCAGTCATGACTATCGATAATTCTTTTAACAATAGATAAAAACCAGATAAATCAATTTTTTGTAACCTATCCCATCATCTTACAATTAAAGTCAGTCATATTTCTGTATATCAACTGTACCGATTGCTGAAAGGTTTGCTTTTCCTGAAACCAAATCCTGAGGTGATGGAATCAGCAGCGTAAAGCCATCTTTTCCATAACGCTGATAACCTTGGGCATATCCTTCTTCTACAGAAATATGCTGTACCTGTCCAATGACCATCGCTGTATTCCCTGAATGAGTCAGATCCTGGATATCTTTTAAAGTACATTCCATGGTCATAAAAGCCTCCTGAATGACTGGCGCATGGATCGTTTTGCCATGTTCAAGCGTAAAATTACCAGCCACAAATTCATCTGTATCAGTTTCATTCATCTTGATTGTATTGACCAACTGTTCGTAGTAACGGATAGAGAGAAAATTCACACAAAAACACTGATCTCGCTGAATATTTTTAAAAGTATGCGTATGCTGATAAAGATTTCCCATCACCGCAAAAAAGGCATTTTGATCCCCGTGAAAACAGCTCCATGCATGTAAACAGATATTAGGCTGTCCATTTTCTTTCCATGTCGTTATCGCAAATAGGACATGAGGAATGGCAGCAGTCACTTCAAAATGAGAAAACAACTCAAATTCTTCCGGATACATTGATTCAAAGAATTGTGGAAATTCAGTTCCAATTTCTATTTTCAATATGATCACTTCCCTTTTTTCATTTTATCTAAATATTTTTTATATTATCACTATTCATTAAAAACTCCTGCAGGATCTGTGCTAACTGCTGTGGTTGTTCTTCATTAACAGCATGGCCTGTACTTTCAAGAAGAATAAGCTTTGCATCTTTGATATGGGTATATAGATACTGTGCAGATTTGACATTGGTCTTGTCCTTTTTTCCACAAATGATCAGCACTGGACAAGAAATATTTTTAACTTTTTCTTTAAAATCTAAATCTTTCATCGATTTTAACAAAACAAATGTGTCTTTCTTAGAAAAAGCCATATCTTCAAAAGCAGATACTGGAAGAAATCGGAAAATCATATTCTGTAAAGCAAACATCATCTTCGGTATCTGATGTGGTGTGGCAATAAGAACCAGAGAATTGACCAGATTTGGAAATTCAAGGGCAAAATCCAATGCCAGGATACCACCTAAAGAAATACCACATAGATTGACACGTTCATCTATCTGTTGGCAATACTGGGCCATTGCCTGATAGAGATGTTCATATGTGGCTTCTTGGCCATTAAGCAATGAAGCCAGATTTGGGCATAATAAATTGTTTTGTTCTTGCATAAAGGAAATGGTTTCATTCCAGCTTTGTTCCTGTTGACCAAATCCATGTATCAATATTGTTTTCATATGTCCTCCTGTTTTTTATTCATAACGTCATGTCTTTTTTCCTTATGGTATCATACTGGCAATAAGACCAATAATTGAAATCACGATCACTCCTCCACCAAAAACAGTCATCACTTTTTGCAGACGTCCCTGGCCATGAAAATGATCATCAAGCTGGTTGGCAAAAACACATCCTATGATACCAATAATGATTAATATAATAAAATACAGTTCCATTGTTTGCCCACCTTCTTTTCTCTTTTAAACTTCATGCTTTCTTAAAAACTTCTTTGCTTTTTGTACAACTGCTCTTCTCGACGAGTTCAGTTGTTCTTTGGCAAAATCAATCATTTCACTTTGATACTGCGATACATGAAAATAATGATCAAAACTTTCCAGTACATTCCCACAGACAATACAGTTGCATTCTTCAGAAACTTTGTTTTTGTGAATATATGTCAACTGTGGCACTTCAAGCAGACGTAAGGTCATATCCTGATCCAATTCAGGCTGTGCCAATACAAAGCGCCAGCAGCTTTTGACGACATTGCTGGCAGTAATCATCTGGTGTGAACGAATCAAGGCAAAATATTCTTCATAGATTTTATCAAAATAATGTGCTGTATCAACTGCTGCCAGATAAGACAGGATCATGATTGCATCCCATTTGATAAACTGATTGTCACTGTTCAACCATGAAACGATTTCATAATAAAAAGGATAGATCAGCTCTGGTTTATATTCACTGAACCATTTGACTGTTTTTGTCGCTGTATATTTCACTGCTGATTTTTCCGTATTGACAATATCAAATAGTTCAAAAAAAAGCTGATTCTGTTCAATAATAAAGGCAAGGTCTTCTATAGCAGGTTTTTCCTTGATTTTTTCTATAAGATTTTGTTTTAATTCTAAATTTATATTATTTAAATCATAATCTGTCATTTTATTTTTCCTTAAAGTCATTAAAAAAGAAAAACCGACTATACATTTTCAATAAAATGATAATCATACATATCCCAGTATTTTTTATATGTTTTCACCTGTTCATCAAAATTCAGCTGATACATTCTAAAAGTTACCAGAATATTTTTTGGTTGCCACTGTTCCTGATAAGAATAACAGTATGACATCCCAATATTCTTCATCACCTGACCACTGCGAGGATTGTTGACATCATGTGTTGCTGTAATATAAGGCAAGCCATCTTTTCTGACCTGTTCTACAATAGCTTGCGCAGCTTCACTGACAATGCCAAGATGCCAGAATTCCTGACGCAAGCCATAACCCAGATCGTGACTGTCATCCATATCAACTTTGATATAGCCGATAGGAACATCATCATTTTTTAGACAGATAGCATAGCCACAGGTCTGCTGATAGACCCTCGCATATCTTTCTTCATAAAAACGTTTTGTTTCTGCCAGTGTTTGTACTGGAAACCACGGAAGAAACTGATTGACTTTTTCATCTTTAAGAATCAGAAAAAGTGCTTCCAGATCAGCTTCAGTAAACTTTCTTAAAATCAGTCGTTCAGTCTTTATAGTTGGGGTATTCAATAAGCTCACTCCTTTGTATCTTGATTTATTTTTTTAATGCTGCCTTTAAATCGTCAACGAACCTTGCCTGCTGTTTTTTCAGATATGATTTCACGAATGGTTTCATCCATATCTTTTTGGCAGTGACATCTTCAATAAATTGAATTTCTGTTCTTTGCCCTGTCCTATGAAAGATACCAGTCCAATGACCTTTGATATGACTGTTATCTATATCAAATTCCCATCTTTGACAGGGCTGTAGCAAGGTCACCGTAAATGTCGTTGCAACATGATCTTTCGTATACTCAATAAACTGTCGATCACTTAAAATTTCTGTTTTGCTTAGATCACTGCGCCACAATGGATATTGTTCTATATTCAATACTGTATCCCAAACTTTTTGTATATCACAGGCAATGATTGCCTTTATATGTGTTTTTACCATCGATATTTTCTCCTTTTATCAATGTTTTATGATTCATCGATTGCTTTGATAATTCGGGCTGGATTTCCAGCAACAATGACACGATCGGGAACATCTTTCGTAACGACACTGCCAGCGCCAATAACTGAATGACAGCCAATAGTCACTCCTGGCAAGATCGTACAATGACCGCCGATCCACACATTTTTGCCAATGGTTACCGGTTTACCAAACTCTCTGTCTTTGATCCGTTCCTCGGGATCAAGAGAATGACAGGCAGTATAAATATGGGTACCAGGCCCTATCAACGTATGATCACCGATTTCTACAGGACAGACATCCAGGATCACACATTGATAATTGATCATAACATTTTTACCAAGATGGATATTATAGCCATAATCACAATAAAATGGTGGTTTGATCCAGAAATTGCCATCAGTAATCAGCAATTTTTGTAACAGTCTTGAACGCATATTGATTTCATGAAAAGCTTTCTGATTATATTTTGTACAAATACGATTAGCTTTAGCTCTATCCAGGACCAGTTGTAGATGAGCAGGATTATATATTTCTCCAGCTATCATTTTTACTTTTTCTGATTTCACTTTTATCACCTTTATTATTTTTGTTTTTCTCTGTTATACTATATTATAACAAATCTCGTAGGTCCTATCTACCAGCGTCTTTTCTTTTATTTTGATGATGATTTATCTGATCATTGATGATATGCTATAATAAAAAAGGTGATAAAAATGCAAAAAATAATGATCGTAGAAGATGATGATATTATCGCTTCAGCAATAAAAAAGCATCTGGAAACATGGCATTATGAAGTAGACATTGTTAATGACTTTGAACATGTTCTCGAATTTTATCTGAAAAATCAGCCAGAACTGATACTGCTGGATATTTCCTTGCCATTTTATGATGGCTACCACTGGTGCCAGCAGATTCGCAAAGTTTCTTCTGTTCCTATTATTTTTATTTCATCTGCCAGTGAAAACATGAATATCGTGATGGCCATGACCATGGGCGGTGATGATTTCATCACCAAACCTTTTGATTTTCATGTACTTACTGCCAAAATACAGGCACTCTTACGAAGAACCTATTCTTTTTCTAAATCCATACAGATTCTCACGTATAAAGAACTGAGGCTGAATGTTCTGGATGCCACAATCAGTTATCAGGATATAACCGTTGATCTGACAAAAAATGAACTCAAGATTCTGCAGACACTGTTTGAAAAAGCCGAACATTTTGTTTCGCGTGATGAACTGATGATGAACTTATGGCAAAGTGATGCTTTTATTGATGATAATACATTGAGCGTCAATATGAACCGACTGAGAAAAAAACTGGATATTTTTAACATTGCACATCTGATTCAGACAAAGAAAGGATTGGGTTATCAGTTATACTATGAATAAGCTTATCCATTATTTCAATGATCGAAGATCAATCTATCTCTTTACTTTGTCTATGCTCGGTCTTTTCTATCTGATTCTCTATCTGTATCACGCTTTGATCGACGCCATTAGTTATGCTGCCATCTTATGTCTGGTGATCTTGATTGTTTATTTCTGCATTGATTATTTTTATTACTGTAAAAAAATAAAAATTCTTGAAACCAATTTACAGTTAAATGATATGCTTTTGCTGGATCTGCCACAAAGTTCATCTTTGCTGGAAAATGACTACCAGCTTATCATCAAAACTCTTACAAGTGAACTTAACGAACTTAAACAAAAACAGCAGCATCAAAGTCAGGAAATGCTTGATTACTTTACCATGTGGGTCCATCAGATCAAGACACCGATCTTTGCCTTAAGACTGCTGATTCAAGCACAGGATGTTTCAAACAGTGAAATGCTGCTGCAGGTCATGAAAATCGAACAGTATGTGGATATGGCAATGCATTATATGAAACTGGAACAGATTTCTGCTGATTTGCAGATCAGACACGACAATTTAGAAACGATTGTTCAGGAAGTCATCAAAAAACAGGCCACTTTTTTTATTCAGAAAAAGCTAACATTGCAGCTGGATGAATTCCATCTTGATATTCTCAGCGATGCCAAATGGCTTTCTTTCGTATTAGAACAGATTCTATCCAATGCCTTAAAGTATACGCGCACTGGTGGTATTCATATTTATGTGCAAGATGAAACCCTCTATATCGAAGACAGTGGCATCGGTATCAAGGCAGAAGATCTGCCCCGCATTTTTGAAAAAGGCTTTACGGGCTATAATGGCCGTCAAGATAAAAAAGCCAGTGGGCTGGGACTGTATCTATGCGCCCGCATTTTAAAATATCTGGGTCATTCTATCCAGATCACGTCAAAACCCAATCAGGGTACAACGGTCATGATCAATTTCCATGTTGATGATCTGCAGGTAGAATGATTCTTACACAAATGTAAGATAAAACGGAGAAACTGTAAGCTTAATCGATGGCAGACATTTCTCCTTTTTTATAAACTATAAGTGACAAAGGAGGAACAGATTATGTCACTGTTAGAAGTTAAAAATCTAAAAAAAATATACAGGACCCGCTTTTCCAATCAGCAGGTCCAAGCCTTATCGAATGTCACTTTCCATGTTGAAGAAGGAGAATACGTCGCTATTATGGGTGAATCAGGAAGTGGGAAAACAACATTGCTGAATATTCTCGCTTCTCTTGATAAACCGACCAGCGGTCAGGTTTTCCTGCAGGGAAAAGATATTACTCGGCTGAAAGAAAAGGAAATCTCACAGTTTCGTCGTCAGAATCTGGGATTTGTCTTTCAGGATTTCAATTTGCTAGATACCTTTTCTGTCAAAGATAATATCTTTTTGCCACTGGTGCTTTCTAAAGAACCTTATCCAATCATGAAGCAGAAACTCAATACTTTAGCGCCCAAACTGGGAATCGAAAATCTGCTGGAAAAATATCCCTATGAAATATCTGGAGGACAGAAACAAAGAGTCGCTGTTGCCAGAGCTTTGATTACTGAGCCACAGCTG
This sequence comes from Thomasclavelia spiroformis, assembly GCA_016901755.1. Taxonomy (GTDB): domain Bacteria; phylum Bacillota_I; class Bacilli_A; order Erysipelotrichales; family Coprobacillaceae; genus Faecalibacillus; species Faecalibacillus spiroformis_A. The sequence goes on along the minus strand of JACJKV010000002.1, from coordinate 82,796 downwards.
ATCCTCGCTGATGAGCCAACTGGTGCCTTAGATTCCAAATCAACCGATCAGCTGTTAGATATTTTTGATACGATCAATAAAGACGGTCAGACCATTGTGATGGTTACCCACAGTACAAAAGCCGCTAGCTATGCTTCTCGGGTACTGTTCATTCGCGATGGTGAAGTGTTCCATCAGCTATACAAAGGAAACCAGACAAACACACAGATGTATCAGAAAATCGCTGATACCTTAACACTGCTGGCGACAGGAGGAAAGTAAAATGAAATCCTGTTTTTATCCTCGTCTGGCTTTCACCAATATCAAAAAGAATGCAAAAATCTATATCCCCTATATTCTCATGAGTTCATTTACGGTAATGATGTTCTATCTGATCAATTATTTATCATCACATCCCGGTCTTGATAAAATGGCATCAGGTACAAGAACGATCAAGATCACATTGAATCTGGGAATCATCGTAGTCTGCCTGTTTTCGATTATATTTCTTTTCTATATGAACAGTTTTTTAATGAAACGGCGTAAAAAAGAAATTGCCCTGTACAATATCTTAGGCTTAGAAAAAAAACATATCATGATCATGATTTTTTATGAAACCATGATGACATCTTTGACATCATTGCTGCTTGGTTTTCTTTTTGGTATCATATTCAGTCAGCTGGTTTCTTTATTACTGATCAATCTGGCAGGCATGAATACGGCCTTAACGTTCCATATTTCATGGTCCTCATTATTAATTACGTTACTGATTATTCTGCCGATTGATGTTCTGTCTTATCTGATCCATGTCATTCAGATCCATTTATCCAATCCGATTGAACTGATCCAAGGCGCGCAAAGCGGTGAAAAAGAACCAAAAATCAAGTGGCTGATGACACTTATTGGTGTAGCCAGTTTATCAGCTGGTTACTATATTGCCGTGACGATTGATGATCCAGTCACCGCCATTGTTTTATTCTTTATTGCTGTTTTACTGGTTATTTTAGGCACATATTTTTTATTTATTGCCGGATCGATTACACTTTTAAAATTTTTAAAGAAAAACAACCGTTTCTATTATCAGACAAAGCACTTTACTTCTGTTTCACAGCTAATCTACCGTATGAAACAGAATGCTGTAGGACTGGCCAGTATCTGTATCCTGATTACCTGTATTCTGGTCATGTTATCAAGTACGGTTTCTTTGTATTATGGTATCGAAGATACAGTTGTTTCCTATCAACAGGACAGCTATCATTTACGCATCTATGGCTATGATGATATGACATTGCCATCACAGCAGCAGTTCGATGAATTCTATGCTCAGATTCAAGAAGAACTAAAAAATCATGATATTGAACTGAAAAGTTTTCTTCATACAAAACAATATACATTAAGCATTCGTGTCAATGAACAGCAAAAAATCATGACTGAAAAAGAGACAGGAAAATATACGATTGGCTATCTGATTGGTATAACTCAGGATGAATATAACCGTGCCTTTAAAGAAAATATCATGCTTGATGATCATGAAATCCTGGCCTGCAGTAACTTTTATAAATTTGATGATCAGCTTAAAATTGATGATCATACCTATACCATTCAAAGCATCATCACTCAGCCCGAACTGCTTGTTAGTGATGATCCTGCTGCAGAAAACAAACTGGTTGTCGTTATGAAAGATGAAAACAGTATTCAGAAAATGATGTCTTCTTTCTATGATGATGATCTTTGGCCAACAGAAAACCTGTCTGTTGTCTACAAAGAAGCAACAAATGAAAAAGAAGCAGAAGATATCTTTAATCAATGTCTCGATGATTTTTCCGCCAGTACAAAAAAAGGAAAATCTAAAATTTCCTTTTATCATTCATCGCAGTATGAAATCAGACAGATGCTAATGGAACTGTACGGCAGTCTGTTTTTCCTGGGCATGTTTTTAGGAATCCTGTTTTTAATGGCAACAATTCTGATCATGTACTACAAACAGTTATCTGAAGGCTATGAGGATCAAAAACGCTTCGAAATCATGCAGAAAGTCGGTATGTCAAAAAAAGAAGTCAAACAGACGATTCGCTCACAGATTCTGATTTTCTTCTTTGCACCACTGCTTGTTGCTGTCATGCATATGGCTTTTGCCTTCCATATGATCACATTAATGATGATGAGTTTTCTGGTTACTGATATTCAGGTATTCATTATCAGTACAGTTATTTCTGTCGTCATCATGATTATCATTTATGCCATTGTCTATGTCTTTACTTCAAGAACATACTATCACATTGTTAAAGAAATACCATCGTGAACTATCAATAATTAAACATTTTTTGAAAATGAATCTTACTGTTTATATCACTTAAGCAGTTTGATTCATTTTTTTTGATAAAAAATCATTTTACTGCCTGCAATCTTGTTTTTTTTAATTTGTTTTCTATTTTTTTTTAAGAATTCATCTTTTTGTTTTTTGATATAAAAATTTGGATGATATAATGATTCATATAATTAAAATGGGAGGAAAACAATGATGGGACACGAAAAAGACTATATGTATTATATATCGCAGAATTTAAAATATTTAATTGATTTTGAAAATTCTAACCAGAAGCAGTTTGCTAAAAAATGGGATAAACCAGATTCAACGATCAGTAACTATATTAGCCAAAACGCAGTCATCAAGCTGGATTTTTTAACAGATCTGCAGCAATACTATCAGTTTTCAATCGATGATTTTTTATCTAAAGATTTTTATCAGCTGGCTCATCCAATAAAATATGCTGAAAATTCAATTTACTCAGCATCCAGATACTGTGGCCTATACAGCTTATATTATTTTGATACCGCTGATCATGATTCTTCTTTCAATGATAAAGATAAGTTAAAATACGGCTTGCTCTATATATATGAACAAAAAAATCTTCTTCACGCACCCTCATATAAAGTCAATGCTGTTTTTGGATTATCGTTTGAACAGTTAAAAAAAGCCTGGTATGATCTGTCAGACAGTCACCTTGACAGCCAGCTGTTTTTATCTTATAACTTTGGCAAATATTCTTATCTGTATCATGGTCAAATTGATGTTTTCAAAAATATCGTCAATATTTCCCTGCTTTGTGGTGATAAAGATGCTGTGATTTTCTCATTTAAAAATCCTGAAGGCATTCATCATTATATTGGTGGGATCGGTATCATCTGTTCAATATCAAGAGGTGAAGAAAAAGATCCATGTACACAGTTCATTGCATCATGTCGTGGTCTCGTCACCAGCAGTGCCAGTGAAATAGCACAATATCTCAAATTCACTTCCTACGAAATCCGCCTGTCACATGAATGCGATAAGCTGTTAAGACGCATCGATGACTATTTTAATCCATATGCTAAAAATGATTTTGATCTTAACAGAGAAGAAAAAGAATTCCTGGTTCGATTTAATCTGGAACATATGGTTAAAGATATAATTGAAAATCATGCTTTTAAATATGAAAAAGCCAGTCATAAAAAAGATTACAACTGGTATCAGTTTATAAAAAAATTTATATAGGAGGTCATGATCATGATGGCAAATAAAATGTATCTTAATGATGTTGATAAAGACTATGAAAATCTTAAGAAAAATATGAAAAAAAATGACAGGATCATTAACGAAGAACTTTTAGACCGCTGTTATCAGCTGGCAAAAAAATGTCATCAGCTGCAGCGCCGACAGACAGGCGAGCCTTATATCATGCATCCTGTTGCCGTAGCAAAAATCCTGGCTCAATTTGGCTTTGAAACCAATATTATTGCAGCTGCCTTATGTCATGATGTTTTAGAAGACAGCGAAGGAGAAAACAAAGTTACATATGACGATCTTAAACAGATTACAAACGTTGAAGTAGCTGATCTGGTCAATGCCGTCACTGCCATAAAAAAAGATGCAGACCATCTGAATTTGTCAAAAAAGGATCTCGATGAATTAAGCATGCGAAAATTTATTGAGCAGTCTCATAAACACAAATTTGCTTATTATATAAAACTGGCTGACCGACTGCATAATCTGCGTACGCTGGATGCCATGCCCCAGAATAAACAGCTCAATAAAGTGATGGAAACAGAAAAATTATTGTTGCCTATTGCCCGACAGCTTGGTGCCAATTACTTTGTAACCAAAATTGAAGACCTGTGCTTTAAATACGAAAACAGAGAAATTTATGATCAGTTACACCAGGATTATCTTCAGCAGCTCAAACAAAGAACCAATGATATCAAAAGATTCGAATCCTTGCTGAAACAAATCACGAATGGCTCTTTAAATAATCAGTTTGCACAATTAAATAAATATTATCCGTCATACACTGATTATAAACGCAGCATCAAAAACATCTATTATTCAGCAACTCAAACATTAAACAATATTTACTATATTAATATTTCTTATACAAATGATGAAATACCATTAAAAAATTACATTTTACGAACATCCTTTGATGATCAGTATCATCCCATCAAACATTTTTATCATCTGTATAAAGAATACATTTGTCATCAGGGCTATCTTTGGATCGGTCATGGAATTGAAGATAATGACATCAGACACTATGTGCTGCTGCAGGACGACAGAAAAAATACATTTAGAATTTACTTACTAAATAACGAAGATACGATCAGATACAATCTGGGATCTGTTGACAAAATCAATCTGGCAAATAACAATAAAGAAGATATCGAAGAACTGCTGAATAAAAAAATGACCGTCTATCGAAGAGACGGCAGTAAGATGGAAATCCAGGAAGGTGCGACGGCTCTTGATTTTGCCTTTCACATTCAAAAAGATATCGGTTTATGTGCATATGCTGTAAAAATCAATAACATTCTCTTAAAACCAGATAATGAAAATGATGAAGAACAAGATCCTTTATATAAAACACTTAATCATGGCGATAAGATTGAAATTTATTCAGACACTTCTCCTTTAGGCACATCAATCTATCATGCCAAACTGGATTGGCTTGAACATGTCAAAACAAAACGAGCAAAACGCTACATCATTAAATACTTTAAAGAAAAATATAATCACGCCTGAAGCATATAAAAATACAGATCTTCTTTCTACAAAAAGAAGTATCCTGCACAACAAGGTTACTATAAATCACTCGTCATTACATAAAAGTAATGACGATTATTTTTGCTGTATTTTTTAACATGACATATCATAAAATTCCCTTTTTTTATTGAACACCATTATTTTAGTTTTCAATAACCTTTTTTTAAAACATTATTTTTTTCCTTTTGTTATTCTATTGATAAAGATAACAGAATAAAGGAGAAAACAGATATGAAGCAATTTTATTTATGTATCGATCTTAAATCTTTTTATGCATCAGTAGAATGTGTAGAACGCAATTTAGATCCTTTTAAAGTTAACCTGGTCGTTGCTGATCCAACAAGAGGTCATGGTGCAATTACATTAGCAGCAACACCAGCTATCAAAAAACTTGGTGTTAAAAGTCGAGGACGTATTTATGAAATCCCGAAAAATATTCACTATATCACTGCTACCCCTCGTATGTCTTTATATATGGACTATGCTGTTAGAATTCATAAAATATATCTGCAGTATATTTCCTGTGATGACATTCATGTCTACTCGATTGATGAATCATTTTTTGACATTACCTCTTATCTGTCTTTATATCAGATGTCTCCAAAAGAGATTGCCCTTATGCTGATGAAAGCCGTTTATGATGAAACAGGTATCACTGCTACCTGCGGCATTGGTACGAACCTGTATCTGGCTAAGGTTGCCTTAGATATCACTGCGAAACATTCTGATGATCATATTGGTTTTCTTGATGAAGAAAGCTATTGTCAGTCCTTATGGTATCACCAGCCTCTCACTGATTTCTGGATGATCGGCCAAGGAACACTCCAAAGGCTAAAATCAATGGGCATCACCAATATGTATGAAATGGCTCACGCTCCAGAAAAACAGCTGGTTAAAATGTTTGGCGTCAATGCCCACTATCTGATTGCTCATGCCTGGGGGCAAGAATCAGTTAAGATTGCTGATATTAAAGCCTATCAGCCAAAATCAAGCTCTATTTCCAATTCGCAGATCCTGTTTGAAGATTACAGCTGTCAGGATGCCTATCTTGTCATGAAAGAAATGGTTGAAAGTAATATTCTCAGACTGACGGCACAACATCTCGTCACTAACCATATCACTCTGTATATTGGTTATTCTAAAAATATCATCAGAGCTTCCCGCGGCAGTCATAAAATTGGCATCACCACCAATTCCTATCGCCTGCTGCTCAAAGAATTCAAACAGCTCTATCAGCAAATCGTTAATCCGGATTATCCCATCCGCCAGATTGCGATTTCCTTTGGCAATGTCAAAGATGAAATCTATGAACAGTATGATCTGTTTACTGATCTGGAAGCTATTGAAAAAGAAAAAAAACTGCAGCTGGCTATTGTCGAAGTAAAAGACAAATATGGCAAAAACGCCATTCTCAAAGGTATGAATTATTTAGAAAAAGCAACTGCCAGAAAACGTAATACACTTATCGGAGGTCACAATGCAAAATAACAATAAAAATCACGCACAGATCTTTTTATCTTTTGATGCACTCAAAGGCTTTAGAGAACGCTTAAAAGAACAGGAACGCATTATCGTTTCTCCAAAAATACTATCTGAAGATGAACTTGATGAACTGGACAGAAAAATAAAACAGCTCAAAATCGGTATGATCATTCAGATTACCTATTTTGATCATGATCAGTATGTTTTGCTTAAAGGCATGGTCAGTAAAATCAGCTATGAACATAAAATATTACAGATCGTCAAATCACGCATTGCTTTTCAAAATATCATTGATATCCAATCAGATGAGATCAATGACTTTTCCTGTTTTTAAAAAGCATAAAAATCATCATGATTTTTATGCTTGATCCATCAAACAGACACAACAGTATCAGCTATAAAGTTCTTAAAAACAACCGGACAACACCAACTAAAATAAAAATTCATTTACACTTTATAACTTCTGTTTTCGTTGAAAAACATCTTTGATAAATTCATCATTTTCTTTTAAAGCAATATAAAAATCTTTTTTTACTGTAATAATATGAATACGATTTAAAGAATTAGCTGCTGAAGCAATAGGATTACGACTTTTTTCCATTTTCAAAATATCTTTCAGCTGAATTTTTTCTTTTGAAAGACCATAATAAAAAATAAAATGATCATCATACAGTTCAATATAGTTTCTTATCAATACAGGCAACAGAAAAATATCACAGCTATAATAAACGATCCATGTGATGATCATCCACACATTAGAAAAACAGTCTGTGATCATAAAAAAAACTAAAGGTATAAGATTATAAACAACGATAAAAACAATAAAATAAATAGCATTTTCCCCTTTATAAACCTTCATATCACTAGCCTCCAAAGTCATTGCTGATCAATATTTCATATCAGCTTTAATATATCAGTATTATTTCAGTAAATCAAATGAATCTGCAGCCTACAATGATCACTCTCAGTATTAAATTACAAAAAAGCACTTCATTTTTACTCAAATGAAGTGCTGATCAAATACTGTTATTACAAACACTGTTTAAAAATATGCATAATTTCATTTCTGTCTAATACTTTATAGCCACCTTCTAAAACAAGTGTTGCATCAGCCAATCCTTCGATCATGTCTTCTTTAACCCCTAAATCAGATAAATTCATGACCAGTCCTAGATCTTTCATCCATTTTTCCATAGCATTTAAACCAGCTAATGCCAAATCTTCTTTAGATAAATGATCATCATGGATATCCCATACATTTTCAGCAAACCTGACAAATTTATCTAAACCATAAGGCATGATATAACGATAATATGGCAAGGATACAGCAGCTAAAGTCATGCCATGAGTGGCATCAGTATAAGCGCCTACTGCCTGTCCTAACATATGAACCATCCAGTCCGTAGTTTTTCCCTTAGCAATCAAAGTATTTAAAGCCCATGTGGCAATCCACATGATATTGCTTCTTGCTTCATAGTTATTGGGATCTTTGATGGCCTGATGACTTGAATGAATCAATGATTTCATTAATCCTTCACTGATATAATCACTGGTATTGTCATCGCTGCCAGAAAAATACTGTTCACAAATGTGATTCATCATATCATATATGCCGGCTACCATCTGCTGATAAGGCAAAGTCATCGTATAGCGTGGATTCAAAACCGCAAACTTTGGCATCACTTCTTCTCCAAAAACATGACCAATTTTTAATTTTGACTGATGATTCGTAATGACCGCCCCTCCATTCATTTCTGAACCAGTCCCTGCCATGGTTAAAATACATCCAACCGGTACGATTTGACATGCTGGTTCTTCAAAACGAAGATAATACTTATCCCAGGGATCATCATTACAGTGAATAGACACCGATAATGCTTTGGCATAGTCACAGACCGATCCTCCACCAACAGCTAAAATCAGATCAACTGTTTGCCTTCTGGCAATTTCAATACCTTCATATAATTTTTCTACAGTGGGATTAGGCATTACTCCACCATCTTCTATTACATTTTTATCGTTATTTTTTAAAATTCTTATGACCTCATCATAAATGCCATTTTTTTTAATAGAACCACCACCATAAACAAGCATGATATTTGGTCCATATTTTTTTAATTCATCATTTAAATTATTTAAAGCCTGTTCACCAAAATATAGTTTTGTTGGATTACAGTATTCAAAATTTCCTAACATCATATTCTCCTTTTATTCAATATTTTCCCACCAATGATCCTGATAATTTTCAATAGAACGATAATCAACGATTTCGCCAATCATTGGTGTTGCTACGTTTAAATTTTGTTCTTGTGCTAATAAAGTAATTTGCTGAACAGGATCATCCCAAGCATGATTACAGATTGAAAAGGTTCCCCAATGCACTGGAACAAACCATCGGGCCTCAAGATCTTTGATAGCTTGTATACCTTGTTCAGGCAATAAATGAATAGCTTCCCATGCATTATCATATTGACCATTTTCTAAAATGACCAGATCCATCGCCCCAAAACGATTATGAATTTCTTTAAAATGATCGCCATAACCAGTATCGCCCGTATAATAGGTCTGATAATATTCATTTTCAAAAACAAAACCACACCATAATGTTGTATTCTTGGTCCATGGCAAACGCCCAGTATAATGTCTGCCAGGGACTGCAGTTACCCTCAAACCATTAACTGTTACATCCTGCCACCATGCCAGAGTATGAATCTTACTTGCTGCAACATTCCATTTTCTAAGATGTTTTTCAACCCCTAACGGAACACAATACGTCTTAACTTTATCATCAATTTCTTTAATGGTCTGATAATCCAGATGATCATAATGATCATGTGAAATAACCAGCATATCAATATCTGGAAGATCATCTAAATCAATCGGTACTTCAGAAAAACGCTGCGGTCCAAAACCAGAAACAGGTGAAGAATATTCACTGAAAACCGGATCGATCAGGATATTCATTCCCTGCATTTGCAGCATTGAAGAAGAATGACCAAACCATATCCATTTGAGCTGATCTTCATTTGCAGGCAAAATCTCATCCAGTTTTTTTACCGGTACTGTATCTTGAGGAATAAGCTGTTCACCAGCAAACTGGCTTTCCTTACCACTCATGACATTAATTTCTAGATCCCCATGAAAAGTTCCATCATACAAATCTGTTTGCTGGAAATAGCTATCATCTTTAATAAAGGTGTAGACATCGCCAAAAGGCTGGTAGAAATGAATAAAAACGACTCCTGCCAACGCTATGATAATGATTATAATAACCATGATTTTTAATATTTTTTTCATCATATCCTCATCTGACTATAGTAAAAATGATTTTTTAAAGAAGTCTTCCAGCTTTTGAAATGGTATACGGTCAATTCGATCATATAAATCTACATGGTTAGCATCTTCAACAATATACAGTTCCTTAGGCTGTAATGCTTTTTCATAAACGATTTCACTGTATCTTTTAGAATGTGCCTGATCACCAACGATCAGTAATACCGGTCTGGGAGAAATTTCATCCAGATGAGCTAACAGATCAAAATTCATCATTGATAGCTGACTCGTTGACGTAAATTCTCCTCTGGCATGAGGATGATGACCACGCTTTAAGCCATAAAATTCAAACCAGATGGCAGCTTCTGCAGGTAAATTGCTTGGCGTTTCATGAGCTGGAAACAAAGGAAATGAAGGAGTATACTGTGGATAACCATTTTTAGCGTCTTCCCATCTTTGTCTTGATAACTGTTCTTTAATTTCAATCATATCTTCCTTACTCATATTTTCTCTGGCACAGTATGTCATATCATAAAGACTCGCTGTTGCTACTGCTTTGATTCTCATATCTATTTGCGCTGCAGACAAGGCAAAACCTCCCGATCCACAGATTCCTATTACCCCGATCTTTTCACGATCAACAAAATCTAATAACCCCAGATAATCAACGGCCGCACTGAAATTTTCTACAAAAATATCTGGCGAAGAAACATGACGGGGAAAACCTGAAGAATCTCCCATAAACGACTGATCAAAAGTCAAGACAATAAAGCCTCTTTGAGCCAGTTCATTAGCGTAAACTCCTGGGCCCTGTTCTTTAACTCCACCATAAGGTGCTCCAATGATCAAAGCTGGATACGTTTTTGTCAGATCCAGTTTTTTCTGTTTATATATTTCACCAGCCACAGTTAAGCCATAACGATTCTGAAAAATAATGCTGTTTCTCTCTACATCTTCATTCAGTTCAAAAATATAATATTTCTGTTCCATTTCTATTCTCCTTTTACTTTGATAACGTCACAGTGATATCCTGTTTTTGACGGGCAAACTCGACAAATGCATCGACATCTTCAATCTTTCCCAAACGGGTATAACGATAAGATGATGAAAAACTTTCATAAAAAACAACCAGGCAGTGATCGCCAAATAACATCACATCACCAGCTTCAATATGACCAATGCTTTTTTCATCTGTTGGTAAATGGCTAGTGATATTGAAATATTTTTCATTAGCATTCAAATCCTTCATCGTCATTGTCAAAGGTAACTGCTTTAATAATGCCTGGACTGTTTCATTATCTTCTAAAATAATCACAAATTCCTGTTCATTGACAGACATTGTTATTTGCATAGTTTCTCTTCCTTTCTGTGATATTTGCGATGATTCCTGGTCATCGTTAGTATTTCTATGACACCCTGTCAAAGTCAATAAAGCAATAAGCAGACAAATTATCTTTTTCATAGACTTTTCCTCTTTTCTATTAATATTTTATAAAACATCTCCCCAAATAACAAATACCTATATTTTATATAAAACTATAGTTTTTAAGCATATATAAAAAATAAAGAAAACACAGTCAGTTTATGACTGTGCCTTCTTTTCTCTGATATAATTTTCATATTTTTCTAAAAATGGTTTCTGATATTTTCTGCCGATAGTTAAAATTCCATCCTGACCTTTAATTTCCCATTTTTTCATATCTTCAATATAATCCAAATGAACTGCAATTCCTCGTTGAATCTGTACCAGATCACGACAGTGAATCATATCTAAAGCTTTGGCAATCGTTGCTCTAAAACAGATTTCACAGTCATGTCCATAAATCGTTACTTCATGTCCAACTGAAAGGATATATTTGATATTACTATAATAAATCTTGGTTTTTCTGCCTTTGATATCAAGTAAGACATATTGAAGATGATTATGAATATAACTGATCATATCATCCATGCACCTTACGATATCCTTTTGGTAATGATCCTGGCGAATAAACTGGAATATACCAACCGATAAAGTCTCAAAAACGGCATTGCCATCATCAGCAACAAAGACAACGATTACTTTTGGCATCAGTTTTTTAATTTTTCGGGCGACTTCAATACCATTGACTTTTCCCAGATCCACATTGATAAAAACAGCATCGTAAATATGATCGATCTGCATGAAATCATGGTCTTTCGTATAAATCTGATATGTTATTGCTTCACTTTGTAGTTTCTTTTCTATGTCAGCGCGTATTTGATCAATAAAATCTAAATGATTATCACAAATTAATATCTTCATAACTTCACCCATTTTCATTTTCAACTTTCCTGTTTTTTTTGCTCGCTGCATATTTTTGAAAAGCATACATATCCTGACTTAAATATGGACGTAATCCCTCATGATCCAGAATAGCAATATCATGGGATTCTAAGAAACGGAATATTTTTTCATAATCGCCATTTTTCATCTGATCAGTTGTTATTGGGAAAAGATAGAATTCGGTACCATTTTTCAATAAAAACGTCATCTTCAAACGATAAGCCATAAAACCACGATAACTTAACTGTTGAAAAACAGACAATTCAATCAGTTGAATATCCTCTGTCTTGACTTTAATATCTGGCTTTTCTTCTTTATTCATGATAATTCGAATAGTTTCATGAATCTGATTTACATAGCCTTTGATATGATAATAACAGATATGTTTATCATCAAATGTGATTCTTTCAGCTGAAGCACCTGTTATCGGCATCAAAAATAGAACGATCACGATATAAATAATAATGGCAAGACTCAGATAAATTTTAAAAGGAACAGCAAAATAAATTCTTAATGTATTATAGATGATTGTTGCACCAATTAAACCAAAAACTGAAACGATCACCCACCATCCAATGAGATTTTTCCTTGTTGTTTTCTCACCAAGCGACAGCCTTTCATCTTCCTTTTTCATACATCTCATTCCTTTCTTCTTTTCACTTACTATTATAAATGATATTAAGCAAAAATATAGTTTTCTGTCTTAAAACGCATAAAGGCAGCGTAGAAAACAAAAAAAGGCATTACAGCCTCTTAATATCATATAATCATAACTATAAACTTTTTGAAACTAAACCAGACCACATAGTTTATAAAGTGCTTCAATGCATGAAGATTTATATTCCATATATTTTTCAATATTTTCTGGATAAAGACAGGCAGCCTGTTCCTTAACAACACTGTATTTATGTACTGCTTCAGGATGCGTACGAAGATAATCACGAAAAACAATATGTCGATGCAGTTCCCTGGAATTTTCCGGACATACATATAAATGGTGTGGCAGTAAATGTGGCTTATTTTCATAACAGAACGCTTCGCGTCCTTTGATGCCTAAATCACCTTCATGTATATAACCGATAGTTTTAAGCTGTAAAATAATCTTGTCTAAAACAGTATAATCCTTGATGACGACATCAATATCGATACATGGTTTAGAACTAAGCCCTGCTACAGCAGTACTTCCGACATGTTCAATACTTATCACATCATCACCAATAACACTTTCTAATTCTTTTTTTATCTTTTCAAATTCTAATTTCCATTGTGGATCATAAGGCAATACTTTGACATGTGATGTTTTCATTTGATTTCTCCATATTTTTTAATAGTTTTCTATAATAATATTATATGTATAATTTATATTATTTACCATATACTTTACATAAACTTTACTTAACTCCAGAAATTCAGTTTTCAACTGCATTTTTTGAAAACATCCGTTTTTATTAATGTTTATAATATGATTAAACAATATAAATATAAACGGAGAATGAACATGACAGAATATTATCTTTGTATCGATCTTAAATCTTTTTATGCATCCGTGGAATGTGCTGAAAGAAACCTTGATCCCTTTCAGGTCAATATGGTCGTCGCTGACCAAAGCAGAGGAAATGGAGCGATTACCCTGGCAGCAACCCCCGCCATTAAAAAACTTGGGGTTAAAAGTCGAGGCAGAATTTATGAAATTCCTCAACACATTGAATACATTACCGCAATGCCCCGAATGGCTTTATATATGGAATATGCCGCTAAAATATACAGTATCTTTCTAAAATACATTGCTCATGATGATATCCATGTTTATTCAATTGATGAATCATTTTTAGATATTACTTCATATCTCAAACTGTATCAGATGTCACCACAGGAAATTGCCTGTATGATCATGCAGGACATTTATGACGAAACCCGCATAACTGCCACCTGTGGTATTGGCACCAATCTGTATCTGGCAAAAATTGCCTTAGATATCACTGCCAAACATTCACCTGATAATATTGGATTTCTCAATGAACAGCTATATCAGGAAACTCTATGGCATCACCAGCCATTAACTGATTTCTGGATGATCGGACAAGGTACAAAACGCCGATTGCAGGCCTTTGGTATAAAAGATATGTACGATATCGCTCATGCACCAGAAAAACTGCTGTATCAGATTTTCGGTATCAATGCCTGTTATCTCATCGACCATGCCTGGGGCCAAGAGCCAGTCAAGATGGCTGATATCAAAGCCTATAAGCCAAAATCAAACTCTATCTCCAATTCTCAGATTCTGTTTGAAAACTATAACTGGCAAGATGCCTGTCTGGTCATGAAAGAAATGGTCGAAAGCAATATTTATCGTCTGATTGAACATCATCTTGTTACTAATCATATCAGTCTTTATATCGGCTATTCCAAAAATGTCATCAAACCATCTCGTGGTTCCTGTCATATCGGTGTCATCACCAATTCGAATACAATTCTGCTCAACGAATTCAAACAGCTTTATCAAAGAATCATCAATCCCGATTATCCTGTCAGACAGATTGCTGTTGCCTTTCACAGTGTCAAAGATGAAATCTACGAACAGTATGATCTTTTCACCGATGATAAAGCTATTGCTAAAGAAAAAAGGCTGCAGGAAGCCTTACTTAAAATCAAAAAGAAATATGGTAAAAATGCTGTATTAAAAGGCATGAACTATTTAGACAAGGCCACTGCCAAAAAACGCAATACCTTAATTGGTGGCCACAACGCTCAATAAAACCATAAAAAAATTAATGAAAAAAACAATCTGCCCCATAATAAAGACAGGAGGAAAATCACATGAAAAAAATATTCCTGTCTTTATTATTACTTATAGGACTGATGCAAAATAATAATAGCTACGCCTTAAGCCCTGAAACATCATATCAGCTTTTCTATAAAATACTTATTTTCAAAAATAAAAATGAAAATGATCAGCTGGCACTTTATCAGAAAAGAGCATCTCAGCTTACACTTCTTTATCATTGTCAAAATCAATATCCCATCTATATTTTCTATTTACAAAAACAAAATAAAACGATCATTATTATTCAAAATACAAAAGCTGATGATCATCTATTTCTCAACTATGAAAACAGTCAGCAAAAACTTTCCCTCAAAAAAAACAGCATGAATATGCTGATCTTAGACCATGATCATCAGATCATCAGTATCAAAGACAGTAGCGATCACATGCTGTATTGGCATTATTTAGAAGTATACATTGCTATTTAAATTAGCGCGATATAAAATGTTCATCAATATATGAGATCAATGGTTTTTTATTGACCAGACTGGCATTTTTTAAATACCAGGTCAAAGATTGTTCCAGTCCCTGTTTTAAAGGTGTCAGATGACTCATCAGTTCATTTTGTCTGCTGACATCTAAAGCATATTCATAGTCATAAAAACTGAAATACTTTCTAGGATCAATGTCATCTTCAACACAAACAAGCTGCACTTCTTTGTGACAGACTTCGTAACATAGCTTTACCCAGTCAGCAATAGAAATCAGTTGATTATTACCAACAATGAAAACGTGAAAATGAGGATGCTTTTCCAAAAGAATATCAATAAAACGACATAGATCATGGATATGGAAAAACTGCAGCTGCTTCATTCCATCTTTAGGAATATAGAATTTTCTATTAGCTAAGGCACATTCAAAAACAAAAGCTTCACAATATACATTATTCATCGGTCCATATAAATAAGGCGGTCTTAAAATATAGGCATGAGGATCATTTTGCATAAGATATTGTTCAGCTTCAATCTTGTCAGTCCCATATTTTTTCCAGTATCTGTTTTCTGCCAGCGGTGATTCCTCACGAAACGGCATCGGTGCATATTCTGGATAAACTGCACTGGAACTGATAAAAATATAATCACCATAGTTACCAAGAGCATGCTGCAGATGTCTGATTTCATCAGCGGTATAGGCTGTATCAATAACCACATCAAAATAATAATGACGCAGTTCATCTTTAAGTCTTTATGGTCAGCTGCAATCAGATGAACTCCTTCTGACTGTTGTTTCGTATTACGATTTAATACATAGACTTCATCACCTTGACTGACATAATATTCAGCAATATACCTGCTGACAAAAACGGTTCCACCTGTAACTAGAATTTTTCTCATTTTATGACCTTCTTTCTCATTGCTTTTTTACCTGAAAACTGTTAATGACTGATCATTTTGCTTCCATGATATCATCATATTCATGTTTTGATAAACTTTTTAAAATAAAAGTATTGTGCAAGTAAAAAATCAGCCCCTTTTTTTGCATCTTAGACAGTTCTCTTGATAAGGCACTACGATCAACACATAAATATTCAGCCATCTCTTTACGATTTAACGGCACTTCAATAGCAACGTCATAGCGATGATGACCTTCTATTTCCAGATAAGTCAGTATTTTTTCCTGTAAGGTTCTTTTAGACAGAATTTCAATTTTCCTGATAAACATCATATTTTTATTACTGATGATGGTTACCATATTTTCTATTAATCGATGATGAAAAGGACATGACATCTGACATTGATGTAAGACTCGATAAAAAGGCAAAAACAGGATCTCAGCCTTTTTATCAGCTGTAAAACTGACTTGAGAGTAAGGATCATCATGACACACAAAAGTTTCTCCAAAAATTTCTCCTGGCGATAAAGTCATGATCAGAGACTGTTCACCATTTCTGGCTTCTTTGACCATTGTTACGCTCCCAGAAATAATCAGACCTATATAATTGATTCTATTGTTTTCTAATAATATCGTTTCTTTTTTCTGATATGACTTTTGATAGACATTGAGACATTTAAGTAAAGTCTGCAGATCTTTTTGATCAATATGCTTAAACAAGGCAGATTTGCTGATCATCTTTATATCAAAGTTCATTATTATCACCATAAAAATCATAACAAATTTAACTTATGGTTGCAATTGCAACCGCTTTTTATTAACTAATCCCATAGTATATATGTAAATAAAACAAAAGGAGAATCTTATGAAAAAACCAAAAATAAAACTGACTCTAGTTGAACAGAAAGGAAATATGAAATGTCATCGTGGTCACCAGATCGGTGATACTTTTGATTTTGATCTTGATCGTGGAAAATTATGTCCTATGGCCATGCATGTTGCTTTTCCCTATATTGATATTTTACGTTATGGTGGTCAGCTGCCATTAAGTCAAAATGGAACCTTTTCATTTTGCTGCCCCGATGTCGATGTCATCAATGTCTTTCAGATAGAAATGGAGGAAAACCATGACTGATCTTATTGAAACTGCAAATAAACATTTTATTCCCGTTTATCAGCGTTATCCAGTGATCCTTGATCATGGTGAAGGCGTTTATCTCTATGATCAGACTGGAAAAAAATACTTAGACTTTGGTTCAGGCATTGGAGTATGTGCCTTAGGATATGGTCATCCTGTCTATACTGCTTCTTTACAAAAACAGCTGGCGGCCCTCAGCCATACTTCTAATTTATTTTATAATGAACCAGCTATACAGGCAGCCAGACTGTTCAATCAATCCAGTGGAATGGACAAAGTCTTCTTCACCAATTCAGGAACTGAAGCTATTGAAGGAGCTATTAAAATTGCCCATAAATATCATTACCTGAAAACCGGCAAACACGATGGTCAGATCATCGCAATGAAAAACTCATTTCACGGTCGTACCATGGGTGCTTTATCAGTTACTGGAAAAATAGCTTATCAAAAACCGTTTCAGCCTTTACTGACGAATGTCAGATTTGCGACATTTAATGACAGTAACAGTGTCAAAGCTCTCATTAATGAACATACCTGTGCCATTATTCTGGAAACGATTCAAGGTGAAGGTGGCATTTATCAGGCTGACCAGCAGTTTTTACATGACATTTACTCATGGTGCCAAAAATATTCGATTTTACTGATTCTTGATGAAATTCAATGTGGCATGGGGCGAACCGGAAAAATGTTTGCCTATCAGCACTATGATATCATACCTGACATCGTTGTTTCAGCCAAAGCTTTAGGCTGTGGGGTTCCCGTTGGTGCCATCGGTATTGCTCAGCAAATCAGCCATGTTTTAGCCCCAGGGGATCATGGCACCACTTATGGTTCAAATCCCCTATCAGCCAAAGCTGTACAAACTGTTTTTGAAATATATCAGCAAGAACATATTTTAAAACACGTTCAGGAAATGGGACAGTATTTAGAGCAAAAACTAAAATCAATAGTTACAAAATATTCCATGATCAAAGAAATCCGTGGTTTAGGGCTAATGAAAGGTATAGAATTAACGGTACCTGCTAAAACCTATATCGAAAAACTGCAGCAAGAAGGAATCATCGTGATACCTTCTGGAACCCATATCATGCGTCTTTTGCCACCACTGATCATTGAAAAACAGCATATCGATCATTTCATAGCAACACTGGAAAAAATATTGCAATAACAAATGATTCGCATTATGATGAAAGCAGTATAAGGAGAAACATATGAAAAACAATGAAACTGCCCTTTTACATCATGCCCTGCTTTACGAACAGGGACATATTCGTCGTACAGAACATATTCTTAAAGTATACGCCCTCGCCAAACTGCTTGGCGAAAAACAAAACATCAGCCCGGAAGAAAAAATCATACTGCATGCCAGTGCCATTGTTCATGATATTGCGATCAAATACTGTAAAGAACATTTTCAAGGTGATGCCAGTCAGCCAAAACAGCAGGAAGTTGCACCTAAGATGGTACAGCATTTTTTAAAACAGGCCAATTATGATGCATGTTATTTCCAGCCAGTTACCGATCTGGTTTTACATCATCATGACTATCATTCTATCCATGATCATTTACTGCAGCTGCTGATTGAAGCTGATATCATCATAAACTGTTATGAAAACCAATGGTCAGGTGATATCCTGCAAAAATATCTGCCGCTTTTTAGCACTGATACAGGAAAAGAACTTTTTTCGACCTATATGAAAGCCCACGCAAAAAAACAGTAAGTAAAAGCACTTACTGTTTTTTTAACGAATAAAATTAGTAGCACAAGGAATTTCTTTTTCAGGCAGACCATATTTTTCTTTACCATCATGAATGCTTTTTACCAGGAATGAAATATTTCTAGCTAAAACACGCATAGTCTGTAAACCTTCATCATCCTGCATGACATCACCAGGCGCTCCACCATGGATCGCATTCCAGTACTGACTGGAAGCAATAGGCATTCCTGAAATAGCAAAGAATTTATTGATTTCATCATATGTGGCCGAAATACCACCTCTTCTGGCAACGACAACACTGGCACCCACTTTCATTGTTTTATCAAATGGTGTACTGTAAAACAGTCTTGTCAGAAAAGAAATCAATGTTGAATTAGCTGATCCATAATAAACAGGTGTCCCAACTACCAAAGTATCACATTGTTTAAACTTTTCAGCTGTTTCATTAACAATGTCATCAAAAACACATTTCCCACTTCCGTTTTTGCATGTACGACAGGCAATGCAGCCACGAATATCTTTTTGTCCAATCTGAATAACTTCCGATTCAATACCTTCTTTTGCAAAAATATCGATCATAGCATCAAAAGCCTGCTGTGTATTTCCTCCTACTCGTGGACTTCCATTAATCATTAATACTTTCATATCATCATTACCTCCAATAACCAAATCACCTATACTTTAATGATAATATAAAAGATACTTTAATATTTTTAAACCTATTTCCTAAAACAAGAAATATTCATATACTATTATTCCTTAACATAAGGTGTAACCACCCATTTCAAAACATTTTCCTTTTTATTACCAAACACATCATAACCTCTTAATATATCATTTAAAGGAGCTTCATGGGTAATCAGAAAATCAGTATTCAGTTTACCACTTTCAATAAGATCGATCAGTTCCTGCATATGCGTAGAATCAACCCAACCACTGCGAATAGTCAGATTTTTACCACCCATGATCTCTAATGGCAATTCCTGGCTATCTCCATATAAAGCTAAAATGGATACTGTACCATTTGGTCTCACTACTTGCCAAGACATATCAAAAGTTGCCTTTACTCCAGCACATTCGATACATACATCAGCACCTCTGCCATGCGTTAGTTTCTTTACTTCAGCAATAACATCATCTTTTAATGGATTCAATATAATATCCGCAATTCCCTGTTTTTTTGCTTCCTCAATACGATAATCAACAGTGTCTACTGCAATAATTTTTGATGGTCCAAATAATCTGGCACTAGCCATGGCACATAAACCAACTGGTCCTGCACCTAAAACAACAACGACATCACCAGGTTTAATATCTCCACGTTCAGCACCAAAATAACCAGTTGATAAGATATCTCCTACAAACAGTACTTTTCTTGGATCAGTACCTTCACTGATTTTAAATAATCCATTATCAGCAAAAGGCACTCTGGTATATTCCGCCTGACACCCATCGATCTTATAACCAAAGATCCATCCACCATTTTCACAATGATTCGTATAACCATGTTTGCAGTAATAGCATTCTCCACAAGTTGTAATACAGTTAGCAGCAACCTGATCACCAACTTTAAATTTTTTCACTGCGCTACCTATTTCAACAACTTCACCAACGAATTCATGTCCAATAATCAATCCATCTTCAACAGGATATACCCCATTGTTAATATGAATATCAGTTCCACAAATCGTTGAATATGTTACTTTGACAATAACATCCGTATCTGCCTGTAATTGTGGTACAGGTACTTCTTTTAAATGCACTCCTTTTTCCTTAGTATAAACTGCAGCCATCATTTGACCTTCCATAAAATATCCTCCTCGTTATTCTATATTTAATTATATCACCAACTCATAAAACATAATGACTTTGTATAAAAATACACAATATAAAAACTTCATACAAAACCGTATGAAGCTTTTAATGTTTTACTTCAGTTTGACGAGGAATGTACTTTCTCATCACTTCAATGAGATAATAAGCCAAAACTGAACCAATAGTTCCAATCATAATATGATTAATATCAAAATAACCCTTCAAAGTCACAACCTGTACCATATCATGAAAATTAATAAACAAAAAGATAAATATAATAAAATGTTTACTGTTTTCCAGATATTTAAAACTATAGCGTCCCAAAACACCTAGAGGCATATACATGATAAAAGATTTAAACAACGAATACAATGTACCTAAATTTCTTAAGGGAACGAAATTACAGCATGTTATTACTTTTTCAATGTATGTAAAACCACCTACATTAAATATCATAACAACATTATTCATTTCCAACAGCATATATACTATGTATATAAAAAATAATATCTTAAATAATATTTTATTTTTCATCATTTTCCCCTAAGTTTAACATTACATATGTTGTAAACATTCCATTTTGATATGAAGTAAGATATGTTCCCTGATATTGATTAACTACATCTTTAACTATTCTTAAACCATAGCCATGATCTCCCTGTTTCTTGCTTTTCTTTAAATGTTTTGATGGATCATGTTCACAGTCATTAGAGACTTTAATTAAAATACTATTAGGATTTTTACGTTTTATTTGTATATTAACAAGATGATTGGCATTTTCTACTGCATTATCTACAAGATTGATGATGATAGCTATAACATCTGGCTTATAATGTAAATCATTTAAATCATTACATTTGATTTGAATGTCAATTTGAGAATTAATAATAACATTTGTCAAATATGCATCAATAAAAATATTACCTGTATATACCTCAGATTT
Source organism: Thomasclavelia spiroformis (assembly GCA_016901755.1). Taxonomy (GTDB): domain Bacteria; phylum Bacillota_I; class Bacilli_A; order Erysipelotrichales; family Coprobacillaceae; genus Faecalibacillus; species Faecalibacillus spiroformis_A. The sequence continues at coordinate 60,910 of JACJKV010000002.1, read as the reverse complement.
TTTATATTTTAAATGATTATTGATTTCATCAATTACCTGATTAGCTTCAGCTATTTGATTATTATTAATTAAATGTTGTAAGATAATCAAATTATTTTTAATATCATGTCTTATCTTAAATACTTTTTCCTGTTCATTATGTATTCCCTGAATGTAACTATCTGTAATCTTTGATAAGAAGTTATTTTGTGACATTATGGTTAACTGATGAAAATCATTGTATAGATATTGAATGATGATATTGTTACTGAAAAAAATTAAACCAATTACAAAATAAATTAATAAAAAAGTATTTCTTTTTACGAATAACATATTAAATTGATCAAATAAAATCAATTCAATAATTAAAATTGGAATCATTGCCGATAAAACAAAAATTCTAATTTTCCCATCAGGTAAAAGAAAATTTATTTTAAAAACATAGCTCATAAACAATGAAATAATTAATACTATCCATAATGACCATATGTAATCAGAAAAATAAAAATCAGAAAAAACATTAATTTGTATACACTGTCTTATTTTTAACATAATTTCGATATAAAAAATCAGACCTACCATAAAAGCTCCAAAGTATATGGCTTGAGAAAATCTTTTTAAAGGTGAACTTAACAATATAAATATTAGAAAGATACACACTCCTATTACCATTCTATTATTAGATAAATAAACAAAACAAATTTTCAATGCAAACGAACTAAGCAATGGTAATACAATATCATAAAAAAAATTAAATGAAGTATATACTATTTTTTTATAAATAATTCTAAAAAGAAATAACGCTACACTTTGAACAAAAACATCTAAACAGAATTTAAATATCATAATTGATTATCCTTTCTAACAATTTTATTTTTAAAAATTTTATTTTTCTTCTACTTACTCTATATTTTTGATTTCTGATATATACATAACCATTTTTTAATTCATTAACATAATTAATATTCACTATCATACTCCTATTAATTAACATAAATTCGTCACTTAAAAGTGAATAAATATCTTTTAAATTTGTATTTCTTTGTACAATTTTATTGTTATTTGTTAAAAAGTATTCCACGTCTCTTAATGAGTATTTTATATACAAAATATCGTTATAACCAATTTTTAAATTTTGCGACTTGTAATTAATAGTTAAATTTCTTTCATTTTCATGTATTTTTATACATGTCAAAAAATTATTTATGCCTCTGTCTAAATCATCTTTTAAAATAAATCCTTCTACGTTTTTCCCAAATGCTTTTATCATCAACTCCGCGTATGATGTAATGAAAAAAATTGATATATTACTATTTTTTAATTGCTTAGATAATGTTATTCCATCAATCTGAGGTAAATCAATATCTAATAACACATAATCAATGTTATTAAGATTTTCGATAAATTCGAATGGATGTGTATAACAAAAAACATTTAGATTTTTTTCTAATCCAACCAATTTCTTTTTAACCATTTTTATAAAATTAATATCATCATCTACTATGGCTATATTTATCATATTATTGCCTCCTAACAAATAATAACATATCATATTTTTTCCCACTATATTAAGTCATATTTTTATGTAAACAATTTCTAACATATCCATTCGTGCTAAAATTTGTCCATTAATGTTATTGATTTACCATAAACTGAATTCATAACTATAATATAATTAAAGAATTCAAATTTATTTTGATTTATATACAAAAAGGAGGATATTTATGAAATTTATAAAAAAAATGTTTATTTCTTTCTTAGTAATGTTTATATCACTTTCTTTGATAACACCAAAAATATTTGCATTAGAAAACAATACACTAGAAGCTAATTATTATGATAACAATGGAAATTATTACAACCCTGAAACAGGAGAATACTTTATTTGGGAACAAAACAGTCGTTCAACTGCTAAAGTTTTCTCATTTAAAATTAGATATTCTGTCGCTTCTTCTTATTTTGAATTAAATTCAGGTACTGTTAGAATAAAAGTTTATAGAGCTACTTTCGTTAAAGAAAACAATACTCCTGCCTCTTGCTGTAACGGACATGAATTTCAGGTTGATTTAAGACGACATACTTACTTTGATACCCATAATATCGCAACTTTTTATGCTCCATTCATTAGTACACAAACATGGAATCTAGGTAGTGGATTCTTCACAAATGAACCATATTATGTAGAAATAGGTAATATTGATAACTTACCTGATGGTGTATATTTAGCAGGTAGTGGAGAAGTATACTGCAGTTAATTTTATTTTATAAATATAAATCAAAATAATAAATTAATTTTTGAAACTAAAAAAGGGTTATATCTTTTATGAAGTTTAAGATATAAACCCTTTTTTAGTTAATATATATTTTTACTGAATTTATGACAACTGTTTCATCGATGAAATCACAGTCTATTTCTACATCATTAATTCTGCCAATAACATTATATGAGGTCGTATCACAGATTGACTGCAGTGAAATGATTTCGTCTTGTAAAATAATAAAACTTATATTTATGATATCCTGATCAATTACATTTTTTAAAGTATGAACATCAATGCTAGGATATAATTCTTTTATGATATCAAATTTATACTTTAACAGACTGGTTTTTAGCACTAACATTTTAGAACTCTGATCATCATAATCACTGTTGATATATTCATATATTCGTTTGATAATCTGATCAAAACATATTTTTATAGCGATACAAACAAAGCATATTAAATATTTTTGATTGGTTAAACACAAAAACTCAAAAAAAATTAATATAAGAAAAGATATTATATGAAAGGCAATGTACATTTTATAATGAAGATCAACTGTCTTTTTAATATCTTCAATATCATGATAATATCTTTTCTTTGCCTCGATTTCAATTTTATGTCTAATTTCATTATAATCCATATATCATATTCATTCCTTGTATCACTTTTATAAAATTATATCATTATTAAGCTTTTTATGTATATATGATATACTGAACATCAAAAAAATTAATCAAAATAATTTATTTTTATACTAGTTTAATTGAAATACAGATCATAAAATTTTAAATAACTTTCATAATCCTGATTATACTGCATATAGTCTTCCTGATAGTTTTCTCTAGTACAGATCTTTCTGTTTTCTAACTGATCGATAAATACAAGCTCTTTCATGTTATTTCCAAACATGAAAAATGTTTGGGCAATAAAATCACATACTTCCTGATCATACATTGCATTTAAGTATATCAGCAATTGCTGCTGACCATCATATTCATGTAATTCTAACCTGTTTTCAGTTTCTAATCCTAAAAAGGTAACCAGATAACTAAACATTTCTGATGGATAATTTTTATGAACCAGACAAGCCTGAGCAAGCGTATAGATTTTATGAGCTATTTCATCTTTCCCGTTATCTAAGATAACGATCAGTTCATCATAAAGATAATAATACTGCAGTTTATCAGTCACTGGTAAATTCATTGTAAAACAACTGGCATCACCTTTTTCATCAGCATGGTTGATCAGTTTAATACCACCATATAAAACAATATCATGATCATTAATTTTAAACTGTTTAAATACCAGATTATCCGATAATCTTCCCTGATACCAATAGATCTGTGTATCATCCTTATTTATTGTATAACCGTTTCCTATTCCTTCTAAAGTTGAACCATCTATTTGCCATCCGCGAATAAATCCAATATATCCCAACACTAATGAAATAACAATGAAAACCGATATAAATCCTTTAATAAAACTTCTTTTATTCTGCTTTTTTTTCAGATAATCAATTTCCTTTATTGAAGAATGTTCATCACTTAAAGACATCGTCTCATACTTTTTTGACAACTGATACAGTTTTCCAAATGTTCTTGAACCAGTTGAGTTGTTTTCTCATGTGTCAGTCGATCAATGTAAGAAGGCAGTAAATCTTCTACTACTTCGCAATCCGCTTTATTTGTCATACATCTCCCCTAACAATTTTTGTTAGCTTGAAATAATTGACTTATGCCAAATTCTCACTTTTTTCAAATATCTCACCTATCGAACGAAAAGATAGATCACCAAGTAAGCGTAAATAGACAATGTATTCGCTTTTCCATAAAAGCAATTTTTTAATTTCTTGCCTGATCAAAAGTTACTTGAGTCAATTCCTCCACCAGATCACTATTGTGACATCTTAACATAAGAAAAGTATATACAGTTTTTGCATGTTCCTGATAAATTTTATCCATTGTATAAACTTCCTTTCATCAGTTAGTCCTGTATTTTGTGATTTTGTTTTATGGTCATATATCTTATTATAAAAAAACTTCTGTCTTAATAAAAACAGAAGTAAAAACACTTTATTTAATTACTAATCCAGTATCTTTGAATTATTGTTTGATCATGAATGATTTCATTTTCGAGAATACCACCGTTATTCATGATTGATTTTGCTGAACCAATATTATCTTTATCACAAATCATCAAAACTTTATCTATACCTAATTTTTTGCACTCTATTAAGCCAAGCTGTATCATCTGAGAAGCATAACCTTTTCTTCTTTCACTAGGTCTGATTCCATCACCAATATGTCCACCATATTGTAAAAGCCAATCATTGAGATCATGTCTAATATTGATTGCACCTACCATGATATTTCTTTCTTCATCCAGACAGAAAAATGTTGAATCTGCTACCAGATCATCTTTTGCTTCAAGACAGTCCAGATGAGATATGTAATTATCAAAATCATGATAATCATTTTTAAAAATAGCAGTTGGTGAATTATTAGCTTGAGGATGCTCATGATTATATTGAATCCATTCTTCTAACATTTCCGTAATTTCTTTTTGATATTTTCGACTGGCTTTAACCAACTTTAATTTCATATTAAATTCTCCTGACAATTGATCTTTTTATAATTTTAACACTACAGTTCGTTTAATGACATATCTATGAAAGTATTTCTATTAATTTCTGTAAAAAAGCTTCTTCACCCCAGGTATTGACTTTAAAAAACTTAGCCTGACTTCCTCCAGAAGTAATCGCTGACAATGAAATTGCTCCACCTTTTTCCTGAAATAATGTGATACTCAGAGAAACACAATTGCTGCCTATAGCACTGTATCGTTCAAACACACGAACACTGCAACGACTATGTTCACTTTGAAAATCACTGCTATCTTCCAATGTCGCTGAAAAACTGCCTGATAATATACCTTTTTCTATATTCTTAATGATGACATCAAAATCACCTACTAATACTTTTTCTAATTTTGCCATTTTCTTTCCTCGCTTCTTTATAAATAATGACATTTTAATTATTTGGCCAAAACTATTCAATCACATTCTTTGTACACCTGATCATTTCTAGTGCTTTTCGTTTTCTGACATTATCCCCATCTCAAAAAATCACCCTTCCAAAAATAGTTCTGTCAGTTATTCAAGATATTACATTTATACATTTTCTATTTTTGATTGCTAGAAACACCAAAAATCAAAAATGTATTTTTATTAGCAATATAATTTATGAAACTAAACATCTGTATTTACAAACTTTTATCTTCCTGATTAAAACACATGTTTTGCTGCATACTTTGACAACAATTACTTAACAATATTTTAAGGACCGTCATCATAATAACTATCAGAGTTTGTTTATGATACATTGATCTTACGGCTACAACAGCTTTGTTATCATGAGCATATCTTTTTATAAAACATTTTATATTATTCTAAGTCCACTTTCAATCATATAACTGATTACTTATCACTATCTATAAGTGATTAAGTTCATCTTTAATGATTGATAATATCTTAAAATCTGTAAAATCTACTTTTTTTCCATAAGTCTGTAAAAACAGTTGTGTATCTGCATCATTATGACCAAAACAAAAATATTTCACTTTAATAAATAACATTTTCATCATTATTTTGTGAATGATATGTAAATTCTGATAATCAATCTTTCCTCTTCAATGAAAGAAAAGTATACTGTCTAAAAAAAATCTGGTAATTGCTGCAACAGTAACAATTTAATATGATTTTTTGTTTTCTCATCCCTAATATTTGCCAATCCCACAGACACAATAATCAGTCTCGTTTCTCTTTTCATCTTTTTAATACTTTTTTTCAGTCCTTTTAAACCACCAGCATATAAGGCTCCAAAATAAACAATCAGATCATAGTCAAGATAATCATCAATCTCATTATAACTTATAACATCTATACCTGTCATTTGGGCAAATCTGCATGCATACTGTTTGGCTGAACCATAACAGCTGCCATAAATAATCAGCTTTTTCACTTTATTTTTTAACATTCATTTATTTTATTTTCCAGCATATCAAAACAACTATCAAAAAATAAAGAAAACAAAACAGCAGTTTTGAATATATACCTAAAGGATAAGGCGCCAACATTATTGCCAAAAAATAATTACATAATAATGATAATGGTATAAAAATACTAAAAATAATATTCAATCTTTTTATTATTGTTCTTACCTGAAAAGAAGACAACACCGCAGCAATAAAATAAATCAATATCCCGCCTCCAACAATCAGTAATCCAACAAAAATATCTGTCATGTACTGATGTTCATACCAGTTGGCGCAACTGCATATGACACCCATAAATATAATAAAAGGCGAAATAAGATACAAAATACGACTAACTAAAGTATGCTCTTTACTTTGTGGTTTATTATTTTTGCCCATTAAAAGATAGTCTGCAGATACATTAAAATATTCACTTAAAATAATGATTTTATCTACATCTGGAAGACTTTGCTGACTCTTCCATTTAGATACTGCCTGTCTGGAAACACCAATTTCATTGGTCAGCTGTTCTTGCGAAAGTCCTCTTGCTTTTCTTAGCTGCAGTATTCTTTCAGCAATACTCATTTTATCATTCCTTTCTGACTAACCTGTGTTAACACACAATCATATTAACAAAATGACTGTCAATCTTTCAACCATTCTAACATCACATATTGTCAACCATCAGTTGCACTTATGATTTAATAAGTATTTTCACCTAAAAACTTTAAAAAAGAGGCATAAGAGACTCATGTCCCTTATGCTTCTCTTTTTTCTTTTGCTGTTTTAAATCAAACTGTCTTTTTTCCAGCAATTGTTTCTTTTTTTTAATTTGCTGCTTTGATTCACGCTTTTGCTGTTCATGATACTGTTTCAAAACCTGCTGTGCCTTCGTTCCAATCCCTCTATCATTCATTTGCTTTTTAGCTTCTTTTAACAAACGTTTAGGATTTTTCTTTTTTGCTGGAACTTTGACTTTAAAAGCTGTACTGAATTGTAACCTGCCATAATATTTCAAAATAAATTCATATATTTCCTGATTACCAGGTTCACTGCCAAAAGTCAGTTTGGCAACTTTAAGTTCACCATCAGTCAAAGATTCAAAAACGCCAACCCAAAAGGGTGATTCAAAAAATACCGTCAGCTTGCATTTTACAACACTCATATCGTCCCTCCAAAATAGATTTTTAAACAAAGAATGGACAACCCGGAGGGGCAGGTTACTTACCTTGTTAATGCAAGACGGCTGGGCTACCTACCAGCTCTAGCACATAGAAATATGCATTGCGTTTTTATCTTTGTTATATATAATAAGGCCATTAGACCATATTACCTTCCATCATCATGACATCATACAACCCATAGCAAACAACGCTGCTATAAAAATAATAGACAAAAGCAAAATACCAAGCGATTTAAGCTTACGGCTTTTCAGATTTAATTTTCTGTATCTATTCCAAACAATATTCAATACAATATCACCTATAATATCCATCATGATCTCCTTTCATCTTAGTTTTAAAACCCAATGATCCAGATACCAAAAATGATACAAAAAAGACCCAATAAACGACCTATGATTCTTGATTTCTTATAGCCAAACATCTTTATCGTATCGCCAGTTGTCATGGGTAAAAGAATAATTGTCATTCCTATGATCAACATTCCATATCCTACATTACTATTTGACTGTCTAAAAGAGCCAATAAATAAGATTATGACTCCTATCATCACTCCTAAAAGAAAATATTTAATTTTAGAAAAATCTTTGGCTGTTCTCTGTTTATATTCAGAAGCGCAATGATCATCACAAAAGCGCTGATGCAAAGCCAACGGTTTTCCACAATACTGACAAACCGATTTTTTCATGACTGTTACCTTCTATCATATTATTTATTTAATTATATCATGGTCTTATATTTCTAAAAATAAAAAAAGTCCATCACTGGACAAATAATGGTGCCGACTATGAGATTCGAACTCACAACCTCCACCTTACCATGGTGTTGCTCTACCGTTGGAGCTAAGTCGGCCTAGAAACATCATACATGTTTTTACTGCTTTTGAAAAGTACTGTCAGTCATTTTTTTGATTTTTTTTACTTTCTGTTTCAGCAGCAAAAAAAACTATCTTTTAGATCATATCATGAATGATGATCTCTTTTTAGATTTGATACATAAAAAAATGAAATATTTTTTAATGAAAATCAGACAAATATGATGTATGTTTCATTTTCATAAATGAATCAATGATTAAAAATATACTTGTTTCAATATGATGATATTAACTCAATTGAAATTGCAATATGGTATTGACAAGAGACAACACTATGGACAAATTCTATTAGATTAATTGCTATATCAACATTGAGATTAAGACTCACACAAATAAAATATATAAATATCACATAATAAATATCAAGCCATGCATTCCATGTTTGATCTGCCTAGAAAAAATATAAAAACTATAGCGTGCCCTAAAACGTAGACAGCACATCAACAAACACTTTCATAAATGGTCGAAACACTATCATCAAGATATTCCATAGACAGTTATCCTGATATTACAAAAGATGGCTATTTTAATCTATAAGCAGTCATTAGCGATACATCATTAACCGTTGGCAGTCAAGAAAAAGTATATTTTGATTACCTCAAAACAATAATTCGTCTGTTTAAAAACAGCTGATATTTTTTAAATGATTATAAAAAAATCAGAAATACAGTAATGGATGTTTGGAAAAAGTCATATTCTAAACAATGGAAAGTAAGATTTAATGATCCTACTTTCCATTATTATTTTAAAATATAACATGTCTACTGATACTGCCTTTTATAAAAAATAAAGACAGCCAGCAGTAATCGTAATCATCAATAACAGATCAAATATAATTCTGTTTCGATTATTCCGATTTTTGATAACTGCTTTAGCTAAAAGCCAACTGTTTGCAATTACCAAAGGAAATACTTTTGAAAAAGTCATATTCAGTAAATTTTCACAAACAGGCATCACTATCAGACAAAGTAAAAATACTATGATCAAATAACCTTTTACAAAAAAACAAATTGACTGACTGAATGATGTTTCATCTTCTACACTCCTTCCATGATCAATGAACAGGTCATCTGTTCTTGACCCTTTTGACTGAATATAATGTTTTTATCACTGGCCAGAGATGAAGAATACTGATGATGATGATCACCATAAATATACGTAAATTCAAAAACTGTCATCTCATCAAAACTATCCACTCTAAAATGAATATGAGACTGTATGCTATCAGCTATCACCATTTCCATAATAGAGAGCAATTGGTTGTATATGTTTAAATTGATGGCTATATTCGTATCAGTAATCATTATTTTTAAATCTTTATGATGATCTTTCATTTCTTATTTCATACGATCAATAAAACTATTAAACAGATAATCATTAAAAAGAAATCTTTGACCATATGCATCTATTTTCTTTACAGTAGCACTGATATGATCCCGCGTTGCATTATTAACCATCGACTGAAAATATTTTAAATCATGTCTGATATCAACAATCATCTTTCTTTGAACAGCTATCATATCTTTTTCCTGTTTTAAAAGGCTAAGCTGTTCTAAAGCAATGCGATGACTGGTTTCTCTTTGCATCTGAAAATGATGATAAATATAAATAATAATATTCAAAACAACAACATAAACAAATGCCAGTAATAGAAAATATAACTGATAATCTTCAATTCTGTAAACAAGATTGGGTATGATTACTAATCCACATACAGCAATCAAAGAACACGCAGCAATTAAAACATAAGTCATACGATCACATTTCAACTTTAAAAATGAAGAAGAATCATAGTATTTCTTCAACACGAAAAACATAACAGCTAAAGCCACGATTTGCAGCCAATAATTATGAAATGACATCGCATCAGCAATCGAAACATGAACAATTAAAGGAACAGCTAAAATTAAAACATAATAACTGCATTTGGCTATCGTTTCTAGAAAAAGAATCATAGCCAGTATTTCAATCTTATTATCTTGGTCTATCGCTTTTTTAATCATTCCATAAATGATCAGATCCCTTAGTACCATTAGTATCAAAAGTGATAATTGAAAATAAAGACCCATGCACAAACAGCCAACAGTTCCAATCAGTCCTAATATTTTCATTTGATCAACAGCTACATTAAAATATTTCATGCAGCAAAATGATACGAATACCGTTAAAACACCGATATAAAAACAGGCCACTAAATTCCCTCCTTATACTTCAAATAAGCTAATATCACTTATTGACGCCGACCACGACTCATATATAACACCTTACCATCCTTTAATCTGATTTCATCCTGATCATAACCTGCTACATACTGGAGATGAATAATGGTTCCTTTATTGATATAAACAAAACAGCTATTCAATAAAGCATATAAAACATTTAATGATTTTCTTCACTTATAGACATGATTTTGGGTATGAACATGACTATAAGAACCCTTTTTTTCAATATAACAGATATGACCTAGAGGCAATGATAAATGTTCATGAATAAACAGCATCTTTTTTTCCTCTATATCCAGTTCATAAATACGTTTTAAGACCATCATTAACTCTTCATGAAGAAATTCTTTTCTAATAAATGAAAACGGAAAAATATGAAGCGCATCAAAAACCAGATCATTACGATAGGATACAAAAATAATACGTGCATGAGGAGCCTTGTTTTTGATCTTTCTGGCATAAGCAATCCCATCAGTATCAGGCATATCTATATCCAAAAAATATAAATCAAAATCATCATCATAACTGTTAATTTCAATATCCATTGAAATCATATCACATTGATTAATTTCATCTTTGAGATATCTGGCAAATTCCAGATCATCATCAATAATCACTGTTTTCATCATATCATCCATTTTCATTTTACTATGAAACATTATCTTCACCGATTATTTGCTGCTATGCAGGAAAGAAGTATTTTATTATTTTTGGAAAAATACTTTACACTTATATTTTATGATATCATGTGTTTTTTTCAATTCATTGCACGCAAACTGTCATTATTGCCCCTATTCTGTTTTCTAAAAAAAGATATCACATGATATCTTTTGCAAATCTTAAAATCAAATTTTCTCAGTTATTTCCAATCTTACCTTTGCCTGATAACAGACAACATAAATTAATATTAAAGGTTCATAGCTATTTTTTATCTTTATTTTCTGAAGTACTCCATATCACACCAAAAGCAGTTCCTAAGCATAAACCTATAGGTATATTATCAAGTACAGTACCAATCGCCAGACCAATACATATACCTAATGCCAGTTTCTCATTTGAATTCATCTTATTCATTATTTCCTCCATTGCTTCATAATGATTTCTTATCACAGGCAGCCAGATTTTCTGCCATAACTTTATTCATATTTTCACTTCTAAAATCTGTCAACAGCTATTTATAAGTTCATTTTATTATAAAACATGATATAAATAAAAATGCAAGATATATATCGTAAAACAAATTGATTTAATTTTCCTAAACATTAAATCAGGCACATCACCAAATGAACCTTCTTTTCTCCCTGAATGACCATTGTACAATAAAAATATGAAGTTTTTATAAATAGCTTCATGATATAATACTGTTGAAAACAGTTATTTATAATCAAGGATAATATCGATGATCTTTGATCTGAAATATTCATTTTTCAACGACATTTAACATATCAATATGTACTGATTAAAATATTTCACTTGTTTGAACATTAAAATAAGATGAACAGAAAAAACGCTATGATTTCATAGAAATTATCCAAGGCAGAAAGGAATGTGATGTTTTATGAAAAAAATATTAGCTTTGACATTGATTGTTTTACTGATTTTAACTGGCTGTCAACAAAATGAGTCCAAAGAACAGCTAATAGTATTTTTTTTCATGGATCAGATGAACAGCTGACAATCACTAATGGAGTTATTGTATTACAAAGAGAAGACAATATTTTTAGTGGTGGTGATCTAACAGTAAGGGAAGATTTTCTAACTGATGTAACTTCCTGTTCTTTAAGATATTATTTTACATATAATAACGAAGATATAAATATTCTAACCCGATCGATCACTCATGAAAATAACTCCACTATTTCAATAGAAGGATATTTAGGTAAAATATCTGGTGAAGGAACATTCTTAGATAACACTGACCAGGAAGAATCAATCACCAGTTTGAAAAATAATCTATATTTTGAATTAAAAACAACTCATAGCGATGGAACAGAAAATATCTATCAGATACATATGAACTTATCAGAAATAACATCAGAATATGAAATGTCAATGATCTAAGAAAATCATGTCATTTTTCCAGTTATCTTTTATCTGACATTGAAAAAATGTCTGCATCATTATTTAGTAAAACTCAGGTTTTTCATTTATCCATAAAACTTCATGATCCTCAGTTTTCATGCCAAATATTCACTTTTATGCCACTATTATATTTTTAATCTGTTATTAAGATATAATGAAGATATAGAAAATATATTCATTAACTCTAAAAGGAGAAATGCTTTATGAACGATAAACAGATAATCGGTATGAAAATGGGGAAAAAAGGGGTATTGATCAATACTGTCATTTTATTGATTTATACCTGTATCTGGATGTTTTTAGGAATCTATCTATGTATCGGTAATTTTATGAAACTAAGCAACATGACAAGAATAACTTTATCTATAATTATGACCATTATTTTGTTGCTGCTGCAATTACCAATGATCAGTGCCACACAAAGAATAGAATATTCTTCTCAGGTAATAGAACTATATCATGTCAAAGGACTGATCAGACAGCTTAAAGAAATCATTAATATTCTTACAGATCAGGTAGACCATCCAACACTAAGTATCATGGTTGAAGAAATTGACACCGTTAAATTATCTTATCGTAATACCTATGGCGGCTATGGTGTTAAAGGATATGCTTTGATCATGCTGTTTTGGATGAAAAACGGTACTGTCATCACATTATCACCAGAAAACATTTTAAAGCCCCAAAATGGTGCTTATTTAAATCTGATCAATATGCTTGAGCAGTTAGATATCAAAATAATAGATAATTTTCATTTAAAAGATGGTTTAAGCAAAGATTCTCAGTATTTCCAAAACTATATAAAAAATACAATTGACAGGAATAAGTCATATGATGACCGTATTGATTGATTGCACACCAGCATTGCAAAAAGAAATCGAAGCCCTTATTGCATCATATTCGATTAAAATAACGGAAACCATCGATCATCAGACCATCATAATCAAAGAAATCATTTCTACTGATGATATCAAAAATCTGAAAATATTGAAAAATACATATCACTGCCACGTCATATGTATTACTGACAATCTTGATTTCATCTTTGACATCATTGATTTGCTGCCAATAAGTATCTGGCGAAAAAACCATATCGCTCATGATTCCACAATACTTACTGATATGATTGTTAATGAAAAGACAACAAGCACAGTCATGGAATTTAAAGTAAACTCCAACACTGTTTTAATCAATACCAAAGATATCATCTATCTTGAATCTTTCTCCCATTATCTGATCGTACATACTGTCAATGCCAGTTTCCAGATCAGAGAAAAAATTTCAGCAGCCAGGCAACAGTTTGAAAAATATGGATTTATACAAATTCATAAATCATATCTGGTTAACAAAAAATATATCAAAACAATCAAAGCCAAAAGCTGCCTGTTAACAAACAATATCACTTTACCTATCGGCAAAACATTTCATAAAATACATTTATAAAAAAACAAGGAACAGCTATACAGCTGAATTTCCTTGTTTTTTTACTAAATCATCATTAATTTCTATATGCCCCTGATAACATATCGGCTCTCCATCACTTAATCTTAAAACAGTACCAGATGATTGAATAATATATTATCATTATCAACAGAATATATCTCATAAATATCTGATACAAAATATATACCCTACTGATATCATCAATATATGCATAATATGAACCAACACTAAAATACACAGCAAGAAAAAGCCACATGATACCATTAAAAAAATTATATAGCTTTACATTTTTAATGGTATATTGACGTATTTTATGTCCTGCCCAAAAATGAACAGGTTTTTTACCGGTAAAAGCATATATGGCTATGGCATAACATAAAACAGCGACGATCCATATACCTGAATCATTGAATATCATCAATACTCCCCTTTTGTTCATCCATCATTCAGCTTAAATAACTGATTGCTGTTAGCATATGACTATTTCTTTAAAAGAAAATCAATAAACTCATACAGTATAACTGCTTTGAACTTATATTTGCAGTTTAAAGATCATTAGCTTATTTTCCTGGTATCTCTCCATATCTGTCATGATTAAAGATGGAATGATTAGCAGTATCCTATGTACTTAACAACATAATAATGATCATCAGCTTTTTTAACTTCTATGGTTCCACCTAAATCACCAGGAATAGAATACCAGCCATTATATTTGATCTGATAATAAAGACTGTCTTCTTTTGGATCGTTGACATTTTGTGATTGTTCTATATCAATAAAAAATGATTTCCAGCTATGTGTTTCGTCATATATAAATTCAACGATTGCTTCTCTTGGCGTTTCATTATTTAACTGATCAAACAGATAATTAGTATATAATTGAAAGCAGAAAACAACAGCAATCAAAACCAAAATCAGTTTAAAATATTTGTTTTTAATTATTTGCTCATACTTTTTCATACTCAAGACCTCTTTTATTTAATATAACAATAGAAAAAAGATAAATTTGATTTTCTTCACCCAAACATAGACTGCTATAAGTTAATCATATTATAACATGAGTTACAAAAAACATATGATTTTACAACTAAAATATCATTATTAATCATCAATAACCTTGCTATATTAGCGTTGTAATTTACCTGCTATAAAATATATATCATTGATACATTTATCAGGCAATAACTCCATCTATATGCTATTATATACATATAGATCATCATATTGAAAAATATGTATGACATCAAAAAACCAAACGAACATTAAAAAACAAAAGGAGAAAAACAATGAAAAAAAGTTTATTCATTATTCTAGCTATATTAATCATAATCATCTGTATTTTTGGTTCTGGTTCAATAGGTGTTTTTTACTAACTATATAAAATCAGTCCCTTAAACATTATAATTATCGTATGCTTTTTTCTTATAACATAAAGCATCAACAATAATGCACAACATTAAAAATCAATTTACTTGCTTTCTGTAAAACCCAAATAATAAAAAGAGCAATTCACAACACTTTGAATCTTGCTCTTTTTATATAAAACAGCATAAACCGATTAAAAAACATGCTATATCATGACATTAATACTTTAACGTAAGAACCATAAACAGATACTGCGTCTGTAAATCCTGGGCTATATCCTGATCATAATCAGAAAGTTTAACCTCATAATCATCCATATTTACTGTCCCACAGCGAAATGCAATCAGCGGAAATGATTCATTACCATGAAACTCAAATGTATCAACCTGATCATAAATCATATCCCATGACTGATCATAACCTAATGTATAAAATTCACTATGCGTTGTACTACCGGAGGTTTTGTTTTCTTTTCTTGTGCCTAATACAATCTCACCATTATCTTTCACCTGACAGTATATATAAAGTTTTTCAGTATTCATCTTGATATTCGTTTCTCTTAATTTCTTTCTTTGATTACCATCATTGGTATATAATTGAATTTGCAGTTTTCTGAAATCATCCTGTGTATCTAGCTGAAAGAGTGAAAAATACTGATAGGCTGATGATAATTCTGTATTAAATATTTCATTGGCCTTATCAATATCATCATCTAAATATTTGATCGTAGATACTTCTTCCTGCTGACACGAAGTACAAAGCAGCGTCAATATCATCACCATCATGATTTTCAGAAATTTTATGCTTTTTTTCTTCATCACTATCCCCCCTCCTGCATCATTGTTAAGCATGTAAGTATTTTCTGTTCGTTGATTATTTTTTTAAGGTAATCGTTACTAAAATATTGTCAGTATTCAGATTTTCTTCATCATAAGGCTGATCCAGGCTCAACTGTTGGTAGAAAGTTGTCCCTTGTTCACTAAAGGCATACAAACGGAAAAACTGTTCTTGAGCATTATCTTTGATTTCAAATGTTTTATAACCAGCTGATAACTGTTGAACACCAGCTAATGGTAATCGATAACTGCCAACATCATTGGCATCATAAACAATGGTATCCTTTTTTTCCGTCATCTCTTTTTCTCTGACATAAAAAATCACTTCATTATCCTGGATATCATAATCCACATCAAAATGTTTATTTGTCTGTGGTTTATATTCTATTGTTGTCAGTTTATGCCAGTGATGATTTTCCATATTTGCCTGATATATATGAAAAACTATCATCTGACTGTCAATATCATTGTTATCATATCCCAGATCAATTCGATATTCTAAAACACCTGAAGAACATCCAGCAAGTAAAAAAGCAAACATGAAACATACAATCAAAAACAGTTTCTTCATGATATTCACCCCATCTTTCTTATATAAAACCATTTATTTATGTTTGCTGTAGAATATCTAAGATGTTTATTTTACTTTTAATAATGTCCCTTATCTATCTTTATCATATCATAGAAAGATAAAAAACTGATACAGTTGTTTCCGTATCAGTTTAAATAATGTTATTATAATTTCATTCCCAGTTCAAATCCTTCTTTATTAGCTATCAGGGCATTAGATGTTTTTACAGCACCAGCGATTTTATGAACATGAATATTTGCTGCTTCAAGTTCATCTGCCAGTGCAGTATTTGGTTGATATCCCATAGCTACAATAACACTGTCACAAGGCAATTTTTTTTGTCCTTCAGGCGTTTCTACTACCACAGAATTTTCTTTAATTTCAAGGACTTTAGTAGATGTATAAGAAGATACATGGAACTTATTTAAAATTCTTGACAGGAATTCTTTATTGACCCCATCCAACTCTTCCATCAGAAGTGGTTTCATTTCCACAATTGTTGCAGCTTTTTGAATACTAGCCAGATGAGCAGCAGTTTCACATCCTACTTCCCCACCACCAGCAATGATACAGTTATCACCAGCAGCGACATGACCAACGAGTACATCTTCTGCCAATTGAACATGTGGCATATCAATTCCTGGAATTGGTGGAACAACTGGTGTTCCTCCTGTTGTTACAACAACTTCATCATAATTACCAGCTTTGATCATCTCTACCGTAGCTTTAGTATTTAACAGAACGTTAACTCCGTAATCTTTAAGCTGTTTATTGGCCCATGAGATAAACGTTGTAAATTCACCTTTAGCAGGAGGATATGCTGCCGAAATAAATTGACCACCGGTTTTATCTTTAGCTTCAAATAAAGTAACCTGATGTCCACGTCTGGCAGCAGTTATAGCGGTGGTCAAACCAGCTGGTCCTGCTCCAATAATCGCTATTTTTTTAGGATTGGCTACTTTAGAATAATCAGTTTTATACTCTAAACCAACACTAGGATTAACCAGGCAAGTCACTGGACCACCAACATAGAGAGCTCCTGTACAGCCCTGCAGGCATCCTATACAATAACGGATATCATTCAGTTTACCAGCCTGAGCTTTTTTTGGTAAAAACGGATCAGCCAAAGAACCACGTCCCATTCCTACAAAATCAGCTTTTTTCATTTCAATTAAGCCATCTGCCATTCTTGGATCATTAATTCTATTCACCGTTATAACTGGAATATTTACTATTTTTTTCACTTCTTCAGCACAATTTACCAGCCAGGCATGGTTTACATACATTGGTGAAACAATTCCTTTGTTAAAATCACCATAAACACCACCTGAAATATGCAATCCATCAAAGCCCCATTCTTCAAATAGCTTAGCTAAAACTCTGGTTTCAGCGATATCTCTTCCTCCTGGCATATCTTCATCAGCTGAAAAACGAATAATGATAGGAAAATCACCAACATTAGCTCTCATTTCATCTAAGATTTCTTTAATAATTCTTACGCGATTATCTAAACATCCACCATATTCATCAGTTCTTTTATTAGCGTAAGTAGACATAAATTCCGCCAGTAAATAACCATGTCCAGCATGTAATTCTATACCATCAAAGCCAGCGGCTTTAACACGTCTGGCACATGCTCCAAATTCTTCTACGATTCTATGAATATCAGCTTTCGTCATTTCTTTTGGCAGTTCTCGACACCATGGACAAGGAATCGCACTAGGAGCTATAGGCTGAACCCCACCATTAACTCCTGAATGTGACTGTCTGCCACCATGATAAATTTGAGCAAATATTTTCGTACCATATTGATGAACTCGTTCCGTTAGCTGTCTATGACTTTCAATCTGACTGTCATCGTATAAACCAGCAATTCGTTCATAGCCCATACAATGTGCATTGATAGCATAATCTTCGGTAATGATCAGACCCCAGCCACCTTTTGCTTTTTCCTCATGATATCTGATATATCGTTCTGTTGCCATACCTTTATTATCACAATAGTTAGTAACCATCGCAGTAACAACTAAACGATTTTTCATTTCGCAATTTCCAATTTTTCCTTTTGAAAACAAATTATCTAACATCTTTTCTCCTCCATTTTTTAATCTATAAATAGAATAGACCTTGGAGTTACTCCAAGGTCAAGAGTTAATGTGAAAAAATTATTTTATTGGCACAAAAAGATCAATATATCTTTTATAACCATCTTTTTCATGAACTCTGGCTAAATAATAGCCAATGATCGTACCATTAATTTCATAATGCTGAGACTGAATATATTCATAAATTGGATTTAAAAGATCTGTAGAAAAAGTATTTTTATCACCAGCAACAATGATCGTATTGATTGCTTTAGAGCTTTTTGTATGTTTCACCAGATCATTAAATGGTAAATGAATCTGCTGCTGATAATATGCTGGAATCGATAAAGCACATTCATAATCATGATTAGAACTGTCTTCAATAATCAAAGCAGGATCAACGATGGGAAAATAATTCATCCATTCATTCATCATAAATGCAATATCTGGCTTGCATAAATACGTATTATTATATCGCATGGGAAAATAATAGACATCGATCATATCTGTCATGACATATTGTCCAATTTTAAGCTTGATATGACGTAAATGTTCGATATATCTTTGGTTTTTATCTAAAATCAGCTGATACTTACGGATTTTTTTACTCAGCTCTTTTTGATTTTCTGCAAATTTATCTGTTAGCTGATCAAGATCATCTTCATAAAGAATTTCTTTTGCTTCCTGAACATTATAACCAAAACTGCGATATTTTTTATATTCAATCAGAAAGTTGATATCCCAATCATCATAATATCGATAATTATGCGCATTCTTTTTAGCTGTCACTATACCTTCTTTATCAAAATATCGCAAAGTATCACTGGCAATCCCAAGCAGTTTAGCAACCTCTCCAATATAAAGTTTATCATTATTCATAGTTTATCTCCTTCTTTTGGCACTGAGTCTGTTTATTTATGTTCTGATCTTAAAGGTTTTTGGTGCTAAATGGTAAACCAGGATCAAGGAAACCACGATATATATCACACTGATAACAATTGTAACAATACCAAACATAAATGTTGGCAGTTTTTGTCCCATCATAAAATAACAAACAAAATAAGTTAAGCCCTGCAAGATCGTATAAGTACTGCTTTTGATTTCAGTTTGAATATTATAAGGCTGCAGCAAATAATATAATACCAGATAATGTACGGAGAAAAACACGCTCATTGAAGCCACCGAAATAACGATAATGCCATAATTCCAGATTACATCAGTACCACCACTTAAATACAGCAGCCAAGCTAAAGACAGCCCCAGTAAAACAGCGGGTATCAGATTCAAGGTCACAACTGTCTTTAAACGTTCTTTAAATACATTAAGAATAACTTCTGGTCTACGATAAATACGATATGTCAGCATACTATGATCACAGTTCATAAACATTGCCTGTGTGATCAGCTGTCCACGATTGATCAGATACATGATAAATAAAACATATGGTAAAAATGTCATGATTGTCATATTGATCATTATTTTTATTTGAACGTTGAACATCACTGCCAAACTGGCCATAATGGCCAAACCAACAATGACAAATGACTGTTTTTTTATAGCACTGGTCAAAATCTTACGATGTCTGATAAAAAACAGTTCATGAAAAAAAGCATATCCAGATTTTTGACTGGTCATTGCTGGATCAAAGGCAATTTTCTTTTCTACCTGTTTTTTAACTGCTTTTTGCCCTGTCGCATTTTCCATAACATAGACATTTTCTTCAGTTAACAGCTGTTTATAGATCATTCGATATTCATGAAAACCAGCAATATACAGCCAGCTGCCTATTCCTAAAAGAACTGTCAGGATCCATAAAATGATAAAAATACGTATATTGATATAAATGCCTGCCCCTGGCAAACCATAAGCCAAAAGCAGATTGCATGCAATCAAACCATAAGTCAAAGCTGTCAGTTTATTTTCATTACTGATTATTTTTTTCTTTTTATAATCTCTTAAATTCCAGGCATTGACCAGCATTTTCATCATGACAACAAATAACGGTAATGATCCACAAAGCCATAAAGGCATTCCCACATTAATTCCTAATATAAAGGAAAAAGGCATCATGCCTACAAACAGTTTGATCAAAGCATAATAATAATTCGTTAAAGTATATTTTTTTGCATCCATCTTCATGATGACCATGGCATAGTATTTATCCTTGGTGGGATTAAACATATAAGAATTAATGATGGCCCCATTCATTGTCAAAAAAAACAGAATATGTACAAACAGATCACGGCGACTGCCATCATAAAAAGATAAAACATAAAAAATCATCAGATACATATATAACATCTTTCCCATAAACACAGAAGCCAGTTCATAAAGAAAGCTGATAATATGTCCAAATATTTTTAAACCACGGCTTCGATATAGATTCACTGGCAACATATATCTGATCAGTGGCAACTGTTTTAATGAATAAATGATCGTATTAGCTCGATAGGTATCTTTTAAACGAAAAGATATCATAAATGAATGAAACATATTATTCCTCCATCAATGCTGTTATGATTTTTTCTTTAAACTCGCTATGTGTCAATGGCTCTCGATCGATCTGTTTTAAAACACCCTTATTTAAAATAACAATTTCATCACATAAATCTAAAGCCAGTTCCATAATATGAGTCGAAAAAATAATAATATGATCTTTTTTAATACTTTTTAACAGCTGTTTCATTTCTTCAGCAACCACGACATCAAAAGATGTCAAAGGTTCATCCAGCAGTAAAACCGTAGGACTGGCAATAATATTAACTAACATCTGCATCTTATTTTTCATCCCATGCGAAAAATCCTTTAACAGTCTGTCACGGTCTTCTTCATCAATTCTGATCATTTCAAAATATTCATCAATCGTTTTAGGATCACTGATATGATCTTGATTGATATCAATAAAAAACTTTAAAAACTCTCGTGCTGTTAAAAACTCAGGTACATTAGGAACTGATAACACATAGCCAATATCATTAGCCGTTAAAGCACGAGAAACATCATCATCCTGCAAATAAAACTGTCCCTGATCGATTCGTAGATCTTCGTTAAGACAGTTGAACAAAGTTGTTTTCCCGGCTCCATTTCTTCCAAGCAGTCCATAAATCTTTCCTTTTTCAAAAGAAAAGCAAATATCTTTTAGAACTTCTTTAGTTTCAAACTTTTTCTGTAATCTTTCTATAACCAGTTTCATCATCACATCATCCTTTATTATATTTTTTATATATCAGCCCACCAGCCAATAAAACTATCGCTCCAGCCAACATCATCATCAAACGAAAGCTCAAAGAACCAAACAATGGCGCATTAAAGTTTTGCATAAATAACACCTCAAAAAAACTGATAACAATGCTTAAAATATCTTTTTCTGCCACAATGAGCAACAGCACTCCCAATAACATGAAGCCTATTCCTGTTTTATACATTCTATATATCCTCCATACAATTTTGACGTCTTTGACCATTTTTATCAAACTGTTTTCTTAGTGCCAGTTCAACAGGAACGATAGAAGCAACTAATACTGCCAGCTGACATAAAATAAAGTAAGCCTGCCATGAAACAAACAACTGTAAAGACAAAACAATGACAGTTACGATCAGTACTATCCAGCCCCAGATGATCCATATTTTACCACAATAACGATGGGCAAAATGCCAGGTATCTTCATTTTTCATCGACATACTGGTACGATAACCAAAAAAAGGATTGATCTTCTGTGGTCCCCATTGATAAAAATAAATACCTAAAATAATCATGACTAATGGTATCAGCAAATCAGTTAACCATATCCCCACATTCATTCCTCCTCCAAAAATTGTCTGTTCTCTAAAGTATCACATCATACATATAGCGACAATATGATCCTATCTTCACTTTATTATATAAAACAAAAAATATCCAGACAATAAAGGTCACTTTTAAAAAAAGTGACCAATATAACTCATCAGTTCTTTAATACCATAAGAATAGAAAAACAGACCCACTGGTTTACATAAAATATTGATCAGCATATATTTTTTCATTGACATATTAGTCAATCCTGCAATCATACAAAGCAGATCATCAGGAAAGCCCGGTAATAAAATAGCAATACTGAAAAAGATTTCAAACTTACGGCCTTGATCTAGCCAGCCAATATATTTATCATATGTTTTTTCATCAGTAACTTTTAAAATAAAACTTTTACCATATAGCTTCACCAGTTTAAAAACGATATACGAACCAATCAGTAAACCAACATAATTATAAACAAACCCTAACATCGGACCAAAAAAGATAATCCCTATCGCACTGCTGATTCCGCCTGGAATAACAGGAATAACAACCTGAATGATCTGAATCAGGATAAATCCCAAAGGAGCTGTCCAGCCTAATCTTTTAAGATATAACTGCAGTAATTCTGGATTTGTCAATAACCGCTGCTGCAGTAAATATATAATCAGTGCACATAATAGAAATGTGCATGTGACTGTTAACCATTTTGTATATTTCAATGTCATACTTTTCACCTCGATGAAAGTATAACCACCTAAAATAATTATATCCTTTATGAATTCTTAATTTTACCTTAATTCATTCAATAAACATATATCAGACATAAAACTCTTCCATCGTATCTAAACACAAACAGGCCAGTCTGCCTCCTGGATAACAGGCTCCACAGTCAATAACAATAAACTGTTCATGATGATATATTTCTGCTTTATGACTGATCATCAGCGTTGGAGTATGACCCACAATAACATACTGATCATCATAGTAAGATCTTTGAAAATCAGGTCGGGCCCACACCAGATCATTGATATCATATTCATCCAGTGATTTATCAGGATCAAAATGATCAATACCAGCATGAACCAGCAAATACTTTTTCCCATTGACTTTTACCTGTGCGTAAGCCAGACAATTCAAAAGATAATTCAGTATTTCATCTCTTTCTGACACCGATAACTGCGTAAAATGTTCAATCGTTAAATCACCGCCATTGATCATCCAGTTTACATAATCCATCAGCTGTTCTTCATTTAACTGTTCAATCGTTTCATCAGTAATTTCCTGATGAAGCCAGCTTAAACATTTCACTGCCATCAGTTCATGATTACCAATTAAAGGACAAATATTGTCTCTGGTCATCATATCTTTTAAAATATCGATCGAATGTTTTCCACGATCAATAACATCTCCCAGAATATAAAGAGTATCCTCGGGTTTCAAATCAATTTTAGCTAACATCTGCTGATACTTATCATACATGCCATGTATGTCACTTAAAACATAAATCACAATTGTTCCTCCCAGAAACAGATTTTATATTTATTATATAACGAAATATTATTTTTACAATGTCTAAAAAAAGATACAAAGAAATCCTATGGTTTCTTTGCATCATTTATTGTTTTAGTATTCACGCATCATATTTTTACTGCATAAATAAGTAATCATAAAATATCCGCCATAAATAAAGACAATAATAACTGCTGTAATAATAATAGACATCACCAATTCAGTATTCCCAAAAGTTTCCAGGATCATCATACAGAATCTGATACCAAAGAAAGCATGGATCACTGCCAGAAGCAAAGGAAACAGAAAGAAAATCGCTATCTGTTCAAACAGCGCATGATTAAGCATCTTTTCATCAGTACCGATCCTTCTTAACATCATGAACCGTTCTTTATTATCCACTGATTCCGATAACTCCTTCAAAGCCATGATTGCCGCACTGGCCATCAGGAAAATTATTCCTAAATATAAACCAATAAAAGTAATCATCGCTCCTAAACCTACACTGCCTTCATACAAGGCCAGTTTACTTACTCCTTCAAGATCTGTATTACTGGCATATGGATAGTTATCTAAAGCAAGGATCTTATCTTCGATTTGCTGTTTTTCCTGATCAGTGCTGGCATCATAATTAGCGATAAGAATCCCACGTTCTTTATTAACGCCCTCTAAAACAGAATCTGAGACGATCATGATGCCAGTATTGATATGATTGGTTGACATGTCAATAAAGCCATTGACGCAATGATCATAGCGTGGCGTTAATTCATGGCCATTTAAACAGATTGTCGTTTGCGCTTTTAAAGCTTCATTTCTGATATCGATCCAAGAATCAAAGTCTGCTATAATAACGTATTCATTTTCTTTAAGATCTATTGGCGTTAAATTGTATAATTGAGCTACCTGATTATAATCGCTGACTTTAACAAAAGATTCTGCCTGATCATAAGAAAGATAGGGATACTTTTCACTTATAGACTGATATGTCTTTCCCAGACTATCCCTGATCGTTACTTCATCACTGGCATACATATCAAATTCAATGATATCTTTAAAATAATGGTCAACATCAAAATCCAAATGTTTTAAAGTCTCTCTGACTGATATTCTGGAATCAGCGACCTGTGCTGAAGAATAACGGGGATCATCAGGTAAATCAAGAGTCTTAAACAATTCAATATCGGCCGGCACCAGAGTTTTTAAGTTGGCTGTCATCGAATTTCTAATGGAAATAGCACTCGATAATATACAGATCGTAAAAAACAGCAGCAGACATATTACCGTCATTGACATCACTGTCGTATTGACCTTACTGCTAAACTGTTGCAAAACAAAACTGTTTAGCCTTTTAAAATAAAATGATCTGGCATTTTTAAACACTTTTAACAGCAATCCCGAAAGTGACCAGAAAATAAGAAACGTCGATATCATACCTAATCCAATAGGCAATAAAATCGTATTTTCATTTTCAAAATTACTTATGCTCCCGGTAACCATTGAATAAGCATAACTTAACATGATCACAGCTATGATAAAAACTGACACACATAACCAGGCATTTTTCAGTCTGATTTTTTCTGCTTTTTTATGTGCATTAAACAAATCAATCAGCTGACAGCGACTGACATTAAAAGTATTCAAAATAATGACCAATATATACATGATACCAAAATACAGTAACGTCTTAAAACATGAAGCCATGGAAAACGTGAATGTAAACTGACTCATATCAGCTTCAAACATATTAGCCACAAACAGACTCATAAACTGTGACAGTACAATACCGGCACATAATCCTGCGATAAGCGAAATACAGCCAATAATAAATGTTTCCCAAAACAGAATCATCGATATTTTACCTTTGCCCATTCCTAAAGTCATATATACAGCAAACTCTTTGTTCCTGCGTTTCATTAAAAAACGATTCGCATATAAAATCAGAAAACCAAGTACAAAGGCTACAAAAACACTGACTCCAGAAAGCACACTGTTCATCAGTTTGATGATCTCATATGTCGATGCTGAAACATTCATCATAATGGTCTGGTCTTCAATAGCATTAAAAATATAAAAGATTGCGACACCCAATATCAAAGTGAAAAAATAAATAGCGTAATCTCTGATGCTGCGACTTAGATTTTTTAATGACAGTTTACAAAGCATCATTAAGATCCCCACCTAACAGTGTCACTACATCAATGATTTCATCAAAAAACTGTTTTCTTGTATGATCTCCTTTATGCAGTTCATGAAATATTTTTCCATCTTTGATAAAAATAACACGTGAAGCATAGCTGGCGGTAAAAGCATCATGCGTTACCATTAAAATCGTTGTCTGCAATTTCTGATTCAGATAAGCAAATCTTTCCAGCAGCATTTTAGCCGCTCTGGAATCAAGCGCTCCCGTAGGTTCATCAGCCAGTACCAGTTTAGGATCAGTAATAATAGCTCTGGCCGAAGCCACTCTCTGTTTCTGTCCACCACTCATCTGATAAGGAAATTTATTCAAAACCGATAGAATATCCAGCTCCCTGGCAACGGTTTCTACTTTCGTAACGATATCTTTGACCGGAACATTTTGAATCGATAAAGCCAAAGCGATATTTTCATAAGCATTCAGCGTATCCAATAAATTAAAATCCTGAAAAATGAAACCTAACTGTTCACGACGAAAACGATTCAGTTTGTTTCCCTTTAACCTGGTAATATCCACGCCATCAACATAAATATGTCCACTGGTTACCTGATCGATCGTAGAAATACAGTTAAGCAGTGTTGTCTTGCCACTGCCCGATGCTCCCATAATAGCCACAAATTCTCCTTTATCAACGCTAAAGGAAATATTACTGATGGCTTTGGTCAGACTGGAACGACTGCCATAATATTTTTCAATTTTTTCAATACTGAGAATATTTTCCATCATATCCTCCTCCTTTCCTGACATTATTTTATGATAAAAAAAAGACTATGTCGTTTTTCTAATATTACGAAACATTACATTTCTGTAATATTAGAAAACAGCCTAATCTTTCATCTTATAAAAATCATGATCATAAAAAGTCAGCATGACCTTTGTCCATTGCCCTTCCTGTGATTCAATTTCAATACGATGTCCTAACTTATCGCAAAGTTTTTTAACGATATACAATCCCATTCCTGTTGATTTTGTTGTCAGTCTACCGTTTTTTCCAGTAAATGTCTTAGCAAACACACATTGAATATCCTGAGGAGAAATTCCAATACCATTATCTTCAATGATCAGCATCTTTCCATTGAAGCAGTCTTTGACTGTCAGTTTAATATAGGCATCTAAATCAGCTTTTCGATATTTGATACTGTTACTGATGATTTGAGCAATAATAAATTCCAGCCATTTGCTGTCAGTTAAAACTACACATTCTTTGACTTCTACGATAAGGCGGATATGATGTACCAGCAGATCATTTTTATTTTTCAGTGCAACATCATGAATCACTTTTTTTAAAGATGTTTCCTTGATCAGATAATCCTTTTCAGCATGCTGACAACGCACATAATATAAGACCTGATCAACATAATCATCAATTCTTCTGATCTGTTCCTGATAACGTTTATCCATATGATAATTATGATTCATCAAAGTCAAACTGGAAATTGGCAGCTTAATTTCGTGAATCCATAATTCAATATATTCTTTAAACTCTTCCTGACTTGTCTCTAATGCTTTAACATTTTCAATCATTGATTTATTGATTTCATGTAATACCTGATACAAAAGTCTGCCATCATAAAACTGTGGTTCATGAAGCATTTCTAAAACCAGATATTTTTGATCAAGCTGATGCGTATATTGTATCAGTCGATCATAGAACTGCTTTTTCTTCCAGTAATCAAGACCAAAAATTAAAACAGATCCCACCATTAACACAAAAAATACACCTATGATCAGCTCTAATGAAACTTGAAACGCTATAAACAGGAAAAAGACTATCAAATAGCCAAAAAAGATGATCAGCATTGCACTGCTTTTATCAATCAGATAACTGCTTAATTTCATATCAAACGATACCCCTGTTTTTTCCTGGTTTCGATCACATCTTTCAAACCAACAGCTTCCAGTTTCGTTCTTAAACGACTGATATTGACCGTTAAGGCATTTTCATTGACATATTCCTCATTATTCCACAACTCTGTCATCAGTTCATCACGAGAAACAATATTGCCCTTATTTTTTAACAGACAGAAAAAAACCAGCATCTCATTTTTGGTCAGTTCCATGATCTGATCATCTTTGACCAGTAATCCTTTTCCAGGATAAACCTTCATCCCATGATAATCCAGGCAATCGCTTCTTGTTTCCATTCTTTTAAAAATATTGGCAATTCTTAAAAGCAAAATAGTAGGATTATACGGTTTAGTAATATAATCATCGGCACCATAGGACATAGATAAGACTTCATCTGCTTCATTCACACGACTGGTAACCATAATAACAGGCAAATCTGATTTTTTTCTAAAATCATGTAAAATCATTTCCCCATTGATTTTTGGTAAATTAATGTCTAAAAGCAATAAATCAAACTGCTGGTGAAGCAGTTCATGAAGCATGTTATCAAACTGTCGGATGACCAATACCTGATACCCCGCATTTTCTAGAAGCTGTTTTAGCTCCTGCTGAATAATAGGATCATCTTCTGCTATCATGATCGTTTTCATATTATCACCACTCTCTGCATTTCATTATAACATTGACATTTTTAAAATACTATCATGCTTCACAGGAAAAACAAAACTCATATTATAATCCATTTATTTTTTAACAATTATTCACTGATAACTTCTTTAACTGTTCCTGCCTGTATCTTCACACCATCAATACCTCACAATCTGATCCAAAATTATCTACAAAAGACAAAACAAAATGAGACATAGCTTAAATACTGTTATGATGATCAAAAAACTGAAAAAGTGACTAGTCAATATTTATATGAAAATTTTTGATGCTATATTTTCAATCATCATACATTGCATTTTTATCAGTAAAAAAACATCTAACCTGATTACCGTTAGATGCTTTTTAATCATATTATTTTTTAAACAGTACGGTTTCTGATTTGTACTGTCTGATAATATAACTCAAAACCAGTACAATACAAATAATCGTAGAAACAGCCATTATGACCAGATTCATCAGATCTGCTGTACCACTGCTGATATCACTAAACAATAAAGTAAAATTCAAAAATGGTACTGCCGCAAGTAATGGCGTTGTAGAAACTCCCAGCATAAAGGCTATCATGCCAGGAAAAAACGAAATAAAAGTTAATGGTGTTAATGCACTTTGGGCCTCTTTAAAAGTTTTGGTCGTGCTGGCAACAGCAATACATAAGCCACTGATAAAAAATGAATAAGCCACGATAACAACAACAGCAAAGATAATACTTAAAGAGGAATACATCAAAGTCATGTCCTCATAGATTGAATACATATTCTGTGCAAAAAGTAACGAAATAACAGCCAGAAGCAGACTGATCATACCGGTGATCATAGAAGATATACTGACACCTAAAAACTTGCCAACAATAATATCTCTACTTTTAATGGGAAAAGTCAGTAACGTTTCTAATGTCCCTCTTTCTCTTTCGCCAGCCGTTGTATCGGTTGCTGGATAGGTAGCCGATACTGTAATAGCCATGACAATAAACAAAAATGCATAGTTTTTAATATAATCCGCAAAATAATTATCCTGTTTTTGGATATCTTCCTGAACAGAAATGATATTAAGAACTTCCTGAGCATCAATCTGATGAGACTGCAGATAACTTTGCTGGAGCAGTTCTTTATAACCGCTAAAATATGTTGTCATTAAACTGCTGGCCAGAGCACTATTATCTGATCCATCACTATGCATCGTATATTGTGTACCCTCTCTGGTAATGTATAAACAGATATTTCCTTCATCAGACAAGCGCTGCAGTTCTTTTTCATTGTTGATAACGATTTCAATATTCATATTTTCTGCCAGCATCTTTTCCGTATCAGATAATTCATAAGCAAAACCTATACGATTATATTCATCTATTCCTTTACTGACCTGCATTTCAAACAAAGCAGACATTCCAATGATCAGAAAAGGAATAAAAACCGGGATGATAAGCATCATTGATAATGATTTTTTATCTCTAAATAATTCCCGCAGTTCTTTTTTTAAAATATTTTTCAGATTATTTTTCATGGCTTTGTCCTTTCATGATGGCAAAAAATGCATCTCTTAAATTTGTTGTCTGGGTTTCGCTTTTAATTTCTTCAGGAATTCCAGTCTTGATGACTGTTCCTTTATTGATCATAATTACCCGATCACAAATATTTTCAGCCTCTTCCATATAATGAGTCGAATAAAGAATGGTCTTGCCGCGATTTCTTTCTCGTTTCATAAAATCTAGAATGATCTGACTGGCAATAATATCCAGACCGGTAGTAGCCTCATCCAATATATAATACTGCGGATCATGAATCAGACATCTTGCCAGATTCACTTTCTGAATCTGACCAGTAGATAAATGAGCAATTTTATTATATAAAAAAGGTTCCAACTGTAATACCTGGGCTATTTCATTGATGCGATCAGTGCTTTTTTCATGATCAATACCATAAATATCACAACACATTTTTAATAATTCAAACGGCGATAAAGTATCATAAACCTTAGTATTGCCAGAAAGATAGGCAATGTTCTGTTTAATCTGTATTTCATGATCTTGATAATTCAAGCCATCAAAAGCAATCGTGCCAGAAGTCGGTTCAAGGATACCTGCGATCATTCTCAGTAAAGTTGTTTTTCCTGCACCATTGGGTCCTAAGATACCAATGATTTCTCCACTTTTTGCGGTTAATGATATATTTTTATTGGCGTAAAACGTTTCTTTTTCTTTTTTGTTTTTATGACGGACAAACTGTTTTGTCACCTGATTAATTTCAATCATCATTAGTTCCTTTCATACGTTTTGATATAATATCATTATATCAAAAATCACGAAAATAGTAAACTTTACTATTTTCGTGATTCATCTATTAATTCAGTTCTTTCTGGATATGAGATACAATTTCTCTGATATTGTAGAAACTTTTAGCGATATTCAAACCATGATCACCGATTCGTTCAAAATCAGTCAGTATTTTAGTATAAATAACACTGTTTTCAGTCGTACATTTTTTATCTTTAAGACGCATCAGCTGATTAGCACTAAACTGATGATGCGTTTTATCAATGTTATCTTCCATGATATCTACTTTATCAACCAGCTCCTTAAATTCATCATAATTCATGACTTTCAGTTCATTAAGGATCTGACGGCATAAATCTCCCATGATACCAATTTCCTGCATGGCCTCATCAGAAAAATGATTATTATCTTCATAAAGTTTTTTTGATCTTCTAGCAATATTGACGGCATGATCACCGATTCTTTCAATATCCGTAGCGACCTTTAAAAATAAACCAATGGCCTGTGCACCTTTTACCGGTAGTTCATAAGAAATTGCCTGTGTCGTATATTCAATAATTTCTTTATTGAGATAATTGATATAATCTTCATTTTCAAAAAGCTGCAGATATTCTTTTTCATCAAAATGATTAATCAGATGGAATGATTTTTGAACATTTTCAATAGCCACATTTAACATATTCTGAATTTCATTATACAATTGCGTATTCACGATTGCACTTGTTCCCATATGATAATCATTATTGAAAATATGAAAATCCAGATATTTTAAAGACATCTTATCTGTACTTTCTGCTTTTTCAGGTAAAATGATATAAGTAATTGCTGCCAGCTGTTTACCAAATGGTAACAGAATCATTGTTGTGACAACGTTGAAAACAGTATGGACATTGGCAATCTGGGCAGAAACATTGGTTGGTGTTAATGACTGCATGAACGCTGCAAAACCAGTTGTCATACTGATAATGACAAAAATGATCGTACCAATGACATTAAACATTAAATGAATGATCGTTGTACGTTTGGCATTTCGTGATGTGCCAATAGATGCCAAGACCGCAGTAATACATGTTCCAATATTTTGACCAAATAGAACGTAGATTGCTGTTGGCAATGTGACCACACCACTCATGGCCAGTGCCTGTAAAATACCTACTGAGGCTGAAGAACTTTGAATGATGGCCGTAAAGACTGCACCAACAAGGACTCCAACAAGTGGATTACTGAAATTTGAAACAATATTAACAAATTCTGGTGAATCTCGAAGTGGTGTCATGGCATCTGACATGATCGACATTCCCATAAATAAAATACCTAAACCAGCAATAATATTACCAATTGCATCCAGTTTTTTGCTTTTAAAGAACACGATCAATGCCACACCAATAAAAGCAATAATTGGTGCTAATGCACTGATATCCAGGGCAATTAACTGACCTGTAATCGTCGTCCCGATATTTGCTCCCATGATAACCCAAATAGCACTTTGTAAAGACATTAATTCCGCATTAACGAAACCAACCACCATAACAGTTGTCGCTGATGATGATTGAATAATTGCAGTAATAAAGGCACCAACTGCCACCCCTAAAAAACGATTCGCTGTCAATTTTTCCAAAATGGCTTTCATTCTATTTCCGGCAGCCATTTCTAATCCATTAGACATCATCGTCATTCCATATAAAAATAAAGCCAGACCTCCTGCTAACGCAAAAATATTCGTCAGTTCCATATTTTCCTCCCACAATATGTATCAAATTAATATGTATAATGATCAATTATGAATAAAAGTCCATAAATTGTTCAACTTTTTCTCTTTTGCCAATAACAACGATCGTATCCCCTTCACTTAACAGACATTGTGGATCAATTTCTATTTCCGTTGTTGTTCCATGATGGATGGCAATGACATTTAAACCGAACTGTTCTCTGATTTTCATTTCGATTATGGACTGATTGGCCATTTTGGCATTAATTTGAATTTCCGTAATTTCTACATCCTTACCTAAGGCAATATAATCAATCAGATTATGACTTAATATCTTCTTAGCAATTCTTAAAGCCATGTCTCTTTCTGGATAGACAACCTCAGCTCCCAGCTTTTCCAGTACTTCACCCTGTTCACTGGTCGTTGCCTTGGCAATGACCTGCTTAATTCCTAAATTAATCAGATTCAAAGTTGTTAATATACTGGTTTCGATCTTATTGCCAATACAGACGATCGCAAGATCACAGTTTTGAACGCCAATGTCAATTAAAACATCTTTATTCAGCGTCTTGGTCACAAAGGCATAATCCGTATATTCTCTTAATTCTTTGACTCTGTCTTCATCTTTATCAATGCCAATGACTTCTTCACCAGCTTCAGCCAGTGTTTTAGCTAAAGGCATGCCGAAGCGACCTAAACCAATGATCGCACAGCTTTTTTTTGTTTTCATATCTGCTCTCCTAACCTATCGTAATTTCTTCTGTAGTAAATGTTGCGGTTGATGGTTCCTTATAAGTACCTAAAGTAGCTACCGTCATGACCCCTAAACGACCCACATACATCGTCATGATAACGATCATTTTAGCTAGATCACATAAATCTGGGGTAATACCAGTAGAAAGTCCCACGGTACCAAAGGCTGATGTACTTTCAAACAGCAGCTGCATAAAAGACAGATCTGGTTCAACGATCATCAGTAAAAACGTACTGATGATGACAATACACAGTGATAAAAAAGCAACCACAAAAGCCTGTCTGATAAGACTGTCTTCGATCCTTCTTTTATAAGCCATGCAATGCTGATGTCTGACAACACTTCTGATTGTCTGAAACATCACAAAGATGGTACTGGTCTTGATTCCGCCACCTGTTGAACCCGGTGACGCTCCAATAAACATCAGAATAATCAAAACAAATAATCCCGCATTGGTAAAATTCCCTAAGGAATAAGTTGAAAAGCCTGCCGTTCTGGCTGAAACGCTATGAAAAAAAGCAGCCAGCCAGGTAATATTTTCAGTCATTTTTAATAAAATCATTCCACCAATGATCAAGATGGCACTGGTAGAAATTACTACTTTTGAATGCAATGTCAGTTTTTTAAAACACTTTTTGTTTTTGATATCAAGAATAACCAGAAAGCCTATACCACCTGAAATGATCAGAAAAGCTGTAATCAGATTTAAGATCACGTTATTCTGATATGGAATCAGATTTCTAAGTCCACCTAAAATATCAAAACCAGAGTTGTTAAATGCTGCAATGGCATGAAACACGCTGATACCTAAAGCATCCAGCGGTTTAAAATCCTGTACGAATACAAGAAAACTGAAAAATGCTCCTATTAATTCAAAAATCAATGTGATTTTCAAAACATATTTGACCAGTCTGACCAGACCCTGATAACTGCTGACATTCCATGATTCCTTGATCATAGTTCTGGTTTTAAAACTGACACGTTTTCCTGCCGCCAGAATCAAAGAAACCCCTAGACAGGTAACGCCCAGTCCTCCAATTTGAATCAGCAAAGCAACGATACAGCGTCCAAAGACTGTAAAATGATCAGCTGTATCAATAGCAATCAGTCCTGTTACACAAACAGCACTCGTCGAAGTAAATAATGCATCAACAAACGAAACCGTTTCTCCCTCACGCACTGATATCGGTAAAAGCAGCAGTAATGCTCCTGTCAGAATGACGAAAGCAAAACCAGCAGCTATCAGTCGAGGCGGAGAAGATTTCCTGATGATCTGTTTCATTCTATTTAAAATCGTCCTCATCTCTTTCCTTAAAAAAATAAAAAAGACAAATTCTAAAAAAGAATCTGTCTTTCGTCATCAAATTTAAAAATGACTTATCGCTTGTCCGTTGAATAAATAAAGCTATTGCTTTATGACAGACTCCACCACATATTCAACAAGTACAATCTAACATATGCTATTTTTATCGTCAAGCGCTTTACCTGAACTTCATTATTCTTTACAATTTCTTAACATAACTGCATCATTCTTAACTTTTCTTTTACATTTCTTTTTTATAAAACGAAGAAATATAAAGTTCATCTTATCATCAGGTTATTATTTTCTAAGGTTTTCCTTAACTACCCGACATGGATTACCATACGCAATAACATTATCAGGAATATCTCTGGTAACTACGCTGCCAGCACCAATGACCGTATTTTGGCCTATGGTTACTCCCGGTAAAATAACCGTCCCCCCCACTGATCCAGACATTATCTTTAATAATAACTGGTTTGGTCTGCGTTTTACAGAAAGCAAATGAACCATCTGCTTTCATTTCACCAAAACGATCAAGCATATGGGTAGGATGAAAAGCAGTATAAATCTGGACATTCGATGCAATCAGGGCATTATCACCAATATAAATGATATTATCATCTAAAAAAGTACAATTCATATTGACTTCACAGTTTTTTCCAAAATAAATATTTTTACCATAGTCTGCATAAAATGGTGGCGTGATCCATAACTGATCATTAAAATCACCCAAAAGTTCTTTCAGTATTCTGGTTTTACCCTCTTCATCAGCCAAGTCACATAAATTATAGGCTTTGACCAGATCTTTAGCCAAATGCCACTGCTTCAGCAGTTTTTGATCACCACAGTCATAAATTTTGCCTGAAAGCATTTTTTTCTTTCTCGCTATGACATGGCATCAGTTCCAGCAGATCTTCTGGAGATTCAAAAACAAATGCAGCATCTGCCATTGTTTCTTTGGCAACATTGCCCCATTTGGCATATCCAAAATCAATACCGGCATTTTTAGCTGCCAGCGCATCAGATCTGGCATCACCAATATAAATCACATCTTCAGGATGCATATTCAGTCTTTTCAGACATAAAAGCAATGGTTCTGGATCTGGCTTATGTCTGATCGTATCATCAGCCAGAATAGCAGTTTTCATAAAACGATCTAATCCCTTATCTGCCATATCGATCTGATACTGCGCCTGAGTCTTGGCTGAAACAACGGCCTGGATCATTCCCACAGCATCAAAAGTCGCAAACACACGTTCAAAACCAGGATACAGGGTAGCTCCCTCTTCATATTCATTGACATAACGCACCCAACGCTGATATGTACCTTCCTGATCTTTAATATTGAGTTCTTCCATCACTTTCATGCCCGGATAAGAAGCAAATTTCAAGACTTCCTCAAAGGTCCAGTCTTCATTTAATTCTTCTTTGATAATTTTCATCAGGGGATACATATTCATCTTTAAAGTATTTAATACAGTACCATCGATATCATAAATGACGGCTTTATAGTTTTTCATAATGTCTCCTTTTTATATCGTCCACAAAAAAATCATTTTTTCTTTTTCATCTGGCGTAAAAAAACGACGCCAAGATGATGGGATGGTCCTGGTTTCAAGATAACGCGCATTTAATCTTTGAATCGTCTTTAAAGAAGCTATATTATGGGGATCACAGGTCAAAATGACC
This sequence comes from Thomasclavelia spiroformis, assembly GCA_016901755.1. GTDB lineage: Bacteria > Bacillota_I > Bacilli_A > Erysipelotrichales > Coprobacillaceae > Faecalibacillus > Faecalibacillus spiroformis_A. The sequence goes on along the minus strand of JACJKV010000002.1, from coordinate 24,256 downwards.
TGATGAAAATTCATTTCCTGCTGCAGCAGACAGCAGGCCTCAAAAGCATAATGATGCCCTCTGAATTCTGGTTCAATATGATAACCAATATGACCATCAAAATAATGTTCTTCTATTGAACCTGGACGATAAGTCAGTCTTCCTGCTTCCTGACCATCGACCATGATGACAAACAGATAATAAGGCGTCATGCCCTGAGGCAGATTTGAATCGATATATTCTATTAATTTAAGCTTCAATTTTCTCACACCTTTACTAGTATTATCATAGCAATATTGACAGTGACATGCAATATGATAAAATAAAAGCATAAAAGGGAGTAGTTAGCATCAGCTTATGATGTTATATAATCGTCATCACGCCTTAAAATCAGGCCGGTTTTATATTGAATAACGAGACTTTTATTACGATGTTGTGGTATTTGTCTTTTTTTATATCACAAACATTGAAGCCCAATCATAAAGGAGAATGCAATTATGGATTCAATACCCTCGCAATTACTATTACAGGTCATTTTGATTTTTTTAAATGCTTTTTTTGCTGCTACCGAAATAGCGGTACTGTCAGTCAATAAAACGCAGCTGAAGAAAAAAGCTGAAAAAGGGGAAAAAACAGCGAAGCGCTTATTACTGCTTTTACAGGAACCTGCGGGATTTCTGTCAACAATTCAAATAGGTATCACTTTGGCTGGATTTCTAGCCAGTGCGTTTGCGGCTGATAATTTTTCCGATCTGATTGTTGACTGGCTATATCAGGATATGAATATCACCATGATCCCATTTCATGTCTTAGATACTATTTCCGTCATTTTGATCACGATCATTCTGTCTTATTTTACTTTGATTTTAGGAGAACTGGTGCCTAAAAGAATAGCGATGCAAAAACCTTACGAAGTCGCAAAAGTATCGAGTGGAACCGTCATCTTTTTATCTAAAGTCATGAGCCCAGTGATACGTTTTTTATCATTTTCAACTAATATCGTCTTAAAACTGCTGCATCTTAAAACCGAGGCTGAAGAAGATCAGGTCACTGAAGAAGAAATTCTGTCCATGATCGAACTTGGTGAAAAACATGGTATCCTCGATGAAGATGAAAGCGAATGGCTGCAGAATATCTTTGATTTTGATGATACCGATATTTCTGAAATCATGACCCCTTCAGTCGATGTCGTCTTTATCAACGTACAGGCGACACAAGAGGAAATCCTGCAGCTTATTCAGCAAAGCGGATTATCCCGTTATCCGGTCTATGAAAAAGAAGAAGAAAACATTATCGGTATCCTGCACGTTAAAGACTATCTGCTCAATCTTCAGATTCAAAACAAACCATTGAGAGATATTCTTACCAAACCGTATTTCATTCCTGATTCCATGCGTGCTGATGATTTGTTTGCTGATATGCAAAACAAAAATATTCATTTTGCTGTTGCGATAGATGAATTTGGCAGCATCAGTGGTATTATCACATTAGAAGATCTGGTAGAAGAAATTTTCGGTAATATCTATGATGAGCATGATTCTAGAGAAACTCCTCATATCCAGCAGATTACCGATCACCAGTGGCGAGTTCAGGGAAATACCGATCTTGAAGAACTATCCAAAGCGCTGGCAATTGATTTCCCTCAGGATGAAGACTATAACACCATCGGCGGCTATATTTACAGTCATCTGCGTTCGATTCCTAAAGATGGCACTACCAAAAAAATACAGATTGATGATCTGATCTTTCATATCATCAAAATCAAAGACCGCCGTATCAAAGAAGTCATTATTACTAAAAAAGTCTAGTAAAACTAGGCTTTTTTTTGATGCCCCAATTCATGAACAGGACACATTGAAATGACATAATAAAAGAAATGCAAGATGATTTTTATGAAAGGATCTAATATCTATGATACAAATAACAGCCACAGAATTTAAAAACTGGATCTGCCAGCACCAGGAAAATGATTATACCATCAACATCACCAGCGATGAAGTTGTAGAACTTGACAGTGACTTTGGTAAAGCCACCATTACTTTTACCGAAGTCGAAGACAGTATGATCATAGAATTTTCAGTTATCGCCAAAAAAGACGATTCCACACGATTTTATCTGCATTTTGAACTCAACGATGAAGCCCATGCCAAAAAACTGTATGATGAAATGGTAGAAACGCTGCTTGCTTTGCAAAATGAAAAAACCGTGAACGTTCTGCTGTCATGTTCTGCCGGACTGACAACCGCGATGTTTGCCCAGCAGCTCAATGAAACGGCTTCATCACTTAACATCGATTATCACTTTGATGCCGTATCCTACATGTCTATTTATGAAGAAGTCAGCCGTTATGACATTATCTTACTGGCACCGCAAATCGGCTATATGCTAAATAAGCTGAAAGAAAGTCTGCCTGATAAACTGGTATTACAGATTCCTACCGCTGTTTTTGGTGCCTATGATGCCATGGCCGCCATTCAGTTTATCCAAAAAGAAGAACAGCAGTATGCCCAGCAAAAGCTTCGGAAAGTTCAGGAAAAAAAGCAGCACTGCTTTGAATATGAAAAAAGGATCCTGTCTATCGTTATTGTCAATAACAAAGCGCAGTCAAGAACCTATTATCGCCTTAGTGAAAAATGTGAAGTGATGGACAGTCATCTGATCATCAAAGCCAAAATGAACATTAACGATCTTTATGATATCATTGATACCTTACTGCTGAAACATTCCTACATCGATATTATCAGCATTGCTGTACCAGGTATTGTCAACGATCATAAGATATTAAAATATCAGGCTTTTTCAGAAAATCCAATCGATATGAAACAGAAATTCCAGGAAAAATATCATATCCCCGTTTATGTCACTAACAACAATAATGCCGCTGTCGCTGGTTTTGCCCTGGAACATCCTGAATATCATCATATTCTCTTTCACTCTCAGCCTTTTGGCTATGGTGTAGGTGGCCAGGGAGTGATAGCTAACGATCAGCTCATCATCGGTAAAAACGGTATTGCTGGCGAAATCAAATTCTTTCTGCCCCGTATGCAGTTTTCTGATGAATATCATAAACTGGCATGGAACCATTTAGGCGCTTTGGAACTTGTCACCAAATCACTGCTTCCTTCAATCTGCCTTTATGGACCAGAAGTTGTCGTTGTCTTTTCCCCAATGACTCCAGACATGAAAGAACTGAAAGTCAGTCTGCTCAATTTTATTCCTGAAGAATACATGCCAGAACTCATCTATGTCAAAGAAGTTCACCTGCTGATGCTTGATGGTGTTACCCATCTTTGTGCTCAGCATTACAACAGCTAAAAAAACAAGGTGATCACACCTTGTTTTTTAATGCTTATCAGGATCAAAACAGTAATCCTGATAAAATAAATATCCACCACTTAATACAAAAACATCCTGATAGCCTCTTTGCATAAGGATCCGTGCACAATTATATGCTCTTACTCCCATAGCACAGTAAATAACGATTGTTTTATGACTGTCCAGTTCCTGATATCTTTGCATCAGTTCACCATAAGGAATATGATAAGACCCTTCAATATAGCCTTCCTGTCTTTCAATATTTTCGCGCACATCTAAAGTAATGACATCATCTTTGACCGTTTCATATTCATCTGGCAAAATAAACATCACATCTTCATCAGCAATATTTTCACTGACATAACCTAACATATTGATCGCATCTTTAGCCATGGCAAAGGGTGGTGCATAGGCTATATGCAAATCCTGCAGATCAGTGATCTGGCCATGATAATGAATAACCGTAGAAAGAATATCGATACGTTTATCAACGCCTTCATGACCAACGACCTGACCACCTAGGATATATCCATCACGATCATAAATCACTTTCAGATAAATGGGTGTTGCCTGTGGATAGTAACCAGCATGTGCCTTCTGTTCAACAATAACAACATGATAGTCACAATGTCTTCTCCAGCCATAATTATTCAGCTGTTTTTCATTAAGACCGGTGCTGGCTGCCGCCATATCGAAAACCTTAATAATACTGCTGCCCAGCGATCCAGGATAAGATTTTTCTCTGCCCGCAATGATGTCGGCCAGGATGCGTCCCTGTTTATTGGCTGGACCAGCTAATGGAATCATCGTTTTCTGATGTAAAATAAGATCTTCGACTTCAATAACATCGCCAATAGCATAAATGTCAGCGATATTGGTCGCAAAATGATCATCGACGATAATACCCCCTCGCACATTACATGCAATTCCAGCTTCCTGCGCCAGCTGACTGTTAGGCTTAACACCTACTGATAAAATGACCATATCATAAACTTTTTCAAAGCGACTGGTAATGACCTTGACCTGATCATGGCATGATTCAAACGCTTTTAATTCCGTCTGCAGATGAAGATGAACGCCCTGTTCAACAAGTTTTTTATGAATCGGCTGGATCATTTCAAAATCAATATTATTAAGAACCTGTTTTCCCATTTCAACAATATCAGTATCGACTCCTAATTGACGGAGATTTTCAGCAGTTTCAATCCCGACAAATCCCCCACCAATAATACAGGCAGTCTTTATATCATGCTGTTTCACTTCAGCTTTAATACGCTCAAAATCTTCAAATGTCCACAGCTGATAAATGTGAGGATGGCTGATTCCTGGAATCGACAGCTGTAATGGCGATGATCCCGTAGCAATGACTAGCTTATCGTAATTTTCTTTATAACTTTCATCACTTTGATGATTTTTAACGACAACACATTGATGTGCACTATCAATCTTTATTACTTCATGCTGGATCCTAACATCAATATCAAAACGGTCATGAAACATTTCTGGTGTCATCAGCAAAAGCTGATTCTTAGTTGGAATTTCTCCTGATACATAATAAGGTAACCCACAGTTAGCATAAGATACATATTTTCCTTTTTCTAAAATAACAATCTGGACATTTTTGTCTAATCTGCGTAATCTTGCAGCAAAGGTCGCCCCTGCAGCAACACCTCCAATAATAACAACTTTCATCTTATTCTCCTTATCTTCACATATTTAATACTAACTATAGTGTAATATTTCTCATCTTCAATCACAACTGATATGCTTTAACATAAAGTCACAAGATACTGATAAGCCACATTCAGAAATCCTGATAAAACCATAACATAAATCGGATTAGCTTTTTTACATCCCAGCAAATAAACACAGAAACCAAAAATAACGACCATATGAATTCTTACATTCGCTGCAGCAATGACTGCCTCACTGCCAAAAAAAGCAGAAACGACGATTGTCAATCCCGCTGTCGCAATCAAAGCAATGACCGCCGGTCTTAAAAAATTTAAAATATTCTGCAGAAAGCGAAGATGACGATATTTCATATAAAAATAGGCAATCAGTGTCACAATGAGACATGATGGTAAAATACAGCCAATGGTAGCACAAATGGCTCCGGGAATACCAGCCACTTTGATACCAACAAATGTTGCCGAATTAATCGCAATCGGTCCCGGTGTCATCTGCGAAATAGTAATCAGATCTGTAAATTCAGAAAAACTTAGCCAATGATGAAGATCAACGATCTGATTTTGGATCAATGGCATTGCTGCATAGCCACCACCAAAACTAAAAGCGCCGATCTGTAAAAAACTGAAAAACAGCTGCAGATAAATCATGATGCTTCACCCCTTTGCCATAACGAATATCCTGTCCCTAGTGCAATGCATATTAAAATGATATAAATAACATTGATATTAAAAACATAATTAGCCACAAAAGCCAGAACCATGATCAGCAGATAAACTGCTTTTTTTAAACGAATGATCCCCGCTGCCATCTGCCAGACAACGACGCAGATAACTGCACCAACACCTGCCTGCATACCATCTAACAGACTGGCAATCCATATATTTTCCTTAAATAGCTGATAAAAAACAGAAATCACAGAAATGATGACAAAAGGTGGAATAATGGTAGATAGAATACTGACAGCAATACCTATGATACCCGCAATTTTATAACCTACAACAATAGCTCCATTAACCGCAATCGCTCCTGGAGCTGACTGAGCAATCGCGACCAGATCCAGCATTTCATCTTCTTCGATCCAATGATATTCATCAACAAACTTCTTACGCATCAAGGTAACGATCACATACCCGCCCCCAAACGTAAAAGCACTGAGATACAGCATTGAAATAAACAGCTTTCCTAATTTACTTTTCATGAAAATTCTCCTTTAACGTGACCATGTAAAAGCCTGAGTAATCAGTTTTGAACACTCCTGTAAATCTAACGCGACATCCTTAACTGCTGCAATAAGAATTTCCGCACATTTTTCTCTTGATAAAATATCACTGTCCAGACAAAGATCATAACTTTCCTTATCGCCCCATTTATTGCTGGCAACAGCATCATGATACACCTTACGCTTATGATCTTCACGATGAATAAAAGCTACCAGTTCATCATGGTTTTTACCTTGTAAATCATAGGTTTTATCAGCCAAGGCACGAGGAATACGATGTTCCATATGAGTATTATACAAAAGAACCTTCAGACAGTCCTGACGATCCTTGAGAATTTCACTGGCAGCGCGTTCATGAATGATACAGGGACCCAGATCAGCAGCTTTTAATATAGCCTTGGATAAAGCCGCATGAACTTTTTGAATTTCTCCATCAGCCATCACTTCTTCTAAAGTCATATCAGCAATCCGTTCATCAAAATCCTGTAAATATTTTTCTGTCAGCCATGACTCATCGGCCAGTTTAATAAGATCTTTACCTTCATATAGTTTCATCTTTAAATGATGACCGGCAATAACCGAGATCCATCTTCCCATACTGCAGTATTCACTATCCATAACAATCATTTTTTTCATTTTATTTCCTCCATCAAACTTTTTCCATTTGTTTTAATCACCTGCTGGTACCAATAAAAAGAATCCTTTTTCATTCTCTGTAATGTTCCCTGTCCTCGATCATCAACATCTACATAAATCAAACCATATCGCTTTTTCATTTCTCCCGTTGATGCTGCCACCAGATCAATGGCAGCCCAGGCAGTATAACCGATGACAGGGATCCCATCATATTTTATCGCTTTATGTAATTCAGTTAAATGTTTTTTTAAATATTCGATTCGATAATCATCATGAATCTGTCCCTTTTCAACTGTATCCATGGCTCCCAGTCCATTTTCTACGATCATCAGTGGCAGCTGATAACGGTCATACAAATAATTTAAAGAATATCTAAGACCCTGAGGATCAATGGTCCATCCCCAGTCACTTGCTGCAAGATAAGGGTTTTTATAACCAGTATCCAAACCATTCATCCCTTTAATAATTCCCTGCGTCTTTTGACCAGTGACATGCGTACAATAATAACTGTATGATATAAAATCCACGGTTCCAGTTTTTAAAATATCTAAATCACCATCCTGAATCGGTAAAATGATATTCTGTCTTTCCAGTTCTTTCTTTTTATACATCGGATAATATCCTCGACATTGCACATCACAGTAAAACATCATCTGATGCATAAAATCCATCGTCGCCAGCACATCATCAGGATGACAGCTGTTGGGATAAGCAAAATGTCCACAATACATCATTCCCATCTGATTATCAGGATCGATTTCATGAGCCAGTTTTACTGCTTTGGCACTGGCCAGCAGCTGATGATAGGCAGCCTGCATTTTGATCTTTTCATCGTCAGAATCAATCCCTCCTGCCACCCAGGGCTGAGTGGACATACAGTTGATTTCATTAAATGGCAGCCAGTAACGGACACGTCCTTTGTATCTTGTAAGCAAAACCCTGACATACCTTAAATAAAAATCAACGACCTTTCTGTTTTGCCAGGAACCATACTTCTGTAAACCCAGCGGTGTTTCAAAATGAGAAAGGGTGATCAGTGGCTGAATATGATATTTTTCTAATTCACTAATAACATCATCATAAAACTTCAATCCTTCTTCTTGTGGAACTAATTCATCACCTTCAGGAAAAATACGGCTCCAGCTGATCGACATACGAAAAATTTTAAATCCCATCTCAGCAAATAAAGCAATATCTTCTTGATAATGATGATAAAAATCAATAGCCTGATGACTAGGATAGTAATAATGCTCATCGATATGTGAAGTAATGATACGTGGTTGATGATGACTGCCTGCCGTCATCACATCCGCACTGCTAAGTCCTTTCCCCTTTTCTAAATAAGCTCCTTCGATCTGATTGGCGGCAGTAGCGCCACCCCATAAAAAATCTTTAGGAAACATCTTTTCTTCCTCCTTTTCTTTATCTACTTTTGATTATAAGCATTAAAAAAAGCTGCTCAATATCTAAGCAGCTTCTTTCAATGGTGTTGCTAAAACAGTATCTTTTTATCATCTGCATTTGCAACAGCATTGCAAAACAGTGAGTCTTTCCACAAAAAAACTCATTAACAGCTATTAATGAGTCTATTTGATAAGTGTATTTTCTGATTTGCGATGCAATTCAAATTCTTTAGACGATATGATCTTATTTTCATAATGCTGATCAAAATGAAGATTAAAAGTATTGACATATAAAACATCCAATAACAGCAATGTTGAAAGATTCATCGCAAAGTCACCTAAGTTTTCTATGATCTTTTCACGTGTCGATACATACATGACATGATCTGCCAGCTTTGACAAAGTATTGTGCCCATATGTCGTAATGGCAACAACAGGAACATGTCTTTCCTTCAGTTTTCTGACACCTCTTAATTCAGCTTCAATTTCTCCCGTATAGGAAATGATCATAAACAGACTGTTTTGATGACAGAAGGAAGCACGATAAAACAGTTCATTCATATACTGTTCAACAACCACATTTTTCCCTATTCTGATCATTTTATCTTTAAAAGTCTGTGCCAAAGAAGCCTGAACTCCAGCTGAATATACATATATTGTTTTAGCTTTAGCAATCAGATCGATCATCTTCTGTAAATCATCATGCTGAACCAGCGAAAGTGTATCATCGATGATTTCATGATAAAGCTGACCTATTTTATTGGCCACCACGATATTTTTATCTTGTGAGCCAAAAGGAAAATTAGGATCGATCGCTATAAAATGAGTTTGCTGGTAAGACTTTTCGGCAACATAGCTTTTTTGAAAATCACTGTAACCCTGAAATCCCATTTTCTGACAGAAGCGAGTAATCATCGAAGGATGTGTATATAGCTCTTTTGCAATCGTATGCGCACTTTGTCCTTGAATATCATCACCATGGTCAATAAAATAGGCGGCAATTTTCTTTTCCACTGGCGTCATATGTTCCTGTTTTTTTAAATCATCCTCGATCATTACATTCACCCTTTCTCTCATCATAAAATTATTATATCATTTCTCTTTAAAAAAACAATTTACTGCATTTATGCTACCTTTATTGTCAAAGATCAATGAATCACTTATAATAAATTTAAATGAAAAAAAAGGAAGTGAAACATATGATCATTTTTTTAACCAGCAGTCCCACTGGTCCTTTAGGCAGTCATTTTAACGGTCTTGATCATCAGAATCATTTTGTTGAAAATCTGAAAAAATACTGGAAACCAGATAGCAAATGCTGTTTGATTGCAGCTTATCCTGATCATTATCAGGAAAATGATCAGATGTGCGATTACTTTCGTACTGTTTTAACTCATGAACAGTTTTCCCTTGACTGCTTTGATCTGATCGATCAGAGATATCAGGATATCACATCCCAAAAACTCCAGCAATATGATATTATCATCCTGTCGGGAGGACATGTCCCTACCCAAAATCAGTTTTTTCAGTCTATTTCGCTCAAAGAAAAACTAAAAGATTTTCAGGGAATCATAATTGGGATCAGTGCTGGCAGCATGAACTGCGCTTCAACTGTATACTGTCAGCCAGAAGAACCAGGAGAATCCATTGATCAGCAGTTTCAACGCTGGATTGAGGGCTTAGCATTAACTGATATCAATATCATTCCTCATTATCAGTTAGTCAAGGATCGCTATCTGGATGGTCAAAGACTTTATGAAGATATCACTTACCCAGATAGTCTCAATCATCGCTTTATTATTCTTGTAGATGGCAGTTATATTCTGATTGATGATCAAAACTGGCTTTATGGTGAAAGCTATCTGTTAGAAAATGGTGAACTAAAGCCACTTTGTTTTCAAAACCAAAAAACCATTATATAAAAAATCTCTTATCAGATATCATCGTTATCTGCTACGATAACAGAAACTGGTATCTGTCTAAGAGATTTTTTTGCGTGTGTGTATATCTTCTCATTTATAATTATTTTATTTCTGTTCTTCAGTTAATTTCTGTTTTTCTACTAACTTAACAAATGGATAATATAAGATCATGTCTAAAATAATCAGACCAATGACCATAATTCCGGCTTTGATATCCATGCAGCCCAGTGCTGCTCCCAGTGGTGCCGGTGTTGTCCATGGGGTTTCAACAATCCCTTTACCAACAATATTCAATGCCATACAGGCATAAGCAACAATCGAATTGATCACTGGAACAAAGATGAATGGAATCATCATCAATGGATTTAAGACCATCGGTAAACCAAAGATAATTGGTTCATTGATATTAAAGATGGCTGGACCAATTGAAAGTCTTCCTAAAGTTTTTAATTCTTTTGATTTAGAACGTAACATTAAAATACATAATCCTAATGTTGATCCTCCACCACCTAAACAGATCACATATGACCAGAATGGCTGTGTAAAGTAATGAGTAATTGCTGTACCTTCAGCAAAAGCACTGATATTATCCATCAGATACATCTGCTGGAATGGTAAACGAATTGGCTGAGTAATACTTGCACCATGTAAACCAAAGAACCAGAAAGTTTGAGCAATCATCGTAATCAGACAGATTCCAATCAGAGAATCCAAACCTGATACTGCTGGTGCTAAAATGGTCATAATGATACTTGGTAATAATTCGCCACTGATACCTTCAATAATCAGTGATAATGAATAGAATACCGCGATACATACAAATAATGGAATAATAGCATCAAAAGAAGACGAAATTGCTGGTGGTACACCTTCTGGCAATTTAAAACGAATATCTTTTTTCAGCAGGAAATGAATAATTTCCACACATCCTATTGATACGATAATAGCAGTAAAAATACCTTTTGCATCCAAATAGGTTGTAGGAATATAACTGGCAACATTCGCTAAAATTTCATCGGCCTTAGCTCCTTTAGTGATAAAAGCCGTATTCACAGCTGAAACCACTGGTGAAGATACAATTAAAAATACAGCAGTTGAAACAATAGAAGCATTTAATTCTGCAATTTTGTATCTTTTTGCCAGATTATAGGCAATCGCAAAAGCAATAAATAGCCCCATCAATGCCATAGTCATATTATATGGCAGCTGTAATGCAGCCTTATTCACCTGTGCTCAATTATACCAACCTAATAACATGTCACTGAAGATTCCCCAGTCAGGCAATGTTTCAGGTTTAAAAGGTGGTGTTGAAACGATCAGACAGACCCCACCTAGAATCGATAATGGAATTGCTACAACCATACCATCACGAATAGAAGCCAAATGTCTTTGATTAGCGACTTTATTAGCGATAGGCACCAAAGTACGATCGGCAATACCATTAAACTTTTCCATGAATTTTTCCATGAAATTCATTGTCTATTCCTCCCTCAAATATTTTCTGGCTTTATTATATCGTGACACAAAATGATATTCTTCTCTTTTCCAAAGGTTGCAATCCATTTCCAATCATTGGAAATCTTCTTCTTTTTTAATATTTTCTTTTATGATGTTATCGTATTTTATTTATCATAAAACAAACTAAAAAGGAGCCGCGCTCCTTTTTAGATTCTTTTATAATCTTCTTCATTAATAAGTGATGCCGCTTCACGATCACAGATCACAGTAAAGTTAGGATGTAACTTTAATACTGTTGATGGCAATTCATCAGTAATAGGTGTATCCAGGAATTTTTTAAAGATTTCTGCTTTTTCTTTTCCGGTAACGATCATTACTAAATGCTTAACACGCATCAGACTTTTTGGTCCCATTGTTAATGAGTAAGGCTGTAATGGCTTATCAGGATATGTTGGATTAACAGCATTCTTGATTTTTCTGTCCATTGCATAAGTATAGCTGTCCATTGGCGTACAGCGAGGACAGTTACTGCAGAAATGTCCATCCCATCCTAAACCAATTAACATCACATCAATTTCACCAGCATTACGGATTTCTTCATCGTAAGTTTCCCAGTTTTCCATATTTGGAATATGAATACGTTCATCAGGAATATGCGCATCTTTGAAAAATAATTCCTGCATTTCTACCCAGTTAGGTCCTGGTTCACCTTTTCTTTCACCAAAATATGGTGCTTCATCGAACAGATAGTATTCAACATCTTCAAATTTTTTCTGATCTTTGACATATGGTACCATCATCTGATAAAGCATTTTTGGTGAACGACCAGCTGTCAAAGAGATGTTGACTCTCTTATCCTGCATCATGGCCCCTAAAATAATCTGCATTGCGCTTTCGCTCATGGCTTTTTCTGTTTCTTCAATAATCAGTTTCATTTTGTTCTCCTTATTTTTAAAAAAGATATCACACACATTTATCATTATAATCTTCATTTGCTTTTTGTCAACGAACGTCATGAAAATGATTTTAGTTGATTATATCAGTGTTTTTTACGTTTTTATATAATGTTTTTTCACATTTTGGAAATCATTTTAATATTTTGGAAAAAAATTGTGACGCAGTCGTTAACCTTTATATAATGATAAAAAGAACATGTAAAAATCATCAAAGAAATCATGAAAATATTACCGAAAAAGGAGGAAGGTATGCAAATATTTCATTTACATACCTGAATATAATGATGAAACATAATAAAAAAACTAATCAGAAAAACAAATGTTCAAATGTAATCAAAGGTTATGATATTGTCAAACTGCGTACCCGTCGTTTTATTGCGATGCTTCTGGACTGGTATATTACAAATATGATTGCTGCGATACCGGTCACCTTTTATTTAAGAGGTAACGACTATCTTAGAAAAAACTCATTTAATCTGGAAAAATATGGTTTTGAAACGGGACTTATTTTTGGCCTGTTTGTCATCGTTATGGCAATAATCTATTATTTTATCATTCCGACATTTGTTTTCAATGGTCAGACCCTTGGTAAAAAAATATGTAGATTACGTGTGGTTAAAACTGATGGCAAGCGCGTCAACGCCAAAGATATGTTTATTCGTGAAATAATCGGTGCAACAATACTGGAAGGGGGAATTGTAGTAACAGCCACATATATCAGAAAACTGATCAGACTCTTTGGCTATGCATCTTTGGTGACTCCTTTGCAGTATATCGCCTATGCAATTACGCTTTTATCTATTATCTATGCTTATTTTCATCCCCTTTCACAATCTTTTCATGACCGTCTTTCAAAAACAGTTGTCATAAAAAAAGATTAAAATTATACTTCATTTATGCTATATTAATAATAATATAGAGGGGTGTAGAACATGTTTAATCTGGCTATAATTTTACTTTCACTTATTAACAGTGAAGTTCATGAAACAAATAATTATAAGATTGCTAAATACATTTTAGAAAATATCAACGATTTAGAAAGCTGTTCAATTACTGAATTAGCTAAAAAATGTTATGTCTCTAATTCCAGTATTTCGCGTTTTTGCCGTGACATCGGACTCAAAGATTATAATGACCTGAAAAATCAGATCGCTAAATATCAGGTTTCTCATGAAATCGCCATTCAGAAATTCAATTATTCTGGTATGAACGAAGCAGCACCGATGCTTCGTTACGTAGATGCCGTCATTGCTCATCTGGAATTACTTAAAAATAATCTTGATGAACAAAGCATCATTGAACTGGTTCACGATATTGACCGTTATGAATCAGTGGCAGCCTTTGGCTATTTACAATCAGAAACAGTAGCTCTTAATTTACAGTTTGATCTGCAGACCAGCAGAAAAGTAATCTTTACCTGTATGCCTTTTGCTAATCAGGTGGAATATATCAAAGAAGCCAATGAAAAAAATCTTATCATTATCTTTTCGTCTTCAGGAACATATTTTCAAAGAGCTTTTGCCAGAACTGCCCTGTTTAAAAATAAAGAACATAAGCCAAAAATATACATGATTACCAGCAATCCAGCGATCACGATACCCTATATCGATCATTATATCCGTTATCAGGGAGACAGCAATTATGCCAGTCATCCATACCCATTACTGGTTATAGCTGATATGATCTGTTTTCAGTATTCCAAACTGCACACCAGCAAAAATAAATTTTTTTAAAGCATCGTAAGATGCTTTTTCTATAAAAAAAATCCTATATCAGATATAGGAAATTTTTATTATTATAATTTGGCAATAGCTTCTTCTAATACTTTTTTGGCATTGAACTGAACGAAATCTTCATCAGAAATCAAAATAACTGGTGTTCCTGGTCTGGCATAATCTTCAAATTTTCCAACTGAACTTTTTAACTGTGGTGTAACCAAAACGATATCAGCCTGTTCAATAGAATATTCTACAGCTGTTTCTGCTGCAGCCCAGACCGTCAGTTCAATATCTTTTTTTGCCGCTTCATCTTTTAAAGCAGATGCAAACATATTAGAAGTAACACCCGCTTTACAACATAATAAGACTTTCATATGATAACGCCTCCTTTAAATTATATATATAACTATTGTATCATAAACATTTTAAAATTACTTATTCCTAACAATAAAAATATAAATTTTATGTTACAATAACATCAGGAGGAATAATAACATGGAAAAAAAATGGTGGATGAATGAAATTGCTTATCAGATATATCCTAAAAGCTTTAATGACTCAAATGATGATGGTATTGGTGATATTCCAGGAATTATTGAAAAACTCGATTATCTTAAAGACCTTGGTGTTACATTACTGTGGATCTGCCCTGTATACGATTCACCAATGGACGATAATGGCTATGATATTTCAGACTATATGAATATCTATCCTGCCTTTGGTACCATGGCAGATATGGACAACCTGCTGGAAGAAGCTAAAAAAAGAGAGATCAAAGTAATCATGGATCTGGTCATTAACCACTGTTCAGACGAACATTGCTGGTTCCAGGAAGCTTTGCATGATAAAAACAGTAAATATCGTGACTACTTTATTTTCAAAGAAGGAAAAAATGGCAATCCGCCAACTAACTGGCGTTCAGTTTTTGGTGGTTCAGTCTGGGAAAAAGTACCGGGAGAAGATAATATGTATTATTTCCACTCTTTTTCTAAAAAACAGCCTGATTTTAACTGGGAAAATCCTGCAATGAGAAAAGAAATCTATCAGATGATCTGTTTCTGGCTAGAAAAAGGAATTGCTGGTTTTAGAGTAGATGCTATTAACTTCATCAAAAAGGATCAGCGTTTTCAAGATGGTGAACCAGATGGTGTCGATGGTTTAGTTGCCTGCTTTGATTATTGTCGTAATATCAAAGGTATCAATGTTTTTTATGATGAACTCAAAAAAGAAACTTTTGATAAATATAACTGTATGACTGTTTCTGAATCGGTTGGAACCGGATATGATATCATTGATGAATGTATCGGTGAAAAAGGATGTTTTTCAATGATGTTTGATTTCAACTATATCAATATGGACATCCGTGATGAAGATTATTTTAAACCAACTCAATGGACGGTCAAAGAACTGCGCGATAAGATTTATCTGTCACAAACTGAAATCCAGAAAATAGGATGGTCAGCGCCATTTTTAGAAAATCATGATCAGCCTCGCAGTATCAATAAATTTATCAAAGATCCTCAATATTATGATCTTGGTGCTAAAACCCTGGCAACACTGTTCTTCATGCTAAGAGGAACTCCATTTATCTATCAGGGACAGGAACTGGGTATGGTCAATTTCCAAAGATCATCAGTCGATGAATTCAATGATCTCAATGCCCATAGTCAGTATCATCGTGCCATCGCTGAAGGCTTCAGTGAAAAACAGGCACTTGCCTTTTTAAATCAGCGTTCAAGGGATAACGCCAGAACACCTATGCCTTGGACCGATGAAAAATACGGTGGCTTTTCAAAACATGAACCATGGCTGGCCATGAATGATCATTTTGAAAAATACAATGCTCAAAGTCAAATCAGAAAACATGGATCTACCTATGAATTTTATAGAAAACTCATTGATATCAGAAAAAACCAATATCATGATATACTGACTTATGGACAGTTTATTCCACTCATTGTCAATGATCAGATCGTCAGCTACATAAGAGAATATGATGATCAGCAAATCGCAGTTTTATGTAACCTGACCTCTCAAGATCAGCCATATGATTTAGATAATATCGATAAAATTATTTTAAATAATATTCATGACTATATTCCTGGTCAGCTAAAACCTTATCAGGCCATCATTGTTAAACTGAATAAAAAATACCAGTAGATCAGTCTCTACTGGTATTTTTTATCCTAACAGCATTCTGTCATTGACGAATTCACTGCCACTGGCTTCTTCAAATTTTTTCAGAAGATCAGCCACGGTTAATTTTTTCTTATCTTCTCCTCTAACATCATATATGATCTTTCCATCATACATCATGATCAGACGATTTCCTACATCAATAGCATCCTGCATATTATGCGTAACCATCATCGCTGTTAAACGCTGATCAGAAACAATATCACAGGTAAGCTTCAATACCTTTGCGGAAGTCGCTGGATCTAAAGCTGCAGTATGTTCATCAAGCAGCAGGATCTTTGGTCTTTGCAGGGTTGCCATCAGTAAAGTCAGCGCCTGACGCTGTCCACCTGATAAAAGACCTACTTTTGTAGTTAAGCGATCTTCCAGTCCCAACCCTAAAGTCTTGACCAGCTCATGATATTCTTTCTTCTCTTCTTTAGTTATCCCCCAGGATAAACCTCTTTTCTGACCTCTTCTTTTGGCCAGAGCCAGATTTTCCAGAATCTGCATATCGGCTGCAGTCCCTAACATTGGATCCTGAAAAAGTCTGCCAATCTTTTTAGCACGCTGATGTTCATCCTGTAAAGAGATATCTTCATTATCTAAAATGATTTTTCCACTGTCCAAAGGAAACAGTCCCGAAATCATATTCAGCAAAGTAGATTTTCCAGCACCATTACCACCTATGATCGTTACAAAATCTCCTTCATTCAGTTCCAGATCCAGATCATGTAAAACTTTTTTTTCATTAACAGTTCCAATATTAAATGTCTTATTGATTTTTTCCAGTTTAAGCATCATTTTTCTCCTTCCCTGTTAATTTTTTATACATAGCGACCTGTCTTTGATTAGAGATCAGTGTTGGTACTGATAAAGCAATAGCTACGATGATCGCTGTTAAAAGTTTAAGATCATCGGTATTTAATCCCATCTGCAATACTACAGCAACAATAATTCTGTAAATGATCGACCCAATCACAACAGATGTTAAACGAATTGCAAAACCAGTACGTTTTCCAGAAAACAGAACTTCACCAATAACGATCGATGCCAAAGCGATAACGATTGCTCCTGTTCCAGCACGAACATCAATAGCCTGACCATATAAAGTATATAAAGCCCCAGATAAACCAACCAGACCATTAGAAATCATTAATCCTAAAAGTTTCATATTATCAGTTGAAATTCCTAATGATCGCGCCATCTGTTCGTTATTTCCCGTAGCACGAATGGCACTTCCCATTTCTGTACCAAAGAAAACATATAGCATAATGATAAAGATCACGGTAAAAATCAAAGCAATGACCAGTGTCACATAATAACGGTTAACATCCAGGGCAATGGAAATATCCTGGAATAAAGTATTAGAACCAACAAGCGGCAAATTGGCACGACCACCCATGATCCTTAAATTGATCGAATACAATCCGATCTGTGTTAAAATACCAGCTAAAATAGCTGGAATTTTGCATTTTGTATGCAAGATTCCAGTAATTGCTCCAGCAATAAAACCTGCAATAATCGCAAAAAGCAAAGCAATCAGTGGATGAATATCATTGAGCAAACTGATGGCACAAACCGCACCACCGGTCGTAAAACTGCCATCAACCGTCAAATCTGCGATATCCAAAACTCTAAATGTAATATAAACACCTAATGCCAGAAATCCCCAGATCAGCCCCTGGTTAACGGCACCTAAATAAGTAAAAAATAAACCCATTCAAATAACCCCTATTCAATAAATGTTGCATCTTTGTAGTCATCTTTATTAACTTCAATTCCGCATTTCTGTGCAACTTTCAAATTAATGACCATTGTACAGTCTTCAGCTTTTAACTGTTCAACAGGTGTATCAGCAGCTGTTTTTTCACCTTTTAAAATAGCTAATGCCTGTTTACCAGCTAATTTTCCTAAGTTATAGTAATCAATACCGTATGTTGCAAATCCACCTTCTTTACACATTCCTTCTTCACCAGTAATAACTGGAATTTTAGCAGGTGAAGCAACGGCTTCAACAGAAGACATATATGTTGCTAATACGTTGTCAGTAGGAATATAGATAACATCGACATCATCATTATTAGTCAATTGCGTAACGACTGACTGAATATCATTAGAATCAGAAATTGTACGAGTCACTGATTCTAAACCAACTTCTTTGGCAGCTTTTTCTGCCATATCACCCTGGATCTTAGAATTATCTTCACTAGAACAGTACATGATACCTACTTTTTTGGCATCAGGTAACAGCTGTTTTAACAGATCAAACTGTTCACTGACTGGAGTCAGATCACTGGCACCAGTCACATTACCACCTGGTTTTTCATTAGATTTAACTAATTTTGTTGATTCATAATCAGTGACAGCACAACCTACGATTGGCAGATCCTGAGTTGCGCTGGCAGCTGCCTGTAATGCTGGTGTTGCAATAGCATAAATCAGATCATTTCCACCATTGACCAGTTTATCAGCCACTGTTGTACAGTTTGACTGATCACCAGCAATCTGATAATCAATATTTTCTTCTTTGATGCCAGCATCAACCAGCACATCTTTGAATCCTTCATAAGATTTGTCTAAAGCATCATGCTGCATCAGCTGGATAACACCAACTTTCATTTCTGACAGTTCTTTTTCGCCACTGCCAGAAGAACTTCCTGTTCCACAACCTGTCATCGCCAAAGCCATTGTCATGGCGATCAACCCTTTGAATACTTTTTTCATACTTGACCTCCCCATTAATAAAAAAACAAAAAAGACTTACTCATGAGGACGTATAAAAACGTGTTACCACCTCAATTCGTCAAATAATTGCTTATTTGACCTCAGTAAGTCATTATAATACTCATAGATAACGGCTAAGACCGGAAAATGTTTTGCATTTTCAACTCCGTGGTGTATTCCTAATTCTTTAACGTATTACTTGCACCAACCGTAATATCTCTGCTGTCTCAAGAATAAGTACTATGTCACTTCTTTGTTTTTTTATATCTAATATAAAAACATCATAGAATATTTATATTTTAATGTCAATATGACAAATTAATATTCTTGTGAAAATTTTTCTATGACCTGAATAAATTTTTTTTTCACTGGTGCCAGCGCATTATGCTTTTTCCAGACAATAACGACCCCCGTTGACAGTTCAGGAGAAAAAGGTACAAAAACCAGCTGATCCTGTCTGCCAGCTGCAAATGCCCCTTCAATAGTAATAGCTGCTCCCATGTTATTTTGAATCAGCGGTATGACCGTAGTCATAAAATTATAGGTTACAGGAAAATGAATTTGATCATGATTGCTGTCTAACCAGTGCGTCACTTCATTTTGAACCGTCAAGCGATTAGTAGAAAAAAGTGTCAGCTGTTTCAGATCATCAGCACGCACTGATGACTGCAAAGCTAAAGGATGCTCTTTAGATATAATGATGCCCCATCTTTCCTGTTTTGTTAAACGAATAAAATTATATTTTTCGATATTGACCGGTTCCAGTAAAATACCGATATCTACCAGACCATTATCCAGTCGCTCTTTGATCAGATCAGCATTTCCAGTATAAATATCAAATTGCACTTCGGGATAACTGTGATGGAATTCTTCAATGATCTTTGGCAGCAAATGCTGAGAAGCATCAAAAATACCTGTACCGATCATGATCTGTCCCGAAATTTCTTCATTGGCCATCACTTCCTGTTGTGTCTTATTGACCATACTGACAATTTCTTCAGCTCTACGACGCAACAGACGTCCTGCTTCGGTCAGTTCTATCTTTCTTTTTCCGCGAATAAACAACGTAGTCTGCAGTTCATCTTCCAGCTGCATCAGCTGTCTGGAAAGCGTTGGTTGCGTCAAATGCAGCTGCTGTGCTGCTTTGGTGATGTTTTCTTCTCGAGCAACCATCAGAAAATATTCCAGGACACGAATTTCCATATTAACCACCTCAATTTCATTTTATACGAAAAAAAACAGTTGACAACTGTTTTTTTATTGCGTTATTTCATTAATAATATTCAGCGCATTTAAAGTTCGTGGAAAACCGATATACGGCTGACATTGCGTAATAGTATCAATCAGCATTTCGCGATCATTACCTACATTAACATTGGCTCCAGTATGAGCACGTAACTGATTTTCACATCCTCCTAAAGTTGCCAGGATCACAAAAGTCAAAAGCTCTCTTTGCGCAAGATCAAGTCCTTTTCTGGTGTAAAAATCACCAAAACAATGAGCCGACAGGTAATCCTGAATATGTTTGAGTTCCTGCGGTGCCTGATCGTGATTAGCCTGAATATTATCGCGACCAAATGCCTGCGACTGAACATCAAACCCCTTAGCAAAGCGATTTTCTTCATCTGTTGTCGTATTTTCCTGCATTGAACACGTGATCTTTTCTTTCATAAAAACCTTATTGACTACAGCCAGGGCATCTTCAACTTTTCCTAAGCCAATATATGGGGTACATTGGTAAATCGCTTCTTTGATCACTTCTGGTGCCATTTGACATTTTAAAGCTGACAGGACATGCTGTTGCAGTGAGCTTAAAGTATGATTAGTTGTATTAACTACGATCAAAATCAGCTCCCTGGTCGCTAATGACAATGAGCCATGGTGATAAACATCCCCATAAATATAATTTTTCATAATCTGATTTAATTCCTGATCATCCTGTAAAAATTCATGATCATTGATTTTTTGATACGTCTGTAAAGCACGTTGTTTTCTATCCATCTTTGTTCTCCTTTAACTGATATAACATTTCATCCAGCTGATCGATCAGGCGATAATCTTCATGAATTCTATCTAAGAGAAACTGTCGCTGTTTCATCAGCAGTTTTTCTCTTTGCACCCTAGAAGCCTGAAGAAAATCAGTCATTTGCTGGCGACTGAACTTTAATCGGCCTAAAAAAACCAGTAATTCTACTTGCGAGATATCATTTTCATCAATCATATCTTTAATTTTGTAATATTGCTGATAAGAAAGCTGATATCGATCAAAAAGTATTTTATGTTTCATAACCGTTCCACCTGATTTAATTATAAAAACAGTAACAAAAAATGTCTAATACTTATGATGTATCAATTATCATGCTTTAAAAGTATTTTTTTATCAGATGAGCTTTGATCCACCCTATTTCCTGGTGAAATCTGACATAAGCATAGCGGCCATAAATACCAATGAGTTCAACTATCTCCCCCTGTTTTAAAGACAGCTTATGATTAGTATAATCATCAAGACAATAGATATGACCCTGACGTTCATATAAAAATTCATTTTTAATATCAAAAACCAGATGTGTATCTATTTGACGGCAAAGGGAAAACTCATCTCCATAAGCAATGACTTCCACTTGAAAATGTGGCCAGGCAATTTTATAAACCGGTTCACTTTGCTGTCTGACATCACTGATGACCTGATATTTAGGCAAAGGCTGAACATATTCTTGATGCATTGTATATTGACCATGATGTCCCTCGATGATGAGAGCATTGAGCTGACTGATCATTTTGACACCGGTGCCACCATCAATTGAAATGATCTTCTTTTCATCATCAATAATGATATCATTATTGATATAACGCTGATAAAAATTAGAGGTAGGCAAATGCCCAACGATGACATAACGATCCAGTAGATGACCCGTCTGCTGAAAATTACGCATTTCTATAAAAGATGAAAGCTGACTGTTTTTCCAGTCTACTCTTTTTTCAATGCCTGCATGAACAAAAAGGAACTGATCAGTTTCAATGGTCGTTGGTAAATTTCTGATAAATTCAAGTGATGAGTGTAAATAATCATTAACCTGACGCTGAATCAAAGCTGGTGCTTCTTGTTGCAGATCGATATGTAAAGCATGGATCGCCTGTTCAATCAGCCCACTTTTACCAATTTTACGAAAATAATGAAGCATCTCCCTAGCAAACCGAGGATTACTGACAAGAGTTTCTAAAGCGTATTCACAGTTCCCCAGCAGAATATAGACTCTGTCACTGGTTTGCTGAAGCTGTCGAAGAAACGCTATCGTTTCAATCCCCTGGGTTCCTTTTTCAACAAAATCACCATTGATAATCAGATAATCATCGAGCTGATAATTCACTTTCTTTAACAGTTCCTGCAAACGGTCCAGATGACTGTGAATATCTGATATTACGATACAGCGATAAGGTTCTTTCAAATCAATATGTATATGTTTTGTTTTTATCATGGTAATCACCTAATACCATTGTATTTTGTTCCTGCCACTTTGACAACATCAAAAAATAATTTCAGGCAAAATAAAAAAGCAATTTTCATTGCTTTTTTATTCGTGAGAGCTATGCTGATCAGTTTTTGACTGTGAATAAGGATTTGACTTATTCATCTGATCACAATAACCATTTTTTGGCTGATGGTTTTGAGTTTTATTCTGTTTTTTACTCACATATATCACTCCCACTTATAATATGTCCCATTTACTGATTTTTTATGCTTATTTTTTTACAAAAGCTTTTACCAGTTCAGCATTTGATTTTGTATTTTTAAACAGCAGTAAAACATCATCTAAAGACTGACTGGTTTTCGATTTATGTAACAGCATATGAATATTTCTGTTAGCTTCCAGTTCTTCTGCAGTTAACAGCAGGTCTTCTCTTCTCGTTCCTGATTTGACGATATCAATTGCTGGAAAAATCCTTCTTTCCTGTAAATCACGGCTTAAAACCAGTTCCATATTACCGGTACCTTTAAATTCTTCATAGATCACATCATCCATACGGCTGCCCGTATCAATCAGTGCCGTAGCCAAAATAGTCAGGCTGCCACCTTCTTTAGTATTTCTGGCAGCACCAAAAAATCTTTTTGGCATATAAAGTGAATTAGGATCCAGACCACCAGACAGTGTTCTTCCCGAACTGGTTACCAGCAGGTTATAGGAACGGGCCAAACGCGTAATACTGTCTAATAAAATCACTACATCCTGTCCATGTTCTACCAGACGTTTAGCTCTTTCAATTACCATTTCAGATACTTTTTTATGTCTTTCTGGTGTTTCATCAAATGTTGAATATAAAACTTCGATATTATCGCCTTCAACTGTATCTTTCATATCAGTGACTTCCTCAGGTCTTTCATCAATCAGTAAAATAAGAATATGAATATCAGGATTATTTTCTCTGATAGATAAGGCCACATCTTTTAACAGTGTTGTTTTACCAGCTTTTGGTGGCGAAACAATGATCCCTCTTTGTCCTTTACCAATTGGTGAGAGAAGATCGATGATACGCATCGCTATTTTATTTTCATTTTTTCTTTCTAGTTTTATTTTCTTATCTGGAAATACTGGAGTCAGTCTATCAAAAGCTTTTCGCTTCATTGCTTCTTCAAGTTCATATTCATTGATCTTAGAAATATGCAGCAACGATCTGAATTTCTCCGTAGCTTTAGGATCACGAACATAACCCGTAATAAAATCTCCTGTTTTCAGTTTAAATTTATATATCTGTGACTGTGAAACATACACATCATGTGGATCAGAGAGATAATTTGCGTTTCTGATAAAACCAAAACCATCGCTGAGTACTTCTAAGAACCCTCTCACCATATTTTCTTTTTTCATTGATTCTTTAATGACTAATTCTTTTTCTTTTTTTTCCTGATTGATTTCCTTATTTTCCATAACTATATCTCCCTTCCTCTATTGGTAGTGTCAAAAACAGTTAATTATTTTTTATAATTTTTAACCATAAAACCCCATTCTACCTTGGTTTTTTATATATTTTGTTTAATTTCCCCTGAAATTAATCTATA
>JACJKV010000001.1 GCA_016901755.1 Thomasclavelia spiroformis | reverse complement strand
TTCGTAGTTTTTGTGGAGAAACAAGTATAGCACGGAATCTTCATCTTTTTTAGTAAAATCGTAAAAAAGATGATCAAAGAGATATAATCAGTGATCATTTTTACTGTTTATATATACAAATTGATATGGGAGTGTATTTGTATCGCTTAACCGATTTTTGACACTACCTATGAACATCAGGGAGGAAGACTATGAAAAAAATCTGTCAGTTATTAAGTCAAATGGATGAACTGTCGAGCCCTTTGATCGTTCAGGGTATCAAAGGACGCTATGTTAAAGAAAAGATGATGATCGATCAGGGACACTGTCTTTATGCATCGTGTGACTTAGGTCAATATCAACACAGTTTTGATCAGATGGATAAAACCCAATACTTTGAAAAAGGTGATGATGCTTTTTTTATAGAAAAAGCAGGCAGTCGTCAGACTTTGGTTATTTGTGGAGCAGGACATGTTTCCATAGCTATCATTCAAATGGCACGTCTGTTGGATTTTTATATCATTGTTCTTGAAGACCGTGAAGAATTTGCTATGCAGGCTAAACAGGCTGGTGCTGATGAAGTGATCATTGCTCCATTTCAGGAAGCCATGTCTCAAATCACAGGCAGTCCTGATACGTATTTTATTATCGTAACGCGAGGACATGGCTTTGATAAAGTCTGCCTGAAAGCAGCTTTGCATAAACCACGTGCCTATATTGGCATGATGGGCAGCAAACATCGGGTTTCCATGATCATGAAGCAACTGATCGATGAAGGAGAAGATGAAGTCGATGTTCATCGTGTTTGTACGCCTATTGGTTTAAATATCGAAGCCCAGACACCACAGGAAATTGCCGTTTCTATTCTGGCAGAAATTATTCTCAATAAAAATAAGCATCGTTATACAACAGTCTATGATCACAAACTGATCGAAGCAATCAATACAAGCAATCAAAAAGCTGTTTTAGCGACCATCATCAAAAAACATGGGTCAACCCCTCGTGATATCGGGGTCATGATGTTAGTTCAAGAAGATGGAACATGTGTAGGGACCATTGGTGGAGGATTGGCCGAAAACCAGATCAAAGAAGCAGCTTTGGATTTAATCAGCTCAGATAATGATCATTCAATCATGAGTGTTAATATGTGCAGTCATGGACCGTCTTTAGAAGGCATGGTCTGCGGGGGCACGATCGATGTTTATTTAGAGGTTTTATGAATAAGCTTAAATAATCATCATGTTTTTTAGCTGTTTTTACAGTTATGATCATTTTATATTCAATAAATTTTAAATGATAATATAGTGTTATATTTTCTATAAAAACAGAAATTGCTTAAATTAAAGATGGAAATAAAGATAAGAACTGATTTCCATCTTTTTTATCTGTTATTAGATGAAATAAAGGATTACTACATATTAATAAAGCAGGTATTTATGATATAATTAATTATAACATTTTGTTAGGAGTGATATTTTTTGAAGGTTATTATTGAAGTAACAAAAGCTGATTTGAATGATTTAATTATTGAGCACTTTACGAAATATCATTTTTTTCATGATGGAGCTTTGAACTTTACTGCATTATATAGTTGTGAAAATTATTTAAATATGTTTTATATCATGTTTATGCTATTAAGAAACGATCATATTTTTTCGGTGCTTAAACGAATGGATTTTGTTGATGATCATGGCATCATTGAAGATATCTTATGTCTGGCTCCTAACATAAAATATAAATCGAAAACGGTTTATTATCATCATCAGGAGCTCGTGATGTTTCTGTTTCAGAAAGAATTAAAAACAGGAACCATTGAAATCATTGATGCTTATGGTACTATTGAACAAAATGAAGAAGTATCTTATGATATTTATGTAAAAGAGGAAAACTGTTTATATAAACATATCAGACAGTCAGATGTATTTAAAGTCATGAAACATCATTTGTTTCACTGAATTTTATGAAATATAAGTTAATAAGAGGAAAATTATGAATAATATATTTGATGTTTTACCACTGAATTTCTTTAATATCTTTTTCAAAAACAAGACAGTTATGAGTGACTGCCTTTTTGTGCTTTATGACTATATGAAAGAAGATACTGCTTTTGCTTCACTCAAAGAAAATATTATTTTTGAATTAACCAAATACTTTAATAATCATATCGTAGAAATTGAAGATATGGAAAGTCATCAGGCGAAAGATAAAGCCTATTATGTCTATCGACGTTTTAAAGAATGTGGCTGGATCGTTGAAGAAATGGGCAATAATTATCAGACTTATGCCAGCTTTGAAGATTATGCCATAAATATTCTCGAAGCACTGAAAAATCTGGATAAAGAAGATGATATTGAATACTCCAGTATGGTTTATGGTATATATAAATCATTTATCAGTTTTGATATTGAAAATGGACACAAGATCCTGGAAGCAGAATATATACGAACTAAAGAACTGATGACCAAATTAAAAAATCTGAATACAAATATCAAACACTATATCAGAAAACTGCTCAAAGATAATCTCAAAAACAATTTGAACGAGGTTTTAGAAACCTTATTAAGTGATTATCAGGTCAAAGTGATAGATCGGGCATTTTATAACCTGACAACCAGAGATAATCCTGTTAAATATCGAAACAGTATTGTCATGCAAATTCAAAAAATTAGAGAAAATGATACCTGG
This sequence comes from Thomasclavelia spiroformis, assembly GCA_016901755.1. Taxonomy (GTDB): domain Bacteria; phylum Bacillota_I; class Bacilli_A; order Erysipelotrichales; family Coprobacillaceae; genus Faecalibacillus; species Faecalibacillus spiroformis_A. Next base: position 129,186 of record JACJKV010000001.1, on the reverse strand, counting down.
CGTCATACGATCATTGCTAATATCATGGTAACAAAAGATCTGGATCAAATGGCAGCGCAATCGCTTTTTGATCAGCAGACCTCTTATATTCTTGATGCATTTGAAAGTATTATGGATCTTATACATGAAATCAGTCATAAAAATGCCAGATTTGTATCGACAGCAACCAATCGAATCATGTTTTTGATCAATGTAAAAGAAGATATTAGTGGTAAGATCAATGAAATCATTAAATATGGACAAAAAGATCCAGCACTTTTTGATGATATTTCAACAATATCTCTTAATAAATATGTTGATGATAATTCATTATATGCACCTCGTCAGCCAAGAAGAATCATCACTTCTAAAGAACTGATCCAGCCGCAATTAGATGAGCAGGTTCGTCAGGCTGCATTAGAAAAGATGAAATTAAATCAGAAATATACCAGAGTTGCTATTGAAAAAAATATTTTAGAAAGCTTAAAAGAAAATAAGGAAATTCGCGGTTCACAGTATTTTGAGGAAAAAGGTGATCTGGCTTTGTTTGTTTTAACATGGTTATATGGCTATAGCGTACACAGCCGTTATATTATCGAACCATTAGATGAAATTGTGATTAAAGATCAGTATCGATTTAGAGATTTTATGATTAAAGGAGCTAAAACCAATGAACAAAAATGAAATCATGCAGAAAGTGACGGAAGAATACATCGAACTTTCTGATCTTCAAAAGGATAAGTTTTCTCGCCTTGTTAATCGCCTGCTGGCAGTTAATTTTTTATGTGGGGCCAGAAAGAAAGATCGTGATGACTATTATTATATTCAAAGTCATGAATTTCTGTTTAAGAATTTCTTCATACTTTTAGACTATGAATTTTATTTAAAAAAGGTGGATAGTATCGCCTACATTCAAAATCAGCAGCATTATAATCATCTTCATTTAAATCAGCTGTATTCAGTTATTCTGCTGCTGCTTAGAAAATTATATTTCCAAAAAACACTAGAACTTCAAGACAGCGATTTTATCAGTATAACTGTAGGAGAGCTGCATAGTGAAATTGAAACTACTGGACTTTATGATAAAAGAATAACCAAAACAGATTTGAAAGAGGTCTATCAGTTTTTATCACGTTATAATATATGTGAAAGAATTGGTGATTTAAATGATGATGAAACCAGACTGATCATTTATCCAACTATCAATTATATATTGCCTGTTTCTAAAATTGATGAGCTAACCAATCGTATAAACAGCTATAAAAAGGGGAATGCAGATGAAAACATTAACAAAAGTGAAACTGATTAACTGGCATACGTTTGTCAATGAAACATTCGAGGTTCATCATAATACTTTAATGACTGGTGAAAACAGTACCGGGAAATCTACGATCTTAGATGCATTACAGTATGTCCTGACCGTGGGGAAATGTAAATTTAACAAGGCAGCCAGTGATATTGGCAACCGTACGTTAGAATCGTATATTCGCTGTAAAACAGGAAAAGAAGGACAGGAGTATGAAAGAAATGGTGATGTCACCTGTTATATCGCCCTGGAATTCTATGATGAAAAGACACATCATTATCAGGTCATTGGTGCTGCTATTGATGTGATGAGTGGAACCAGGCCTATTCGTGACTTTTTTCAGGTCGTTAATGCCCGTATCGATGATATCGTTTTTATTGAAAAGCAGAAGGTGCTTACCAGAAAACAGTTTAAAAGCAAAGTACTTGAATTAAATCTTGAAGCATATTTTAAAGATGTAAAAAGAGACGCAGAAAAACTCTTTTCTATTGCATTAGGTGTGAAAACCAAATATTTTGAACTGGTATCTAGAGCGTTAGCTTTTAAAGCAATCGATAATGTATATCAGTTTATTATGGATTTTTTACTTAAAGAAGATTTTGTCGATATCAATTATTTAAGACAAAGTATTTTACATTATCAGCAGCTGGAAGAACAGCTGAAAGTCAGTAAAAATGAATGTGATACCCTAGCTCAAATCGCACAGCATTATGAAAATTTTCAGCAGGAAGAATTTGAAATTAAAGCGATTCAGTTTGCTGGTGAAAAAGTAACAGAAAAAAGCATATTACACGATATTGACCAGGCTACAAAAAAAATGAGTCGATATCGTCATCGTTATCAGCAAAACAATACGAATCTGCGACAAATTGATGAACAGTATGATTTTTATCGCAAACAGTTAGATCAGCTAGAAGCATCCATGCATCAAAATGAAACTTATCGCCTCAAAGCATCCCTTGATCATGATTTTAAGATGCTCAATAAAGAAAAAAACAGAAATGAAAATAAATATAAAGATATTATTAACAAATTAAAACAGGAAGCCAGACTTTATAAAAAGCTAAGGATCCAAAAGAAATTCATTGAATATATAGAAAAACAGCATTATGACAGTCACTCATTAAATGAACTGGTACCAGATGCCATTAGCTTTGTCAATGATAAAGCAGATCATTTAAAATACCAGATTCACAATCAGAAAATGCTTTTAAAGAAAAACAATGACGATTACAGCCAGTGCCTGGAACAATATCATACCTTAAAAAGCAATCAGTTTGCTTATCGCAAAGAAGTTCAGGGACTGATCGATCTATTGAAAGAAAAATTATCTGATCATTATGGAAAAGATATAGAAGTTAAACCACTATGTGAATATATCGAAGTCAAAGACGAAACCTGGCGCAATGCCTTAGAAGGTTATTTGAATACCCAAAGATTCGATCTTATTATCGATCCTGAATATTTTTCTTATGCCTTGCTGATTTATGAAGAATACAAAAAACAAAGAGGGATCTTTGGCGTAGGGATCGTTGATGTCGCCAAGTTAAAAAAATATGGAGATATTGATATTGAGGGAACCTTGGCTGAGCAGTTAATCTGTCGCAATACATATGCAAAATGGTATATCAATATGCTATTAAAAAATGTGATCTGCGTTGATGATGCCAGAGAGTTACGTCATCATCGTACTGCGATTACCAAATCGGTAATGCTTTATAAAAACTATACGGTGCGAGCACTTAATCCACGAATATATCAGACACCTTATATTGGCTATCATGCAATTAAGATTCAGCTTGAGTCACTGGAAAAACAGTTAAGTCAATTGCAAAGTCAAATAGATCAGGACAAAAATACTCTTGATCACCTGCAAAATAACCTGGAACTGCTTAGTCAGTCACAAATTCAGCAGCTTTTCTATCAGATTGATATCATTGATGAATATCAGCTGTTAGTCAAACAGCTGCAGGATATTCAAAACCAGATTGACAGTTTAAAATTGGATGATTCACTGCTGGCTTTGCAGGAAGAATATGAAAAAGCCTATCTTCAATTTGAAGATATTAAAAAACAGAAAAGACAGGTGACAGAAGAAATAGGAAAAATTGAATTTCAGATCAGCGATCTGTCGCAAATTCTTGATTTGAACCAGCAAAATCAAAAAGCTCTTCATGAAACCATTGTTCAATATGAATCAGATCATATTGATATTACCCAAAGAGCTGATCAGCTGATCATTGATTATGAAAAACAGTATTTCAGAGATTTCAAAAATATTCTTAAAGTGCTAGAACAGAATTCTATTCGCATCAATAAAACCATTTCTGATTTAAAAAATAAAACAGAAATGATGATGAACAGCTATAATCATGAATTTAATATTGGCTTTGAAAATTCTATTGATGACATACAGAGCTATTTACAGCGATATTATCAGCTGCGTGATATGGATATTGTGGAGAAAACAGAAAAAACCAGACAGGCGAAACTGAAATGTGAAGAATCATTTAAAACATCTTTTATTTCAGGACTGCATGAAAAAATTGAAAATGCCAGAAGAGATATCAGTGTTTTAAATAAAGGCTTGACAAAAAGAAACTTTAATGGTGAAACCTATGAATTTGTCGTAACCCCAACCAGAAAAGATAATTTTAAGAATTATTATAAAATCATACAAACAGGTAAAGATTATTTTGCTGATAATCTTTTATCTGAAACTTTAGATGACAGTCAAAGACGAATCATGGATGAACTGTTTACTAAACTATCAGCAATTGACAATAATAAAGAAACGGAAAAGATGCTCAAGGAATATACCGATTATCGTAATTATTTAGACTACGATATCAAGATCAATTATGACGATGGGACATTTGCATATTTTTCTAAAGTGAATAAAGAAAAATCAGGTGGTGAAACGCAAACCCCATTTTATGTCATTATGGCTGCCAGTTTTGAACAGGTCATTCAAAACCGTAATCTCAATGAAGATTTTGGCTGTATGGTACTTTTAGATGAGGCTTTTAATAATATGGATGAAAGAAGAATCCAGGAAATGATTCAGTTTTATAATGAAAGAGATATACAGACCTTCATTGTTGTACCACCTTCAAGAGCTGCTACGATTATACCTTATGTCAATACAAGACTACTGGTTATTAAACAAAATAATCATTCATTTGTGGAAGTCATTAGTGATGAAAGATAAACGTTATGAAATAATGAATATTTTCATTGACAGGTATGAAAACAGTGCAGCTTTTAAAGGAACATCAACCAGAAAAAGAAAAATACAGTTAAAGCTGTATCAGGTATATCCTCATTATGGAAAAAGTGAATATTATTTAGAAACTGAAGAAATTGAAGAGGCAGTCAATGCATTATTAAAACTGAATTTTATCAAGGCGGGTCAAAACAGTGATTTTGGACACCGTGATATAGTTTTAAATACTGATGAACAGATAATCCGTCAGATTTATCATTTTCTGGGACGAACAGATTTAAAGTATGCCCAGCATCAGTTTTTATCAGCGTTAAGTCAATATCAGGCTTTTGATTGGATCAATAATTTTTTACATGAGCTGGAAGTGAGAACTCAGCATTTTCAGTCTTTATATCCGTATTTAGAAACCAATTCCGTTCAAGAATTACAGGATATTATAACCATCTTAAATTATATGCAGTCACCACACGAGGAAATATCATATCGTAAGTTTTCGATTATGACTTTACAGGATTCAAAAAAACTAGAATTGTATAAACATAAGATTTATCATATCATTCATGATTTTTATGATGATACCATCAGTAATGAAAATGAAGCATTTGAAGTATTTGGTATTATTAGAAATCCATCGATTGTATATGTTAAAGGAAAAATGCGCTTTCAAATAGACGATCAATTGATTGATTTAAAAAACTTTAATTATCATTTTAGTTTTTATAGTGATTATATTACTCAAATAGAAATTATAGATATTCATGTTCAAAAGATTATGACGGTAGAAAACTGGACTTCGTTCAATGATTTGGAATTGGAAGATACACTTATTATTTACTTGGGCGGTTTTCACAATACAGCAATATCACAGTTTTTGCTTAAAATATATAAGTTTTTAGATGATCAAGTGAAATACTATCATTTTGGGGATATTGATGCAGGTGGATTTTACATTTATTTGAATCTTCTTAAAAAAACAAATATACCATTTCAAACCTGGAAAATGAATTTAGTGACTTTAAAACATTATGAACAATATGCTAAACCTTTAACTCAAAATGATATCGCTCGACTCAAAAAACTCAAAAATGATATCAATGATCCAGTCATAGATTATATGCTAGAAAAAAATGTCAAATTAGAACAGGAAATTATTTCAATTGAATAAGTTAATGTAATACAATAAACATAAGGAGGATTTGTCATGAAATATAAAATATTAGGAGATTCAGATTGTCCATTAGTACATATTGAATTAGGAATGAACGAAAAAATTAAAATTGAAAGAGGAGCCATGGCTTATGTTTCTAAGGTAGAACTGGAAGGAAAAATGAACAGTTCAAAAAAAGGCATTGGTGGCGTTTTAGGTGCCATTGGTAGAAGCATTACCAGTGGTGAAAGTATGTTTATGACCCATGCAACTGGCCAAAGTTATGATGCTTATCTAGGTATTGCCCCAGCTATTCCAGGAAAAATCAAATGTTTACATGTTGATGAATATGCGCAATACTGTCTTAATACAGGTGCTTTTTTAGCCAGTGACGAAGGTGTTGACTATATTATGAAATCACAAAATGTAGGCAAAGCTTTATTTGGGGGAACTGGTGGTTTCTTTATCATGCATACAAAAGGTATCGGTGATATTCTTGTCAGTGCTTTTGGTGATATTTTACCATTGGAAGTGACACCAGATAAACCAATTACCATTGATAATGAACATGTTGTTGCTTGGGATGCATCTTTGGATTATGATATTCATGTTGCTAGTGGCTTATTTGGTTTTACAACTGGAGAAGGTCTGGTCAATGAATTTCATGGACAGGGAACTGTCTTTATTCAAACCAGAAATATACATAATTTAGCTGATGCATTGCGACCATTTTTACCATCATCTAATTCATAATTCATAAAAACCTCTTTGTAAAGAATTTCAATCATGAACATGATATTTACGAAGAGGTTTTCAGTTTATAAATTTATTTTCACTATGTTTTTATTAACAAATGATGATTGATGATCATGATTAAAAGATGACTAAGCGATGACTTTTGATATGAGCATCATCAATTATAAGATATCTGCAATATCATTAAAAAAAGTCCAGTTTTTAAGACTGGATTTTTTTACTTCAATAAACAAGAAATCGACATTTTCATCTTGTTTAACCTCTTATTTTGTAATCAATGTTTTTTGATCTTGCCAAAAAGATAGAGGCTATTGCGTGTATTATGATTTTTTGTCATCGTTTTCACTTAACAGCATCAGTGACGATGATCGTTTGGTATCTATTTTTTTAGATAATGTTAATTTGGTTTTGAGATTGTTTTGATAATCAGAAGCGAAAATACAGCTAAAGAGAATGTTTAATAAAGTGCTGGTACTTTCTTTTGAAACATAGTTATTGATTTTACTGTATAGTTTTTCTCGTGTTGACATATGTAATGTCACGCTAGCATATCTGGAAAAACTGTTTTCACCAATTGATGTTATCACGATGACAGGGCAACGTTTTCTATATAGTTCTTGAATATAGGGTAAAAGTACCTCGTTTTCGCCAGAATATGAAATAAAAATGGAAGCATCATCTTTTTGAGTAGAATAGACAGTATAAGGACATTCTTCACTGTTTTCAATAATATGAACATCTCTGGCAATCGTTCGCATGGCATACTGGAAATCATAGGCAATTCCTATTGCGTTGGTCAACCCATAGATATTGATTCTTTTTGCTTGGGCAAGCAAACTGATGCAGCGATGTAAGGCATCTTCTTGAAGAAGATTTAAAGTATCCATGATGCTTTCTGATAATAAATGGGCAATATTTCTTGAAATGGTCATCATGGAATCATTTTCCTGAAATGGAAAATTAGGATCAAGATTTTCAAAATGATCATTGATATATTGCAATTCAGAGACAATGGCGTTTCTTAATTCTTTATAGCCAGCATATCCTAATTTTTTAGACAGGCGGGTTGTTGTTGAAGCACTGGTATATGTCTCTTTGGCAATCTGATTGATTGAAATTTGCTGAATTGAGGAAAGATGATGAATCAGATATTTTGCTACCTCTTTTTCATTATTCGAAAAATCAGCCATTTCTTCTAATTGTTGTATAATTAACATGGAAATCACCTTCTTGTCATTAAAATCATTATATAATAAATCAAAATTAATTCCACTTTAATAGTTATATTCCTGGAAATATGTCAAATCGTTTTCAATTTTCTATCTTGCTATTGAATCAAAATGATGACATTTTTAAACTAAAAGGCAAGGAGGAAAACAGATGAAAAAGGATTTTTTATGGGGTGGAGCAACAGCAGCCAATCAATATGAAGGAGGATATAATTTGGGACATCGTGGTTTAAGTATCAATGATGTGGAATTAGGAGCTCATCATGGACAAGCCAGAGTGATTCATGATCATATTCAGCCAGGATATTATTATCCTTCCCATCATGCAACTGATTTTTATCATCATGTTGATGAAGATATCGCTTTGATGGGGCAAATGGGCTTTAAATGCTATCGAATGAGTATTAGCTGGTCTAGAATCTATCCTCATGGTGATGATGAAATGGTGAATCAGGAAGGGCTGGATTTTTACAATCATGTTTTTGATGAATGTCAGAAATGGAATATTGAACCCATTGTTACGCTTCATCATTTTGAAATGCCCCTGGCATTGGTTAAAAAATACGGGGGCTGGAGAAATAGAAAGCTCGTTGATTTAAGTGTGCGTTATGCCAAAACGGTGATGGAATATTTTAAAGATAAAGTCACTTACTGGATCACCTTTAATGAAATTAATTCGTTATTCATTGCTTCAACACCATGGCATCAGGCAGGAATTATTTATCAGGAAAATGAAAATAAAGTCAACACTATGTTTCAGGCAGCCCATTATCAGCTTGTAAGCAGTGCACTGACAGTGATCGAAGGGAAAAAAATAAATCCTGAATTTCAATTTGGCAATATGATTTTGTATAACTGCTGTTATGGACAAACCTGTCATCCACAAGATCAGATGATGGTTCATGATAAACTGTTACCGATTTATTATTTTTCTGATGTACAAATCAGAGGACGTTATACAAATACATGTACAGCTTATCAAAAGAAAATGAACGCTCATTTTCATATAGAAGAGGGAGATTTGGATATTTTAAAAAAAGGTGTATGTGATTTCTACAGTTTCAGTTATTATTCTTCATTAGTAGAAGGAATGAATGTTGAAAACAGTGCGGATGGGAATTTATTGGATGGCGGAAAAAATCCATATCTGCAACGTAGTGACTGGGGCTGGCAAATCGATCCATTAGGATTAAGAATTTCTTTAAACCTTATTTATGATCGCTACCAGGTGCCTTTGTTTGTTGCTGAAAATGGTCTGGGAGCAGTTGATGAGTTAAAAGATGGAACTGTTAATGATCGTTATAGAATAGACTATCTATCCAAACATATCCAAGCACTCAAAGACGCTATTGAAATTGATGATGTTGATTGTTTTGGCTACACATCATGGGGACCAATTGATATTATTTCAGCAGGAACTGGAGAAATGAAAAAAAGATACGGATATGTTTATGTTGATCTTGACGATGAAGGTCATGGCAGTGGGAGAAGATATAAAAAAGCATCTTTTTACTGGTATAAAAAAGTTATTGAAACGAATGGAGAATTATTATGATTTATTATTTACCTGGATGTGATGTTAAAAAAAATCATGAACAGTCAATTGTTGCGCTAACTGAGTATTTAAAAAACCAGGGTATAGAGACAATTAGCTGTTGTCGAGATGATTTATCCTTTATTCAAAAAGGAGATACGATCATACACAACTGTACTTTATGTCAGATCTTATTAGAGGCTAGAGTCAAAGATGTCAAAATTATTTCAGTTTATGAATATTTATTAAATGATTCACATTTTCAATGGCCACATTTCAACAAGACATATGTCTTACAGCATTGTCTGCGTATGAAAGATCATATAGCATTCATTAACGCAATCAAAGGCTGTTTGAATAAGATGAATATTCAATATATTGAATTAGAAAAAGATTATTCTCGTTTGGATTTCTGTGGGGTATGGCTCAACAATCCAGCTGATCCAATTTGTGAAAAACTGGCTCCAGAATCTTTTGCCAAGTTTAATTGGCAGAGAACGATTTTAAATAAAAATGAACAAATTCAAAAAATGAATGACTATGTTAAGCAATATCCTCTTGATGATGTTATTGTTTACTGTAATGGCTGTGAAAAAGGCTTAAAGCTCACGCATGTTCAACCAGTTCATATTATTGAATTAATAACATATCATTTCATGAAACGAGAGACTGTTTGATATTTTTTAAAAAGCATATTATATAATGTTTAACTGACGAAAAGAACTTTACGAAAAGTTCTTTTTTCATTGGTATTATAAAAAGTTCATTACATCATCAATTTTTTTGTCTTATAATAGAAATGCAAATCAATAAATGGAGGTAATTTTATGACGAAATATGTAGCAAACGCAGGACAGACATATATGCCAGTCCAAGATAATATTAATATTGATTTTTTACCATATACAACACCTGAAAAGCCAACACCACCTTTAAAACCGTTTGAATTAAAACAATCATATATTGAAAAGGGATTTAAAATTGCTTCGCAAAAGCAGCATTTTTTACCTGGCTTGACAGCACAGATGCTTGACTGGTTTTAGGCTAATATGGAAAAAGGATATTATTTGTGGGCTCCTGGTTCGCATAAAAGATTTAACTGGGTCAAATCACCAGCTGAATATGGAATGGATCAGTCAATTCACATGATTGCAGAAAGCTGTGCAAAAGGTGCTCCAGTCTTTGGTGGCGAAGGCGTTCAAATTCATAGACTGCCTTTAGAAACCTTCTTTCCATTTACGGATTGTCTTGGTCATGTCATTTGTGAAGGAGTCTATAATGATAAAGGTGAACTGGTTGATTCGACAATTCATATGTGGGAAGACACTGATGGTGGTATTAATCATGTCACATTTACCGTTGTTAATACAAAATGCAGTGAACCACCAGCATTTATTAAAAAAATATTAGCAGATAATCCTGATATCAAGATCATTTTAAACTATGAAACAGATCATGATGACTATGAAGCCAGCCAATGGCCTGTATTCTTGCCAACATTATATAATCTTTGGAAAAATCATCCTGATTCATCACAAAATGTGCATTGCTGTTTAGAAGTTGAAAAATCTGAAGATGGACAATTCCATTACATTTCTGAAAATGGACCAGTTCAATTATAATATTATTTCTAACAAGAATATCCATCATGATATTCTTGTTTTTTTATAGAATATCATTAATTATAATGAAAGTGCCACATTGAATAAGATGTATTTAAGTGATACTATTGTTAAAAATAAAAGAGTTAAATATCATCAGGAAATTAATCTGAAAGATTATTGGAAACAGAAAAAATAGATTTTAGGTTAAAGAAAGAAGGAAGCAATCATGAATAAAGGGGTTGGCTATTGTGGTTTGGTTTGTGAAATGTGTCAGGATGACAAAGACTGCATCGGCTGTCATCAAGGTGGATGTAAAGATAAAGAAAACTGTAAAAACTATGTATGCTGTCAAAATAAGCATTATCAGGGATGTTATGAATGTCCTTTATTTCCCTGTCAGGATAGTATTTTACACAAACTAAGGATTAGAACATTCTGTCGTTTTATTCAGAAATTTGGTGAAAAGGAACTGATCAGCTGTTTAAAAAATAATGAAAAGGCAGGAATTTATTACCATAAAGATCATAGACATTATGGAGACTATGATGTTTTTGATCATGAACAGGATATCATTGATCTGCTTTTACAGGGCAGGGTATACATCAGAGAATGTCAGCTTAAAGATCATCAGGACATTTATGAACTCAACAAAAATGAATTGGGTTATGATCATTCATTATCTTTGACAAAAAACAAGCTGCAAAAGCTGCTTGCAAGCAGTTCTGATAAAACATTTGTCGCGGTTATTCATGATCGTGTTATTGGCTATGTTCATGCCAGTGATTATGATGTCATTTATATGGATCATCTTAAAAATATCATGGGTATTGCAGTTTGCAAAGATTATCAGCATCAGGGTATTGGCAGAAAACTTTTGTATGCTGTTGAAAAATGGGCAAAAGAAACGCATGCAGCTGGGGTCAGACTGGTTTCAGGAAAAACCAGAACAGAAGCACATCAGTTTTATCAGATATGTGGATACGTTGCAAATAAAAAACAGCTGCACTTTATGAAATTATTTAATGATGATAAAAATCAGCAACATCATGAATTTGTGACATAAAAACATAGGTTGATGCCATATCTGTTCAGTTTTAGCCTGTCATCTTTAAAATAATAAGTGTAAAGAGGAGTTATCATATGAATGAAAAAATAGTTATTGGAAACAAGATGACAAAAAAAGGGATTATTATTAATACATTGCTGCTTACTTTTTATGGTTTTATTGGTGTTGCTGGTTATTTAGGATCAGTATCACCATATCTGCATCTGTCTGCTTATGTCAATCGACTCATTAGCGTAATTATTTTTGTTATAATAATATTATTTTTATCTTCATTATCAGGAGCTAATGAAACGATGGAATTTTCTCGCCAGCGAATCTGTTACTATTATGCTCGTGGTTTTATCAGTCAATGGCAGGAAGTGATACGTATATTTTGCAGCAGACCAGAAATACCTGCGATAGAAATTCATACGGCAGATATTTCTAAGGTGAATCTGTCATATACTCATCATATGTATGGCTGGGGATTAAAAGGGTATCATCTGAAGATCACCGTTTTGCTTAAAGATGGAACAGTCTTTTCATTTTTCCCGGTTTCAGTGGGACAGATGGAAAAAGGTGATTATGAAGCTGCATTGCAAATGCTGGAAAGTGTTGGTATCCAGATTGTTGACAGATATCACTTGCGAAGTGTATTAAATAAAAACAGCAGAGAGTTTTATGAGTATGTCAATACCATAGAGGACGGTCAAAGAAAATGCTGAAAATCTACTTTGACTGTCAGGCAAGCTACAGTAATACTATCAAAAGAAAACTGAATCTGTATTTTGAAGATATCCAATATGTAAGCAGTTATCATGATCATGAAAATATCATTATCATCAAAGATATTTATGATGAGGACGATATCAGACAAATGACAAATAAGAATAATCAGCAACTGATCTTTCTGATTGACAGTGGCGAATATATGTTTGAACTGCTGGAATATGAACCATTGGCCTTTATCAGGGTGCAGCACATTGATAAAGATCTCGCTAATGTCATTACCATACTGCAGTTTGAAAACAGAAATGTTGGCGTCATGCTCGACTTTAAATCCGGATTTCAGAAAATCAGAATAAATGCTGAAAACATCGAGTATATCGAATCCTATGGTCATTATCTCTTTATTCATACTTTAAGTGCCAGTTTTAAAGTCAGGGAAAAAATATCAGACATTCTAAAAATACTGGAACCTTTAGGATTTATGCGAGTCCATAAGTCTTATATCATCAATAAAAATTATATTAAGCAGCAAAGTGCCAGTACAATTACATTACGTTCTAAAACCGAGATTCCTATAGGAAACAGATTTAAAAAGAATAATATGTCATCCAATAACAGAGATTAAAAATCTCTGTTTTTCTGTATTTGAAAGAAAATAAATTTATCAATAAATATCTTTTTTCTTTGCCAGATTACTGATATGATAGGGACACGACAAAGAAATATGAACATATGAAATGAGGAATTCAATTGAAAAAAGACTTAGGAAAAGATAACATTTTAAAACTTGTTTTAACCATGGCGGTTCCAGCCATGATCGCCCAGCTGGTCAACGTTTTATACAGCATCGTTGACAGGATGTTCGTAGGTCAGATTCCGGAAATAGGCAGTCAGGCATTAGCAGCTGTTGGCATTTGTGGACCAATCGTTACGTTATTATCATCTTTTGGAACATTAATAGGAATTGGTGGAGCCATCAATATGTCAATTAAAATGGGACAGGAAGAAAACGATGATGCCAGGCAGATCCTTTTTACCAGTTTTATCATGCTGGTAGGCATCTCGGTGATGTTAACAGTTGTTTTTCTTTTTCTGCGTAAACCAATGATCTACTGGTTTGGAGGCAGTGACGTATTATATCCCTATGCCAACAGTTATCTGACTATTTACACTGGAGGAACATTTTTTGCTTTGATGGCCATTGGCATGAATTATTTTATTACCTGCCAGGGTTATTCCGGTATTGCTATGTGCAGTGTCGTAGTGGGTGCTGTTACCAACATTATTTTAGATGCATTGTTGATACGTGTTTTACACATGCAAATTGAAGGTGCAGCCATTGCGACCGTCATTGCGCAAATTATCTCAGCATTGTTTGTTTTGCTTTTTCTTCACAGCAAACAGCCAATGATCAGACTTAAAAAAAACATTTTCAGAAAAGATTATGCTAAAAAGATCGTTAAATTAGGTTTTTCACCATTTCTGATTTTAGCGACGGATTCAGTCATCATTATTCTGATGAATACGATCCTGCAGCAGGCTGGTGGAGCAAAACAAGGGGATATTCTGATTTCAGCAGGGACCATTGCTCAAAGCTGCTTCCTGCTGATTACGGGACCATTGTTAGGTATTACCAGCGGAACGCAGACGATCATCAGCTATAATTTTGGTGCTAAGAACCGTCAGCGTATCGAAAAAGCCTTTCGCACCATCGTTTTGCTTTCACTGGGCTTTTGTGCCATGATGTTTGTCATTTTTATGCTGTTTAGTGAGACTTTTGTTTCGCTGTTTACCAGTGATTCATTTACAACACCGATTGCAATCAAAGCGATTCGCATTTTCATTATTGGTGTTTTACCGATGGCAATCCAGTATGCTTTGGTCGATGGCATTACGGCGTTATCAAATGTGAAGGTATCACTGGCGCTTTCAATGACCAGAAAATCAATCTATACATTGTCTTTACTGTTTCTGCCGTTTTTATTTGTTGCAGAAACAACGTTTTATGCACAGCCAGTAGCTGATATTCTGGCGGCAACGATCACCTCTATCGTATTTATAAAAACCTATCCAACTTTCATGATGGAAAATGGGATGTAAAAAACTCCAGTCATGCTGATTGGAGTTTTTCAATCTTTATATGATCATTTCGTTTTTTCAAAAAGATCGATCTCTGGAATCAAGCCTAGTGAAGAGCCATTATCCCAATGAACATGGATCGTTCCAGCATCATCAACAGCTTTTACTGTTCCAGTCATTCCTTCAGGCACCGGCTGGTATGGATCATTCATGTGCAGACAGCGAATGCGAGTTCCTTGCGGGTATTGTTTTTTTAAAGATTCCTTTTGCTTGAGATGATCTTTGCTGATTATTTCAATACTGACTTCGTTGTCTTGTTCATTGAATGTTATCTCATTTCTTTCATATTGCTGAGAAATCAGTGTGATGGCATCTTGTGTTGATGATGCTAAGATGGATATTTGTTTTTGACGTGTTTCAGTAATTTCTAAAATATATTTTTTCATATTTTGCCTCCTGATGATATATAGGTCAAAAATGAAGAAATTACTTTTTATAAAACTGCTTCATCGTTATAATAAAATTATAGTTAAGGAAAGGATGACTGTTATGGATTCACGAATACTCATCGCACCTTGTGGTATGAACTGTATGCTTTGTCAGGCTTATCAGGGTGAAGGTTTGTCCTGTCAGAGATGTGGTCAAAAAACACAAAGAAAATCATGTCAGAACTGTTTGATATACCGTTGTCCAGAAAAAGAGCGATTCTGTTTTGAATGTGAAAAATATCCATGCAGACGACTTAAAAATCTGGATCAGAGATATTGCCAGAAATATCAAATGAGCATGCTGGAAAATCTGAATTATATAAAAAAATATGGTGTTGAGGCTTTTATCATCATGCAAAGTCATCAATATACATGCCCTCACTGTGGTCATTTGTTAACCGTACATCAACGTCGCTGTCTGTATTGTGGTCAAGAAAAAGGAGAAGTTTCATGAAATTGAATCAGACGTTATTTTCAGAATATCAAAAAATAATGACCACAACGTCATTACGTGCAGGTTATCAGCAGATATGGGCTTTCATGCATGATCTGTTTTGTACATTAAAAAAAATGATGCCAGATCATGATTTCCATCCGCGAATTATTGAAAACAGACTAAATTTTATATATTTTCAGTTCACTGATCAAAAACTGAAAAAGGCAGGCTTAAAAATACAGATCGTTTTTGTTCATTCGACCTGTTTATTTGAAATCTGGATGTCAGGGTATAACAGAAAAATTCAACGTCGCTATTATGATCTGATATCTTTCAATCAATGTCCTTTTGAAATATGTCAAGATCCTAAACATGATGACTTTATTGCAAAGATCAAACTGAATCATATCTTTGATTTGCCCATTGAGGATGTGATTCAACAGATAAAAGTATGCGAACATTATT
This sequence comes from Thomasclavelia spiroformis, assembly GCA_016901755.1. GTDB lineage: Bacteria > Bacillota_I > Bacilli_A > Erysipelotrichales > Coprobacillaceae > Faecalibacillus > Faecalibacillus spiroformis_A. Next base: position 113,163 of record JACJKV010000001.1, on the reverse strand, counting down.
TTTTAAACATTGAGCAGGAGAAGAAACATGGTATTTGACTATAAAAAGAATATAAAGAAATGTATTTGCCAAAAGCAATGGCTATTGTGCAAATTCCACCTATGAATTTTATTGCAATAAAAGGGAAAGGGGATCCTAATGAGGAAAATGGAGAATACCAGCGCTGTATTCCATTATTATATGCTGTTGCATATACGCTTAAAATGAGCAAAAATACTGATCATCGTATTTCGGGATATTTTGATTATGTCGTGCCACCACTAGAAGGATTATGGTGGCAGGAAGGAATCAAAGGCGTTGATTATTTACATAAAGAAACTTTTTGTTTTATAGCGATGATTCGATTGCCTGATTTTATTACACAAGAAGATTTTCAATGGGCTGTTTTACAGGCTGCCAAAAAGAAAAAGATGGATTTCTCGCAGGTGGAATTTATTACATACGATGAAGGAACTTGTGTACAAAGTATGCATATTGGTTCATATGATGATGAACCAAAGACTGTTGCTTTAATGCACCAGTATATGAAAAGTCAAGGGTATCAGCTGGATATGTCTGATTCACGTGTGCATCATGAAATCTATATCAGTGATCCCCGTAAAACTGATTCCACTCAATTAAAAACAGTTATTCGTCATCCCATCAAAAAAATATCTTCAACTTAGTCTTGAAATGATCAGCGCGAATGAACTATAAAGAAAAAAATAGTGATAAAGGAATAGAAAAATGAATAAACCAGTATTAGTTATTATGGCAGCTGGAATGGGAAGCCGTTATGGAGGATTGAAACAGATCGATCCTGTTGATGAATGCGGACATGTTATCATGGATTTTTCCATTTTTGATGCCAAAAGAGCAGGATTTGACAAAGTAATCTTTGTCATTAGAAAAGAACATGAAAAAGAATTTAAAGAAGTTATTGGGCAAAGAATCAGTCAATATATAGAAGTTGCATATGTTTATCAGGAGTTAAATAATATCCCTAAACAGTTTTCAGTACCTTTAAAAAGGGTGAAACCATGGGGAACAGCTCATGCCATTTACTGCTGCAAGGATGTTATCGATGGACCTTTTGCTGTTATCAATGCAGATGACTATTATGGCAGAGATGCTTTTATAAAAATGTTTCGTTTTTTATCAGAATGTCAGGATACACATCATTATGCGATGATGGGATATTATTTAAAACATACTTTGACAGATCATGGTCATGTTGCCCGCGGCATCTGTTGTCTTGATGAAAATAACTGTCTTCTGGATGTTACAGAAAGAACGCAGATTATAAAGCAAGATAATCGAATTGTATATTTGGAAAGTGATGATAAAACAAGCCATGAACTTTCAGGTGATTCATTGGTATCAATGAACATGTGGGGATTTACGAAATCATTGATAGATGAGATAGAAAATGGATTGACGGATTTTTTAACTGCGACATTACAGTGTGATCCATTAAAGAGTGAATATTTTTTACCTTCAGTAGTTAATCAGCTGATCCATGAACAAAAGGTTACTGTTTCGGTCTTGGCTTCTAATGATCAATGGTATGGGATGACTTATCATGAAGATAAAAAAGATGTCAGTGAAGCAATCAAACAATTCAAACGATCAGGTGTATATCCAGAAATGTTATGGTGTGGACAAAGTGAAGCTTTGTTTCACTTTGATTTTCAAGGACCTGTCATGAAAAGTGTTCCATTTGGCAATGGTCATATTAATGATACTTATCTGGTGACGATTCAAAAAGATGAGCATTTTCCAAGTCGTGTGATCTTACAGAAAATGAATAAAACAGTATTTACGAAGCCTCGGGAAGTGATGGAAAATATTGTTAATGTTACATCATTTTTACGACAGAAAATTATTGAAAATAAGGGAGATCCTCAACGTGAAACACTAAATGTCGTTTTGACTAAAGATCATAAACCGTATTTTACAGACAGTCAGGGAGAGTATTGGCGCTGTTTTCATTTTATTGAAAATGCAACCAGTTATGACCTGGTAGCGAATATAGAAGACTTTTATCAAAGCGGACTGGCTTTTGGTCATTTCCAAAGCATGCTGTCAGATTATCCTGCCAAAACCCTTCATGAAACGATCAAAGGTTTTCACGATACCAAAGCCCGACTTGAAGTTTTTAAAGAGGCCGTAGAAAAGGATATCTTTCAGCGGGCTGCTTTAGCAAAAAAAGAAATAGATTTTGTATTGGCACATGAACATTTGGCGCATGTTTTTGGTGATTTGCTGGAGCAGGGAGAATTACCACTACGAGTGAGCCATAATGATACCAAACTTAATAATATTATGATCGATAATGATACACATCAGGGAATTTGTGTTATTGATCTGGATACCGTTATGCCAGGGTTGGCCATGAATGATTTTGGCGATTCTATTCGTTTTGGAGCCAGTACGGCATTGGAAGATGAAACAGATATTAATAAAGTATGGTGTGATATGGAACTGTTTGAAGCATATACCAAAGGATTTATCGAAGGCTGTGATGGCCAATTATCTGCCAAAGAAATAGAACTGTTGCCTATGGGGGCACTGGTAATGACTTATGAATGTGGAATGAGATTCTTGACAGATTATTTGCAGGGCGACACTTATTTTAAAATACAGCGACCCAATCATAATCTGGATCGCTGTCGTACACAGTTTAAACTGCTTGAAGATATGGAAAACAAATGGAATCAGATGAAGGCAATTATACATAAGTATCAGCTATAAAGAGAGTTTCTCTCTTTTTTAGTTTGTCTAATAGAAAATTGTGATATAAAATTATAGGACAAATGATTATTTTGTGATGTTATATTTATAATGGCTTTCATTATATAAATGCAAAAATAAAAATGATTGTGTGTTTTTATGGTGAGTATATCATTTTGTATACTCTGTTTATCAAGTAGAAAATATATATGGGAGATTCTTTTTAATTGGTAACTGTGAAATGAAAAAATGTGATGGTGTGATATATGTGGATGCTGACAATGAAGGTAATGGAACTGATCAGCGGTATATAAAAGACAGTTTTTACTGGCATCAGTCTTATACAAAAATCTTTAATGATTAGCATATTTTTTTTAATAAAATTAAAAAGATTTTCAGAATATGAATAATTGTTTGATTAATATGGGGAAACATTGTTTCCTCTTTTATTCTGTTAATAGTAACATAAATATTAGCTAATCACGTTAAAAAATAAAATGATTATAGAGAAACTGTTTAGATGTTGACCTGATCATTTTTGTTTTTTATACTAGGATTAACGACAAAAGAAAATGTTTTTTTATTGAAAGAGGGGGAAAATGAAACGTTTAATAGCAGTATTCCTGATCATGTTATTACTGACCGGATGCATGGGAAAAAAACAGGATCAGCCAATGTCAACATATCATTTTCAGGGTATATCCTTAACAGTACCTGATGGTCTTGATGTTGATGAACAGGAACATAAGCTCATCATTGAAAGTGAAGATTGGCAGGTAACTTTTTCAATTGGAACAGTCAGTGGTCAAGGATCGTCGATGACACCATGGCAGGCATTTATGATGGTGATGAAAGATACCTATCGCGATTTTAAAGAAACGACCTTCTGTCATCAGGAAGCTGTTCAGTTTACTGATGATGATACAGGACTTTGTATCTATACTTATATGCAAGATCCTAACAGTTCACAATTACTGGCGGCAAAATTATTTGATTATCACGGAAATCACCATGATCTGCTCAAAAATGAAAATGTGGCAAAAATACTATCAAGCTGTACTTTTGAATAATGATTGAACTGCCTGATAAAAGACTTCAAACGGTTGTTGCATCGCTTGTTTGTAAACAGTTATTTTAATATTTTCAAAAATTTAAAAAAAATTCTATTTTTTTAAAACTTTTTTCATTTTTATCTTGTCTAAGTAGTGAAAAGACAATTTTAAAATGAAAAGGAGAAACAAAAAATGAAGACAAAACAAATATTAACAATAGGAATATCGCTGATCATGCTTTGTGGCTGTCAGCAGCAGGCTGATACTGACGCCAATGATGATTTATCGCCCAAAGAGATTTATCTCAATGCCATTGATAACGTTAATGAAAATTATAATTATGTCAGTATTGATTATTACAGCAATTTATACGAAGAAAAGAACATCATTCAGCGTCATTATCTCATAGGAGACTGTTATAGTGAGGAAACAATGATTTATCATGGTGATTATTCTTTTGATTATTTTGAAAATGATATCAGCCAGAATATCTGTTATTCGTTATTTCGAGATCAAAGCAAAGGAACATATAGGCTAAATCTTTCAGGAAATGGTCTGTTTGATGACTATTCAACAACAGACTCTCTTCAACAGCAGGATTTGCTCAGTACACGTTATTTCGATGTTAATAATAATGGGCGAGATTTTACCAAAGAAATAGCTGATGATAAAATAATCATTAAATATGTTACTGGTCATTCAATGAATGAACTGACTATTCAAGATGATTTGCCTGTCTCTTTAAAATCATATGATAATGATACAAAAGATGAAAACAAATATGATATTTCTGTTTTTACGTTTAAAACCATAGAAAAAAGCATGGTAGATGAAAGAATACAAAAATATCAGGAATGTGACAATCAGGATGAAAAAACAATCATGAAAATCTTGGATGTTTCGTATCAGAACTTAAAAAACAAATAGGAAAAAGGAGAAAATCAATGAATTTAACGCAAATTGTTGAACGGGCAAAACAAAATGATGAAAGTGCCTTTGAAACACTATATAACATGACTGTAAAAAAAGGCTATTTTATTGCTTTAAAATATATGAACGATGAAGAAACAGCAAAAGATGTTTTATAGAATGCTTATATCAAAGTGTTTCAGAAACTGAATCATTTACAAGATCCTGATAAATTTGAAAACTTTCTATATACGGCAATAGCGAGAGAAGCGATCAATTTCATGAAATCAAAAGAAGAAATACAAAAAGCAAAAAATGTGAACGAATTTGAAGATAGAAAAGGTATCTCTTCATTTGTCGATGCGATAGAAGAGACATCTCAAGAATTTCATCCTGAAAGTGCATTAGATTATGCCTGGCTGAAAAAGGCCATTAATGATCTGATCAATGAATTACCTTTGCAGCAGAAAATGGTCATACTCATGTATTATTTTGAAGAACTGTCGTTAAAGGAAATTGCTGATGCACTGAATATCACAACGAATACGGTTAAGAGTCGTTTACGTTATGGTAAAGAAAAAATGAAACAACGGATTGAATCACTGCAAAAAGAAGGGAAACCAATATTCAATATTGCACCTATTCCATTTCTTATCTGGATGCTTGAAGATGAAATGGAACAGATGCCAAAACCTGATGTTACATATGCAAAAGCGCATGATCAAATGCTGCAAAAACATAATCGTTATCATCGTAAAAAAAGAAGGCGTTTTATCACAAAGGTGATCCTTTTTACTACGACTTTGTCAGTCATATTTACTGGTCTGTATTTTTTTGTCGTCAACAATGAAACGACAGTTTCAAAATTTAATAAAGAATTTGATCAGTATACACAGTACAACCATTTTGTTTGTGTAGAAAAAAATGATGGTGGAGATTTTTACACGCATTATTATGCTCTCAAAAACGATACAGAAAAGGGGTATTATACTGTCAGATGCAGTTATGACAGTTATACTGGATATTTTGTAATGATTCATGGAGAAAAGGGATGCAGTTTATCTGAAGATTCTGAATCTTTGACAGATATGAAGGGGTCAAGATATTTAGATCGCTATACATATATAGAAACAGAAAATTCTAATACTTTTATCCGTAATTTATTATCTTTAAGAAATGATTATAAGGATATAAAGATTGAAAAAGAAGATGGTAAAACAACCTATTCAGCATCATTAGATAACGATAAACAGGAATGTTTCAAAATTGTTTTTGAAACAGACAAGATAACTCATACAACGATATCAACTGTTGATCATGTTGAATATATAAGTACTGTTGAGTATATTTTCAACAATGTTGATAGTGACTATTTAGAAAATGCAATGCATGATATCAAAGCATGCGATAATCTGTCAAGAGCTGAAGTAAAACAGAAAATAGGACAGTTTATTGAACAGAATAAAGAACGATACACTTACTAAAATGATTTAAATCAGCCATTAATATAGGTTTAAAACAATACGATCATGATTTTATGCCATAGAATAGGTTACATTATTGTTTACCGTTTTCTATGGCTTATTTTTTTGATTAACTGCTGTTATGTTTGTTTTGATGATACTCATCTGTATATTATTTTCATCGGTTATTTTATTTTTGCAGTAGTGATTAAAATATTGTCAAAAATTACATTAAGTTTGTTAAAAATGTCAGAAATCATGAGAAAGATAGTTCCTTGAATAAGTCTATGATATTATGAAAATGACAATTTTTAATTTGTTATCGTATTTTTATGGTTCACAAACTGCTGTAGAACGATAAGTAGGAATTGTCTGATTTATCCTTGCTGACAATGAAATATCGTTCTTTTTTAGAAATAATAGTAATTATCTAGAATAATTACATGATAACTAAGAATAAATTATAGATAATGGTCGAATTATGGTGTATAATTATATCTAAAATACGGAGTTGATTATGAATGTATGAATTAAAACATGCAAAATATAATAAAATGCACTGCACGAGATGTGGAGAATTTACAGTAGCTGATTTAGTAGGATTTGATTTTTCTCGTGTTTTTGCTAGAGCGATAGAACAGCAAAATGATGAAACATGGAAATCATTGGTCAGATTAGATCTGAAATTTTATTATACTTTACGAGATATCTGTCAGGAATTCAATTTTCAAACTGATCAAAATGGACCAAGCTGTTTGGATCTGACGGTTGGTGGTGTTATTAAACAGCTAGAGTTTTTGATGAAACCTGTGACTTTTAAGGATATTCAGGAAAGTGATCGTGATACAGTTTTATATAACAGGTTGTATGAGATCATTTCATCTGATCATGGCTTACCTGATGAAAAAATAGAAGATATTGAAATGCTGATCAGAAATTTGTCGACATATCAAAAAGATGAGGTCATTGTTTCTGTTCCTGTCAGCTTTATTTTTGCAAAGGATAACATTCAAAATGAAATTCCTGTTGGCATCAAATATTACATCAATGATGAAGAATTTATTGATAATAATAGAGTATGTCCAAATTGTGGAACACCATTTGATAATCAGTCTGGTTTACATCATGAATTTATTATCGGTTTGGCAGGATTATCAAGAGTTGGCAAAACTGCTTATATCGCCTCACTTGTTCATAGACTTAAGCAATTAAAAGATGATGATTTTATCTCTATCTCAGTAAAAAAAGATGATGAAGATAGTTTTTATAAATTTGACACTGAAATCGTCAGTGTTTATGAAAAAGGACAAATCATCAATAAAACGGAAGTACAGAATGAAGAAGCGATTCCTTTAGTATATGTTTCAGTGAAAATAAATAACGAAGATTTTAATTTTGTTTTTGTTGATATGCCTGGTGAAATTTATGATAGTGAAGATAGTGAAGGTATTGATTTTATCAGCGAAAAACGTCATGTTTTGAAAAGTGCTGATGCTATTTGGTGTTGCATAGAACCTTCGATGATCGATGATAAGTATCATAATTCAAACATGGAAGGAATCAAAGCCAAAGACAGTAATGATCAGCTGGAAAATTTAGTAACAACATTATCAAATCTTTTTGTTTCAAAAATTCCTGCCTGTGTCATTGTTACGCAAAGTGATTTGCTCAAAGATGACTATCCATTGTTATTCAGACCAAATGTGAATGTCATGGAAGAATATATTCAGGAAGACCATACATTGGATCTAACAAAAACAAATGATTATGTGAAAAAAACAAGAAAATTTGTTAAAAATATGATTAATTTTGAAGCAACTATTGAAGATGTATTTGAGGGATTTTCAATGTTTGCGATAGCCTCTTATGGCTTTGATCTTAGTGACAGTCACAGTGAAAAGAAAATTCGTCCTTCTATGGTAGAGCTGCCTTTTTTATGGACACTAGCCAATTTAAAATGTATTGGTATATCGCAGTCAAAAATTGGTAAGAACCTTTTTGGTAAAGAAAAAGAAATAAGAGAAACAGTTGTTGGCAGACAGAATCTGTATATTAATGGGGGAAATAATGAATTCGATTAAAGAAATCATTGCACATGCAAAAATTGAAGAAATTAATCATGATAAAGTTTATAAAATCATCGCAGTTATCATTGTTGCAGTATTATTACTGTTTACATATTATGTCTGTTTACATGGTTTTTCTTTTATACCGGTAATTGGAGAAGGATTAGATAAAGTTTTATACTATATCAGTTATTTGTTTGTAAAAATCACTGAATTAATTAAAGAAATTATATACAATATTTGATTCATAGAGAGGGGATAGTATTAATATGGCATTACATAAAGTTCATTGTCCAAGGTGTGGCGAGATCATTGAAGCCAGTGCTTTAGCATTCGACTTTGGTGAACTGATCAATATTGCTTTAGAAAAAATGAAAAACAGATATTTTGGAGCCAATGAAGAGTGGTATGATCTAACAGGTCTGAATTTATGTTTGTATTTGACATTGGCAGATCTGATCAATATCTATGGTTTCAAAACAACCAATGATGGAACTTTCCAGGGGACTTTTCAGTTTACCACAGAAAGATTAGGAGAACAGTTGGTAAAGATAGCCAATACACCAAATGCTTCTGTAGAATTACTGGCAAGTACAACCAATATCATCGAATATGAATCTTTGACTTACTATATGGCCAAATCAAAGGAACTGGATAAAGATGAATTGGCAGAAAAAATTCAGGAAATAGCACATCGTGTTATGATCAACAAAGGCCTGATCGTTAGTTTTGATGTGATCGTTAAAATGGACCGTGATGATCAGGGAAATAGTTTCGCTAATAAATTAGAAGTTAAATTTGATGATAATAAAACCAGAAATGTATCAAAATTTGTCTGCAAAGGCAAGGATGGTCATCCCTGCGGTAAGGAATTATATGGGCATGCTGGAAAATATAAAGAAATTATCATTGGTTTAGCAGGTACTGCCAGAGTTGGAAAAACTGCATATCTTGCGTCTTTATTAGCCAGTATCATGAGAGCTGGTGACGGCATTGAACGTCTTGGCTATGACCAGAATGTACTGATCAATATTGCTTATTCAGGAGAAGGATGGCGTACTTTTAAAAGCGATCTTCTTGATCCTTATATTTATGGTAAAAAAATCACAAAAACACCGGTGTTGCGAGATACATCAGCTGATAATAAGGAAGCAATTCCATTGTTTTCTATGACTTTTAAGGTCAATAATGGGAAAAACTATATTTTTACTTTCATAGATATGCCTGGTGAAATCTATGACGGTGGTGCTGATGGTGAAGGTGGTGCCGATTTTGTAACTTCTCAAAGAAAGATCATCAGGTCAGCCGATATGATTTGGCTTTGTATTGCCCCTTCACAGATTGCACAGGAGCAAATCGTAGCAACTGCTGATCAGGTCAATGTTAATATTATGGAAGCTTTTGCTAATATTGATCGAACGATGCAGGCTATTCATATGAAAGGTAAGATTCCTACTGCCGTACTGATTACACGCTGTGACGAAGCAACTGAAGATTATGGACTGTTTAATCCACACTTTAATCCTTTTGCTTCTGTTTCAAATCCAATACAGTATCTTAGAAATAAATCAAAAAATTCACCATGGATCAGTGAAAATGGTGCTTTGTATTATGATAATATGAAGTGGCTGATTGAAAGATCATACAGATATCTCAGTCTTTCACCAGCAATTCCTGCGACTATTGAAAATATTTTTGGACATTTTACACCAATGGCGGTTGCATCGTATGGATTTTCTGTAGATAATCCTTTTGCAGATCGAGCAGCTGACAGTAATTTACCAATTCCTTCTATGATAGAAGGACCATTCCTGTGGTCTTTGGCAGTGCTTGGTATCATTCCTGTTTATAAAGAAGAATGGGTTACGAAACAAAGAAAGAAACTGCTGGGACTGAAAACTGAAACTTATAGTGAACTTGAAAACAGACTTGTTCAGCCAGAAGAAATAGAAAAGATATTCTATTATCCAAATCATGTTACCAAGTAGATAGGAGGCTTTGGAAATGCAATTGTTATATGCCAATGATGGTATAAATTATCGAACCATTAATAAGTCATCATCGTTATCGTCTGGTGCAGAAAAAGTATTGTTAGGTTCCTATATGAAATATGATTTTGTCAGTAATGCTGATTTGTATTCATCTGTTTCAAAGGAACCAGAAGCCCTTACTTATGCGGTAAGTAATTTAAATAATGAACTGAATAAAGACTATCTGATCATTTCGAAAACTGGTCACATGAGCAATTTTTCAACACCATGTTATTATTTTCATGCTTTACTCAAAGATGTATCTGATGATTTTTTCAAAGATGATTTTTTTGAAATCTTTAATTATCAGTTCATTGAGGATAAAAAAGTAAATCAGTATCAGCATGAAAATATTGATCATTATCAGTTTTCACGTGAGAAAACAAACACAGTTGTATTAAATGATGAACAGCTGATTGCTATTTTAGCGACTTTTATGAATAATGAAAAAAGCAACAGAAAAACTAAGATCATTGTTGATGCCAAAGGTGATGCTTATAATCAGCGTTCAAGAGCTATACTGGCATCTATTTATCATTATTTACCTTATGAGTTAAGAAAAAGATATGGTTTTCTGTCTTATTCAAGAGATGAAAATGGCGGTGCTGGGAGAATTTCCTTTGTATTATATCCTAAGGAAGAAATCCGCAATATCAATACATCATTCATTGATCTGACTGCCTCTGATTTTCGGTCAATATTACGTCGTATTGACAATAAATATATTCAGTATGCAACATATCTTGTTTCTGAACTCGATGATCCAGGACGACAGGAGCACTTTGCTACATTATCAGCCATTGCCAATAGAGGGCGTCTGAAAATTGATGACTGTATCACTTACTATGTTAATTATAAAAAATGGAAAAATGGTCAGCAGGAAGATCTATTGCCTGAATGGGTCCTGTATGTTGATCAAAACAGTTTTAGAAAAGGCTCATTATATGAATTAATGATCAAAATTATTCAGGAAAAAGTCAGTGATAGTTTTTATAACAGCTATCTTTTCCAAAATATACTAGCGTTACCTCAGGAAAGCATTGAAGCATTGTCACCTGCAGCTGCTAAGACGATACGTTTTGCTGATTCCATTGAAGGTTTAAATATCGATCGTCAGCAGTTTTTAAAATGGTATAATAGACAGCTTAACAGAAAATTAAAAAATGTTAATGAAAACAGTGAAAAATATAAAAATGTTATTGAAAAAGAGATTCAAACTTTAAGTCAAATAGATATTGGTTCTTTGCAGTTAAAAAATATATTAAAAGATATCATCATGCAATTAGAAAATGAACGATCACGAGTTAGAAATCAGATAGGAAATGCAGCCGACGAGGAGTTAGAAAATATTGGCAGAAAATTTCAGCAGCTATGCAATGTTTCCTTAAATGATTTTGCCAGAGAGCTGATCAATATCAAAAACAGTATGAAATACCAAAGCAATGAGCCAAATTTGAATTCAAATATCGATGAATGGTTAAATGATTATATGTCTCAGAATTTAATAACTGACAGACAGTTTTTAGAGTTCGATTCTTTTCTTGATCAGATAAAGATCCTTATTGATCTAAAGATATATGAAAAGTATAAAACAGCAATAGCCAATCAGTTACAAAAACGAAAAAATATTCAAAAAGAAAAGACATATTATATCGAATCATTAGGTACGGTTTTAAAAAACTGGCTGGATTTAAATAATGATATGCAAAACGGTTTTTTATCTTCAGAAAATATGGTCAACGTTGTTTTTGGCTTGCGTTCTTCACAGAACATCAAAGCAAAACAGTTACAGGCATTGCTGGAGTTTATTCTGGTTCCTCAACAGGTACCAGAAATCACTGAGCAATATCTGGATGATTTATTTGAAATGCGTTTACTGACTGTTGATCATTTTCAATATCTGATAAAAAAATTTAACGGATATGATGTCAAGAGAATCATAGATTATTACTTTAAATCATTTTCACCTGTTAAAATATCTGGAATATATGTAGCAAATCTGATTAATCTGTATGCACCTAGACAGGCTAAACGCATTGCGGATGCCTACAAATATATGAATCAGGAAGAAGTCGCTTTGTTTGTTAAAGCAGTCAAGAAAAGAACGAACAGTGATAGTTTTGATGATTTTGATGTATCTGGTGATGAAAAAAAAGAAAGTGGTTTTCGCTTCTTTAAAAAGTAGGTTAACTGAACATGCAATATTTATACGAAATATCACTTAACAGTTTAAAAGATCTCAAACATATCGAATGGTTTTTAAATCACCGAGATGAATACAAGATCACTGATTCAAATGCAGAAAAATTAATGAACTCTTTGCTTAATAAGATTCCAAAAAAGAATATTTATTATTCTGATATCGTTAAAGAATACAATACGCTTGTTTTGCAGTTTGAAAATAATCCTTTTAATTTTCAGTATGATGTTCTTGGTGATAGTGAGATGGAAGAATTATCCAAAAGCATGAAAAGGCTTACACAACAGGAAGGTGCTTCTGCTAAAAAATATATACGTGGAATGGAAAGTCAGAAAGTCAGCAATTACTTTGTTAAAGTATCTGATCAGGAAGATCATATTTATATTGTTCCTTATCAGTTTATTGTTGATAATTCATACGAATATAATTTAAAGGAAATTACTGATCAGTTTAATAAACAATTAAATAATGACAGAATTAAAGTTTTAAATGAATTTGAAGCTCTTCAGGATCATTACCTGAATTATTGGAATAATGGTGTTGGAAAAGCAGTTGATAGATATCAGACGGTCCAGTATGGAAACATGAAACAGATATTTAAAATGAGTGTTCAACTGATTCTATATAATTATTTTTTAATTAAAATCATGTATGAATCTCAATATCTGCAGGTTATAACTCATTTCTGGCAGTATTTTGCAGAGATTAATGATATCAGTGCGAGTTATTCGGCTTATCATGTATTTCAGGGGCATGCTTTGCTGGGAATTCTAGCATTATTATTAATTACATATTTTATTTATCTGGATTTTTATTACATATATGGAGCATATTATATCTTATTCGTAAAAAGAAAATATGATCATATCGTGAATTATCATAAAGAAGTATTAGTGTTATATGATAAGTTTTATGATGACTGGGGAAGATGTAAAAAAGATTTACTTTCTGAAAAAGTAAAAAAAGTAAATCATAAAAACTCAATCTATATTCCCCTCATTAAAAAGGTTAGTCGAAAATATCAATTGTTTGAACAAAGAAGTTATATTGAACATAATCAACGTGTTACAAAACAGCGTTTTATTGATGTTCAGGTTCCTTATGCGCGATATTACAAGACGCCAATTAATAAACAAATAAAAAAAATAGTTTTATTATTAATATTTGTTGAAACTATTTGTAATGCATTTATGATTATTCGATACTTTTAATGGGAGGGGAAATGATGAAAAAAATAATTACAGTTCTAGTCATTTTTATGACAATGACATTGGCATTGGTGATTCAGCCTGCTGTTAATACTCACGCGATTGAGAATAAGGAAATGGATGTTGTTCTTGTTCTTGATCAGTCAGGATCAATGAAATCAAATGATCCTGACAATATGATGAAAGAAGCAGCAAAGAAATTTATTACTATGATGCCTTCGAACAGTCGTGCTAATATTATTACATTTAATAGAAGCCGTTCGAAATGGAAGGATGGACTTACGAGTCTTTCGGATGATAAACAGACTAAATCAGCGACTGATTGGATAGAGAATATCAAATACACTGGTGATACCGATGTAGGTAATGCGGTTGCTGATGCCCTTGATATGTTTGATGTCAATGATGGTAAGGTACATGCTATTTTGGTGTTTTCAGATGGTCGAAATGATTTTGGACACGAAAGAAATAAAGAGGTAGAAAGTGATGAGCGATTAAATGATGCTTTGACAATAGCCAAAAATGCTGGAGTTCAGATTTACTGTATTGGTTATGGTAAAGAAATGGTTGACCATAATGATTCACCTTACAAAAAATTAGATAGTATTGCCATTGCTAATTCTACAAATCGTATTACAACGGATACTGATCCTGATTCAATCGATAATTATTTCACAACTGTTATTGCTGAATTGATGAATACTTCACCAATCGCTGTTGTCGACAATAAAGTCACAATCTCTTCAAATGTCAAGGAAGCTAATATTACGGTTACAAGTAATTCTAGTATAAATGATGTTTCTTTAGATTTGATTGATCCTGATCAAAAAAAGGTTAATTTTGGTACTGATCATGCAAAGCAATACAAATATCAAAACAGTATTGTTTTAAAGCTATATAAACCGGAAAAAGGTACTTATACGATTGAGACAAATAAAGATGTGAAAATCTCAGCCATATATATTCCGTATTATGATTACACTTTAAAAAGTTCAGTTTTAAACAGCAGCAACAAAAATATCACGGAATTGTCAAATGGCGAAGAAGCAACGATTAAAACCTGCATTCAGCAAGACAATAAAAATGTCACGACTTCAGATACATATCAAAATACCAAAGCAACTGCTGTTGTGACAGCAAAAGATACTAAAAAAAGCCAAACTATCACATTAACTTATCAGGATAACAGTTTTGTCGGGAAAGTTAATTTTGATCATGTGGCAACATATGACATTCAGATCGATGTAGTTTCTGATACTTTTCATCTAACAGATCAGCTGGAAATTAAAACAAACAAGAAACCCATTTCCATAAAAAAAGATATTGACAAACAGACTTTGGATAAAACATTTAAAGATTCTGACAGTAAAGTGATTTCAATGAAAACATTAAAAGGGGCGATTGATGACCCAGATGATGTTGGTTTCAAAGTGATTAAGGCAGAATCAACAGACGAAGATACAGTTTCTGCTGATTTAACTGATCAAGGACTGAAAATCACTGGTTATGATTGGGGTTCTGCCAATGTGACAGTGACCTATGAAGATAAACTAGGAAACACCGTTGATACGACTTTTACAGTAAAAGTCAATGATAAAGCTTTACTGATCTTATATGCATCTATACCATTTGTCATTGGTGCTGCTGCATTGATCATTGCATATCTGATCATCAGAAGATTCCGTCTTATCAGAGGTAATTTTACAATACAGGAAGTTATCGTTGAAAAAGATATAGAATCTTATTCAATTGGGGATGTACGAACATATCCAAGCAATATATTCTTAATGAGAAAGAAAAATCTGGCAACCGGAATGAGTCAGTATGCAAGTGATGTTTATCATCAAAGCTATGATGATAAAGCAGAAAAATTATACCAGCTGTTAAATAATGATTCACCAATAAAGAAAGCTTTAGAATCAGTAGTATTTGTTGGAACATACCTTGGTAAAAACGGATGTATCATCAAAATAAAAAATCCTCATGTATCATATGGAAATAATTTACGTTATGGAGTAAAAGTAAAAGAAAAATGGAAGAGTGAAAAGAATTTCACAATTTGCATCAAAGATGATAATGGTTTAGAAATGACAATAGTTGGTCACTATGCTGCATCCATGTTCAGAAAGAAACAATCATTTGACGAAAATATGGAAATGTTCAATCAGAATAATCAGTCAAATGGTGCCAATAATGATGGTTTTAATGATTTTACATTTTAAATAGAGGGGAGAATTTTTATGGCATTAAGTCAGGCAAAAAAAGATAAGTTAAAAGAATTAGAATTAAATAAAAGTGGGGTTGCTTTTGTTAGTGAAAAGTCTCATGTCAAACCTAATCCTACAATTATTATCAGTTTAGGTGGTTTGGGTGGTCGAACCGTCAATATGCTGAAAGGAAAATTTGAAAAAGAAATAGGTTCATCAGATAAGGTATTTTTTAGGGTTATTGATACTTGCGTTGATGATACAAATAAAATTTCAAAAGTAAAAAATGATGGGACTCGTAATTCTAATCCAAATGCGTATATGGATTCAGCAGAAACTATTACTTTGTATGAACCTATTATTGAAAAATTGCTTTATAAAGAATCAATTCCACAGAATATCAAAGAATGGTTAAATCCTAGTTTGATTGGGACACCATTAAAAGGAGATGGAGCACAACAGATCAGACAGATCGGTAGAGCAATGCTTGTTAATGATCATGTATATGGAACAACAAGAAGCAAATTATCGACAGTTATCAACAGTGCGATTGAAA
Source organism: Thomasclavelia spiroformis (assembly GCA_016901755.1). GTDB lineage: Bacteria > Bacillota_I > Bacilli_A > Erysipelotrichales > Coprobacillaceae > Faecalibacillus > Faecalibacillus spiroformis_A. Next base: position 96,760 of record JACJKV010000001.1, on the reverse strand, counting down.
AAGCGAATGAAATTGATGGTGCTAATGTTGATGTTATCGTCATTGCGGGGATTTCAGGTGGTACCGGTTCAGGGACGATTATTGATATACCTTATATGATTCATGATTTGTTTACTTCTGTTGGTTTTTCAAAATATACACTGGCAGGATATATTTATACACCTGATGCTCAATTTGAAGAAAATGGTATCAAAGATAATGACAATATCAAACTGAATTTAAAAACAAACGGATATTCAGCTTTAAAAGAAATTGATTATTTTATGAATATTGTTGAAACAGGCAGCAATTATAGTTTGAAATTAGGCGTTAAGAGCATTAATTCAAATAAAAACATTTTCTCAACATGTACACTGGTTTCTGGTTATAGTGAAACAGGTGGAATTAATAAAATGGAAGTAACCATGGGTCGTTTGACTGATCAGCTGATGGACATGCTGACAGACATATCTTTTGTTGATAGCAGTGGGCAGCCTGTACAATTAGCTGAATCATTAATGAGCAATGAATCAGCAATGTTAAATGCATGGTTTAGAAATCATCCAAACAGAAAAGATTTCCACCGTTATGCTTCTTATAAATATCAGGTTCTAGGTTATAATGCAATTAAAATTCCAAGAGATGAAATTTTAGCTTATTGCGTTAATAAAATTTATGAAAATGTTTTAACAGAATTTACGAACTTCCAGAAAGTGAATAAACAGATGCTTGATGAAGTTTATAAAGCGACAAGTACTGACAGTATTTTATCTGTCAGACAGTATGTTTTAAGTATTAATCCACAAGATCCTATTAGAAGAAATATCTTCATTGAAGATAATATCAAGAAAAGTATGATCAGTAATAATCCAATGTATGGATATCAGCTGGCTGTTAACATGGCTAATTATTATTCACAAAAAATTACTCCTGTTTTCAGATCACAGTTTGAAGCAAAACTTTTTGAAGATTTATCAAAACAGATTGATAAAATATTTGATACATATGGACCATATATGGCTTTAAAAGCAATCGAACATAAATCAAATGAATTAAATGTTGGTAACCCTGATGAACCATTCTCTGGTATCGTAGAACAGCTTTATCTGTTAGGTAATCAGTTTAAAGAACAGGCAAAGAATGCTAAAAATACTTTTGCTAATGGCGGACAGGCAAAAGTTAATCAATTGGCAAGTGAAGCCACAAAATTGCTTGGTGGAAAGAAGGAAATGGCAGAATACAAGGATACATGTGCAAAATTAGCTGTCATTACTGATATTGATGCTCCATTGTATGATCTGATTGCTGATGGTCTGTATAATGTTGCTGATGAAATGAATAAATTGAATTCAAGACTGTTTGAAGTTTACACTTCTGTATTGACTGAAATTCAAAGAATCCTTAATAAAGATGGTCAGTATTTTGCTCAGTCAAAACAGGTTAAAAAAGGAAATCACACAAGCTATTCTGTTGATATCCTGTCTAGTGGTAAAGCGAAGGCTCAACATTTGGAACAGTATTTGAACAGTTTTATTTCACGTGTGGCTGTTGAAGAACTGGCACAGAATTTTATTAAAACAATGCGTAATAACAAAGAAAAATGGCTTGCTGAAAATAAAGACGATGATTTCGATGTTGTAACAGTTGTTAGAGATCTGATGGATGAATGTCTGATCCATAATAATATGAGAAATGATATTATTGAAAAATTTGTTGTTGTTGCTTACAATAACCAGGATATTAGTGCTGATGAATTAGATACAATGTGGGCCAATAATAATCCTGGTTCACCAAAAATGGAAGCATTAACTAATGCGGCTATGGAAATTTACAATGTATTAAATACAGGGGCGAGAACATTAGCTCAATCAAATTCAATTTCATTTAAAGAGTTTACTTCTCAGATTTATATTGGAACATTGGCTGATACACCTTTACTTTCAAAAATATTAGCTGAAATTATTTCTAATCAGGGACAGACACCTGTAACAAGCAATGCAAAAAATAAATTTATTGTTACACAACGCTATTTTAACTTGCCAATGTATATACTTAATGGTATGGCAGATTTCAATCAGCAGTATATCTCTAATGCAAAAGCTGGTAGACATATGGATGAAAATAAAGAAAACTGGGGTCGTTTCCCAAATCCATATACAATTGACAGCGTAGCAAAAGATATTTCTACAAGAAATGAAGTTCCAGAGATGATATATAATAATCCAGATTACCAATTATTAACAAAAGTTAGGGATGAAGTTGATGAAGGAATTGATGTATTGCATTCAATCAATCTTTATAAAGATCCAGTTTCACAGGCTGGTGTCATGTATTTGATGGATATTGTCAGTGAACCAGACAAAGAAAGCTTTAAAGAAGCGTTAACTAAGAAAATGAAACGTAATAAAGATTTCGATTTAATTGAATTTATGAAAGAAAATGGTTATATCATTAATCAGGTTCTTGTTAATACTGGTAATACTGATATTGATTTAAGTGTTCGTGATCTTTCACAAACAAATGAGGATAAATATAAGGATTTGCCAGTTCCAATTGCTGATGTTTATAAATGGATTCGTAAATCTATAAAATATATGGATATCATTGAAAAGAATAATCCTAAATTTAAAGAAATCATGGATTTAATGAGTGAAATTGAAACTGAAATGAAAGGTAAAAAACAATTTATCGATCATGTCGAAGTCTTTGCTTTTGCTTTGCGTGCAGGTCTAGTTAAACAGAAAACTCCAGATAAAAATACAATTTGGAATTACATGAATGGTAATGAACCAGTAACTGTTAACCTGACAACAAAGAAAACATTTGATAAAAAATTCTATTTATATAATGTTTTTAGCAAGTTTACAACATTAGAAGAAAGAAGATTAGAAATGTTAAGAGCTCAAGCTGTTAAGATTATTGAAAATGGAGATCAGGTTGACTGTGACAGTTTTAGTGAACATATTGAATATGTTTTAGGTGATGAATGTTTAGGTGATCCTTTTAACTGGGAAGAAATCAATGATGAAGCGGTATCATTAGGAATTGCAGAAAATTATCAAATTGCAGACTTAAATCTTTCTGAACCTGATCCTGCAAAAGATTTAAAACGATTCTATGAATTGCTGTTATCAAATATGGAATAGTTTGATAACATAAGGGAGATTAAATATGGATAATAATATTGCACAAACAAAAGAAAATATAAAAAACGAAATTAATAGTTTTTGTAATGGTTTTTTGAATGCAAGATATGCTGGTTTTGTGAATGCTCCTGTTGTCATGGCAATTTATTTGGGTAAGGATACTTATGATAGAGTAAATGCATCTTTAAAAGATGCATTTACTATTTCTTTTAATATCAAACCTAGTTTATATGAAATTCAGATTTCTTCAGAAATTCATAAGAGTGATTTAATTGAAGCTTTTAAACAAAATATTACCGAAGTTTCACGACAAGGAAAAAAATATGATGATATAAGAATTATTTTTGTGGCAATGATGGATGATCCTTTTTTTGAAGAAGTCGATGATCAGCTGATTGCGGAAATCGGAGATGCATTTAGTGAGTTAGATAATTTTGGACTGGATGTTAATAAAAAAGCGTTTTATGGTTTATTTGACCAGAATAAAACGGATAAAAACTATCAGTACGCATATCAGTTTATTGAAAAAGGAAAAGATATCTGGAAAAATATTTATCATATCGAAATACCTTTTGTGGCACAGGATGTTGCTAAAGAAGCGCAATTAATTGCGTTGAATTTAGTAAGAGATGATTATCAGATGAGACAGGATGAATCGGATGGCTATTCTTGGAGTTCGCTATGTCTTCATTATTTAAAGATATCAGAATTTATCACTTGTCGTTTGTTAAAAGAAATATACATTAGACAGGTTGATGGTAATCATATTGATACGAATGATCTTAATCAGGGTATTAATCAGGCTTTAGAAAATTTTTTCAAGCAATATTTAAGTGTTAGTGATAATAAAAGCTATCTTTATGTTCCTTTAACTTTTCAAAATGTTACTGAACAAAAAAAGAGCAAAGGTTTTTTCGGCAGAAAGAAACAGAATATTCAGCCAGTTTATAATCATGTTTTAAAAAGTGAAGGTGTGATAAAAGATCTGGTCAAACAAATATTTGAAAATATCTGTTTTGATGAAAGTCAATATGCTGAAATGATTGAAAAAATCATAACGTCTTCAACATCTTTGGATGCAAATTCCGTTTATATTGGTCAGGAGATCATAAATGTGTTAGAAAAGAGAATTGAAAATATTGACCAGCAGCAAGAGCAGATGAGCAAACGTTTTGTTTCTCATACTAATATTATGTACGTTAATAAATATTTAAAAGATGAATATGATTATTATCTTAATTTTTATAAGTTCGATAAGGAGAGAGAGATTATCCAGCATATTATAGAAATCATTTCCAATGAAAATAATCTAAAGCTGGCCATTGATGATATTGTAAAAAAGAATCATCAATATGCCAATATCCTGGATGAATTAACATTAAGTGAATATGGTGGGACTTTAGATGAATTACAGGTAAAAAATCTTCCTGTTTTTCAAGTTAACCAGTCAGTCAAAGATATTTTAGATAATATTGATTCGCAGTTTATTGCTGATATTGTTGATGATCATCAGTCTTTAATCGAACGATTAAAATTATTTTTAAATCATACTTTACTTCAGGAAGTACAGAATAAACATAATCTCGGTGTAGTGCACAACAATTTTACAGATATTCAGCCGATTAATTCTTTTATATTATTAACACCGCAGTTAAATAGTGATAATGATATTAGTGTATTATTGCAGGATTATCTTCACCTTTTGACAAATGTGAATGATATTTTTAGAGATAATTCATTCTTTATTATATCATCAAGGAATTATAATTCTGATCAATATATTGTAAAGTATAAAAGGGGAGGATAATTATGGATTTTAATGATTTTAATGATTTCAAGATGAATTCAGATGATAGTTTTGATCAAAACAATACGATGATCAATACTAATATCAAAAAAAGTAAGTCATTTGATTTTGTAACATTAATTATTAGTATCATAGGAGGAATTGCTGGTTATTTTCTGTCTGACTTAGTTTATCAGCAATTAGGTGATTTATGGAGTCCACTAGCTATTGGAATTAGAATTATCGTTTTATTTGCAGTTGTTGCAGTTTTTGTGCTTATTTATAGTCTCATTAATGGCAATCAGTCTGAATTTGGTAAAAATGTTTTACTGTTGGTTGTCAGTGTTATTGCTGTTTTAATAGTAAGTACCTTGTTTGAATATATTTATGAAATGAATTTTTTTGATAAACAAAATACAGTTTATAAAAGTCCAACATCGTATATATTCATTATTGATAATTCTGCATCGATGAATACGAGTGATCCAAATTCTTTAAGATATGATGCTATTGAAGAAATCATCAAAGATAAAGATGAAGATTTCCCATACGGAGTATATAGTTTTAACAGTAATATCCAATGTATTAGAGATGTCGCACCTAAATCAGACGGTATTGGTGATTTGAAAGTCAAAAATACTGGAGATACACAGATAAGGAAAACTTTAGAAAGCTTACTGGAAGATTATAAAAATGATTATCTTGATGATTTAGGTGATAATCCAAAATTTTTGCTGTTATCTGATGGATATGCAACTGATGCAAAAACTGTTAATATGATGGAAGATACCCTAAATGATTATGTTGATAATCATATTACAGTTTCAACAGTTGGCTTGGGGAATGTTGACCGAGAATTGATGCAGCAAATTGCAGACAGGACCGGCGGTGTTTTTGTCAGTGTTAATGATGCTGGAGATTTGGAAAATGCAATGCAAACCGCAATTGTTAAAAATAGTGACAGCAAATATGCCAGAACATTCTTTACTTATCGTTATGTACCGGAACTTGATTTAATGTTCGCCATTATGAGAATTGTCTTTACTATGATCATTGGCTTGCTTATTTCTTTAGCTATGATGTTTGCTACAGGAAGAAATGAAGATTTTTCGTTGATACTTATTTCTTCATTAATAACATCATGTCTGGCTGGCTTGGCATTAGAACTGGGAATTAATACTTTTGACTTGGATCCAGATGTACTCACAGCAGTTTATATGGTTTTGGTGGCATCTACGTTTGTTAATAAAGTAGATACAAGTATTCATATGAACAGTGGTGGCAGATACGAAAGTCAAAACAATCATAAATATGAGTCTCAAAATGATTTTTCAATTGGTAAAAAAGATAAGAACGAATCATTTGGAGATAATAAATTAACTTTTTAGTAGTGAGGGATGAATAATGATCAAATTACTCAAAGTTGAAAGTAAACATGATAATGTCAGAGTAGCTAGAGCTATAAAAAAGGATGTTAATGAAGAATATGACTATCAATTGGAATTTACACCAAATAATCGTTCTTTAAGTCCTGCTCTCAATTATCAGAATATAAAAACTATTTTAAGACATCAGATTAACAGTCAGTCATTGATATCATATGATTTAAAACTGGAAAGAGGATTATATGATGTATTTGTAACAAGAGTTGAATCAATTAACGGTACTGAAATAAAACTTGTCGAAGATACAAGAATCAAATACCCAGAACCTGTTATGGTAGGAGGAAGATATAAAATCAAGGTAAAAATTTCTCCTGCGGATTGTTATAACACACATGGTATCCTTGTACAGATCATAAGTGAAGAAATAGAGTTAGATGAAAAGATGATTTATTATCGAATTTTGAAAGAAGAACTCAAAGATATTAAATATTACATACCATTTCAAAAATCAAAACAAATTACTTTTTTCGTAGAAAACATTAATATGAATGATTTTTCTTTGAATATTGGTAATCCAAGTTTTGAAATAGAATATGTCTAACACATGTTTTATAGAAAGTATCTGTTTTATAGGGAGGATCTGAAATGAAATGTTTAAAATGTGGAAAGGAATTTGAAGGTGACTATTGTCCAAATTGTGGTACAAAGGCTAAAGAACAATCAGAAATTGTATTGACACAAATTCCAAATGAGTTCACTTCCAAGACCATAAAGAAGAAACCTTTTTACTTTAGATGGTGGTTTTTTGGAATAGTTGTTTTGATTGTGGCATGTTTTGATTATTTTATCTTTGGTTTTAATAAAGGGGAAATGATTGACTGGTCGACAATTCGATTAAATGAAGTTTTGCCAGATCCATCACTATCAAATGGTGAAATTAAAGATAATACGAAGGATTATTTGTCTATCATTTATTCTAAAAGTTCAATGCAGGAGTATAATGAATACCTGAATAAGTGTCTCGAAGAAGGATACGAGATAGATGCTGAAGAAAGTGAAAGCTCTTACTATGCATTTAATGAAGATGGTTATCATTTATCATTATATTATGATGAAGATGAAGAAAGTTTATCTATTGATTTAGACGCACCTATAGTAATGAATGAAATTGAATGGCCAAAGAGTGAATTGGGAAATATATTGCCAATGCCAGAATCTACATATGGAAATGTCAATTATGAATATAGTGATAGTTTTTCTGTTTATATAGGATATACAGCAAAAGATGAATATGCTGCTTATGTGAATCAATGTTTAGATTATGGTTTTAATGTAGACTATTCTAAAGGTGATGATTATTTTTATGCAAAAAACAGTGATGGATGGGATCTTTCAGTGAGTTATGAAGGTTATAATACAATGGAGATTACAATATCTGCACCTGACACAGATGAATAATTATTAATGTCTTTAACTGAAACTGGCTGATAATGCAGTGGAACGTAAAGTGTGTGACAGATGTTTATGTGTTTGATGTTAAAATAACAATAATTTGAAGATTTGCAGTGATTATAAAAGGAAATCGGTTTTTAGAGATTTCCTTTTATATTGAATAGATATTACTTAATTTTTATAAAACGCATAGCTTAATAATTTTATTTAACACAAGAGACGTGAATGTAATTTTAATGATTGATCATGTTTAGTCTTTTTTTTAGTATAAAGTTAAGATAATAACAAGAAATAGCCATGACTATTAATTCAGTAACTGGAAAAGCAATCCATACGCCAGTTTCATTCCATAATTTTCCTAGTAAATAGGCAAGTGGCAATAAAATCAAAACCTGTCTCGCTGTGGATATCAGCATGCTACCAATACCAATAGATAATCCCTGCAGGGCATAACAGACCATGATTGAAATGCAGGCAAAGATAAAACTTAAACTGGTGATCTGTAATGCAGTTACTCCCATTTCGGTCATTGTTGTTGAGGCATGGAATGCTGACATGATCTGTTGAGGAAACAGTTGCAGCAAGACAAGTCCCACCAATCCAATCAATGCTGAATAAATGCCGCTTAGCTTAATAGCTTTTTTGATACGATCATATTTTTTTAAACCAAGGTTATAGGCAACGATTGAAATCAAAGCATTGTTTAAACCAAAAGCTGCCATGGATACAAAAGTATAAAGTTTGAAATAGGCACCAAAAACTGCGGTTGCCGTAGTTGAAAATGAAAGTAATATTTTATTGATGCCAAATGACATAATACTGCTGATAAACATGGTAATGCCAGCAGGAATACCGACAGTACATATGTTTTTGAGATAATAGGTTTCTGGTTTAAAAGATGTAAATGAAAACTGAATATCTTTATTGTATTTAAGATTAAATATAATACCTAATGTCATAGCTATGATCTGGCCAATCACAGTTGCGATGGCTGCACCAGCTGTTCCTAGTGCCGGAAAGCCAAAATAGCCAAAAATCAAGATAGGATCTAAAATGATATTAATGATAGCGCCAGCCATCTGTGTAATCATCGTATAGGTCGTTCTGCCCGTAGACTGTAACAGCTTTTCTAGTACCAGCTGAAAAATCTGTCCAAATGAAAATATACAGACAATTGATAAATATGATATACCCATGCTACGAATTGTGAGATTATTGGTTTGTATCTGGTAAAATCATTTAACGCAAAAGATACCAAATATTAATACCAGAAAATAAGATATAAAACTTAATATCAGGCCGTTATGTGCTGTTTTATTGACAGCCAGCTGATTTTTTTCTCCTAACAGTCGTGAAAGCAATGCGTTAATGCCTACCCCTGCACCAGATCCAATAGCAACGATGATATTTTGAACTGGAAAAGCAAGAGAAACAGCAGTTAAAGCATCTTCGCTGAAATTGCTGACGAAAATACTGTCAACAATATTATATAAAGCACCGATCATCATCGACAGGATCATTGGTGCTGCCATAGTTATAAGCAGTTTATTGATGGGCATAATGCCCATTTTTTGTTCTTCCATTTGTTTTTCCTCTTTTTTCATAAGCATGTTATCACATTCTTTGCAATCATAGAATTTCAAAAATAAAAACGCCATTAGATAAATTCTAATGATTGTAAAAATGATGTTTTTTTTGCTATAGTAAAAGAGAAAGGAGAAACAATATGAATTCGCAACAGTTACAATGTTTTATACACGTGGCTGAGAGGCTGAATTTTTCTAAAGCAGCAGAATCTTTATATTTATCGGTTCCCACGGTTACTCACCATATCAAAAGCCTTGAGGAAGAAGTAAAAACTCAGCTTTTTTATCGCAGTTCACGTGTTGTGAAATTAACTGCCAATGGAGAAACATTTTATCATACAGCTAAAGATATACTCTATCGTATGGAAGGAGCTAAAAAATTATTTTATGATCAACAGCCACAAAAAATCAACCTGTTTCGAATTGGCTGTATGACAGCCATCGAACTTAAAATATTAGAAAATGTAATCAGTAAAATGAAAGAACAGTTTCCTAACATTCGTCCTCGCATTATTATAGATGATTTCTTTTCATTAAAAAATCTATATGAAAATGGCCAGCTAGAACTGGTCATCTGTACAACAGGTTTAGCTAAAAAAACCGAGTTTAAAAAAATCATGACTTATCAAAGTTATGCAGTCGTTCCTTTATCACATCCATTAGCTAAACAGGAATATGTAACTTTTGAACAGCTTGTAGAATATACGCTGATTACTTTACCACCACGTTGTATTCCTTTTGAAAAAGGAAATAAGCTGCAGGAATATCTGACTTTATACAAGCAGGATCATGATCATATTGTCAGTGAAAGTGAACAGGAGGGGCTGCTGCTAGCCAAATGCGGATATGGAATAGCTTTACTTCCAGGCTTTTTAATTCCTGATGATGATCAGGTCAAAAAGATTCCTATTGCTGAAACAGAAAATATTGATTATGGTTTTTTTTACAACAATTCGGAAAAGCATATTCAGTTTTTTATACAGAACTATCTTCAATGCTATCAAAATTAGATATTTATCTGGATTTTCATATGAATTGCTGAAAATGATCAAAAACTATTGACCTTTCAACCGCTGTAAGGTTTAAGATTTGATTGAAAAAAGAAATGAATCTTTAGAAAGGAAGGCTTATTATGAAAATCAAGGAAGTAGAAAAGCTGCTGCATATCAATGCACAGACAATCAGATATTATGAAAAGTTAGGTTTTTTAAACCCCCAAAGAGATAATAATGGCTATCGTCATTATACAAAAGAAGATGTACAAATTTTAAAAAGGATAAGATTTTTGCGAGAACTGGATATTTCTCTAGAAATGATCGGTATGATCTTAAAGAATCCTGAAAAATTTCAGACAATGATCGAAATGCATATCAGGAATCTAAAAGCCCAGGTTGAACATCTTGAACTCATTGAAAAAAGATGTGAAAATATCAGACAAAAAAATGTCCCACTGATAGATGCAATTATCGATGGAGAATTCGATGATTTTCCTGAAATGTCTGTTTCGAAAATAAAAAATGTATTACAAAAGGCTAAAAACGCGATGAAACCTTATGCTGTAGTGACATTAGGCAGAAAAACCACACCATTTCAACTGATCAAAATATTATGTATTTATTTTATAGGTACTTTGATAGTGATGAGTGGCTTTAAAAGTTTTTTATACCAGTATGATCAAACTGAGATCAGTTTTGTCATGGTGCTGCTATTATCAGTAGTATTGAGTGCTTTGATCATGATCACTGCTTTTCATGAAAAATATTATGAATTTGGTAATGAAGATTTAGTATTTTATAATAGTAAAGAACATCACATATTCAAATCGATTGGTGCAGTATTAAAAAATAATACTGAGCAATATGCCAGACATTTTCATTATGAAGATATAGAAAGTGTGACGATTGTGAATAAAAAGTATTATAGTGGCGTTGGTTTTGGTATCAGTCAATGTATTAAAAATATTTATCATATCAGGATGAAAAATGGTGAAACATTCACCATCAATACTTCATTATACCATCATCGTGATCAGCAAAGACAGCTGGTATATGATATTCTTAAACATTATCAGATACCAGTCATCGAAAAAGCAGTTTGAAAAATCGGGTAAAACCGATTTTTTTATGATTGACAGTGACGTTACGTCATAAAATATAATCATTTTATGAGGTGATACAGTTTTCGTGAATTTGCTGGAAAATCACAGACAACATTAAGAACTTTAAGATATTATGAAAGCCTTGGTCTCATCAAACCAGTCAGCTGTCAGGATAAAAAGTATATCGAAGATCATTATTTTGTTGTTATGCAGACGATCCAGCTTTTAAAAAAAGCAGGATATACATTAGAACAGATCAAACACATTATTGATGATAAAAACATTGAAGAACATATTATCATGCAGAAAGATTTATTGAACATTCAATTAACAAATACAAAAGTGATGTTGTCACTGATTGATGAACTGCAGAAAAATCATGATATGAATACTTATGATATATATAAAAAGTTCCTGCATATTCAAAACAGGGAAAATCTGCAGCTGCAGTTTGAAACGCCAGAAGGATTAAAAACAAGAATACAGTTTCATCATTTCCATACACATTTTGATCATAATTTTCATGAGTGGATCTTTGATAATATCATCTTTCACCAAGATGATCATATTCTGGAAATCGGCTGTGGTGATGGAACACTTTGGTCTATCAACCAGCAACGTCTGCCAGAGAATATACATATTACCCTTAGTGATATCTCACAGGAAATGGTCAATGAATGTTATCGTCAATTACACGATATTCCTCAAATCATAGCATATGACATTGCAGACTGTTTTTCTTTGCCATATGCAGATGAAAGCTTTGACATGGTCATTATTAATCATGTTATGATGTATCTGGAACATTTGGATCTGGCTTTAAAAGAAATAAAAAGAGTATTAAAACCAGGAGGTTCTTTATACTGTACGACGATTGCTGATGACATGCTTCAGGAAAGAGATGAATTGCTGAGACGTTTTGATCCTAGAATATCGTTTCATCAGGAAATTCTTTATCACCGTTTTGGCTATAGTAATGGTAAGGAAAGACTTCAAAAATATTTTTGTAATATACAGCTTTTTGACCGTCAAGAAATTTATGAAATTACTAATTTAAATTTGTTATATCAGTTTATTTTAAGTGGCAAAGGATTAAGCAATGATTTAGAAATTCTTTATCGAAGAAAAGAAGAATTTTATGAATTTCTTAATAATATTTTTATAAAAAACAAAACATTTAAACTCACAGTCCATACGGGTATGTTCTGGGCAAAAAAGGAGAATGAAAAATGAAGAATATCAAATTATTAATATTTGATCTGGATAATACGCTGATCAATTATGGGGGTGTTACAGAAAAAGCCTGGCAATTAGCTTCAAAGAAGTGTACTAATACATTTGATTTGTCTATCGATGTCAAAGATCTAACGAATCAGATTATGAAGGTCAATGATGCAATCTGGAATGATGAAACCAAAAGACCAAAAGGAAATTTTTCCTTTCAGGAATTAAGAACAGATATCGTAACGACTGCCTTGAAAAATTTCAATATCAAAGATGAGATGATCACTGATTTCCTGGTGCAGCAATATGCTGTTTGTAAATATGATGCAATATATGTATTTGAAGACGTTTTTGATACATTAAAGCAACTGAAAGCTCGTGGGTATCAATTAGCCTTATTGACCAATGGTAATGCTATGGTTCAAAGAGAAAAATTAAGACGTTTTCATCTAGAATCATTATTCGATGGGATTTTTATTGATGGTGAACAGGGGATTGGCAAGCCAGAAAGAAAAGCGTATGAAAATGTTTTAAATTTCTTCCATCTTATTGGGGATGAAGCATGTATGATCGGTGATCATTATTTATGGGAAGTCGTTGCACCTAAAAAATATGGTTTACATGCAATATGGGTCAATAGAGGAAATTTAGGTGTTAAAGGAAATGAAAGAATAAAAGCGGATGCAATGATTTACAATATAGGGGAATTACTTAATATTTTAGAATGATTTGACCAAATATATCGTTTAAAAGATCGTCTTTCCCTTATCAAAGATCCTGGAACGATCGTCAATTATTATCTTTTTAATGAATATGAAATTCATTTTGATAAAACAGCTCTTCATTCTTATCAGGGTTGGCATTATCATCAGCATATCAAAAACTAATACGTGCAAAAGAAAATGTGAATTGTCTGTATATAGAAAATAAGTACATGAAAGGAGTTAGTGAGAATTAAGGAATCGATTCATGCTTTAAGCAATGATAATCAGGAATATGAATATATCGTTTTTAGAATAATGTTAATTTATAAAAATATAAGAGCATTTTTTGTGGAAGATTAAAGCGATATTTTTATGGAAAATGATATAATCTTATAAAGACAGTCAATGATATCATTTTTAGGAGGAATACAAAATGGTAAAGGTACAGTTTTATCAGAAGGTTGCTGATGAGAAATTAAAATTTGTGGTCATTGCATCACGTTATAATGATCAATGGATCTTGTGTAAACATAAAGACCGATTAACATATGAATTACCTGGTGGCCATCGAGAAACTGGTGAAAAGATCATAGACAGTGCCAGACGAGAATTAGAAGAAGAAACAGGAGCAGTCAAATATCAGATTGAACCAGTCTGTGTTTATTCAGTAATCGGCAAAAACAGAGTGAATGATACTAGAGAAGAAATGTTTGGTATGCTATATCTGGCAAATATAACATCATGCAATGACGAATTACACAGTGAAATAGAAAAAACAGATTTTTTTGGTGAATTGCAGAAAATCTGACATACCCTGATATTCAGCCATTGTTTTTAGAAAAAGCAATCAGATTTTGTAAAGATAAATGAATGGTTTCAAGCATGGTTTGATTCTTCTTGGAACCGTTTTGAAAATATATTTGATGAACATATTTATGATAGTGAATCCTGGGGACCAGAATATCATGGTATTTTGGAAATAAAACAATGGTTTACTAAATGGCATCATCATTCTAGCTTGCTGAAATGGGATATCAAACAATATGTCCATCAAGATCATTTCTCATTTGTTGAATGGCGATTTGCCTGTCAAGATCAGCAGCAAAACAACGAATTTGATGGACTGACATTTATTGAGTGGGACGATTCATTAAAAATAAAAGTACTGAAAGAATTTGCTCCAGTTTTACCAAAATATGATTCTTTACATTCATTAGATTAATTTAAATCAACTGATACATTTTATAGAAATACCAAACTGCAGCTATCATGCAATGATGAGCAGTTTGGTATTTTTATTAACTGTGTTGAGCCAGTTCTTTTAAATTGCTGATTTTTTCTTTCCAGACAAAACTGTATGTTTCTAACAGATCATCAACTTCTAATGGTTTTTGTCCCGTCAGTTTTTCTACATCATGACTGATGATTGCCATCTGTCCTTGGGCAATACCACCTTCATTCGTAACCATGTCAGCTATACAAAATGGGACTGGTGATAAAGAATAGTCTCCATCCGTTGTTTCTGGGATATGCAGCTTCTGCAGATAATTTCTAAATTCATCATCATTCATTGCTTTAAAAGTAAAGTCAATGTGTGAAATGCTGGCAATTTTTTCACAGATATCTTTTTGACTGACCAGATTGAGACTGGTTAGATCATAGTCTTTATTTTTTTCACCTTTCCTAATAACAGGGCAGTAGCACAACGGGCACTATCATCTTTGGCGATATAGGTGGCTTTACCTTCTTTAGCATTGGTACCCCATACATTATTGCTAAGCATCGCTAAAATAACAGAAACCGTCAGATAGTTTTCCATATAAAGATTGTTTCTCATGATATTGTATTCTAGTCCACTTTCCTTAAGATAAGCTTCTGTTGCGCGGTGATCTGGCAGGACATATTGATGATAGCCATCACGATTAGCCCCTAAAAATGATGTATAGGTGATGTGTTTAACACCGGAAAGCTTACAGGCATCAATAACATTTTTATGCTGCTGTATGCGTTTTGGTCCATTGATGATACTAGAAACAAAATAGATCCTGTCACCACCATGAAAGGCTTTGATCATTTCTTCTTTGTTATCATAATTGGCCTGTCTGATACTGATACCCAGTTTCTGCCATCTTTCTTTTTTTTGACGTGGAAGTCGTGATAAATCAGGACAGGTAAAAATAAGATCTGTGCCTACTACTTCTTTGATCATGTTTTCAGCTACACGACCACCTAACTGACCGTCACAGCCAGTAACAATATAACGCATATTTATTCCTCCATTTTTTTTAAGTTATGTTACGATTATAGAAAGAGAAGACCGTAATGTGAAATTGATATTTTTTATCAGTCATAAGCAAAAATTATAAAAGGGGATCACAATGGATATTAAACAGCTAGAATGTTTTGTCAGTGTTGCAAAAACACTTAATTTTTCACAAACTGCTCAACAGCTTTATTTAAATCAGCCAGCAGTAACTGGTCAGATCAAATCACTGGAAAATGAATGAGATATTATTCTGTTTCAGCGAAATAAACGGACAGTGAAACTGACGCCCGCTGGTTACATGTTTTATCATGAAGTTAAACAGATTCTTGAGTCATTGCACAATGCAATTAATCGTGCCCAGTTTGAAGCAAAGCAATGTTTGAAAAAAGATGTTATTTTATATGAAGATAATTATTTAGCGATTCGTTATTTGTCAAAACTGATTCGTGAGTTTAAAAAAGTTCATCCTGATATTTCAGTTGAACTCAAAATAGCCAATGATCTTACCAGAAAACAGCTATATGATGATGACATGATCGATTTTATGTTTACTGTCAATGAAGGTTTAAATGGTTATAAAAATATTGTTTTTGAAGCACTTTATTCTGGTCGATATGTATGTGTTATCAGTAAACATCATCCTTTGTCACAGCATAACATGTTAGATTTTTCTGATTTAAAGAAAGAAGAGCTGATCTTGCTGAACCCTGTAGATGCTCCTCAGGAAATGAAAAGACTGATTGAAAAAGTGAAAACAGAATGTCACGATGCTGCTATACAGTTTTGTGATAGTGTGTTTAGTGGCTATACTCTTGTTAAAAGTGGCATGGGGATTGCTATTATGCCCGATTTTGTCTGTCTGTCTGATCAGGAAGTAGAAATGGTTCCTTTATCAGGCTGTGAAGAACTTGTTTATGGTGTAGCCTGGAATCGTCAGCATAGCTGTAATGATGTGTCAGATTTTGCGAAAATAGCGAAAGCGATATATGCAAAAAGAGCGGAGTGATATATTTGAATCAGCATCAGCGTGAAAAATTCATTAAATTTCTTTATTTTGTTTTTTTTTTTGCAGGTAGTGGTGTTTCTATCGCCACCTCTCTCCCTATGTTTTTTTATCTGGCAGTTATTTTAGGAAACCTGTTTTTATTAAAGAAAGTTAATTATAAAGAAATGTCTAAAGCTTTTCTTTTTACAGTCATTGTTGTTCTCCCAATAGTTGCTGGTGTGATTACTTCTTTGCTTTTTCAGTTTTTAGAAACTTTGTTTTAAGGCACAATGTCTTTGATGAACATTGTGCTTTTTCTTGCAAAAAAAGCCAATAATTACTGTCAGCAACCATCTTTTTAGTTTTTACATCTGTTTGTTGATTGCTTTCGTGTTTGGCTTGGGACCACTACCTATGATGAATCGTAATCAATGAATTGATGAAAGGGTGAAATGAAAATAGAAGTGATGGACATCTTCATCGGCTATAAATAGTACAATAATCAATGATTTTTATTTTGTTGTTGAACTCTGTTTTTTTATTGTTTGGTATTGACCATTTGTTACATGATATGGATATTTACTGTTTGTTTTCACCAGATCAAGTATAAAAACTGATGAAAAGTATGTTTATGTTGTTGTGGATTTCTTGTCTTTTTGTCATAAATAACAATATGGCTTATATTCATGCCTGATAGACATAGATATATATATAAAACAAGTATTAGACAAAATATGATGTCAAAATTAAAATGTAAGTAAAATATTGATAGTCAGGAGGAAGAAAAATGTTATATCATGATTTTCAGGATTTAAAGCTGTCAGCACTGGGAATGGGAGCCATGCGTTTACCAGTTATTGATGGACAAGATGACCAAATTGATGAACCTGCTACTCAAAAAATGGTCGCCTATGCTATGGAACATGGCATCAATTATTATGATACTGCCTGGGGTTATCATCATGGTCATAGTGAAGAAGTCATGGGTAGAGTACTGAAGAACTATCCTCGACAACAGTTTTATCTGGCATCTAAGTTTCCAGGATATGATCTGGCCAATATGCCTCATGTTAAAACGATATTTTCAAAACAGCTGGAAAAATGTCAGGTTGAATATTTTGATTTTTACCTGTTTCATAATGTTTGTGAAATGAATATTGATGCCTATTTAGATCCACAATATGGTATCTTTGATTATTTATGTAAGATGAAACAGGAAGGGAAAATCAGACATTTAGGTTTTTCTACTCATGGTAATCTGGAAACGATGAGACGCTTTCTACAGGTTTATGGTGATAAAATGGAATTCTGTCAGATTCAGCTTAATTATCTGGATTATCTGTTTCAGGATGCTAAAGAAAAAATTGCATTACTGCAGGAATATCATATTCCAGTATGGGTCATGGAACCATTACGTGGAGGTAAACTGGCAACTTTAGAAACGAAATACGAAAAGATACTGCAGGCTTTGCGTCCTCATGCTACGATTCCATCGTGGGCATTTCGCTTTCTGCAAAGCATAGATTCTGTGACTGTTGTTTTATCGGGAATGTCAAATTTTCAGCAGCTGAAGGATAATATTGATACGTTCAGTGACAATCAGCCATTGAATCAGCAGGAATGGGATACACTGCTGGAAATCTCAAAAGAAATGACAAAACAAAAGACATTGCCTTGTACTCAATGCCACTATTGTACCAGCCACTGTCCGATGCAGCTGGACATACCAGCATTGATCTCACTGTATAATGAACATTGTTTTACAGAAGGAGGTTTTATAGCACCAATGGCACTTTCATCTTATCCAGATGACAAAAAGCCAGGTGCCTGTATTCAATGTCATAGCTGTGAAGCAGTCTGTCCACAACAAATCAGAATATCACAGATGATGATGGACTTTAATCAGAAATTAGGATAAAGATCTTTAAAAAGTCGAAAAATAATTTCGACTTTTTTAATATTATGAAAAACTGAACGGGCTCATAGAAAATATGCTATGATGTTTTTATAAAGGAGAACAGATACTATGAAGATACTTATTGATAATCATTTAACAGTAACGGAAAAACAGAAAATTTATGATACATTTCCTGAAGATGAATTTATCGAGGGAGCCTTTAGTCAGGAACATATCAATGAAGCTGATGTTATCATTGGTAATCCATCGTTAAAGCTGCAGCTTAATCAGCCTCATTTAAAAGCGCTGCTTTTAAACAGTGCTGGCAGTGATGCCTATTGTCAAAAAGATATTTTACATCCTGATACTGTTTTATGTAATGCCAGCGGCAGTTATGGCAAATGTCTGGCGGAATATACAGTGGGAATGATGATCACGGTTTCCAAACAGTTTAGACATTTTGCCTATTTACAAGATCAGCATATCTGGGGAAACCGTATTGGCGGCAAAGAAATCTATCATAGCCGAGTGCTGATCGTTGGTTTTGGTGATATTGGCTATGAGTGTGCTAAAAGACTGAAAGCATTTCACTGCACGATTGCAGGTATCAAAAGAAGAATGATCGAAAAACCAGATGTTCTTGATGAATTATATACAATGGAAGAGCTGGATTCACAGCTGAAACTGGCTGATTATGTGATCCTGGCCTTACCGCATTCTTCGTCAACTTATCATATCATGAATCAAGAGCGACTGCTGCTGATGAAAAAAGATGCCATTTTGATCAATGTAGGTCGTGGCAGCGCTGTTGACACTGATGCTTTGGTTGCTGTTTTACAGCAAGGGCATTTATTTGGCGCAGGTCTTGATGTCGTGGAACAGGAGCCATTACCTGAAGATCATCCTTTATGGTCTTTTGACAATGTTACATTAACGCCACATGTAGCTGGCAGCTTTAGCTGGGACAGTGTCAGAGAGTTTTTTGTTGAACTGACGATTGCCAATCTTCATCATCTACATCATGGTGAACCATTGGAAAATGTTGTAGACCGCCGCTTTGGATATCGTTATGAAACGATCTATCATCGCTAAACAATCTGGTATTATTATTTGAATCGAGGAAATAGATAACTAAAAGGAAGGGAGAAATGATAATGATAGAAATCCATTCTTTAGCTACTCAACAGGATCCTTTTTTAGCTAAGGCAGTTGATGAAAATGCTAAAAGTGTGACATTTAATGCCAGTTCTGCGCTCAGTGAATACATGTCACCACGCCAACTGCTTGAATCTTCTTTGGCAGGATGTTTATATATTACGGTTATGCGTATTTTATTAAACAGGAAGCTGCCAACTGAAAATCTGAAAGTAGGTGTTGAATTAAATGCTTTAGACGATCAAAGTGATTTTATTGTTCATATTGATTTTGATCGTTCTATTTCACAACAGTTAAAAGCAGAAATCATGTCTGAAGCCTATCAGAAAAGCTACGTAAAAAATGTTTTGACAAACTCAATAACGATTAGATAAATGTCACTTGAATGGTGACATTTTTTAATAAAAAATAAAGCAAAGATGATCAATAGGACAAAAATGATGGAATCATCGATAAAAATTGTAAGGATGTGTAAGGCTTAATTGTGAATATAGGTAAACTATGTTATAATTTGCGTGCTTATATGAAAAGTATGATGATCAGTAATAAGGATGATAAAGATGAAAAATTTTTTAATCACAGGAAGCAGAAACAGTGGTAAAACGACGCTGATCAAAGCATTGATCAGTTCTCGTCTGGAAATGGTATGTGGTTATGAAACTGTTCCACAACAGCACTACGAAGCTGGATGGACCTATAAAATGGTAGATTTGCTGAGCCATGAACAAAGAATGATTTCTACAGTCGATGATCAGCGAATCAAAGGTCTGGAAAGTACGTTCAGGACTTTTGGCGTGACCTGTCTTGAGCGCTGTTTACATAATGATAAAGCAATTGTTGTCTTAGATGAACTGGGTCGTTTTGAAAAAAACTGTGATGAATTTATCAATGTCGTGAATCAGTTATTAGACAGTCAGAAAATCATATTGGCAGTATTAAAAAAAGAACCAATTGCTTATCTTGATCAAATGAAAAAACGTAATGATGTTATTTTATTTGATCTGGACAAGCAGGATTTTGCGGAAGTAAAAAATGCTATTGGTTCAATGTTGACAATTGAAGGGGAAAAGGAGAAATAACTAATGAAAAAAGCATTTAAGAAAATGGGCTTTTTTGTGCTCTGTCTGACAATGATCTTTTCATTGGCAGCCTGTTCTTCCAGTGAAACCAAAAATGGTGCCATTGAAGTAGAAGATCAGGCGGGGCGAAAGGTCACGTTTGAAAAGCCGGCGGAAAAGATCGTTAGCTGCTATTATATTTCTACCTATGCATGTCTGTCATTAGATTTAGGAGATGAACTGGCAGCAATAGAAATGAAAGCAAATCAGCGACCAATTTATCAGATGGCACAGCCAGATTTGCTCAATTTGCCACAGGTAGGATCTTTAAAAGAAATTAATATTGAAGCCATTGCTGCTGTTGAGCCTGATCTGGTCATTTTGCCAATGAAACTCAAAGATAAGTTATCTGCGTTAGAGGAATTGGGCATCAATGTTTTGATCGTTAATCCAGAAAGTCATGAACTGCTGGTTGAAATGCTGAAACTGTTAGGTGAGGTTTGTGATCGTGAAAAACAGGCCGATCAGTTAACAGAATACTATGAAGACGAACTGGATGATATTGAAGAACTGGGTCAAACTGATACCAGAGTTTATATGGCTGCAAATTCATCTTATCTGGAAACAGCACCTAAAAATCTTTATCAGAATGACTTAATTGAAACTGCTGGTGGAATCAATGTTGCTGGTGATATTGAAGGTGATTACTGGACACCAGTTTCTTATGAAACGATTATTAAGATGAATCCTGAAATGATCGTAATTCCTGCAGGGGCTACTTTTACTGAAGATGATATCTATAATGATCAGCAGCTGCAGAATATTGATGCTGTAACTCATAAAAAAGTGTATGCTATGCCTCAAGGTATCGAAGAATGGGATTCCCCTATTCCTTCAGGAATACTGGGTACGATGTGGCTGGCGAGTCTGCTTCATGAAGATGAGTATTCTTTTGAAGAATTTAAAGATGATGTGTATGATTTCTATAAAGAGTTTTATGGCTTTGAAATCGATCGCTCATTAATAGGATGATCATGAAAAACAAAGTCAAAACTATTACCATATCATTGCTTATTTTACTGCTGATCATCTTTGTGATATCTCTGATGGTTGGCAGTTATCCATTAGAAATCAGTGATCTGATATCAATTATCAGCTTGAAAGAAACCGGAATTAAAAGTCATGTTTTCTATTCGCTGCGTTTGCCCCGAGCGATGATGGGTTTGATGGCTGGTCTTTGTCTGGGAATGGCTGGTGCCATCTATCAGGTTGTTTTTTCTAATCCTTTAGCTTCACCCGATCTGACTGGAGTAGCTTCAGGAGCCAGTTTAGGTGCCGCTGTAGCCATCGTTTTTCATGTGTCTATGCCATTTGAAATAACAGTTTTTGCCTTTGTATCGGGGATGCTGTCCTTGCTTTTGGTCATTATTCTGGTGAAACTGACAGGACAGATGCATATTTCCAGCTATATCTTATCTGGAATTATCATTTCATCATTAGCCGAAGCACTGATCATGGTATTTAAGTATATGGCGGATCCATTAGGAGAACTGGCGTCGATCGAGTTTTGGACCATGGGCTCACTGGCTTCTATTACAGCAGATAAAATGACTGTCTGTTTATTGATGACCATCATTCCCTTTGTGGTTTTATGTCTGCTGCAGCGTCAGATCACCATTTTGTCACTAGGCGACGAACAGTCACAGTATTTAGGCTTGAATGCCAAGAAATGGCGAATTGTCATTTTGATGCTGACGACCTGGCTGGTAGCCAGTGTGGTATCGCTAACAGGGGTAATTTCATTTGTGGGACTGATTGCTCCACATATCGTTTACCTGATGATCAGGAAAAGAACGGGAGTGTTTCTGGTTTTAAGTGGTATTGTAGGAGCTATTTTGATACTGGTTGGTGATATGCTTTCACGAAGCGTTGTTCCTAATGCGGAGATACCATTAAGTATTTTTACGATCATGATTGCGATTCCAGTTTTGATTTACTGGCTATATCGACAGCGAGGACATATTGTATGACACAGCTGAAAGTAAGCCATCTTCAAGCCGGATATCGTGATACCCGAATTTTAAAAGACATAACCTTTTCTGTCGCTCAGCAGGAAATGATTGCAGTATTAGGGCGTAATGGCTGTGGCAAAACAACATTGTTAAAAGCAATAGCGGGTGGTATTTTACATCAGGGACATGTGGTTTATGATAACCAGGATCTTGACTGTCTGTCTATTAAGCAAAGAGCGCGTCTGATTTCTTTTTTAACTCAGCGTTTTCAGGTAATAGAAGGGATTTCGGTTAAAGAACTGATCCAGTTTGGTCAGTACAGTCAGTTAAGAATCGTACCTCGTGAAGAATTGGATGCTTCGATCAGGACAGTATCTAAAAAGCTAAGCATCGATCATTTGTTAAAAAGAGACTATGTCACTTTAAGTGAAGGGCAGAAGCAAATGGTTCAGTTAGCTAAAATTCTGGTACAGGATACACCAGTGATTTTAATGGATGAACCTGACAGTGCTTTAGATTTTGATAATCGACATTTTCTTTATCAGTTTTTAAAGCAGCTGGTTAAAGAAGAAAAGAAAGCAGCTTTGGTTGTTTTACATGATCCGATTTATGCTTTAAATTATTTTGATAAGATCATTTTGCTGGAAAGTGGAATGATTGCAGATGTTATTGATCATGATGATCCTTTATCATTGATAAATGCTAAAATTCAGAAAATTTATCCTGATTTAATGGTTGAATATCACGACCAGACAAATCAGTTTTATACATTATTTAAGGAGAATAAATAAAGTGGAAAATAAAGAACAGAGTTCATCACCTTATCAGTTTGAAGGTAAAATTTCATTAAAAGAGGCTATACCTTTAGGTTTGCAGCACGTACTGGCGATGTTTGTCGGGAATCTGACACCAATTCTGATCATTACTAGTGCCTGTGCGGCAATGAATGATGCAGCAGAATTTGCTGCTATTCAGGTATCATTACTGCAAAATGCGATGCTGGTAGCCGGTATCGTGACATTGGTTCAGCTTTTTGCAATTGGACCTGTCGGAGGTAAAGTACCTATTATCATGGGAACAAGTTCCGGATTTATTGGTGTTTTCCAAAGTGTTGCTAAAGTCATGGGTGGCGGTATCCTTGGCTATGGTGCTATTATGGGAGCTTCATTAATTGGGGGCTTATTTGAAACAGTTTTAGGTTTTATGTTAAAACCACTACGCCGTTTCTTTCCACCAGTTGTTACTGGAACTGTTGTATTATCAATCGGTCTTTCACTGATCAGTGTTGGTGTTGGCTCATTTGGTGGCGGTAATACAGCAGCAGATTACGGTTCATTAGAAAATCTGGGAATAGGTTTATTTGTTTTGATCGTTATTCTTGTTTTTAAACATGGAACAAAAGGAATTCTTAGTAATTCAAGTATTCTGATTGGTATTATCAGTGGTTATATTTTATGTTTTGTTTTAAGCTTTATTTTACCAACAACTGGAATTGATGCCAATGGAGTGGAATATGTGAAGGCCTGGGTCTTGAATTTTGACAAAGTAGCTGATGCCAGCTGGTTTGCTGTTCCAAAACTGATGCCTGTTAAACTGGTTTTTGATTTAAGAGCCGTTTTACCAGTGCTGATCATGTTTATTGTTACTGCGGTAGAAACCGTTGGTGATATTTCTGGTGTTATTGAAGGTGGTATGGATCGTGAAGCAACGGATCAGGAATTATCAGGTGGAGTTACTTGTGATGGATTAGGATCATCTTTTGCAGCTATTTTTGGGGTGCTGCCTAATACTTCATTTTCACAAAATGTTGGTCTGGTCACTATGACAAAAATTGTGAATCGATTTGCCTTGGCTTGTGGTGCAGTATTTTTGATTTTATGTGGATTATTTCCAAAACTGGCAGCTTTGATTTCAATCATGCCACAAAGTGTATTAGGAGGAGCAGCAGTTATCATGTTCTCTTCAATTGTCATGAGTGGTATTCAGTTAATAACTAGAGAACCATTAGATTCACGCAATATGAGCATTGTATCAGTAGCCTTAGGTGTAGGTTATGGACTAGGAGCTAATAGTGCAGTACTGGCAGGATTACCTGAATTCGTTAATTTGATTTTTGGTGGTTCTGGAATCGTACCAGCAGCATTTGTTGCTATTATTTTAAATATCTGTTTGCCTAAAAAAACGCAATAATAAAGGAGGTATAAAATGCTGACATTTAATAAATACGTGCGTCCAAAGACTGTTGAAGAAGCCTATCACCTGGCACAGAATCCTCGTAATGTCATCATTGGCGGAATGTTGTGGCTTAAGATGCAAGACCGTATGGTCAATACGGCCATTGATCTTTGTGACTTGGATCTTGACAGGATTGAAGAAACCGATAATCAGTTTATCATAGGTGCGATGGTTACTTTACGTCAGTTAGAATTACATGAAGGTCTGAATGCGTATACGCAACAGGCCATGTGCGAAAGTGTCCGTCATATTGTGGGTGTTCAGTTCCGTCATTTAGCAACAGTAGGAGGCAGTCTGTTTGGACGATTTGGTTTTTCTGATGTTTTAACGATGTTCATGGCTTTAGATGCTCAGGTAGAATTGGCTCATGGTGGCATCATTCCTATCAGAGAATTTGCTGAAATGCCTTATACTAAAGATGTCCTGGTACGTATTTATGTTAAAAAAACACCAGTTAAAGTAGCTTATCTGTCGCAACGTAATACTGCTACTGATTTTCCGGTCTTAACCTGTGCTGTAAGCTGTATCGATCAGCAGTATGTCTGTGTGATCGGGGCCAGACCTTTAAAAGCGATGGCTTTTTATGATGAAGATGGTGATTTAAATCAAGCTGATGATGAAAATATTTCACGATTTGCCCAAAAAATTGCGGATAAGATCGTCGTTGGGTCTAATATGCGAGCTTCCAGTGAATATCGTCGTCGAATTACACCAGTTCTTATTAAACGTGCTTTTCAAATCTTAAAAGGAGAAGAAAATTATGGAAATTAAACTTCAGCTTAATGGGAAAACTATAAAAAAAGAGATTGAACCAGACATGCTGCTGATTGATTTTTTGCGCAGTCAGGGTTGTTTAAGTGTCAAACGTGGCTGTGATTCCAGCAACTGTGGATTATGTACCGTTTTTGTAGATGAAAAACCAGTATTGTCATGCAGCATGCTGGCAGCACGTGTTGATGGCTGTAGCGTGAAGACTTTAGAAGGTCTGCAGCAGGAAGCAGCTTTACTGGCCGAATTTATTGCTGATCAGGGAGCTGAACAGTGTGGCTTCTGTAATCCTGGCATGGTGATGAATACGATGGCCTTATTAAGAGAAAATAATAATCCAACTGATGAGGAAATACTGGAATTTCTTTCAGGAAATTTATGTCGCTGCTCAGGTTATGTGGGTCAATTACGTGCGATACGTGGATATATCAATTTCTGTAAAGAAAAAGGAAAGGAGCTGGTTTAATGTCTGCATATAAACATATATCAAAACCAGTCAGAAAAAAAGATGCCATGAGCTTGCTGCTTGGCAAGCCAGCTTATGTTGAAGATGTCACCCCTGATGACTGTCTGATCGTTAAGGTTTTGCGTTCTCCTTATGCGCATGCTTTAATTGAAGATATTGATGTTTCGATTGCTGGTAAAGTACCTGGTATTGAAGCTATTTACACATATCGTGATGTACCGCAAAAAAGATTTACCATGGCTGGACAGACATATCCCGAACCAAGTCCCTATGATCGACTGATCCTTGATCAAAGATTACGTTTTGTAGGCGATGCGGTAGCTATCGTAGCTGGTTATGATCTTAAGGCTGTTAATCGTGCTTTAAAACTGATCAAAGTTAAATATCAGGTTCTTGAACCACTGTTAGATTTCCGCCAGTCCAAAGATAATAGTCTGCTGGTTCATCCAGAAGATAACTGGAAAGCATTATGTCCAGTGGGAGCTGATAATCAGCGAAATTTATGTGCCAGCGAATCCTATGAAGATGGTCATGTTGATGAAGTTCTGGCTTCATGTGATCAGGTCATTGAAAGAACCTACCATACTAAAGCTAATAATCAGGCAATGATGGAAACTTTCAGAACTTATTGTGAAATTGATCATTTTGGCAGATTACATGTAATCAGTTCCACTCAGATCGTTTTCCATGTCCGTCGTATCCTGGCTAACGCTTTAGATATTCCAAAATCAAAGATTCGTGTTGAAAAACCAAGAATTGGTGGAGGATTCGGAGCTAAACAGACAGTTGTAGCTGAAGTATATCCGGCTTTTGTAACCTGGATGACAAAGAAACCATCACGTATGATCTACAGTCGTCGAGAAGCGCTGATTGCATCGTCTCCTCGTCATGAGATGGAAATTACGATACGATTGGGTGCCATGAATGATGGTAAAATAAGAGCTATCGATCTTTATACGTTATCAAATACTGGAGCCTATGGTGAACATGGGCCAACGACGGTAGGTCTTTCTGGTCATAAATCTATTCCTTTATATACAAACCATCTGGAAGCTTTTAAATTTGCCTATGATGTTGTTTATACTAATATTCAGTCTTCTGGGGCATACCGTGGCTATGGGGCAACGCAAGGTATTTTTGCCTTAGAATCTGCAGTTAATGAAATGGCAGGACTATTGAATATTGATCCTGTAAAAATGCGTGAAATCAATATGGTTCAACAGGGACAGACCATGTCTGCCTACTATAATGAAGTGGCTCAAAGCTGCGCTTTAGACCGATGCTTGAATAAAGCAAAGGAAATGTTTGACTGGGAACATCGTAAAACACCACGCATCATGCCAAATAGCAAGATTAGAGCCGCTGGTATTGCTCTAGCAATGCAGGGTTCAGGAATTTCAGGTGTTGATGTTGGGTCAGCAACCGTTAAACTAAATGATGAACGCTTCTATGCTTTATCAATCGGAGCAGCTGATATGGGAACTGGATGTGATACTATCCTGGCTCAAATGGCAGCAGAGATATTGGAATGTCCTGTTGATAATATCATTGTTTTTGGTGCTGATTCTGATGCTTCACCATATGATTCTGGTTCATATGCTTCCAGTACAACTTATGTCACTGGTAAAGCAGTAGAAAAAGCATGTCTGCAATTACGTCAGAACCTCATGAAACTGGCAGCTGCTGAATTGAAATGTGATATGGAAGCTTTATCATTTAAAGGTGACCGTATTGTTGATATGAATAACATGCAGGAAATTACATTATCAGATATCGCTACACGTTCAATGTGTGGTAATGATATAGCGACTCAAGTTACCATGACGCATTCATCTCCAATTTCACCGCCACCATTTATGGTTGGAATGGCAGAAATTGAACTTGATCAGGAAACAGGACAGGTTGATGTATTAGACTACGTTGCCGTTGTTGACTGTGGAACTGTTATTAATACCAATCTGGCACGCGTGCAGACCGAAGGTGGTATCCTGCAGGGAATTGGTATGGCCTTATTTGAAAATATTCAGTACAGTCCAAGAGGAGCACTGGTTGAAAATTCATTGATGCAGTATAAAATACCAACACGTCTTGATATCAAGGATATCAGAGTGGATTTTGAAAGCAGCTATGAAGAAACAGGACCATTTGGAGCCAAATCAATTGGTGAAATCGTCATCAATACGCCAGCGCCAGCTATTGCTCACGCTATTTATCAGGCAACAGGAATCTGGCATCGTGAATTGCCAATCACTGCTGAAAAAATACTTTTATCAAAAGCTGACTAATGAAAACCTATATTATTTATCTGGCGGCGGGAAACAGCAAACGTTTCCCTGATAATAAACTGTTATATCGTTTTGGTGATAAGCCCCTTTATCGCCATACTTTTGATCAGCTGACATATCAGCTGGAAAATATCATCGTCGTTACCCAGTATCGTGAAATTCAAAGCTATGTCATGGCTTATCCTGGGGTCAGCTGTGTACTGAGTCAGGAGTGTCAAAAAGGATTATCGTATTCCATCAAAAAAGCTTTAGAGCTGCTTAAGGATGTTCCTCGTCCTTTTGAGATGATCTTTGTGGTAGCTGATCAGCCTTATCTGACATTAGCTTCGATCAGGCGGCTTATCAAGGCTGCTCATGATAATAAGGTCAAACTGGCTTCTTTGCATTCATTAAAACGACCAGGGAATCCGACCTTATTTCATAGTGATTACTTTGATGAATTAATGCAGCTTAAAGACGATCAGGGAGGCCGAGTCATATTAAAACGGCATGCATCGCAGGTACTTACCGTATCAGTAGATGATATTGAACTCTATGATATAGACTATTTCAATGATCTTAAATAAAAGCAGAAAATTCTTTTGATTTTTTCTGTTTTTTTATTTGTTTGTATGCTTGACGGAAATTGGATAATAAGCAGATAAATTACTGCAGAATACTTTCATCAGGTGACACATTTGCTTTGCTGAAAGGGAAGTAAA
Organism: Thomasclavelia spiroformis; assembly: GCA_016901755.1. Taxonomy (GTDB): domain Bacteria; phylum Bacillota_I; class Bacilli_A; order Erysipelotrichales; family Coprobacillaceae; genus Faecalibacillus; species Faecalibacillus spiroformis_A. Next base: position 67,572 of record JACJKV010000001.1, on the reverse strand, counting down.
CTGAAATGCTGCAAAATGATCATCTTGACGAACAAATCGACATTCGTAAACGATATCATCCCAAATCAATGTTATTTTTTCATGGTATTGAAAAGTACAGCTGTCATTGAATATCAGGCCAATGCCCTGACTGGAAAGATCCACAATCTTAGCTCGACATTGACATTGCTTTGAAATGATATTTACCTGGTTGGAGTCGTGAATTGCAATTCGTTCACTTCGACGATATAAAGGTTTTTGCCATGCTACTAAAACAGCTGTAAACAGACCTAAAGCATTATATATGCTCCATGAAAAGTTAACTGCAAAAGCAGCGGGAGGAATAATATGATAATGTATTTTTATAGAAGCTATCAGCCAAGCAAAAACAGTTATTAACAACAAGAAAATATGGCGTTTAACAAGATGAAAATGAAATAAATGATGCTTTAAAATAACATTTTTTTCAGTGACTTTAAAGTGATTTTGTACATGAAATAATTCCTTAAAAATAGAAATGCTGAGGTAAGGAGCCATTACCATTTCATAATAATGTCCCCATATTAATGAACGGTGACGAGGGGAAAGCAATAAGGTCATTAATAGCTGTGAAAAAAAATAGGGGAAATAAAAACAAATTAAAGACAACATTGATCCTTCTAAAACTGTTAAATCAAAAATCAGATACAATAAGGGACATAATATAAATATCATTTTCTGCCAGCTGCCAAACCAGAATAAAACGCCATCAAAATATACTGCTTTCTGTGACCATGACAGTCCTTTTGTAAATAAGGGATGATAATGTCGCATTACCTGTATATTACCTCGACACCAGCGGTCTCGCTGTTTGATGAGTTCAGGTAAAGTAGTTGCACATAGACCGTAAACTAATTCTTCATTGATAAATACTGCATCATATCCTTCGCTTTGTAAAATCATACCTACAGCCATATCTTCCGTAATTGAACAGGTAGGGTAGTTTCCTATTTGGCAGACATACTGACGTCGAAAAACAGCATTTGTTCCTACATGTAAAACAGCATTTTTGGCAGAACGATGATATTGTATATCACGCATGAAATAGTCCTGCTCATTGGGAATTTTCAGCTTAAGATTGTACTGATAGATATCAGGATTATAATAAACCTGTGGTGTCTGAACAAAAGCCACATTATTATTTTTAAAATATCCTACAGTATGCTGGAGAAACTGTGGTTTAACGATCATATCAGCGTCAAGAATGGCAAACAGCTCTCCATGAATCATCGTCAGGGCATGATTGATATTTCCTGCTTTGGCTCCAATATTGTTTTCACGAGTAATATAGCTGACCTTATATTTTTCACAAAGTTTTTTTAATGTGAGACGGCGACCATCATCTAAAACATAAATGTTAAGAAGAGCTTTGGGATAGATAAGGTTAACTGCAGCAGCAATCGTCATTTCTAATAATCTGAGTGGTTCATTATAGGTGCAGATCAGAACATCAACACTAGGCAGTTTTTTATCAAAGACATCCCATGATTGTTCATTTATCTGATAGGAATCAGTAAACAGAAACTGAAAAATGAGAAATGAAATTAATCCAGTCAATTCACTTATATACAATAGACAACCTAAAAGAAAACTGATCCAGCCATGATGAACTGGAATGATATTGATTCGCCAGCTAAAATAAAAAAAACTGATGAACCAGCAGTCTAAAAAAAACAGAAAACGCAATTTTGGTTTAAAATGCGCAATTAAGTAAGTCATGATAAGGCTTGCCATTGTAAAGAAAATCCATTTTGTTGCCATCGTGATCATCCTTTTTGATATCTTTATTATGAACACTTTTGATATTATTTATTCAATTAAAAAAGACTATGATTGTTCATAGCCTTTTAGTCATCAATTGCTGAAGCAGCATAATATCCTTCGCGGATTGCATTACCGATTTTGCCGATTTTATAAAGATCGCCAATTTTACGGGTTTTGTTATGGTATTTCTGATCGATGATATCAGCAATATCGCTTAATGGTTTCATACCAAAAGCAGTAATAACTGTATCTGCACTTACTACCTGTTGTCCCTGTGTTGTTTCAACATGGACACCAGCATCATCGATAGCAGTAACTTTGGTATTAGTCATGAGTGTTACACCAGCTTTTGCCAGTTCATTGAAAAGGGTAATTTTATTGATAAACATTGCATCTTTAGCACATTCACTGGTCATTTCGATAACAGTGACTTTCTTACCTTTTTCTTTAGCCAATTCTAATGCAGCGTCACATCCAGAAAGACCACCACCACAGATGACGATCTGATCACCTTTAATGAGATCTTCATTATGATGAGCTGAAACGATATCAACTACTTTTTCATGGCTCATACCTTCAATTGGTGGTATAACAGGAACAGTTCCAGTACCAACAAAAATGATATCAGCTTTTGCCAGGAAATCTTCATCGCCAGTCACTTTGGTATTGAGATGAATATCTACTCCTAATTTTTCCAGCTGATATTCAAAGTAGTCAGCCAGTTCTTTGATCTTGGTTTTAAATTGAGATGTTGCAATTGTACGCATTGTACCACCTAAACGTGTATCTTTATCATAGATTGAAACATGATGACCTTCAATTGCAGCAACTCTGGCAGCTTCCATACCTGCTGGTCCAGCACCAACAATGACAACATTTTTAGGATCATCTGTTTTACTTAGATGGAATCTGACTTCTTCCATAGCTTCAGTATTTACTGCACATCCTAATTTGGTATGATTGTTCCATATACGACCAATACAGAATTCATTGCAGCGAATACATGGTCTTACTTCTTTACGTAAACCTTTCATCAGTTTTTTAGGTAAATCTGGATCAGCAATCAAAGGACGTCCCAGTGATGCAAAATCGGCTTCACCAGATTCAATCAGTCTTAAAGCAGATTCAGGATCATGATTTCCAGCATTTAATAATGGTTTATCGGTATGTTTTCTCGCTTCTTTGCAGACATAATCCATACACGCTGTTCCTAAATAAGCAGTAGGGAAGATATAATCCAGAGTTTCATAACATCCGGCATCAATATCAAATGCATCAATATTACCATCATCTAAGGCTTCCAGTAACTGCATTGATTCTTCTAATGTACGACCACCTTCAAAACGATGATCTAGAGAAATACGGAAAATAATAGGCATATCTGGACCGATAGCACGACGAATAGCAGCAACCATTTCACGGGCAAAACGTGCACGGTTTTCAAATGATCCACCATATTCATCTTCACGTTTGTTCCAGCATTCAGACATAAACTGATCGATCAGATAACCAGCATGAGCATGAACTTCTACACCGTCATAACCAGCATCTTTTGCTAATCCTGCAGCAAATTCTGTCATTTTCATAATATTATCGATTTCTTCTTTAGTTAATGCATGACAGATGACATTTGGGTCAAAAGCACTAGGAATTGCTGATGCTGACATTGGAGGATTACCATTCGTATCAGGGAATGCATTACGTCCAGTTCCAGGTGAAATCTGGCAAATAATTCTGGCTCCATAACGATGAACACCGTCAACCATACTTGTTAAAGCTGGTAATACTGAAAAACTGTCAAGATAACCTTCCATTGAACCTTGAGCAATGGCTTCATTAAGCATCTGACAGCCATTAACGATCATTCCTACGCCACCTTTAGCACGGCGAATAAAATAGTCAATTTCCAGATCATCTTTTCTTCCATTGGTAAAAGCAGAATTTGTCCCCATTGGTGAAAATGACAGTCTGTTTTTGACTTCCATTTTTCCTATTTTCATAGGTGTAAATAATTTGTCATAGTTCATTGAAAACAGCCTCCTTTAATTAAGTATCAAATTATTTTACTCTGGTAATATTTTAACTCACAAAAGCGCTTACATCAATACATTTTGCATCACTAATAAAAATTTGTTATAGTTAAAAAGGTGATTACAATGAACAAAAATATAAAAACAGAAATGATCAATGTAGCTTTTGAACTATTTAAAAAAGAAGGCTACGATCAGGTGACAGTCAACGATATATGTCAAAAATGTCATGTTACCAAACCTACTTTTTATCGCTATATTTCTTCAAAAGAAGAAATTCTCACGCATTTTTTTGATCAGATTCATGATGAGTTAGAAGATTTAGCGATGCATCTGGCAACGGCCAGTAACTATTGGCAACAAATCATTTACGTTTTCGATCTGATCATTAATCGTATGCAGTTTTTTACCAAAGAACTCTATGCCCAGCTTTACATTTCGAATTTAAAAAATGATCATCATACTTTTGCGGAAATTAAAGTTGTCAAAGAACTGGTTACTGTCCTGATCGATAAGGCACAACAAAGTCATCAGATTCATAATCCTGGGAATCCTGAAGAGCTTTATGAAATGTGTTCAGTCATTTGTTTTGGCTGTGGAATTAAATGGTGTCTAAATCTGATTGATGATGTTCATGCATCATTTGTTCAGGATTTGGCCCATGCTTTGCAGGTTGATCACGACCTTCTATCATGCGATAAAGATCATAACATTTAAACAGACTTTGTCTGTTTTTATTTTTTCAAAATTTGAAAAAGTCCCTGGTAGCGTGGTTTTTAAAAAAAAGCAGATTGACAGAGCAAAAGTTATTGAATATATTAGTTATCGACGATAACTAATATTGATGAATATTTATCTGAAAGGAGAATAATGTGATTTATATTGGAATTGCTGCTGTATTTGCTGGTATCGTACAAGGAATTACTGGTTTTGGCGCAGGTATTGTGATGATGATGATCTTGCCAATGGTATTAGGAAGTATCCCACAGAGTGCTGGGGTTTCTACTGCAATTTGTGTTATTTTATCTTTGCAGATGATTTTTCTGTATCGAAAGCATGTTGATGTGAAAAAGGTGATTGTTCCTGCTGTTTTCTATATTGCAGTGTGTACGCTGGCTATGTATTTTTCAACTGCTATTGATCAGGCAGCTATGAAAAGAGTTTTTGGGGTGTTTCTGATCATGCTGTCAATCTATTATCTTTTTATTAATAAAAACAATGATCGCAAAAAAATAAGTTTACCAGTCAGTATATTGTGTATCATGATTTCTGCTGTTTGTGATGGCCTTTTTGGTGTCGGAGGTCCATTGATGGTTGTTTATTTTTTATCTGTTACACATAATACACATCAGTATCTGGGAACGATTCAGGCATTTTTTTGCTTGAATAGTTTCTATAATACCTGTTTCAGAATCTATCGTGGTATTCTTTTACCAGAACATTTGCTTTATATTGCTGTCGGAATGGCTTGTATCTTAATTGGAGGTATGCTGGCGAATAAAATTATCAGTAAATTAGATGGGTATTTAATTAGAAAGCTGACATATGTTGTTATTGGCATTTCGGGATTTATTAATATCATATAAAGTGATTGAGTGATTATAAAATCAAGATATAAACTATTTGACTGTTGACAGATATTCAATGTGAAATTAAATTCTTTTGTTTTAGCGGCAGTATTTAGTACAACGATATATCGCAGTCTATTTAAGTGTATAAAGTAAGAAATTGATTTTATGATTTCGAAATTGTTTGCTGAAAATATGCAAAAACCAAACAGGATACTTGTTTGGTTTTTGCATATTTTCATTAAATACTATGATTTTTGATTTCTATAGCATATCTGAAGATACGTGGCTATAATCATGTTGCTGATAATATTTATACTTCAATAGAAAATGATGGCTATCATAATAGAATGTCGTAAAAAGATCACAGGCAATAATCATCGTGTGAAAACATTATTGTAAAAGTCATACTAATAATGATTTATTGACAGAAAGATGAGCACTTTATATAATCGTTATGAAAGATAACTGTGAGGTAGAAACAAATGAAAACATTTACGCAGGCGATTTATAGCTATATTCAAAAAGAATATGGACATATGTTTGATAAAATACTGAAAGAAGAAAATATGACGCAAACAGAAATAGATGTTTTAGCATTTTTAGCGAATAACCCTGAATATAAACGTGCTCAGGATATTGTTGAAATTCGTCGTATTACAAAAGCGCAGGCATCGATTGCAGTTGAAAAACTGGTAAAAAAAGGTTTGCTTTCTCGAGAAGTTGATCAAAACAATAGACGTTGTCATATATTACATGTTGAAAAGAAAGCAGCTCCTATTATGAAAAAAGTTAAGAAGCTTCAACATGATTTTGATGTAAAAGCTTATCGAGGAATGTCACAGCAGGAAATACAGGCATATCATCAATTATTGATGAAAGTATATAATAATGTCGTAAAGAGCGATGATATTCATCAGTAATCGATATATCATTAGATAAACATTTTTATGTAAAAAGGAGACTGCATAAGCAGTTTTCAATTCTTTATTTTTTGTCATCGATTGATAAAAAACAGAAATGCTTATAGAAGCTATTTTGTGATTGATCATGCTTAAAGATATTTACTGAAAATCAAAAAGATGGATAATATTCAACAAACAGTATAATCAGAATATATGAATTCATCAGAGAATTGTTTATGTATTTTTCTTTATGTTTTTAATTTCATCAATACTGCATTTTTATATAGAATAAACTTTAAGATAATTTCTTTGGATATTTTTTTTAGCCAACATTGTAATACAATGATATATTCAAATAGATTACTTTCATGATCACCATCACATTGTTTTAGATGTATTCATTCTATAAAAGAAACGATACCATGCATAAACTATTTGTTTGTGCATGGTATGTCACTAGAGATGATTGTCTGAATTTATGTGTTCGTAAAAAAATGTCATACCCATAATTCAGATGGCAAAAAATAGAGATGAATTGCTGTAAACAGCCTTGATACAGAACAATTATAATACAGTCAATGTTGGATCAATAAAAAAAGGAATTTCTATAGGAAAAAATGTCAAGATAGCAAACATAATCAAAATAACAAACATAATAGTTATTGCAGTACGATCATAAGCTTTTCCATTATAATGATAATAATGAAATCCTAACCATTGGCCTGTAAACAGTGCGATAAACAGAATAAAAATATCAATGATAAGACTTTCTATTCCAAACATCCCAGTATATAGATAATATGATGCGACCATCATGGTGATTGATACGATCAGTGATAGCAATATACAAGTTAACCAGCGTGACTTATTTAGTTTTTCTTTATAAATAAAGAGCATGGTCAGCCACCATCCTATTAAGGGAACAGGAATCATTTTTGTATGTTCAAAGATACTTTCATTAACTGGAGCAAACATAGCAATCAACATACATTCATTTGAAAGCTGATAGAGAAAATGGAAAAAGGAGCACAGGAAAAATAAGGTTCCAACGCTGTAAAATAGAAAATATTTTTTAGAATAAATCAATTTCATATATTCCTCCATAGTTTATCATATGTATTATTGTTTATTTATGACATACTTTCTTTTGTTTTGATAAAATATTTGTAAATGCTATTTATATATTTTAATTGCTTATATCCCCTTTAAATGATATTGATGAACATTATTGAAAATAATGTTCATCAATAGGTATGTATCAAAATTAAATGATTTAAAAAAAGAAATGATACTATGATATAATATTTTAAAAAGATAAGAAGGAACAGTAAATGAAACAACATAAAACATGATTATATTTATTTTGGTTGCTGTTATTGTGTTTGTTGGGGCATTATATTATCGAAATCAAATATACGAGCAACTCTTAGATTACAATAACATTGGTAAAATAAAAGAGGAAGAAACAACTATATATATTAATTTAATTGGTGAAAAACCTCTGTCTAGGCGAGATATCATTACTCTAACAAATCTAGAAACAGAAGGTGAAGCACTCATACTTGCTATTGTAGCAACAGATTTGTATACAGAAAGCGTTGATATTTCAGGAGGACAGACATTAATTACATCGAACTATCTTCCAACATTGGAAGTTAATATTGACACAGAATATGACTGGATTCTGACAGCAAACTATGAAGAAAATACATTTGTGTTTGAAAAGAAAAATTGCAGAAGAATAAATGAAAACAATTTTTTGATCGTTATATAGCTGAATACATAATTAAAAAGGAAATGGAGTTGTGTGTTGAACTGAAATACAAAGACTCAATGTGAATCCATATTACTGACTATGACGATCATGACTATATCTTGATATCATCCAGCGCTATTTACCATGAACAGCCATTTCATGAAACTGTTTCTTTAGCTTTGAATAAGTTTTCGATAAATGGTACAGAAAAGATCATAGCAGAAAGAACATTATAGAAAAGATGCTCTTATGCCAGTATTATAAGATCATGTTTTTATGGACTGTTAATGACCTATATGGAGTGATTATTTGCCTAAACCAGAAAGAATGTAACGCTAGTTTTTTCGTATTAATGATTTATATCGTTTAATTGATGATATCTTAAAAAAGACCTGATAATGATATTCTTAATGCAGAAAATGTAGAAATTATTACAGTAAAAGAGAAGGTTATATTATGTTATCAGATTTTAGGTTAGAACGTGGTTTTTGGTAATATTGATGATTATATACTATAAAGAAAGTATTTCAGTTTTTATGATTTTGATACTGTTTAGATGTTATGCGAGAAAATCAGCTTTTACCAGCATTAACTTTTAAAAAAAAGGATTGAATAAATGTTGGCAACGGTATCTTTATCAAAAAACCGATGTTCTAATAAAGTCATGTCCTGGCTTTACCAACAGATATTGATAAATAGAAAAGGAGCATAGCAAATATGAAAATGAATGACCATTGTTTGCCTTGTCTGATCAATCAGACAGTAAAGGTTGCTCATATGACCAAAACAGACAATAAAGAAGAACTTTATCGAAAAGTTTTTCAATATCTCAGTACACTGGATTTTGAGATGACAAATCCAGAAATCATTGGCAATGTTTTTCAGATATTAAAGCAACATACCGGAAATAATGATCCATACAAAGAAGTCAGAAAATATTATAACAATCTTGTAAGTGAGCACACTGATGCTATTGAAAAAATGATTCTGGAAGCAAAAGATCCATTCTATCAGATGATCATCACAGCTATTTTAGGAAATATTATTGATTTTAGTCCTATGCATCATTGTGTTAATGATATTCTTAGTGTTTTCAAGAAAGCTTATGAGAAAAAACTAACGATTGATCATCATTCGCAGCTTTTAAAGGATATCAAAAAAGCAAAAAAAATTCTTTATATTGGGGATAATTGTGGAGAAATCGGTATCGATAAACTATTTTTAAAACAAATCAGACAATTAAATGAGAAGGCGGAACTTTATTTTGGAGTTCGTGGGGCACCGGTCATTAATGATTCAATTGCTGAAGATGCCTATGATCTTGGAATTGATCAATATGCACATATCATCAGCAATGGTGATTCCTCATTAGGTACGGTATTATCCAGAACCAACCATTTTTTTCAAAAAATATATGGCGAGGCTGATGTGATTATCTGTAAAGGTTCAGCTAATTTTGAAAGCCTAAGTGAAGCTACTGGTAATCGCTATTTTCTCATGATGGTTAAATGTGATGTCATTGCCGGCTATGTACAGGCACCGGTTGGTGCATTACTTTGTTTAAATAAAACTGCATAAATATTAAAGCAAGAGGGACGAAATCCTCTTGCTTTCTTTACAGATTATTGAATTAGTCATTAAGCATTTCAATGAAATGAAAACCATTTTCATCATAGCTGAAATGCAAAATACAGCAGTTAGAGAATTTTCTGGCTAGTAAGTGATGTTCATTCTTTAAGGTTCCTACAAAACAGCGGCAGGCTCCAGCATGCGAAACAGCTAAAACGCATTCATGATCGTCTTTATTCATTATGGCAGTTAATGTTGTCAGCATTCTTTCTCCAACCTGTTCTTTAGTTTCTCCACCATAAATTGGAAAAAATTCATCATATTTTTCAAATGGAGGATTTAAATCTTCGCTTTCACCTTCAAATGTTCCAAAATATCTTTCTTTTAAACCTTTGAGTCGCTGGTAAGGCAAAGATGTTACTAATTCCAGAGTATCACAGCATCTTTCGGCAGTGCTGCTATAACAATGATCGAATTGTACGTTTTGAAGAATTTTTTGGGCTGCTTTGGCCTGTTCAATGCCATTATCGGTCAGTGGTGAATCACACCATCCCTGAATTTTTCTTCTTTGATTAAAAAGAGTTTCTCCATGTCTCATTAAATATAAATGTTTCATTGTGTTCCTCCTTGTCTTTTTCTGCTATATTATAACATATTTTCGTTCTTCGCTTTAATTGACTTCATGAAATTATCATTTGTTGCAAAAATCCTTTTATTAAAGTATAATACGTTTCGGGAATGAAGTTCTCCCTAAGCCGATGCTTAAACCGCTTATTAGCTGATGACTTCTGTGAGATAAAGAGACACAGAAACATCAGCTTTTTTGTGTCTTAGAGGAGGAATATTATGTTAACATCATTATCTTTTATTTTCTTGGCTGGGTTAGCCTTAGCTGCGCTTTGTCAGCGTTTAAAGCTGCCACGTATTATTGGCATGCTGTTTACAGGGATCATATTGGGACCGTATGTTTTGAATCTTTTAGATGAGTCTATTTTGATGATTTCTGCTGATTTAAGAGAAATGGCATTGATCATAATCTTAATTAAAGCAGGTTTATCTCTTAATCTGGAAGATCTTAAAAAAGTAGGAAGACCAGCTGTTTTCATGACATTTTTGCCTGCTTCTTTAGAAATAATTGCCTAAATGATGATTGCTCCATATTTGTTAGGTATTACCCATATTGAAGCTGCTGTCATGGGAGCAGTGTTATCAGCTGTATCACCAGCTGTCGTTGTTCCTAGAATGGTTGAACTGATTGATCGCGGTTATGGAACAAAAAAAGGCATACCGCAAATGATCATGGCAGGTGCTTCTTGTGATGATATCTATGTCATCGTTTTATTTACTACTTTTTTGACTATGGCACAAGGTGGCGCGATTCATATGACAGATTTTTTAAATGTGCCAGTATCGATCGTATTGGGGATTCTTGCAGGAAGTGGAGCAGGAATGATATTGTCTCATTTTTTTGAAAGAGCGTATATCCAAAAACATTATATCAGAAACAGCATGAAAGTTGTTATTGTGCTAGGGGTTTCGTTTATGCTGGTGGCACTTGAGACGTGGCTGAAACCGATGATATCGGTATCGGGATTGCTGGCTGTCATTGCGATGGCCTGCGTTTTAACATATCAAAGTGTTGGCTTTGTATCCAAACGTCTTTCAGAAAAATTTGGAAAACTGTGGATTGCTGCAGAAGTGATCTTATTTGTTCTGGTGGGAAGTGCAGTAGATATTCGCTATATTTTACATGCTGGAATTAAAGCATTAGTAATGATCTTCGCGGCATTGCTTGCCAGAGGAATTGGGGTTGAAGTGTGTCTTCTTAAAACTTCACTCAACTTTAAAGAACGACTGTTTTGTGTTATTGCCTACATGCCCAAAGCAACGGTTCAGGCTGCTATTGGTGGAGTGGCTTTAGCTCAGGGCTTACCGTGTGGATCGATTGTCTTGGCTGTAGCGGTGCTGGGCATCCTTGTGACTGCACCGTTAGGAGCAATAGGGATTGATTCGACTTACCGTCAATGAATAGTCAGAGATGATCAGAAAAACATATAAATATCATAAGATTTCTATTACATCATCAAATGTTTAGAAATCTTTTTTTGAATAAATGATAAACGTAATTTATCATACCTGTTAAGCATTATAAGTAATTGAATATAAGTATTGGAAATGATTGTGACAGAAAAATATAATAAAGATGACAAGAAAGGTGGCATTGAATTATGTTTTCAAATCAGGATCTCAAAAAAATGATCATTCCTTTATTTTTTGAACAGCTGCTGATCATGCTGGTAGGAATAGCTGATACATTTATTGTCAGTTATGTTGGTGAATCGGCAGTTTCTGGAGTGTCTTTAGTCAATAGTTTTAATACAATTTTTATTTATCTTTTTACAGCTTTGGCTTCTGGAGGAGCAGTTGTCATCAGTCAGTATTTAGGTCATGATGATCAGAAAAACACTGTGAAGTCATCGAGTCAGCTGCTGATGTTTTCTATTGTGTTTTCAATTGTTTTATCAATCCTGGTTCTGCTATTTGCACAAAGTCTTTTGACTTTGCTGTTTGGAAGAGTAAGTCAGGAAGTCATGGACGCCTGTATGACATATTTACGTATATCAGCTTATTCTTATCCTTTTTTAGCTGTATATAATGCAGGAGCTGCTATGTATCGCAGCATGGGAAAAACCAGTACAACTATGTATATTTCTATTTTAGCTAATATTATTAATGTTGTGGGCAATGTTATTGGAGTATTTGTTTTGCATATGGGCGTTGCTGGAGTCGCTTATCCTTCATTGCTTTCGCGTGCTTTTAGTGCAGTGGTGATAACTGTAATGCTTTTTGATCAGAAATATGAAGCACATTATCTAAAACGCTGGCTTTTTCATGTTGATTTAAAACTTTTGAAAAAAATCCTTAATATCGCAGTTCCAAACGGTTTAGAAAATGGTATATTTCAGCTGGTTAAAGTTGCATTAAGCAGTGTTGTAGCGATGTTTGGGACTTATCAGATTGCTGCTAATGGTGTGGCTCAAAGTATCTGGTCACTGGCAGCATTAATCGGATCAGCCATGGCTCCAGTATTTATTACTGTCATTGGACAGTGCATGGGAGCAAGTCGCCAGGATGAGGCTGTCTATTATTTTAAAAAGCTGACCAAATGGACCCTGGTTCTTTCTATTGGCTGGAATCTTTTCGTTTTGGCTGTTACTCCAGTCTTTATGCAGTTTTACGCATTGGCTGATGAAACAAAACAGCTGGTCATTATGCTGGTTATCATTCATAATCTGTTTAATACAGTTGCGTTTCCATTTTCAGGACCGCTTAGCAATGGTTTAAGAGCAGCAGGAGATGTCAAATTTACGATGATCGTATCGATTGCTTCAACAGTTTTTGCCCGACTCATTTTTTCGATGATATTTGCCATTTATCTCAATATGGGAGTTATTGGTATTGCTTTGGCGATGTGTCTGGACTGGAGCATAAGGGGAATTATTTTCTATTGGCGTTACAGATCGCATAAATGGATGGAGTTTAAAGTTATTTAACTGTATATTTATCTGCATATTGAATACAATATAAAATATAGATCAAATACAGGAGACCGTTATGAAAATCAAAGATGATAAAGAATATTGTATCATATGCAAAAAAGAAACTCCTTATTATCGTCAACAGCATATTGACTGTCGACAGTTTTATATTTACGGTGCTGGACAGCTGTGTCAGCAATGTTATGAAAATATTTATCAAAATGAAAAAGAAAAATAAGAGACAGTTTTGAAAGACTGACTCTTATTTTTTTTGACCGAGATTTTTATAATAGTTTGAGATACGTTTGACCTGTTTCAATCCTGAAGATATCAATGTTAAGATTATGATCCAGGCAATGACTGTTAAGGTAATCTGTACCAGATAAAATTCACTGCCAAAATGAATCGGCATATCCCATATAGCATGTAAGACAATGGCAATAGCCATAAATTGTATTAATGCATTATTCTTGGTTTTAGCGATGACGATTCCGCCACCCACCATGGCAGACCAGACAACATGTCCACCTAAAGATAAAATTCCTCGCAGCATTAAAACATCAAACATTTGCCCAGTACCATAAGCAAGCAGATAATTAAAAGCATAACCTGCAGTTTCAAATACAGCAAAACCTGCACCGATACATGCGCCAATCAGTAGTCCATTAAGAATATAACGGTATTGTTTTGCTTTAAGAAACTGATAAATGATAATACCTTTTCCAATTTCTTCGCAAATTCCTACCAGAATGGCACCAATGTAATCAAGTTCTCTAACTTCAATGACCGCATATAAGATCAAAGTGGAAACCAGTGATAGTGCTCCACCTAAAAAAAACAGTTTAACAACTTCAATCAAAGAAATATTTCTTGGTGCATTTGTTTCCCAGAAAAATACGACCAGGGCAAAAGGAATGGTCATTGCTCCTACAAAAATTGTTCCTGGTAAACCGTTAGTATTATTAAATACCGTGCTAATAAACAGCAGACAGACAAAAGTAATTGCCAAAACAGCCAAAACGCGCATATAAAGCCAAGGTTTAGGCCATTCATCCAAGATTTCTGATTCTTTTGGGGTTGTATTTTTTGTACCACAAATAAACAGTTCTTCCTGTTCTTCTTTGGTATGGGGTTGAAATACCTGTGAAAATAACACACCCAAATCGATATCTACATCTCCACCTTCTCCGGCAAGACTGTTGATCGTGGAAGTGAAATCATGCATCCCTTTTTTTACGCTGTCTTTTACAGCGTCATCTGATGCAGTTTGCTTTTTCTGTCCGACCTGGCTTCCACATCTCGTACAGTATACCTGGCCAGGCTGTATCTCATTTCCGCAGTTATAACAATACATGAATTTTCCTCCTTTACTGTTATCTTTTATTGTTCAATAATATCATTTTCTAAATCGATGTACAAGTAATTTGTTTTCTTAAAATTTAAGGAGATATATAGGGCTGAGTGTTGCTTTTTGTTTTTATTTAATTAAAATAGTGGTATGATATAGGAGTAAAGCTATGAAAAGATACCGTTGGAGGTTAAAGAATGTTTAAAAGTATTAAATTCGTTTTACAGGAAAATTTTAATAATGTTTATCGTATATACTGTATTGCGAAATATGAACTGTTATCAGATATGAGAGATTCAAGACTGGGTGTTTTCTGGAATTTTGCCAATCCTGCTATCCAGATCATCACCTATTATTTTGTCTTTGGGATTGTCTTAGAACGTAAATCGGTCGATCATATTCCTTTTATTCAATGGATGCTTTGTGGTATGGTTGTCTGGTTTTTTATCAGTCCATGTATTACTAATGGAGCAAATGCAATCTATTCTAAACGTAATGTTATTACCAAAATGAAATTTCCCGTATCAGTCTTACCAGCAACAGTCGTTGGAAAAGAACTGTTTAATCATTTCTGTCTGATGATTTTGCTGATTATATTTTTACTCACTCAAGGAGTGATGCCATCACTCTATTGGCTGGAACTGTTTTATTATCTTTTTGCAGCTATCTGTCTGACTGTTTCACTGGCAATGATCACGTCAGTTTTAAATATGCTGGCACGTGATACCAAAAAACTGATTCTGGCCTGTATGAGACTGCTGCTTTATTTAACACCTATTTTGTGGCCTATTTCCAGACTGAATAAAGACTGGATGCTGCCTATACGTTATATGATGAAAGCTAATCCTATTTATTATATTGTCTGTGGTTATAGAGACTGTTTTTTATATCATCATGGAATTATGTATTATGGTAAACAAATGCTGTTTTTCTGGGTGTTTGTCATAGTTGTTTTTGCTATAGGAAGTACTTTGATGTATAAATTTAAACATAAGTTTATTGATTTGATTTAGGTGGTAAAGATGGAAGATTATGCAATTAAGTTTGAACATGTTTCAAAAATATATAAACTGAATAAAAAAAATGATGGAAAATCAAAAAGTTCTGTAACTCAGCGTTTTTATGCATTAAAAGATATTTCCTTTGAAATTCCAAAAGGTGAGGTTGTAGGAATTTTAGGAACCAATGGTTCAGGAAAATCGACATTATCATTGATTCTGGCAGGTATTTCACAGATTGATGAAGGATCTATGGATATTCACGGCGAACAGGCCTTGGTTGCAATTAATACTGGTTTAAATATGCAGTTAACTGGTCTGGAAAATATTAATGTAAAAGGTGCTTTACTGGGGCTGACAAAAAAACGTATTCAGGAAATTACAGAAGGTGTTATTGAATTTGCAGAATTAGGTGATTTTTTGTATCAGCCTGTAAAAAAATATTCAAGTGGGATGAAGTCAAGATTAGGTTTTTCTATTTCTCTCTATCTTGATCCTGACATCATTATTGTCGATGAAGCATTATCGGTTGGCGATAAAGGTTTTGCACAAAAATGTCTGAACAAGATGAATGAGTTAAAAAAAGAAGGGAAAACAATTATCTTTATTTCGCACTCATTGCCGCAGGTTCGTGATTTCTGTCAAAAAGCAATGTGGATCGAAGGTGGAGAATTACGACGCTATGGCGATGTCAATGAGGTTTGTGATGAATATGGAGAATATGTTGATTTTTATAACAGTTTAAAGAAAAAAGAAAAAAAGAAGTATAATGATGAAAAATTTGCAAAAAGAATTCTGCAGAATCCTAAAATCAGTAAATGGGAAAGAATTCTGGATAGATTAAAGCGATAGGAGATTTACAATGAAAAAAGTAATTACGTATGGGACATTCGATTTGTTTCATGTAGGTCATTTAAATATTTTAAAAAGGGCAAAGGCTTTAGGTGACTATCTCATCGTTGCTGTCAGCAGTGATGCCTTTAATGCTATTAAAGGTAAAAAGGCCTATCATAAAGATGTTGACCGAAAAGCTATATTAGAAGCAATTCGCTATGTTGATGAAGTTATTTTTGAAGAATCGTGGGATCAGAAAATTCGTGATGTAAAAGAACATGATGTAGATGTTTTTGTCATGGGTGATGACTGGAAAGGTCAATTTGATTTTCTAAAGGATTATTGTGAAGTTGTCTATTTGCCACGTACTGAAGGTATTTCGACTACTAAGATCAAGGATGATCTTAAAGATAATATGTAATGTTGAGGTGATATTTAATGAAAGTAAGTGTAATCATACCATTTGATGGCTATTATCATTATCTTTCAGACTGTCTGGAAAGTCTAAAAGATCAGAATTTGGATGATCTGGAAACTTTACTGATCATCGATCAGTATGATGAAGCCATCAACGAACTCATTAATCAGTATCAGAAATATATTAATCTAAAAATAATCTTAGCTCCAGGTGATACCAACGTTGCAGCTAAAAGAAATTTAGGATTAGATGAAGCTACTGGGGATTATGTTTATTTTCTGGATAGTGATGACTATCTGATGCCAGAAAGTCTGTCAACACTTTGTCATGATATGATTAGCCAAGGCGCTGATCTGGCTATCGGGAAAAGATGGATTTCATGGTTTAAAAAACAGGTTTTTGAAACTATGGGAAAGGAAAAAAATGAAGAACTTGATTTGAAAGATAAAGACCGTGACCGTAATACAAAATTTATTGACAAGGATTACAGTGAGCTGGAAAACGCTGACGAACAGCGTCGTATCGACTGGCTGATTCGTTCGCGTCGTGGTTTGAAAAATATATCGGTCTTAAATGTTCTGATTTCAAAAAAGGTGATTGATGATCATCATTTACGTTTTCAAAAACAGTTTCAATATTACAGTGATTTATCATTTGTTGTAGAACTGGTAAAATACGGGCATGTGATCGTCTATAGTCAGGATGCACTCTATGTGAAAAGAAAACATAACGATCCTATTAATACACCAGCATTGACACAAATCAAAGATGAAAATAAATTTGCCGAATTTATCGAAGCTTATCGTTATGCTATTTCATTAACTGATGAAGACAGTCGTCTGCGCTATTATCTGGATTCTAAGATCGTTAAATACTATACTAACTATTTTGCTAAAAGAATACGTCGTTCTAAAAATGACTACTGGCGACAGGAACGTTTTGTCATTATGTGTGATATACTTGATGATATTCGTCAGGATCTTTTAAAACAGATGTCAGGTTATCAAAGAAAAATGATAAAACTGGCTAAGTCACGAGATCTGGATAATACTCAAAAAGTGATTGCCAGACATCTGGCTAAAAGCAAGCTCAAAAGAATAATAAAAAATAAAAATGAAATGAACAAATATTTGTATCGTCATAAATATATCAATGAACCGATAGAAGAAAACTGGGTCATGTTTGAAACTTTTATGGGAAAAAGCTACGCTGATTCACCTAAATATATTTATGAGTATTTAGCTAAAAATTATCCTGGAAAATATAAGTTTATATGGGTACTGAATGATAAAAAAACAAAACTGCCATATGATGGAATCAAGGTGAAAAGATTTACGCGAAAATATGCTTATTATTTAGCTAAATCAAAATATTTTGTTTTTAATATTCGACAGCCATTATGGTTTAGAAAACGTGAAGGACAGGTGTTTCTGGAAACCTGGCATGGTACTCCATTAAAACGTCTGGCATTTGATCAGGAAGAGGTTACAGCTGCTTCTCCAACATATAAAGCACAATTCTATCGTCAAAAACAGGAATGGGATTATCTGATTGCGGCAAATCGTTTTTCCAGTGATATATTTAAAAGCTGTTTTATGTATACAAATGGAAAAATGCTGGAAATCGGATATCCACGCAATGATTTAATGTATGCAGATAACAAGGATGAAATTGCTAAAAATCTTCGTGAAAAGCTGGGTATTCCAAATGATAAAAAGACGATTCTTTATGCACCAACCTGGCGTGATGATGAATATTATGGCAAGGGTCAGTATAAATTCAAATTAAAGCTGGATCTGGAATTAATGAAACAGTACTTAGGTGATAAATACGTGGTTTTATTACGAACTCATCATTATATTGCAGATAAGATTGATGTAACAGGACTAGAAGATTTTGCATTTAATCTGAGTAAATATGATGATATAACAGAAATTTATCTGATTTCAGATATTTGTATTACCGATTATTCCAGTGTATTTTTTGATTTTGCCAATTTAAAACGTCCAATGCTGTTCTATACATATGATATAGATAAATATCGTGATGTATTACGTGGTTTTTACATTGATATGGAAAAAGAACTGCCTGGTCCTTTGGTTTATTCTACACAGGAGGTTATTGATACAATCATTAATATCGATGAGATGAATGCCAAATATGAAGAACGCTATCAGCAGTTTTATGACAGATTCTGTTCGATTGATGATGGTCATGCTTCACAAAGAGCTGTTGAAGCGGTTTTTAAATAAGGGGATCATCCCCTTATTTTTGTAAGGAGGGAAATGATGATTAGATTTATTAAAAATGTGATTGGCAAAACAATCAGAAGCTTATATAAACTGACTTATCGCCTGATACCGATTCATCAAAAAACTGTATTATTTATTGCTTTTCATGGTCGAGGATATACCGATAATCCCCGTTCACTTTATGAGTATATGATCCAACAGGAGCGTTTTAAAGACTATCGTTTTATTTGGGCAATCAAACATCATCGTCAAAAAAAGATTGATATTCCAGGTGCAAAAATCATCGAATATTTTTCTATACCTTATTTCTTTTATCTTGCGCGCAGTCATTACTGGATCGTTAACTGTAAACTGCCAATGTATGTTTTAAAAAAGAAAAATCAGATTTATCTGCAAACCTGGCATGGGACGCCGTTAAAAAAACTGGCATATGATATTGAAGTTCCTGAAGGAACTACATTTTATCGCAGCGGTATGAATGAAGATATGATGCATGAAACTTATCGTGTTGATGTTGAAAAATATAACTACATGATTTCTCCCAGCGCATTTACTACTGAGGTTTTTCAAAGTGCTTTTCGTATTAATAGAGAACGTCTGATTGAAACCGGCTATCCGCGTAATGATCTGCTTTCAACTTTTACTTCTCAGCAGGTGGAGCAGATCAAAGCTCACCTACAGCTACCAGCAGATAAAAAGGTACTGCTTTATGCACCAACCTGGCGTGATAATTCATATGTAGCTAAAGGCTATACTTTTAAGCTGGAAGTTCATTTTGAAAAATGGCAGCAGATGCTGCAGGATGAGTATGTCATTATTTTTAAACCGCATTATCTGATCGTCAATGATTTTGATATTGATCGATTTAAAGGTTTTGTCTATTTTGTTGAACCGGAAGAAGATATACGAAGTCTTTATATTATTTCTGATGGTTTGATTACTGATTACTCAAGTGTATTTTTTGACTATGCTATTTTAAATCGACCAATTTATTTTTATATGTATGATTTAAAAACCTATCGAGATCAGTTAAGAGGATTTTATCTGGATATATATCATGATCTTCCAGGCAAAATTATTGAAGACGAAGATGAACTGCTGTCTGAAATTAAAAAACCATATGATTATCAGCGTTTGAGTTCATTTAATGCTCGATTTAATAATCATGAAGATGGACATGCCAGCGAGCGTGTTGTAGATATTGTCTTTAACAGGTGATTTTATGAAAAAAATAGAGAAAATAGTTTTAAATATTCTTTTAAGTGTGCCTTTTTTCTTTGTCAGATTCATGAAAATAAGAAAGGATCAGATAGCTTTTGTTTCGCTTGAATCTCAGCATCTGGAATCAGATTTGCTTTTAATCTATGAACGATTACGTCACGATCCTCATCTGAAAATAAAAAAAGTTCTTATTGGTTATGATAAAAATAATCTGATTCAGGATTTTTTATATATGTTAAACTGTTTCAGACAGATTATCGTGATCAATACATCGCAAGTTGTTTTAATTAGAGATAATAATTATGTTATTTCCCGTTTTAAAAGAAAAGGGGTCAAGGTCATTCAGGTATGGCATGCCTGTGGTGCTATCAAAAAATTTGGTAATGCCATTAACAGAGAGTATCCGATCAGAAATTATGATTACGTTATTTCCAACAGCGATTACTGGAAAAAACCCTATAGTGAGGCTTTTGCGGTAGCTGAAGATAAGGTGATAACTACGGGAATGCCACGTGTTGATCATCTTTGTCAGAATGAATTTATTGAACAGACTAAAGAAAAACTATACCGCAAATATCCTCAACTGCGTGATAAAAAAGTTATTCTTTATGCTCCTACTTTTAGAGGGAATATTTATAAAGGTTTTCATGCCGTGGATTTTGATGCCATAAAAACTGTAGAAGCTTTAGGTGAAGAATATATTCTTATTTATAAATTTCATCCGTTGCTTAAAAACCATTTACTAGCCAACCATGATCGTATCATTAATATGAATCATGAAGATACTCATGAACTGTTTACGGTTAGTGATGTATTGATATCAGATTTTTCATCAATTATTTTTGATTATTCCTTGCTGAATCGAACGATGTGTTTCTTTGTTCCGGATTTAAAGGAATATTTAAGTGATGTAGGATGCTTTGTTGATTATAAAAAATTACCTGGGGCAATTTGTCAAAACGAAGAAGAATTGATAAGTGCGATTGCCAAACCACTTTCATACGATGTTAATGCGTTTAAGAATACATTTTTCAGGTATCAGGATGGCAAAAATATTGAGCGCGTTATAAAGCTGATTTATCAGCTAATAAAAAAGCCATGATCATGGCTTTTTATAGTGATTTAATAAAGTTAGCAACTTCATCTAAATCCTGACAGATCTTATATGTTTTTTGGGCAAATTCAGGTTCTGGATATTTCATGTCAGGGATACAGATAACTTTGATGTCAGCAGCAGCACTAGCCTGTATTCCTGCCTCTGAATCTTCTAAAACAATAGCTTCATCATTTTGTACACCTAGTTTCTGACATGATTTCAAAAATACTTCTGGATTAGGTTTTCCTTTGCTGACTTCATCACCGCAGATTGAATCATCAAAATATTTTTCAATGTCTGCCGACTTTAGAATGTTGTCAACACGATCTCTGTTGCTGGAAGTAGCTACAATCGTTTTATAATTATTGGCTTTAAGATATTTCAATAAAGGTACTAATCCTTTTTTTAATGGCACTCCTTCTTTTTCAAAGCGTACTGCCATATATTCATGAACGTCTTTAATAACTGTTTCAATCGGGAAATCTTTACCATAGACATCGTAAAATCGCTGATAGATGCCTTTGATTGGCTTACCTAAAAGGGTGATATAGAAATCTTCAGTCATTGTCAGATTCATTTTCTTCAGCATTTCCTGATATCCTTCGAAAGTGACTCTTTCACTATCTATCATTAATCCGTCCATATCAAAAATAATCGCTTTTATCATTGTTCATTCTCCTTTAATCTCCAATTATCATATCATAAAAATAGCATAATATAAATGAAATAAGAATAACTTTTCTTTTTTTAACATAGAATAATTTAGGAGGTTATATCATGATTAGCAGGGGAGATATATATTATGCTGATCTTTCACCAGTTGTAGGCAGTGAACAGGGTGGATTAAGACCAGTACTGGTTTTACAGAATAATAAAGGAAATAAATTTTCTACAACAGTTATAGTTGCACCGATTTCTTCAAAACTGACAAAAAATCCTATTCCGACACATGTTGTTATTCAATGTGATTCTTTAGAAAAAAAATCAGTTATTCTCTTGGAACAGATTCGTACCATCGATAAAGTGAGGTTTCAGGAAAAACTGGGTCGTCTCAATGATTACTTTATGAACAAAGTAAATAATGCTATTAAAACCAGTCTGGGACTGAAATAGATTTCATAATTGTCATTTTTTTGTTATAATGTCCATATATAATTACTAAATGGTCTTTGTACCTTAACATAACGAAGGGATGACATTATGGATTTAGAATTTGCTGGGCGATTAAATGGTAAACAAAAAGCCATTGGATTTATTTTACTGTTACCAACTTATTTGTATATTACACCAACGCTTGTTGAAGCAGGATTATATTTTTTTGTTAAATATGTCAAAGTGCTGGATATTTACACGATTAACATTTATTTAAATTTTTTCAGTACATTGGTTTCTATGATTTTTGCTGTCGTTCTGTTTAAAGATTTTTTTATAGATAATATTAGAAAGTTTAAACAGAATCTGTCTAAAAATATTTTATGGTCAGCAACTGCGGGGCTGGGGATCAATTATCTGATTTCTTATCTGGCAAATATTCTGATTATTTTGTTTCTTGGTACATCAGACAGTGCTTCTAATCAGCTTTTATTTGAAAGTCTGATAGAAAATAGTTTTCTTCTCATGGCTATTCAGGCCATTGTGTTTGCGCCAATTGTAGAGGAACTTATTTTTAGAGGATTGGTATTTAGATCATTTCGTCAGTATAATATTTATTTAGCTCATTTTATTTCTGCGTTCTGTTTTGGTTTTATCCATATTTATCAGGGATTGTTTGCTGGTGATTTTACTCAGTTAGTTTATCTTTTATCCTATGGTGGTATGGGATTTGCATATTCTTTTGTCTATGAAAAAAGAAAAACGATCGTTGCACCAATGATCGTTCATATGCTGAATAATTTAATTGCAACAATAATTATTATGCTTTAAAGATACCTTAGGGTATCTTTTATTATTGGAAAGTAATATGTTGTTTATGAACTTGTTAATCATTATTTAAACTCATTATATTTGATGATTTTTAAAGTGGCTAGCCTCCATTAGATTTTCAAATCTATTTTGTTGGAGATTATAAATTCAATGATGCAGTTTTTATCTTTATTTATGAAGATGTTCGATAGGTTTATAGCAGACGTATAGAATAATATTTACTAAGGATTCCTGGTTTTGGAAAACAAAGCCGATATGATAATAAGATCACTGTTAAAATGATAGTTAATTAATTTTAATAACTGTTGGAACAGGTGAAACAAAACAAATTTAAACTGTGGCTTAAAGATCACAATAAGCTGTAGAATTTATGATATATAAAAAATCCCAGATGTAAGATGCCAAAAACGGTGACATTTATATAATAAGGATGAAAATAAATAAAGAGGTGAGGTGATCTGCTGGTGTAATCATCCGATGATCCAAAAAAATACATGACCATATCTGAACTGATACCTTGTTACTGTCAGATGAGAGGAATTCCTGTATATAAGGTTCCTGGAAAGAAAAGTACTTGGAAAATCGATACCAGTAAGCTTGATGCATGGCTGAAAAGAAGATTTGGTTCATAGGAATATTTTTATATAATGAACGTTTAAAAGACAGTATCTGTATAAAACAGATCATTTTTTGTAAAAATATCTTGATATTCTAGTTGGCAAATATCTTTGATTTTTTTGCGGGATCATCGCAACATCGTTCTTGAATAAGAACTATTTGTATATTTTGTAAATGAATTATTTACACTGGATAGCGTAATTTGAGTATAAATTTCTAATGGAAATTAACCAGTTTTTTACATGAAAATTGTTCTTTAATTTGTAAAAATCATAAATATTATTAAATGGTATTTTTTATAAAATTCTGTATTATGATTTTGTCGTTACTATCCTTTGTTTCATATATTTTTTGTTCATGTATTGTTACATGTGTATTTACATTTTTTTGGACATATTTTTATATATATTTTTTGGTATTTTTATTAACTGATTTGAAATTTTTTTATTGTGTGACTTTTTTCGATTTTTTTAAAAATTTCTGACAACTTTTTGACATCATTTAATACAATTTAATACGGTTTAATACGTTTTAATATTAACAAGGCGAAAATTGTATCTGAAATGCAAAAAAAACGCTTAGAATCAAACATTTTCGATTCTAAGCGTATATTTCAATGGTCTCCCCGCACGGGATCGAACCGTGGACCCTCTGATTAAGAGTCAGATGCTCTGCCAGCTGAGCTACGGAGAGGTGACAAAGATATTCTATAATAATTTTATATGAAAATCAAGGATTTTTATTTGAAATGTGTTATAATGTGAGCTAGAGGTGAGAGGGATGTTTTATAGTCAAAACGTAGATAACATTCAATTGGTTATTTTAACACTAGATGGAGGATTACTGGATTTAAATCGTTTAAGATACAATTATTTTAAGCGCACCTGCGAATCTTATAATAAAACAATTTCCAAAGAACAGTTTTCATTTATGCTTGGCAGTATGAAAACAATGTATGATAAATCACCTGTTCAGGATATTATTAGTGCCAGAGAATATAATAAAATGGTAGAAAAAGATCTGTTTGAATATGTTAAACTCAAACCCCAGATCAAAAGAGAAGGAGTTGATGAGTTTATTCAGTACTGTCTGCAGAAAAATATAAAAATTGCAGTTTACACAACCCATAAATCAAAAAGAGCGATGCAATATCTGCAGTTAACTGAGCTTTACAGTAAAATAGATTTTTTAATTGGTGGTGACAGTCAGCTTTTACCGTTGCCTCATCAGGATGTTTTGACTGTAATCTGTCAGCAGCTAAATGTTGACCCACGTCATACTTTGGTAGTAGCTAACTTTGAATCAATGGTTGAAGCTGCTTTAAATATGTATGCTAATGTTATCTATATGCCGGATTTAGCTCCAGCCAACGATACGATTCGTGCCTGTGTATATAAAGTTGTTAAAAATTATTTTGAAATCATGAATGTGTTTTTATTTTCAAAGTATGACAGCATGGAAATGTTTTCACCTATTTTGGGAATGAATGCTGATATGGACAGAGATACACTTTATGCTACAAAAAATAAATTGCTGGATAAGTATCAAAATGATGATCAGTTAATTGCTCTGGTTAATAAAACCTATGATTATTTTATAGATTTGCTCAACAAACAGGAAATTTCTGATCGTTTTTCTCGGCGTCAGAAAATATTTTTTGAATTTGATGATGAAGACGAAGTTGTACCAGCGTCAGTTCAAAATGAAAAAGCAGGTACTGTGCAAGCTGATAGTGAACAGAAAGTTCAAAATATCATGCGCAACATTAATCAAACTAGTATGAAAAACAGTGATACTTTTATTCTTTCTGGAGCAACATCATATGATCCTCAAAGAATGAATGAACTTATGGATATTATAAACGGTGAAGCTAAAAAAGACAAAGAAACCGACAACGTTGCTAGTGATCAGTCAGAAACTGAAACTGAAGAAGAAAATGGAATCGTAAATCTGATCATGAATATTTTATTTAATTTTTTATTGGCAATGATCATAGTTTTAGTAGCTATTATGTTTAATTTGCTGTTTGCCGATAGCTTAGAGGGAACATCGTTATTTGCTCAAATCGTCAATTACATATACACATTTTATATATCTATTGTGAATACCCTGTTTGGTCTGATATTTAATGGGGTACATCTTTTTGTGCCGGCATTTCCAAATTATGAGCAGTTTGTATATCATAATTCTACATTGTCAACGATGGCATCACTATCATTGCTTTCAGTCATCTTTAATTTTATTTGGATTTCAGTCGCTCGTATGATCATTTATCGCTTTAATAGAAAAGAAATAGCATAAAATTAAAATTTATGCTATTTTTTATTGCAATGATATTTGATGTATGCTATTATATATGAGCAACCAATGGAGACATACTCAAGAGGCTGAAGAGGCGCCCCTGCTAAGGGTGTAGGTCGGGAAACTGGCGCGAGGGTTCAAATCCCTCTGTCTCCGCCATTATTTATTGGTCTGGTAGTTCAGTTGGTTAGAATGCCGCCCTGTCACGGCGGAGGTCGCGGGTTCGAGTCCCGTCCAGACCGCCAATAAAAAAATAACTGCGTAAGCAGTTTTTTTTATTTTATATGTTTGTCAATATAGGCTTTCATAATAGCTATTACTGTTTTAGAATCTTTGATTTGCTGATTCATGACCATTTGATAAGCTTCATCAATAGGTATCAAGATTACGTTGATGAATTCATCCTCATCGCCAGATAGAGGATTTTCTTTTTGATACAGTTCCTCTGCCTGATATAAATGAATAACCTCATCACAATAACCAGGTGTTGGATATATATTGGTTACAGGGACCAGACGTTGACAGCTGTATCCTGTTTCTTCTTCCAGCTCACGCTGACCGGCCAGATCGCTGGCTTCATTGGCTTCGAGTTTTCCAGCTGGAATTTCTATTGTTTCTTCACCATAAGCATAACGATACTGTTTAACCAGGATTATATGATCATCAATAATTGCAAGAATCCCAACTCCACCGTGGTGTCGCACAATTTCTCTTTTTGCCATTAAGCCATTTTGACACTCCACTTCATCATGATAGACAGTAATGATCTTTCCCTGAAAAACTGTCTGACTAGAAATTTGTTTTTCCATACATACCTCCTTATTTCAAGTATAGTTTTAATTATTTTGGTTGTAAATAAAAAAGTATGCGGGGGTGCATACTTTTTTAAAAATATTATTCACGTAAGGATGATAATAGGGGGTACGTTAAAGTGAATGTGCATCACCTAACAATTAAATTATATCATAAGAAGCCAAAATGTAAAGGGTTTCATAAAAAAATCGGGCGAACTTTTACGACAATATGTTATAATGGAGCAGGTGAAAATAAATGAAAAAATTAGTTATCAGAAAAAACGACGCTAATCAGAGAATAGACAAATATTTAAAAAAACTGCTCTGTCAGGCGCCAAGTAATTTTATTTATAAAATGATCAGGAATAAAGATGTGAAGATCAATGGCAAAAAAGTCAATGAACGATATATTCTACAGGAAAATGATATTCTTGAAATGTTTCTTTATGAGGATAAGTTTCAGGAATTCACTCAGGAAAAAGATATATTTTCTTTAAAGAAAGAATTTAAAGTTTTATATGAAGATCATCATGTTCTAATTGTAGATAAGCCAGCTGGTTTGCTGGTTCATGGTGATGCTCACGAAAGCGTCAATACGCTATCCAATCAGGTGTTAAGTTATCTAAAAGAAAAAGGGGAACTGGAACTTGATCGTACAAGTACTTTTATGCCGGGACCGGTCCATCGTCTTGATCGTAATACCAGTGGAATCGTGATCTTTGGAAAGACTTTACAGGCAATGCAGGATCTCAACGAAATGATGAAAAAACGTCACCATATTGAAAAAACCTATCTGACGATCTGTCATGGGTGTCTCAAAGAAAACAGAGAACTGGTGGGCTATATTAAAAAACTTGAAAATGAAGATCGGGTTCAGTTTGTAAAAAAAGATGATCCTCAGGCTCTTTATATGAAAACTATTGTTGAGCCAATGCAATGGAATAATGATTTTACTTTGCTTCAGGTTAAAATCGTTACAGGCAGAATGCATCAGATTAGAATTCATTTATCTGGAATTTCTCATCCGGTCATTGGTGATCGAAAATATGGCGATTTCCAGCTGAATCGACAGCTGAAACAGAAATTTGGTTTGAATCATCAGTTGCTTCATGCTTATAAGATCTGTTTTAAGGATCCTTTTGGTTCGTTATCATATCTTAAAGGAAAAGAAATTATCTGCAATGTACCAAAACAGTTTGAACAAATTGAAAAAAGTTTATTTGAGAGCGTTTTCTAAAAAACGCTTTTATAGTATAATAGAAAGTAGCTTATAGGAGGAATAAAAATGAAATATTATATCGGTATTGATTTGGGTGGAACTAATGTCAGAACCCTGCTGGTAGATGAAACTGGAAAAACTTACAGTGAAGTGAAAGATTCTACAGAAAGAGAAAATGGACCAGATTATGTTTGTGCTAAGATCATCAGACAGATTTCTTCGCTGGACACATCAGTTTGTGGTGGTTTAAATGGAGTGGAAGGAATCGGAATTGGTGTTCCTGGACCAGTAGATGTTGTCAATGGAACTATGATCATGGCAACAAATTTACCAGGATTCGAAAATTATCCAATTTGTGAGAAACTGGCTGACAAATTCAATTTACCAGTATTCATTGATAATGATGCCAACGTTGCTGGATTGGCTGAAGCAATACTGGGAGCTGGAAAGGAATATCCAACATGTTATTACGTAACGATCTCTACTGGAATTGGTGGTGCCTTTATTGTTGATGGCAAACTCGTTTCTGGTGGTAGAGGACATGCCGGAGAAATTGGAAATATTATCGTAAAAAATAATGGTTATAAATTTGGAGCTTTAAATCCAGGTGCAGCTGAAGGTGAAACCAGTGGTACTGCCATTACCAGAAAAGGAAAAGCTTTACTGGGTGATGATAAAGTAGCACATGCAGGTGATGTATTTAGACTTGCCAGTGAAGGAAATTTAAAAGCACAAAGTATTGTTGATGAATGTATTTCAGAATTAGCTACAATGTTTGCTAATATCGCTCATACAGTTGATCCTCATTGTTTTGTATTAGGTGGTGGAGTTATGAAATCTAAAGATTACTTCCTGGATCAGCTGGTTGAACAGTTTAATTCTAAGATTCATGTAGGTATGAGAGGACATATTCCAATGCTGCAGGCTAAACTTGAAGACTGTGGAGCAATTGGAGCTGCTATGCTGCCTATGTCACGATTAAAAGATTAAATTTAAACCCCTTTTAGGGGTTTTATTTAGGTCTAGTTTTTTTATTGTATCATGTTATAATAAAGTGACTAAAGGAGGACGATTATGAAAAAGAGAGTCGTTTTAGGATTAAGTGGTGGGGTTGATTCGGCTGTGGCTGCTTATCTTTTAAAAAAACAGGGATATGAAGTAATCGGTGTATTTATGCGTAATTGGGATAGCCAGTTAAATAATGATATTTTAGGCAATCCAACAACTGATGATGACATCTGTCCTCAAGAAAAAGATTATAATGATGCAAAAGCTGTTGCTTTACATTTGGGTATTGAAATTAAAAGAGTCGATTTTATCAAAGAATACTGGGATAAGGTTTTCACCTATTTTATTGAAGAATATGCTAAGGGCAGAACGCCTAATCCTGATATTTTATGTAATAAACATATCAAGTTTAAAGCTTTTCTTGACTATGCTAAAGAACTTGATGCAGATTTTATAGCAACCGGACACTATGCACAGGTTAA
This sequence comes from Thomasclavelia spiroformis, assembly GCA_016901755.1. GTDB lineage: Bacteria > Bacillota_I > Bacilli_A > Erysipelotrichales > Coprobacillaceae > Faecalibacillus > Faecalibacillus spiroformis_A. Next base: position 37,911 of record JACJKV010000001.1, on the reverse strand, counting down.
ACATGAACCAGGCAAAGATTCCATCATGTTAAAAGGGACTGACCATAATAAAGATCAGACGTATTTTCTCTGTCAGCTGAACCAGCATCAGCTGCAGGCTTCTTTGTTTCCATTAGGGCAGATTACAAAACAGGAAGTTCGCCAGATTGCCAAAGATCTTGATTTGCCTGTTGCTAATAAAAAAGACAGTACTGGTATCTGCTTTATTGGTGAACGTGCTTTTAAGGAATTTTTACAGAATTATATTCCTGCTAAACCAGGAAAGATGGTAGATATCGAATCTAAAGCGGTTATTGGTGATCATATTGGTATCATGTATTATACAATTGGACAACGAAAAGGCTTAGGTATTGGTGGTCCTGGAGATGCCTGGTTTGTTGTAGGAAAAGATTATGATAATAATATTTTATATATTTGTCAGGGTGACCAGAATGAATGGCTGATGTCTGATGGTGCTTTGATCAGTGATGTTAACTGGATTCCATCTGTTAAACCGAATCAGCCTATTCACTGTCAGGCCAAATTCAGATATCGTCAAAAAGACAATCCTGTCATGTTGACATTTATTGATGATCATACGGTTTCTTTACAGTTTGACCAGCCGGTTAAAGCCGTAACTCCTGGTCAGGCAGCGGTTTTTTATGACGGTGAAATCTGCCTGGGTGGCGGGACGATTGAAAAGGTATATAAACAGGGAAAAGAGCTGGAATATTTATAATGCTTGAATATACTGGATTTATTAAAAAGGTTCGCTATTATAGCGAATCTTCTCATTATATCGTTGCAGTTATCGAAGTTGAAGAAGAAGATAATGATCTTGTCATGAACGGATATATGTCGCAGTTTAATGATTATGACAAATATATCTTTTATGGTGATTTTCAGATCCATCCTAAATATGGAAATCAGTTTAAGATGGATCATTATGAAGTTGTTTTATCGCAAGACAGAGATGAAATGATCAAATATCTCTCTAGTCCTTTATTTAAAGGTGTAGGTAAAGTACTGGCAGGTCATATAGTTGATGCTTTAGGAAAAGATACTTTTGAACTGATCAAGGAAGATAAACATCACCTTGATTTAATCAAAGGTATGACTGAAGCAAAAAGAGATCTGATTTATGATGTTTTGACATCTCAGGATTTTGATCAGGAAGTTGTGCAGTTTTTTATGGGTCATGGTATTTCCATGCGCCATTTAGGACTTATTCAGGCGACATATAAAGAAAAAACTTTACAGGTACTGCAAAACACACCTTATCGTATTATTGATGATATTGATGGTATCGGATTTAAAACCGCAGATGAACTGGCATTAAAAATAGGTTTTTCAGCAGATGAACCGGAAAGAATGAAAGCGGGCATTATTTACAGCATAAAACAGCTCTGTTTTCAAAGTGGAAGTACTTTTGTTTATTATGATGAAATGAAAAAAGCGTTCTTTAAAATCATTTTTAATATTGATGATGAAACATTCGACTCTTATCTGTCTTGCCTGATTGAAGACCGTCGTATCGTTCTTGAAGAAAACCGATATTATGAAAGCAATCTATATGATGGAGAATGCTTTATTGCACAGTACATTCAACAGTTAAGTCAGCTGCCTAAAGAAAATTATGATCAGAATATGGTTGAATCAATGCTCAAACAGTTTGAAAGTGAAAAGGGGATCGTTTATTCAAAAAGACAGAAGGAAGTCATTGATTACTTTCTGAAATATCCTGTTACGATTTTAACAGGAGGTCCAGGAACAGGTAAAACAACGATCGTTAATGCTGTCTTAAAAATCTATAGACAGTTATATCCGGAAGAAAAAATAGATTTACTGGCACCTACTGGCAGAGCCGCTAAAAGGCTCACTGAACTCACAGGCATTGAAGCCTGTACGATCCATCGCAAGCTGAAGTGGGATCTGCACTCGAATGTATTTGCCGTCAATGAAAAAAATCCTTTAGATAGTGATATTATTATCATTGATGAGTTTTCGATGGTTGACTGTTTGCTGCTTAGCCATCTGTTTAAAGCCAGCGGTAAATGTCATAAGCTTTTGCTGATCGGTGATCATCATCAGCTGCCTTCTGTTTCACCGGGACGAATTTTAAAAGATATGATTGACTCTCAGGCCATTCATATTATTGAACTCGATGAAATATATCGACAAAGTCGTGATTCTGGTATTATAACTTTGGCTCATGACATCATTCATCAGCAAATGATGATGTCTGTCTTTGAACGCTATAAAGATATCAGTTTTTTTCAATGTGCGAATACAGAAGTCATTAAAAATGTCGTAATGATCGTTAAAAAAGCCATCAGTGAAGGCTATACGATGAACGATATCCAGGTACTGGCACCGATGTATCAGGGAATTGCCGGTATTGATAATCTCAATTTAGCCTTACAGGAAGTTTTCAATCCTTCCTGTGGACAGGATGAATATCGTATTGGACGGAAAGTTTTTCGCGTACAGGACAAGATCTTACAGTTAAAGAACCGACCTGAAGATGATGTTTATAATGGTGATATTGGAATCCTGACTGCAATCTGTTTAAAAGATGGCTTTGAATTTTTGCAGGATACATTGATCGTCGATTTTGATGGGCGTCTGGTAGAGTATACACCTCAGGATTTTTTTACGATTACGCATGCTTACTGCATGTCGATCCATAAATCGCAAGGTAATGAGTTTAAAATAGTGATCATGACTGTCTTAAATGATTATCATATCATGTTGAAGCGGAATCTGATTTATACTGGCTTGACCCGTGCCAAACGTTCGCTTTTTATTTTAGGCAGTCAGCAGGCCTTGCTTTATGGAATCTCTAATTTTCATGATGAAAGGCGAAAAACTACCCTGGCTTTAAGGCTCCAGCAAAACAAAGAATTAAGCGTGTATGATTTTCTTGATGATGGGGACAATTAATTAGAGGTGATATCATGAGAAGAAATAATATTGTCATGGCTCTGACCCTGGCTTCATTAGCGCTTTTATTCAGTGAAACTGAATATGGATGTCGAGTTGTTGAGACAATTAAAGATAAGATGTAAGTGATAAATATATTTAATGATTGAAAACTGTCCTGTTTTCATGTATAATGCAGTTAAATCGTTGAAAAAGATAAGTACTGCAGGTCTTTATTGTAGAGAGAACATGGCTGGTGTAAATGTTTATAAAGCTTACAGGAAAGCTACTTTGGAGAGTAATTAATCATTACCGTGAAACTGCGTTAAGGTCAAATTAAGGGCATGTATTTTACATGAACTAGGATGGTACCGCGCTTAAGTCGTTCCTAGAACAGGACGACTTTTTTATATTTTAGAAGGAGATTAGAAAATGAAACAATTAACTGGAAATCAAGTCAGACAAATGTTTTTGGATTTTTTTGAAAGCAAAGATCATAAAATAGAACCAAGTCATTCACTGATTCCTAATGATGATCCAACATTGCTTTGGATCAATGCCGGCGTTGCAGCTTTAAAAAAATATTTTGATGGTTCACAAAAACCTGAAAATCCAAGAATTACAAATGCGCAAAAATCAATTCGTACAAATGATATTGAAAATGTCGGGAAAACTGCCAGACATCATACTTTTTTCGAAATGTTAGGAAACTTTTCGATTGGTGATTATTTTAAAAAAGAAGCCATTGATTTTGCCTGGGAATTCCTCACTGATGAAAAATGGATCGGATTCGATAAAGATAAACTTTATATCACTGTTCATGATCATGATGAAGAAGCCTATAACTACTGGGTCAATGTAAAAGGAGTTGATCCTGCCCATATGTTAAAAACACCAGAAAACTTCTGGGAAATAGGGGAAGGTCCATGTGGCCCTGATTCAGAAATTTTCTATGACCGAGGAGAAAAATATGATCCTGATGGTTTAGGAGTCAAACTGTTCTATGAAGAATTGGAAAACGACCGTTATATTGAAATATGGAATCTGGTATTCTCTCAATACAATTCACAAGAAGGCAAATCAAGAGATGAATATGAAGAATTGCCACAGAAAAACATCGATACTGGAATGGGGCTGGAACGTATTACCAGCATCATCCAGGGTGGAGATACAAACTTTGATACAGATTTCTTCTTACCAATTATCAAAGCTACTGAAAAAATTGCTAATGTTAAATATGAAGATAATTACATGGCTTATCGTGTTATCGCTGACCATATTCGTACTATTACTTTTGCATTAGCTGATGGTGCAATGTTTGATAATGCTGGTCGTGGCTATGTATTAAGAAGAATTTTACGTCGTGCCGTTCGCTATGGTAAACAGATTGGTATTGAAAAAGCATTTATGTATGATCTGGTGCAGGTAGTTAGTGATATCATGAAAGAATTTTATGATTATCTGCCAGAAAAAGTTTCTTTTATTTCTGATATGGTCAAAAAAGAAGAAGAAGCTTTCCATAAAACCCTGGCTAACGGAGAAAAACTGCTTAAATCTTTGATTGAAAAAAATACTGATGGCATCATCAGTGGAAAAGATGCATTTAAACTTTATGATACCTATGGTTTTCCATTTGAACTGACCGTAGAAATTGCTGACGAATCAAAGATCAAAGTTGATGAAGAAGGATTCAAGGAAGAACTGAAGATTCAGCAGGAACGTTCTCGTTGTGCACGTAATGATATTGAATCAATGAACTGTCAAAAACCAGATTTAATGGAATTTAAAGTGGAATCAAAGTTTACATATGATCCTGCACCTATAACCGCAACAGTTACTGGTGTCTTTAAAAATGGCTGTAAAGTTAATGAGCTTTCAGACTGTGGTGAAGTTGCCTTTGATATTACGCCGTTCTATGCAGAAATGGGTGGTCAGTGTGCTGATACTGGTATGCTTTGCAATGATCATACAACAGCAAAAGTTGTTAATGTTCTAAATGCTCCAAATGGACAGCATATGCATCTTATTGATATAGAAAAAGGGACGATCAGAACTGGTGACCAGATGACATTAATGATCGATCTGGAAAAAAGAAAAAAGATTACTGCTAATCACAGTGCCACTCATCTTTTGCAGAAAGTTCTGCAGGAAGTATTAGGTGATCATATATCTCAGGCTGGTTCTTATGTAGATGATCAGCTGCTGCGTTTTGACTTTACTCATTTTGAAAAGATCTCTGCTAAGCTGCTAAAAGTTATTGATCAGAAAGTGAATGCTGCCATTTTTAAGGGAATGGCTGTAGATATCAAAAACATGAGCAAAGAAGAAGCTTTACAATCTGGTGCAATGGCATTATTTGATGAAAAATATGGTGACGTAGTACGTGTAGTCAACATTGGAAATTATTCAGTAGAATTATGTGGAGGATGCCATGTCAACAATTCCAGTGAAATTGGATTATTTAAAATTGAAAGTGAAGAATCTGTTGGTAGTGGAATTCGTCGTATCGTTGCTAGAACCGGTGAACTTGCATATCAGGCATTAGTTCATGAAAAAGAAACAGTAGATCAGATTGCTCAGGTGCTTAACCTCAAGAACAGAAAAGATGTTGTCAGCAAGGTAGAAGCAACTGTACAGGAATTGAAAGATGTAAAAAAAGAAGCTGCTGATCTATCATCTAAGCTCAATGCCATGAACGCAGCTAAAAAAGCTAACGATGTTGAAATGATCAATGGTGTTCGTGTTTTATATGTAGAAGAACAGCTTGAAAATGCTAAAGCTAAACAGTTGGTATTTGACTTCAGAGATAAGATTGGAAATGGTATCGTTGTACTGGTTTCACGCTTTGAAGATAAATGTTCATATTTCGTTTCAGTAAGTAAGGACCTTTTATCACAGTATAAAGCTGGTACGATCATTAAAGCTATCAATGAAGTTGTTGATGGTCGTGGTGGTGGAAAACCAGATTTCGCTCAAGGTGGATGTGCTGTTAATGACAGGATTGCAAATATCCATGATGAGCTGAAAAACATTTTGTAATTTGCATACAATTAAGGTATAATAATTTTGTATTTAGAAAAGTAGGTGATTTAGATGGAAGATATGACAAAAACAAGAATTTTTAGTTCTGAAGAAATGAAAAGAGAAATGATCAAAAGCAATTTAAAAACGGTGATCAGTGCTTTAAATGAAAGAGGATATAATGCTGTTCATCAGATTGCAGGATATTTGATATCTAATGATCCTGCATACATTTCGTCACACAAGAATGCCAGAAACATCATTCAGCAGGTCGATCGTGATGAAATCATTGAAGAATTAGTAAAATCTTATATGGAGAAAGACTAATGAACAAAGTTCTCGGTTTGGATTTAGGTTCAAGAACATGTGGTATTGCCATGTCTGATATATTAGGCATGCTGGCCCATGGTGTTGAAACATTCCGTTTTAAGGATAACGATTATACATCGTGTGCTCGTCATGTAAAAGAGCTGGTCGAACAGAATGATATTCATACTATCATTTTAGGTTTACCTAAACATATGAATGGTGATATTGGTGAGCGTGGTGAAATTTCCATTGCTTTCAAAAAAATGCTAGAAGAAATGATCGCTGGTATTGAAGTTATCCTGATTGATGAAAGACTGACTACGAAAGTAGCAGAAAGTCAGCTTATTTTTGCGGATGTTTCACGAAAAAAAAGAAAGAAAGTAATTGACAAAATGGCCGCTGTAGAAATTCTACAGGGTTATCTTGACAGAAAATAGAAGGATGAATATGGACGAAAATATTATTGTAATTACAGATGATAATGGACAGGAAACTGAATATGAAATTTTATTTACTTTTGATAATGAAGAAAACGGAAATTCATATGTAGTATATTTTGATCCTCGTGAAGATGAACCTCAGGCTCAGGCTTCTATTTATACTGATGATGGCCAGCTGTTAGCTATCGAAGATCCTGAAGAATGGGAAATGATCGAAGAAGTATTTCAGTCGTTTGTTGCTCAAGATGAAGATGACGATGAAACTGAATACTGTGAGGAAGACTGTCATTAATAAAAGCTAATTTTCATTAGCTTTTTATTTATATATTATAAAAGGTGGGTAATCATATGGCATTTATGTTTTTTGGTGGTAAAAGAAGAATAACGAAAGCGTTTTTTGTAAATTCATTTGGTAACAATCAGACAAGAGGAATCTACACTTTTCAATTGGATGTAGAAAATGGGGAAATATTATTTAAAAGACATTTTTCTACACCTAGTGATCCATTGTTTGCTTTTAACTTTGGCAGATTTTCCTGCGTAACTTATCGTAACAGAACCGGTTCTGTTGATGATGGTGGTATTTGTGAATATGCAGCTACAGCTGAAACACTGGCTTTGGTATCGCGTGTTTCTGATCAGGGAAAAACTTATGTACATGCCTGTACAAACGGTGATCTGGAAACTGCTGATAAGCTCTTTGCGGTAGACTATCATAATGGTGAACTGGTTTGCTTTAAGATTCATAAAAAGAAACTGCTTAAAAAGATAGGAACTTATAAATTCAGTGGTAAAGGTGCTGATGAAATCAGACAGACTGCTCCATTTCCAGCAATGGTTGACTTTCTGCCAGATCATAATAAACTGTATGTAACCTGTTTAGGTTTAGATAAAATCTGTCTCTTTGATATTGAAGATGATGGTACTTTGGTTTATGATAATGTTCATTCATTTTCTCTAAAAGCAGGAAATGGTCCTAGAAAAATGATTTTTAATCAAAACGGTGATCGTGCTTATGTTATGAATGAATTAAGTAATACAATTGAAGTTTATCATTATCATGATTTGACATTTGAACTCATGCAAACTGTTGATACATATCCTAAAGAAGACGATGATGAATATGATAATGTTCCAACAGATATTCGTTTTAACTTTGAACAGGATCATCTCTATGTCACAAATAAAGGTCACGATTCATTGGTTTTATTTGACATTGAAGAAGATGGTACATTAACTTATGTTGATTTTGAAGATACTTCACCAGATCCAGTAAACATGCTGGTTTATAATGAAGAAGGAAATGAGTGGGTCGTAGTTGCCTGTCAAAAAGGCGGTATTGTTGAATCATATCGTTATTCCAGTGATAAAGGGGGAATGGTCATTGAAACTAAATACAGTTATATGATCAATGAACCAGTCCATATGACACCATTTATTAATAATTATTAAGGTAACATCGTTACCTTTTTTTCTTTGGTTGAAACTCATAACAAAATAACTTATAATATTACAGAATGGGGAAATCATATGGAAAAATTGAAAAAGATTGACAAAAAAATAAAAATTGCTGCAGGTATCATTATTATTCTGATTTGTATGACGGGATGCGCTTTAATCTACTATTTTAATGGAATCAGTGCTGTTTCTGTTAAAGATGAAGAAGTTGCTGTGGAAATCCCAAAAGGCAGCAATGGAAATGACATTCTCGATATTTTAGAAGAAAATGATCTTATTAAAAGTAAAACCTGTGCTAAGATTTATTTAAAATTGCACAGCTATGATTTTAAAAGTAATGGTTATTTGCTGAACAAAAATATGAATCTGGCAGAAATTTTATCAATTCTTGAAGGAAATGACAAAAACCATATATCAAATATCAAAATAACAGTTATAGATGGTCAGACCATTCCTGAATTTGCTCAAAAGATTTCAGCCAGTACAGAGATCAAATATGATGATATTATTGCAAAATGGAATGATAAAACGTATCTTCAGACTTTAATAGAAAAATACTGGTTCTTAACTGAAGATATTTTACAGGATGGTATATATTATCCACTTGAAGGCTATCTGGCACCAGAAACGTATTTTCTGACATCACAGACTGCCAATATCGATTCTATTACTGAAATGATGCTTGATCAGACAGCAAAACATTTATCATCATATAAAGAACAGATCGAAAAATTTTCTACTGGGTCGCAAAATTTATCGATCCATCAGTTTATGACACTGGCTTCCATTGTACAAAGAGAATCACCTGCCAATAATGATGATCGTGCATTAATAGCTGGAGTTCTGATCAATCGTTTAAATAAACCAATGCGCCTGCAAAGTGATGTTACCGTTAATTATGGCAATCAGGTCACAAAAGTTGATGTCAGACAAAGCGATTTGAATAGTGATACTAAATATAATACTTATCGCTATGATGGTTTACCAATTGGACCAATCAGTGCTGTATCAGTTGATGTCATCAACGATACTTTGAACTATCAGAAAAGTGATTATTATTTTTTCTTTGCAACCAAGGATGCCAAGGTATTATATGCCAAGGAATATAAAGAACATTTAGAAAACGTAAATAAAAATAAGTGGTACTAATTATGAAATATTATGATGAAATTGAACAAAATGCATTAAATCGAAATATTCCGGTCATGCAAAAAGCTGGTCTGGAATTCATGATCGAGCTGTTTCGCCAGCATCACTGTCACAGTTGTCTGGAAATTGGCAGTGCTATTGGCTATTCAGCTATGATGATGGTCAGTAATATTGAAAACTTCTATGTTGAAACTATTGAATTAAACGAAGAACGTTATAGAGAAGCGATTGAAAATATAGCATCTCATCAGTTAGAAAAGCAAATCTGTATACATCTGGCTGATGCTTTATCTTTACCGATAGAAAATCTTAAACAGCATGAATTTGACTGCCTTTTTATTGATGCAGCAAAAGCGCAGTATCAGAAATTTTTTGAAAAATATATGCCTTTAATTAAGCCTGATGGTATATGTATCGTCGATAATCTGGATTTTCATGGAATGATTTTCGATATTGATCATATTAAAAATCGTAATACAAAACAGCTGGTAAAAAAAATAAAAAGATTCAAAGACTGGATCTTTCAGCATGAACAGTATGATGTAGAATACTATCCAGTGGGGGATGGTATATGTGTAATTAGAAGAAAGGGATCAAAATGACTTTAATTGTAAATTTAAACAGTTTGGATCACATTTATGATTATTTAAGCATAGGTGTTGATCATTTTATCGTCGGCGCTGAAGTTTTTTCTTTGCGTCAGGCCAAATCATTCAGTTATGAAGAAATCAGACAATTAAAACAAAGTGACAGTCAGATCAAAGTATTTGTTCTGGTCAACGCTTTGGTGGAACAGCATCTGCTTCCTGAGTTAAAAACACATTTAAAGACTTTGGCTAAACTGCAGGTCGATGGCATCCTGTTTCAGGATTTTGGTGTTTTGCAGATCTGTAAAAATGAACATTATCCATTTTTAAAATTTTATATGCCTGATACATTAAATACAAATGATCAGACTTTAGCTGTTTTAAACCACTATGGTGTTGATGGGGCGTTTTTAGCAAGGGAAATACCATTAAGTGAAAAAAAACTGATCGGTGATCATTTAGAAATGAAAACCATGGTTCAGATTCATGGTGTTGAATATATGGCTTATTCAAAAAGAAAACTGTTATCAAATTATAAAAGTTTTACTCATCTGGAATTTAACTGTGATAAATCACAAGATATCCAGATTCAGGCTAATGGCGTTGATTCACGCTGTCATATCTATGAAGATGATTATGGTACTCATGTTTTATCATGTCAACAGCTTTGTGCTTTGGATGTATTAAATCAGTTTGACAGTTTTGATTATTTAATGATCGATGGTCAGTATACTGAGCCAACTATTCTTTTAGAAATTGTTAATCTGTATGCTCAGGGCATTGAATTTATCAGTAAAGGCAAGTATGCAAAAGAATCTATTGAACTGATGCATCTGCTTTATCGACTGACTCCGGGAATCAGCTATTATCATAGTTTCCTGTTTGATTCTACGGTATATAAAATAGATGATGTAAGGAAGAGAGAAAATGAAGGAAATAAGTCAAATAATTAATGGAAAAAGGGTCATTATCAAAAAGCCTGAACTGCTTGCCCCTGCTGGTAATCTTGAAAAACTTAAAGTTGCTGTGCTTTATGGTGCTGATGCTGTATTTATTGGTGGTAAGGAATTTTCATTACGTTCCAGTGCGTCAAATTTTTCTTTAGAAGATATCGCTGAAGCAGTCCAGTTTGCGCATAAACATCATGCCAAAATACATGTGACCTGTAATATTATTTTGCACGTCGATAATTTAACTGGGTTAAAAGAATATCTGCAGACTTTGGATGAAATTGGAGTTGATGCAATCATTGTTGCTGATCCTTATATTATTCATATTGCCAAAGATATGAATCTTAAACTGGAAGTACATGTTTCTACTCAGCTGTCAACTTTAAATAGCAGTGCAATTTCGTTTTATCAGGAAATGGGAGCAGATCGTATTGTTCTGGGTCGTGAAGTTAATAAAGATGATCTTCGACAAATCAGAAACACCGTAGATATCGATCTTGAATATTTTATTCATGGTGCTATGTGTATCCATTATTCAGGACGTTGTATGCTGTCTAATTATTTTTCTAGAAGAGATGCCAATCGTGGGGGCTGTTCACAGTCTTGTCGCTGGTATTATGATATCTTTGATCAAGATCACAAGCTGAATACTGGTGATATTGTCCCATTTAGTATGTCTAGTAAGGATATGGCATTGATCGATCATCTTCCTGAACTTATTGAAATGGGTATTGATTCCTTTAAGATCGAAGGAAGAATGAAATCATTGCATTATATTGCTACTGTAGTATCGACTTATCGAAAACTGATCGATGACTATTGTCAGGATCCCGATCATTTTGTTCTGACCAGCAAATATCGTGATGAAATTCAAAAAGCTGCTAATCGTGCATTATGTACAGGCTTTTTCGACCAGTTTCCTGATGCCAATTTTCAGCTGTATAATCAGCGTGATGAACATCCTACTCAGGATTTCTGTGTCAGAGTGCTCAGTTATGATGAAAATAGTCATCGCGCAATGGTTGAACAGCGAAATTATTTTAAAACTGGTGATAAAATAGAGTTTTTCTCACCGCATCATGATAATATCGTTATTACCGTCAGCAAAATGTATAATGAAGATCTGGAAATGATTGAAATTGCCAATCATCCAATGCAGATTATTTATTTAGATATTGATGAAAAACTGTACGCTAATGACATGGGAAGGAAGGTAGCCGATCATGAAAAATAGTATTATCATTGGTATTGCCGGTGGCAGTGCATCTGGCAAAACTTCTATTTCTAAACAGATTTATGATTATTTTAAAGGAACACATACAACGGTCATTATTCGTCAGGATGACTATTATAAAGATCAAAGCCATCTGGATTTTACCGAAAGAGTAAAGACTAATTATGATCATCCTATGGCTTTTGATAACGAACTGTTAGTAGATCATCTTAAGCAGCTGCAAACTGGACATTCAATCCAAAAACCGACCTATGATTTTGCTCGTCATACAAGAAGTGACAAAGTTGAAATGATTGCACCGCGCGATGTTTATATTCTTGAAGGTTTATTTGTGTTATATGACAGGCAATTAAGAGAAATGTGTGATATACTTATTTATGTCGATACCGATGCGGATCTACGTTTTATTCGTAGATTAAAAAGAGATATTGAAGAAAGAGGTCGTTCTCTTGATTCAGTTTGTCAGCAGTATCTAAGTACGGTCAGACCAATGCATGAACAGTTTGTTGAACCTTCAAAAAAATATGCACATATCATTATACCGGAAGGTGGAAATAATAGAGTTGCGATTGATTTGCTGATTACAAAAATTTCAAGCGTTATCGATAATAAAAAAAGAGAGGGGATTTAAGATGGCATATTGCATTAAATGTGGACAGGAACTAAAAGCTGATGAACTATTCTGTCCTAACTGCGGAACAGCAGTCGAACAAAGTACAAATTCACAGACACAGTCATTTGCGCAAAATGCATCACAAATGCAAAGTCAGGCAAAAAACACGTTCAATGATATTAAAAACACAACTATGGATTTTATTTCTAATGATAAATCTGGATTTGTTGACAAATTCATTAAACAAAACAATGTTGTAGGTATTGTTTCTTGTCTGCTTATCATTCTCGGTTGTTTATTACCATTTGCATCAGTCAGTGTCTTTGGATATTCACAAAGTGTATCCTTGTTGGGTGATGGAAAAGATGGAATTATTTTTCTGGTTGCTTCTATTATTACGATCGTGATGATTCTGATCAAAAAAGATCTTCTGGCGCTGATTGCTGGTTTGATTACTGGTGGATTAGGAATTTATGAAATAGTTTATACTAATGATCAGTTAGGTTCTTATTCTTCAATGGTTGATAAGGGGATGGGCTATTATCTTTTATTGATTGGTGCTATTGTTTTAATTGTTTCAGTTCTGGCAAAAAAATTCATATTAAAATAAGATACTTCACTATTGAAGTATTTTTTTATGGACATGCCTCTTTTATTTTAGCTGGATATTTCTTTTATATTATGTTATATTAGTTATTGCGAGGTGATATCATGGATAAAGATAAAGTATTACTTACCAGAAGTGGGGTAGAAAAACTAGAAAAAGAAAAAGAAACCCTGATCAATGTCGAAAGACCTAGAGTTATTGAAGAATTACAGTTAGCTCGTTCTCAAGGTGACTTGTCAGAAAATGCTGATTATGATGCAGCTAGAGATAAACAGGCTCAGATTGAACAGAGAATTAAAGAAATTGATTACATGCTGCAAAATGCAGAAGTGATTTCTGAAGAAGAAATGGATCTGAATGTCGTTAAACCAGGAACGACAGTAACAATTCTTGATTTATCTGAAGAAAATCCTGAAGAAGAAAAATACAAAATTGTAGGGGCTTTTGAAACCGATCCCTTAAATGGTAAGATTTCAAATGAATCTCCATTAGCAAAAGCACTGTTAGGACACGGAGTTAATGAAATTGTTACAGTGGCTGTTGCTGATGCCTATGATGTAAAAATTACAAATATTGAATTTTTTACTGATGACAACGACTAAACGTCGTTGTTTTTCTTTAGATAGTATAATCCCGTAATTATACTCATGATCAAAACAGGCTTGATGATAATAAAAATATGAATATGATCGAAATGAAAGATCACCATGATCAAAAGATAAGAAAAAGCATACAGAAATCCATATAAAAGATAAGAACGTTTAATAAGTTTAAACAGAAAAAAAACAGATACAAGTAGAATCAGATAACTGAAGACTGTTACAGTCATATTATAGGAAAAAGAAGAAAGATGAATAAATGTACAGAAAATGGCCAAGATAACACTAACTAATAAATAACAGAGACATAATAATAAATATGTTTTGATAAGGGGAATGATTTTTCTTTTCATAAAAACCTCCTGTTATAACATATTCTTAAACTCATGAATTAGAACGGAGAATAAAATGAAAACATTTATATTATCAATATTTATTTATATTTATCTGACCATTTTGCTAAGACTTATTGGAAAAAAAGAATTCAGTCAGTTAAATGTTTTTGATTTTGTCGTATTTCTTATTATATCAGAAATTATGACCATGTCTTTAGAAACACATGATTTGAGTATTTTTGATAGTGTCATAGCTACCATTACTTTGATCGTATTGGACCGTTTAGAATCAATGATTACCATACGTTCAAAAAAAATAAGAGACCTTCTAGAAGGTACACCCTGTTATATCATTTATCATGGCAAGATACAGTATGAACATATGAAGAAATTACGTTATAGTATTGATGATCTTTGTCACCATTTAAGAGTCAGCAATATTGACAGCGTTTCAAAAGTTGACTGTGCTATTTTAGAAACCAATGGGTCGCTTTCAGTTATTGAAAAAGATAAAAGCATTACGGTCATTCCTGATGCCCTGATCAGTGATGGTGCTATCAATGAGGAAGCACTTAAAATGCTTAATAAAGACCGCAGGTGGCTGTTTGATGCACTCAAAGCTCAAGGCATAGATGATTATCACCGCGTGCTTTACTGCGTTTATGAAAAAGATGGATTTTTTATCATAAAAAAATAGCTACACTGTAGCTATCCAAAAATAATATCCAGAAACATCATAATAATAAAACCAATCATAAAACTGACTGTACCAGCATCTACTTCTTTTGTGGCGTTGGCTTCAGGAATAAGTTCTTCAATACAGACAAACATCATTGCTCCTGCAGCAAAACTTAAGGCAAAGGGCAGAATTCCGTGAAAAAAACTGGCAAAGACAAAGCCAAGTAAGGCACTGGGAATTTCAACCAGGGCTGACAGCTGACCATACATCATTGATTTTAAACGACTCATTCCTGATTGATGCATTGGTAAAGACAGCGCTGTTCCTTCTGGAAAATTCTGAATGCCAATACCAATGGATAAGATCATAGCAGGCAAAATATGATTCCCAGCTCCAGCAAAAGCAATACCAACGGCCATTCCTTCTGGTATATTATGCAAAGTCATAGCTAAAAACAGCAGTTTGTTTTTAGGAAGCGGAGATTTAACACCTTCCAGTTCATGAGAAATTACATGTTCATGAGGAAGATACTTATCACACAGACGTAAAAACATTCCCCCAGTTAAAAAGCCAATTGGAACAATGCATAAAGATATTCTGCTTTCCAGCTGTTCTATTGCTGGCAGCAGCAATGAAAAAAAAGAGGCAGCAATCATGATTCCTGCAGCTATGCCTAAAGCAATGCTAATTAATTTCTGACTTTCTTTTTTAACAAGAAATACCAGCGATGCTCCTAGTACGGTCATTAGCCAGTTAAATGATGACATTAAAAAAACCAGTAAATACATATTCATTTCAAACAGTATGTTCATAGAACCTCCTGGTATATATTATGAATATTGATACTGGTTTTTTGGGCTAAAGATATTTAACGGTTAATGTAATCATAATCACTGTTATCAATTGTAATCAAAATCGCTTTTTCAGTGACACGCTGTTTTTTGGTATCATATGTAGGTAATACAGTATATTCTACACGAATATTTCTTTCTACATCTTCATCATAAACGAAATCACTTTGTCTAAAGAAAATTGGATCATGGTCATAAACTGAAATATTTCCAAATTCACTGACTTCATTGTAATAAACGATTTTTCCGCTTTTACGCTCAACGTACTGATTTAAATGTGACATGATCAAATCGTACATATCATCATATAAGTCACTTGAATTTTTGTCCTGATATTTTTCGGCTACTTCCAGCTGACAAGGTTTATGATGTTCATCGCATAGCTTTTTGATAAATGAATCTACAACATTCATCAATAAAGGATCCTGTGTCTGATCGGTAGCTTCTTTTACACGTAAATAAAGATTCAATAGGGAAATATCATATCCTCTTTCAAAGAAATCATAAAGTAAATAAGCGTTAGCTTCCTTGACCTGATTGATCTTAACGTGTGTACGGTAAAGCACTTCATAGAAGTTTACACCTTTGATGCGATTGTGCAGAGATACAAATTCTCGATTAGCTTCATCATACTGTTCTAGCTCAACCAGTGAGCAGCCACGATAATATTTGATCCATTGTAAAGCGTTATAATGCCATTTCAAATTAGCAGCCAGAGCCATATTGGCACATTCTACGCATTGACGGTAATTTTTTGTTTCGTAGTAAGCTCTTACTTTTAAACGGAAATATCTTTCTTTGAATGATTCAAATTCACGACCATCATTTGTGACAAAAGGCTTGTCAGACAGTAATCTGAAATCTAGTTTATCCAGCATTTTGATGATCAGATCATAATTGATTGGTTTTTGATTAAGTGCATATCTGATAGCACGATTAATTGCTGGCTCAACAGGTGAGTATTTTTCCTGTTTGCATAAAGATATGATTTCATCAAGAATATCAAAGAATAGGTTTTCTTTTTCCTGGATCTTTTCATCTTCGATATGAATAAATTTGTTATATAAGGCATAACCATACTGGTTGATGTAGTTTTTCAATTCAGGCACCATTGTTAAAAAGGTTTTTCCTACTTCAATAGCTTCATCATTTTTGTCATTGTTTTTTAATAGTTTAATGAAGTCATTGGCTTCAAATTCATTGAAAAGACTAGGGTCTTCATTGAATTTTTTATAATATCTTTCTATACTCTTTAATTCGTTTTCATTCATAAAATTCACCTCGATTTATATTATAACATTTATTTGTCATGAATAACATAATTAATTGTTTTTAAAACAAAACTTTTATGATATAATAGAGCGGAAAATTAAGAGGTGAGAAAAGATGAGTAAACAAGTGTTTAGTACAGATTTTTACGGGAAAAATCTGACAGTTGAGATAGGAGAATTAGCGAAACAGGCTAATGGAAGTGTATTAGTAAGATATGATGACACTGTCATTTTATCAACAGCTGTTGCTGGAAAAGAACCTAAAATGGTTGATTTCTTTCCATTAACAGTTACATATGAAGAAAAATTATATTCTGTAGGAAAAATTCCAGGTGGCTTTTTAAAACGTGAAGGTCGTCCAAGCGAACATGGAACCTTAACTGCAAGAATGATAGATAGACCAATTCGTCCTTTATTTGCGGATGGATTTAGAAATGAAGTTCAGGTTGTCAATACTGTTTTATCAGTTGATCAGCAGGCATCACCTGAAATGGCAGCAATGTTAGGTGCATCTTTAGCACTGTGTGTATCTGACATTCCTTTTAATGGACCAATAGCTGGTGTTAATGTAGGTTTGATCGATGGCGAATTTACCATCAACGCTGGTCCAGAAGCAATGGAAAGAAGTCTGATCAATCTGGAAGTGGCTGGAACAAAAGAAGCAATCAACATGGTAGAAGCTGACGCTAAAGAAGTTGATGAAGAAACAATGCTGAATGCCTTGCTGTTTGGTCATGAAGCTATTAAAGAACTGATTGCATTTGAAGAACAGGTTGTTGAAGCCTGTGGTAAAGAAAAAATTGAAATTCCATTATTTGAATTAGATGAAGCTTTAGTTAAAGAAGTAACTGATCTATGCAATGATGAAATGGTTGCGGCAGTTTCAATTCCTGGAAAACTGGAAAGATACGCTGCAATCGATGAAATCATGGATCGTGTGACCAAAGAATATGAAGCTAAAGAGTATCAGGATGAAGAAACGAAAGCATCAGTGTTAAAACAGGTAGGTATCATCCTGCATGATCTGGAAAAAAACGAAGTCAGAAGACTGATCACTGAAGAAAAAATAAGACCTGATGGCCGTAAAATTGATGAAATTCGTCCATTAAACGCGCAGGTTGATTTATTACCACGTGTACATGGGTCCGCGCTGTTTACAAGAGGAGAAACACAGGTTTTATCAGTATGTACTTTAGGAGCTATGGGAGAAGTGCAGAAAATTGATGGTTTAGGTCTAGAAGATCAGAAACGTTTCATGCATCACTATAATTTCCCACCTTATTCAGTTGGTGAAACTGGCAGAATGGGGGCACCTGGTCGTCGTGAAATTGGACATGGAGCCTTGGGTGAACGTGCCTTAGCTCAAGTCATTCCAGATGAAAAGAATTTCCCATATACAATTCGTGTAGTATCTGAAGTATTGGAATCAAATGGCTCAAGTTCACAGGCCTCTATCTGTGCATCTTCAATGGCTTTGATGGCAGCAGGTGTTCCTATTTCTAATCCTGTCGCTGGTGTAGCCATGGGACTGGTGAAAAAAGGTGATGATTATACGATTTTAACTGATATTCAGGGCATGGAAGACCATTTGGGAGATATGGATTTTAAAGTTGCTGGTACTAAAAACGGAATTTGTGCTTTACAGATGGATATCAAAATAGATGGTATTACTAAAGAAATTTTACAGGAAGCACTGGCTCAGGCCAAAGTGGGACGTCGTCAAATCATGGATTGTATGATGGGAGCCATTGATAAACCAAGAGAACAGTTGTCAAAATATGCTCCAAAAGTATTTACAATGCAGATTGATCCTGATCAGATCAGAGATGTTATTGGTCGTGGTGGTGAAACAATCAATGATATCATCGAAAAATCACATGATGTTAAAATCGATATCGATCAGGATGGTACTGTAGTTATTTATCATAGTGATCAGGAAGCTATTGATATTGCCGTCAGCATGATCGAAAAAATCGTGAAAAAAGCTCAGGTTGGTGAAATCTATGATGCAACTGTAGCTAGAGTTAATGATAATTATGCATTCGTTACATTATTTGAAGGTACTGATGGATTCCTGCATGTTTCTGACTGGGCATATGAAAGAACAGGAAAGCTTTCTGATGTATGTAAAGTAGGCGATACAGTAAAAGTGAAAGTAACGAAAGTTGATGAAAAAGGAAAAGTCAATGTTTCGCGAAAAGCATTGCAGCCAAAACCAATCAGAAAAGATCATAACAAAGAAGAAAAAAACAATGAACACAAATAAAATCATTCTGGCCAGCAGTTCACCACGTAGAAAAGAACTTTTTGATAAATATCATTTGGATTATACAGTTGATTTTGTAGATACAGAAGAAAAACATGATCCAAGTCTGACAATAAGAGAACAGCTGGAACAGATTGCTTTAGTTAAAGCCAGGCCACTGCAGCAGAAATATCCTGAAGCCTTAATTATTTCTGCTGATACTATGGTCACCATTGACCAGCAAATGTTAGGCAAGCCCAAAGACAGAACAGAAGCAAAGGAAATGCTGCAATTGCTTTCTAATCGTCAGCAGCTGGTCATTACAGCTGTCTGTATCATTGATGGTGATCAGGAAATTACTTTTAGTGATGGTACCATTGTTGTATTTAAAGAACTTTCAGACAGTGAGATAGAAACTTATCTTGACAGTGGTGAATGGCAAAATAAAGCTGGAGCCTATGCAATACAGGGTGCTGGTAAACACTTTGTGGAAAAAATTCAGGGCGATATTGAAACGGTGATCGGCATGCCGATGCGACTGATCATGAACTATTTAAGAACCAGAAACATCGGCTGATGCTTTACGAAAAATGTGATAAATTTCACATTTGTGTTGTTTTTTTACCGTAATATCAATATAATATATAATTAGGTAAAGATGGAGGGAAAGGTATGACAAATAATATAAAAAAAATAGCTCTACTATCAGGTGGAGGAGATTGTCCAGGTTTAAATGCTGTTATCAGAACAATTACTAAAACCGCTATTAATAAATATGGTTATGAAGTTATTGGTTTTGTTTATGGATACCGTGGATTATATAACAATGATTATGTTGAATTAACTGAAGAAAAAGTTGAATCAATTTATAAAGAAGGAGGAACTATTTTATTTAGTTCTAACAAAGATAATCTTTTTGATTACCTGGTTGATGATGGAAATGGTGGAAAAGTCAAAAAAGACGTTTCTGATGTTGCTGTTGAAAACCTGAAAAAAGATGGTGTTGATGTTTTGGTTATCCTGGGTGGAGATGGAACATTAACAAGTGCTCGTGATTTTTCAAGAAAAGGTGTCAATGTCATTGGGGTGCCTAAAACTATGGATAACGATTTGGCAAGCACTGATGTTACATATGGATTTATTTCAGCAATGACAGTGGGTACAGAATTCATTGACAGATTACAGACAACTGCTAAATCACATCACCGTGTTATCTGTTGTGAATTAATGGGACGTGATGCTGGATGGATCACACTTTATGCTGGATTAGCTGGAAATGCTGGTGTGTGTCTGATCCCTGAAATTCCTTTTACAATCGAAAATATCGCTAAAGCAATCAAAAAACGTGACGAAGCAGGTCTTCCATATACTGTTGTTGCTGTTGCTGAAGGTGCAAAATATGCTGATGGTACAAAAGTTATTGGAAAAATCGTTGAAGATTCACCTGATCCAATTCGTTTAGGTGGTATTGCCGCTAAGGTTGCTGATGATCTGGAAAAAGTAATTCCTAATCATGAAGTTCGTTCAGTCAATCCTGGACATATCATTCGTGGTGGTGATATTTCAGCATATGACAGAATCTTATCGATTCGTTATGGTGTAGCCGCTGTTGATCTGATCCATGAAGGTAAATTTGGAAATGTCGTTACTATTAATGGCGATAAAATGGGATATACTTCATTAGAAGAAGTTATCGGTGCTGCTAAAGTTGGTCAGCAAAAACATGTTGATCCAAATGGTGAACTGGTTAAAGCTGCTAAAGCTATTGGTGTAAGTTTTGGTGATGAATAATTAAACTAAAAAGCGATGCATTTGCATCGTTTTTCTTTACCGTTTTTTTCCATAATATATCTAAATTGTCAACGTTTTAAAGGGCTATATTATTCTTGGAGGTAAGATTTATGTTTAAAATACTTTTTTAAGTCTAAGAAAAAATATAGGCAAGACCATTTTACTGCTGATTATCATGTTTATCATTGCCAATCTTGTGATTGCTGGCTTTTCAATCAGAAATGCATCAGCTAAAACAATGAACAGTATCAAAGATACTTTAGGCAATGAAGTGACTTTGACAGTTAATTTTCAAAATATGATGAAACAGCGCAATCAGCAGGACAATGAACAGATTACGTTGACAACTGACATCGCTGATAAGCTGAAAGACCTGAAATATGTAGAAAATTATAATTATACAGTTTCAGCAAATGTCAACAGTGACCTATCAGCGGTATCTACTGATACCCAGCAGTCACAACAGATGGACGACAGAAAACAGATGCCCAATACATCTGATTTTTCAATTCAGGCCAATACAACCATGGAATATCTTTCGGAATTCAATAATGATAATTACTCATTGTTAAGTGGCAGAGTGCTTACAGCAGATGATGCAGGCAGTACCAACTGTGTTATCGAAACCAATTTAGCTAATGAAAACGACCTTGATGTTGGTGATACATTGACAATTTCTTCGTTAGAAGATGAGTCGATGACCGTGGAACTGACTGTTGTAGGTATTTTTGAAATCAGCAATACTGATTCAGATGTAAGAATGATGAATATGAATCCTGTAAATACTATTTATACTGATTTATCAGTAGGACAACTGATCAATAATGATGAAAATGTGCTTTCTTCAGCTGTTTATTATTTAGATGATCCAGAAAATGTAGAAGCTTTTATGACACTGGCTGAAGACCAGACTGATCTCGACTGGGAAGTCTATAGTCTTAATGACAATAACCAGATGTTTGAAAAAAATGCATCGTCGATCAATAACATGGATTCATTCACTAAAATATTTCTTATCGTAGTTATTGGAGCCGGGTGTGCTATTTTATGTCTGATTCTGGCATTGACCATCAGAAATCGATATTATGAAATCGGTATTTTCCTGTCACTTGGCCAAAGCAAGATCAGAATTATTGGTCAACAGCTAATTGAAATTGGCATCATCGCAGCATTAGCTTTTACAATTTCTTTAGGTACTGGGAAAATGACATCCAATATCATCAGTGGCATGTTAACACCATCACAGGATACCGTTAGTGATGCAGGTGGTTTTAGAGAAAACGCAGATTCAATGCCAAAACAGCGCGGTGGACTTGATTTCGGGGATGCGTGGCAAAAACCAGAAAATGAAGAAATGGATGTATCTATGACCGGCGATACAGTCATAAAACTCCTTATTACAACGGGATGTATTTGTATTGTTTCAACAATAATTCCAACGATATATGTTTTAAGGCTGTCTCCTCGTGAGATACTGAGCAGAAAGGAAGGATAAAATGAACGGATTACTGGAATTTGATCATATCACCTATGCCTATCAGGATGGAAAAAATCAAAAGCTGATTCTAGATGATGCTTCGTATATATTTGAAACAGGCAAGATTTATGCCATCGAAGGTCCCAGCGGCAGTGGCAAAACTACAACCCATATATTAGCAGGGGGTCTAGATCAGCCCCAACAAGGAAAAGTAATCTTTGCGGGAGAACCATTAAAGAAATCAGAATTAAATCGATACCGACAAAAAATGTTGCCATTGTTTTTCAGTCATATAATCTGATTTATTATATGAATGCTATTGATAATGTTATCAACGCTATGAATATTGCGCATATCAAAGTCAATAATAAAAAGCAGTATTGTTTAGAACTTTTAAAAAAACTGGGCTTACAGGAAGATGAATGTTTTCGTGATATTAGAAAGCTATCTGGTGGCCAGCAGCAAAGAGTAGCCATTGCTAGAGCTATGGGTAAATCATCACAGCTGATTTTAGCTGATGAACCAACGGGAAATCTGGACGAAAAGACTTCTTTAGAAATTATGCGTTATTTTATTAAGTTAGCACACGATGAAAATAAATGTGTGATCATTGTGACTCATTCGCGTCAGCTGGCTGATTTATGTGATGTTAAAATTCATATTCAAGAGGGCAAACTGATAACAGTTTAGCCCTCTTCATCATTAATTGGGCTTTTGACAGGATGACGATGGTCATGACTTTTATCGTAATGCAGTTTGACTTCTACATAATGATCATAGTTTTTCTGAAAAATCAAAGAAAAAAGCAGATCCAGCAGATATGTAATGGATGTCTTCGAGGAAAATGGAGCGATTTTATTAAAAATTTTTTCTCGTGATCCCGTATTTAATATATATTGACAGAATTTGGAAAGCTGATTATCGCCAATGCTGGTGATTCCTAAGATTGGTGTTTTCTGACTTTTTAAGATAGTAGCCAGATCAATCAGATCAGCCGTTTCTCCTGAATATGAAATAATTACAGCAAGATCGTCACTTTGACAGTTATAAGCTAAAAAAATCTGTTCGCCAATGATCTCTCTGATTTCAACCAGTTTGCCAATACGCAACATTTTATGCTGAAACTCTAATGCTGCCAGCATTGAATTTCCGGCTCCGAAAATAAAAATACGATGGGCCTGATCAAGTACTTCAGAAATTTTTTCTAATTCCTTAAAATTGATCAGATTAATTGTGTCTTCAATGGATTCCTGATGTAAAGAGGCCAGTTTGTAGGCAATCTGATGAGCGTCATCTTCCCTGGTAAAAGGATAATTAACATTGATCCTGTTTTTTATTTTGTGTTCCGCCTGCAGTTCAGCTGAATATTTGATTTTGAAGTCACCATAGCCCTGAAGCCCTAGCTTATGACATAATCTTACAATTGTTGCTGGCGAAGTATAAGTCTGTCTGGCTAACTGTTTTATGGTCAGTTCTAAAATATCTTCCTGGCAATCAAGGATATAACGTGCAATATTTTTTTCTGATTCGCTGAAATCCAGTTCGAATTCTAACTGTGTCATGATACTCATATTATTTTCCTCCATTTATAAAATCAGTATACCATGAAACTTAGTTTCATGAAAACGGGAAATTTTATTTAAATTATGAAACTCGATAAAAACCGTTTGACGATATGTTTACAAGCTAAATTGAAATCAGTAAAATGAAGTTGAGAGATAAAAAGGAGAAAACATATGGAAAAGAAATTATCAAAAGATTTTTATTGGGGTGGATCAGTTTCTTCATTTCAGACTGAAGGTCATCGAAATGAAGGGGGAAAAGGTTTATGTATTTATGATGTTAGACCAACAAATCCTGAATTTTCTGACTGGAATGACGCTATTGATGAATACACCAGATATGATGAAGATATTGAACTGATGAAACAGATGGGATTTAACTTTTATCGTTTCAGTATCTGCTGGGCACGTATTATTCCTAATGGAACAATTGATGAACCAGTTAATGAAGAAGGAGTTAAATTCTACAGTGACCTGATTGATAAATTACTGGCAGCAGGTATTGAACCAATGATCACTTTAGTGCATTTTGATATGCCTTATCATCTGGTTGAAAAATATAATGGCTTTGCATCAAGATATGTTGTTGACTGTTTTGAAAGATATGCACAGGTATGTATCGAAAAATTTGGAGATCGAGTTAAACATTGGATGAGTTTCAATGAACAGAACCTGCATAGCATGATGCTAAGAGTATCAAATGCTGAAGAAATTCCTGAAGGAGTTTCTTTACCAAAACATTTATATCAGGTAGCTCACAATGTTATGATAGCTCACTGTAAAGCGGTACGTGCTTTAAGACAAATGCAGCCTGATGCAAAATTCTGTGGTATGGGAGCTATTACTAATGTTTATCCATATGAAAACAGTCCAGAAAACTATTTATTTGCGACGCAGGCATACCAGCTGCTCAATACTTACCTGATCGATACGTTTGCTAAAGGTGAATATCCTGCATACTGGAACGCTTACCTGGAAAACAGAGGGTGGACACCACATTTTGAAGACGGTGATGAAGAACTGTTAAAATATACTGTTGACTATATTGCATTTTCTTATTACCGTTCTAACACTGTTAAAACTGGAAAATTTGACTATGAAAGACCAGCCTGTGAGTGTGTCAGCGAACAGCAGATCCAAAACCCACACTGCTGGGCTAATGAATGGGGATGGGAAGTTGACCCAATTGGTTTTAGATGGACATTAAATGATTTATGTCATAGAACTGGTCTACCAGTGTTTGTATTAGAAAATGGAATTGGCTGGCGTGAAGACATGACTCAGGAAGAAATTGATCAGATGTTAGCAGAAGGCAGAACAATTGAAGATGATTACAGAATTAACTATCATCGTGATCATATCAAAGAAATGAAAAATGCGGTTTTTGAAGATGGAGTTGACTGTTTAGGTTATATTACATGGGGTCCAATCGATATTCTGGCATCTATGTGTAATATGGATAAACGTTATGGTTTTGTTTATGTTAACCGTACTAATAAAGATTTAAGAGATATGAAACGTATTCCCAAGAAATCTTTCTATTGGGTACAAAAAGCATTTTCATCTAATGGTGAAGAACTGGATTAACAAGAGAATTTTCTCTTGTTTTTTCATATACAATATTTAGCACTTTATTGTTGACACTGCTAAAATAAAGTAATATACTATCTTTAGCAGTTTTAAATAAAGAGTGCTAAAAGGAGAGTAATTATGGCAAAACAGGAATTTAAAGCAGAATCTAAAAGATTATTAGATCTTATGATCAATTCTATTTATACACACAAAGAAATATTTTTAAGAGAACTCATCTCTAATGCCAGTGATGCAACTGACAAACTGTATTATAAGGCACTGACAGAAAATATTTCAGGTATTAATCGCAGCGATTTATCAATCGATATTCAAATCGATAAAGATCACAGAATTTTGACGATCGGTGATCATGGTATCGGTATGACAAAAGAAGAACTGGAAGAAAATCTTGGTACGATAGCCAATAGTGGTTCTTTTAAATTTAAAGCTGAAAATGAAAGTAACGATGATGATATTGACATTATTGGTCAATTTGGGGTTGGATTCTATTCAGCATTTATGGTTGCTAAAAAAGTTGAAGTTATGTCAAAAGCTTATGGCAGTGATCAGGGATATACATGGGTATCTGAAGCAAGTGATGGTTATGAAATATTTGAAACTGAAGGATTAGCCAGCGGAACAACGATCAGACTGTATCTGAAGGATAACAGCGAAGAAGAAAATTATGATGAATATCTAGAACAGTATACAATTGAACGTTTAGTTAGAAAATATTCAGATTATATTCATTACCCAATTAAAATGGATGTCACTGTTTCTAAGAAAAAAGAAGACAGTGATGAATATGAAGATGTTATTGAAAATAAAACATTAAATTCTATGGTTCCTTTATGGAAAAGAAAGAAAAATGAAATCACTGATGAAGACTATAATGAATTCTATAAAGATAAATTTAATGATTTCAGTGATCCATTAAAAGTCATTCATACCAGTGTAGAAGGTAATGTTTCATATGATGCCTTATTATTTATACCAAGTCAGGCACCAATGAACTATTATTCTAATGATTATGAAAAAGGTTTACAGCTTTACAGCAGAGGTGTCTTTATCATGGATAAAGCCAGTGATCTGATTCCTGAACATTTCCGATTTGTAAAAGGGCTGGTCGATTCCCAGGATTTATCATTAAATATTTCTAGAGAAATGCTGCAGCATGACAGACAGTTAAAAATTATTGCTGATCGTATTGAAAAGAAAATTCAAAGTGAATTATCTAATATGCTGAAAAAAGATCGTGAAACTTATGAAAAATTCTTTGATACATTTGGATTACAGCTGAAATTTGGAATTTATCAAAGTTATGGCATGCTTAAAGACAAACTGCAGGATCTGCTGCTGTTCTATTCTGGAAACCAGGAAAAAATGATCACATTAAAAGAATATGTGGAAAACATGAAAGAAGGACAAACTGAGATTTATTTTGGCAGTGGTGAAAATAAAGCTAAAATTTCAGCATTACCTCAAGTTGAAGCTGTTAAAGATCGTGGCTATGATGTTTTATATATGATGGATAATGTTGATGAATTTATGATCCAGATGATGAGAGATTATGATTCAAAACCATTTAAAAACGTAGCTCAAGGAGATTTAAATTTAGAAAGCGAAGAAGAAAAGAAAGAATTGGAAAAAGTCAATGAAGAAAACAAATCATTGCTTGACGCTATCAAAGAAGCCTTAAAAGATCAGGTTGTTGATGTAAAAGTATCACACCGTTTAAAATCTCATCCGGTCTGTCTGGTATCTGATCAGGGTGTTTCATTTGAAATGGAAAAAGTTCTTAATGCGATGCCTGATGGTCAAAACGTCAAAGCTGGAAGAATTCTGGAAATCAATCCACATCATGATATATTTAAAGCTATGCAAAATGTACAGCAGAATCATCCAGAAAAGATCAATGATTATGCATCAATCTTATATGATCAGGCTTTATTAATTGAAGGATTCTCAATTGATAATCCTGTAGAATTTTCAAATAAAATCTGTGATTTAATGATTCAGTTAAATAAATAGCATAAAAATCCTGTCAGCTTTTTGCTGACGGGTTTTTTTATGCTGATAAAAGGTGTAATATAATTATAAGGTGGTGAAAATAATGTCTAGATCAGTTTTTCATACTGTTACACATTTAGATGAAAAAGAAGCTTATTTAATTGCAGAAAATATTCTTAAACAGGAGGGTTATCATCAGATAGAAAGAAAAGGTGAAATTGTCTGGAAAAAAGGAACCGGAACCCTTACTGCAATGCATTTTATTAAACTGGATTTCCAGCAAAATGATTTAATCATAACAGGATGGGTTCAGATAGGCCTTGGCTCTGCTGGATTTGATGATATGGATCTGACTGGTATTTTGGGATCATTGCCTAAAAAATCAACATTTAAAACAATCCAGAAAATTAGAAAAGCATTAGGATAGGGGGATGAAAAATGAATTTTCAGGATACTATAGAAAAACGAAGAAGTATTCGTCGCTATTTAAAAAAGAAGGTTTCTAAAGCGGATATTGAACAACTGCTTGATGCTGCCAGAATGGCAGAATCATGGAAAAACAGTCAAACACCAAGATACCATATTATTATGAATGATGAACTGTTAAAAAATTTCAAAGAACAATGCTTACCGCAGTTTAATGCCAATAACTGTGCTGATGCTCCAGTTATCATTGTTGCCACTTTTAAACATAATCGTGCTGGCTTTCAGCGTAATGGCAGCCCAGATAATGAGTTAAAAAACGGATGGGGAATTTATGATACAGCATTAAGCAATCAGAATTTTATATTAAAGGCCACAGAATTAGGTTTAGGGACTCTGGTGATGGGAATCCGTGATGAAAAGGCAATACGCAATCTTTTGAATATACCAGCTGATGAAACGATTGTTTCTGTAATTTCACTGGGATATCCAGATATTGATCCAGAAATGCCAAAACGTAAATCTAATATAGAAATTGCTACTTATTATGAATAAAAAACCTTTTGACTATTCAAAAGGTTTTTCGTTTTTTGGACTTTCAAAATCTGGTCTAAAAATACTGTCATCTAATAAATAAGCTTCAGCGATATTAGTGCAATGGTCGCTGATTCTTTCCAGATTTGAGAGAATATCAATATATGTAGATTGCACAAGTTCGGATTTTTCCAGACGGTTTGAAACACGTTCAATATGTCTTTGTTTGGCTTTTTTGTTAAAGAAATCAATTTGGCTTTCCTGTTCGTCAACATACACAACATCATCAACATCATGCTGATCAAAAGCCTGTAATGAATGCTGCAGAGTATCGATATCCATGTCCAGCATTGTTAAGATATCCTGCTTACCTTCTTCAGAAAAATCTTCTTTCTGATCAAATATCGCTTCAAAGAAGTGAGCCAGATTCATACATATATCGCCAATACGTTCAATATCCTTGATTGATTTCATATTAGCGAAATAATCATTAGAATCATGATCATTTAACTGTTCATGCGAAATCAGCAGCAGATAATCAGTAATTTTTTTATCGAGAAGGTTTATAGCTCCTTCCAGTTCTTCGATATTTTCTTTTGTTGTACCATTTTTATCTTCAAAATACATCCTAATTGTTTTCATCATCGTAACTGCCAGATTACCCATTTCAATGATCTTGTTTTTTGCGATTGCTAAAGCATGACAAGGAAATAACTGGACCACATTGGGATCCAATTCAGAAAGATCCATCTGTAATTCATGATGATGGCTTGGAAATATTTTTTGTATAACGATAACGATCTTATTAATGAATGGAAAAAATACAATTGTTGTAACGATATTAAAAATCCCATGAGCAATAGCCAGCTGCAATTCAGGAGTAACAGCGTTCATCGAGTTTATATAAGCAATTAATGATGTAAATGGATCGATAAACATCATGAAAATTATGGAACCAACAACATTAAATAAGACATGGAAAAAAGCGGCTCTTTTGGCTGGTACTGATCCACCCATGGAAGCTAAGATAGCTGTGATCGTGGTACCGATATTAGAACCAAATAGAAATGGCAAAGCAATATTTAAACCGATTGCCTGGGCTCCATACATTTGCTGGATAATAGCAATCGTTGCTGCTGATGACTGTACCATACAGGTTAAAATAGCACCACCCAATAATCCCAGCCATGGACTTCTTGTTAGAAAATGGGTGATCATTGTAAATTCTGGTACATCAGCAATCATTGACAGATTATTACCCATGAGATCTAATCCATAAAACAGACATCCAAAACCGAAAATGATTTGCGAAAGATATTTGTTTTTCTTGTTTTTAGAAAACATGGCTAAAAATGCCCCAATAATGATGAAGTAAACCGCATACTTAGATATTTTTAAACCAACCAGGACAGATGTAATTACAGTACCGATATTGGCTCCCATAATAATACCGATTGCCTGATTAAGGTTCATTAATCCAGAACGGATCAGCCCTATCGTTAATGCTGTTGTCCCCGAACTGGATTGAATTAAACAGGTCACAAAAGCTCCAATAAATATACCTTTTAAAGGATGAGAAGTATATTTGTCGATGACATCCTTCAGTTTGTCACCAGCATAGCTTTTCAGTCCTTCGCTCATGTATTCAATTCCAAATAAAAACAATCCTAAACCAGCCAATATCAAAGGCCAGTCAATATCTGATAAGGTCATAAAATCACTCTCCTACAAATGTAAATATATAGAAATGTTAAGAGAATGTAAATAAGTGTTAAGAAAAATTAACATTATTTTTGTGAAAAATTTCATTTAATCCTGATTTGGGATTATTTTCTGTATGATTCTAGTCATCGTATCAATCAAAGGATAGATCATGATCGTAGTTACAAGATTAAAAAAGCCATGGATACACGCTAATAACATTGCTGGTTTTAACATAGTATCCAAAGACAGAAATAATATTAGCCGATAAAAAACATTAAGACCTAACATAAAAACCAGACTGCCAGCAAGATTAAAGAAAACATGAAATAGTGCGGCCTGTTTTTCATGATAATGACCTTTAAATGAAGCAATAACAGCAGTGACGGTCGTACCAATGTTAGATCCCAGCAAAAATGGAATGGCCAGATAAAGGGGAATAGCTGAAACAGCATAGAGCTGCTGGACAATGGCAATAAACGCACTTGAGGACTGAATCAGACCAGTAATGATAATCCCTGTCATAAAAGCGGTCAGTGGGGTTAAAGCCTGATTGATCAGCTGATTGACAGTATCAATCTGACTTAGCTGCTGTAAATGTATGTTCATCAGTTCCAGGCCATAAAACAGACAGCCAACACCAAAAAGAATCTGACCGCAAAACTGCTTCTTTTTAAGCAGTGACAGCACAACTCCTGCTATGATAAAATATACAGCATATTGTGATATATTTAAGCCAACGATAAAAGCTGTCATCGTCGTGCCGATATTGGCACCCATGATGATACCTGTTGACTGTTTAAAAGTCATGACACGACTGCGAATCAAAGCAATGGTCATAGCCGTTGTTGCGGAACTAGACTGGATCAGACAGGTCACGAAACAGCCAATGAGAATACTTTTGATGGGATGAGATGTTGCTTTGGCTATTATATGATGCCATCTGTTTTGGGAGATGTTTTTTAATCCATTGCTCAAATAGTCGATACCAAAAAGAAACAGACTAAGTCCCGTGACGATCGTCGTCCAGCTGATATCAGCAAGTTGCATTTAGTTACCTCCGTTTTATAAAAGCTTTCTAATTATGAAAATCAGTGACAAAATAGAATTTCTTTGTAAAAATATATTTTAAAGGAGTGATTTATATGAAAGGCAGATGGAAAAAATTTTTTTCCTACTATAAACCTTATAAAATCTTATTTATGAAAGATATGCTATGTGCAACCATAGCTTCAGCAATTACTCTGGTTTATCCAATCCTGACCAGATATATTACGGGAACGATTCTCACCAGCAAAGATCCTGAAATTCATCTGATTTATATGATTGGAATTTTTATGCTGGTTTTGATTGCAATTGAATACATCTGTAATTATTTTATTGGCTATATGGGCCATGTTATGGGTGTCTATATGGAAAGAGACTTGCGTAATGAACTGTTCATGCATTATCAGAAACTATCTTTTCGCTTTTATGATGATCATAATACAGGTCAGCTTATGTCGAGACTAACTAACGATCTCTTTTCTTTAACTGAGCTTTATCATCATGGACCTGAAGATATCGTTATTTCTGCCATAAAATTTATAGGGGCATTTATTTTGCTTTCACTGATCAATATCAGATTGACGCTGATCTTATTTGCTATATTGCCATTTATGTTTCTTTTTGCATGGAAATATAATGTCAAAATGAAAAAAGCCTATAAACGCAATCGTGAAAGAATCGGTGATATTAATGAACGCATTGAAGACAATCTTTCGGGAATTCGCGTAGTGAAAAGCTTTGCTAATGAAAATGAAGAACTGGTGCGTTTTGACCAGGAAAATGCCAACTATGTTGCCAGCAAAAAAAGCAGTTATCGTTATATGGGTGGCTATCATGCCGGGCTCACCATGTTTACCAGTCTGATTACTGTAGCAGTTATCTTTTTTGGTGCATTATTTATTTCATTTAACAGTATCGATATTCCTGATCTGATAGCTTTCCTGCTTTATATTACAAATCTGATCGACCCAGTAAAAAAACTGTTAAATTTCACAGAACAGTTTCAGGAAGGAATAACCGGATTTGAAAGATTCATGGAAGTCATGGAAATCGAGCCGGATATTAAAGATGAAAAAGATGCAATAGTACTTAAGGGCATTGATCATGATATCACTTTTCATGATGTAGGATTCCGTTATGGTCAGGCCTTGCCTTATGTTTTAAAACACATCGATCTTACAGTGCATGCTGGAGATTATGTTGCTTTTGTTGGATCATCTGGTGTTGGTAAAACAACGATCTGCTCACTTCTTCCTCGTTTCTATGATGTTAGCGAAGGCAAAATTACTATTGATGGTATAGATATCCGTCATTTTACGCAGGATTCACTGCGCCAGCAAATTGGTATCGTACAGCAGGATGTTTATCTGTTTACCGGTTCGATCATGGATAATATTCGTTATGGTCGACTCGATGCCAGTGATGAAGAAGTCATAGCTGCCGCAAAAAAAGCTAATGCCCATGATTTTATCATGGAATTAGAGCATGGTTATGAAACTGACTGTGGACAAAGAGGGATTAAGCTATCAGGGGGACAAAAACAGCGCATATCAATTGCACGAGTCTTTTTGAAAAATCCACCAATCCTGATTTTTGATGAAGCAACAAGCGCATTAGATAATGAAAGTGAAGAAATCGTACAGCGTTCCTTAGAAAGACTGGCTCAAAAAAGAACAACGTTTGTGATAGCTCATCGTCTCTCTACGATTCGCAATGCCAAACACATTTGTGTTTTAACTGAAAATGGTATTAGTGAACAGGGAACTCATGAACAGCTTATGTCTGTCAATGGACAGTATGCTTATTTTTATAATATGCAGTTTCATAAGAATAATGAAAATGACAGGGGGTAATAAAATGAATCGCAAATTTATTTTTTTTGACATTGACGGTACTTTGACGGATGACAATCCAGGTGGTAAAATATTAGAAAGTACATATCGTACTTTGGACCAGTTAAGGAAAAACGGACATTTTGTAGCTATTGCAACAGGCAGAGCACAATGGATGGCTATTGATTTTGCCAGAACTGCAAAAATCAAACATATGGTGAGTGATGGCGGTAATGGTTTAACTGTCGATGGAAAACTGCTGTATATCAGACCATTAGATTTTAATGAAGCCAATCAGGTCATAGATGACTGTATTCATTATCATTATCCCTATGCCGTATCCATTGGCAATGAAAATATTCTTTATTCAAATCGCCATGAAATAGAAAACTATTCAATCCATGTTAAAACTATTGTTGATGAAAATCTTGATTTTCATCAGGTAGATGCAATCTATAAAATATTTATTTATCTTTCAAAAGAAGAAGAAAAAACCTTAAAACTGGATAAACTTGATTATATGAGATACGTTTCTGACCAGATCATTATTGAACCTACTGAAAAGTATAAAGGTATATTAGAAATGATCAAAATCATGGGCGGTCATGAAAAAGATATTGTTGTTTTTGGTGATGGGCATAACGATTATTCAATGATCAAACAGGCCCCATTAGGTATTGCTATGGGGAATGCCAGTCAGGAAATTAAGGATATTGCTGATTTTGTTACCAAAAGAAATGATGATGACGGTATCGAATACGCCTGTCAGTATTTTGGTTGGATCTAAAGGAGCTATTATGGAGATTATACAGTATATTTTAATATTTACAGGAATATTTGCTTTCTTATCATTGGGTCTTTTTTTCATTATTAAAAGCAATGATATCAAAAAGAAAAGCAGAAAGGCTTATAGTGAAAATATCAAAAAGCTGCAGGAAACTAATGAACAGCTGGATGAACTGCTGTACTCGCTGGAAGAAGTCAATGAACCATTAGAAGAAGTAGCAGGATTTTTAGATAAAGTAAATAATAAAATATTTTAAAATTCTATTTTTTATTGACAACAGGCAAAGAATATTTATAATGATTGTATAGAAAATTAAACTCAATGAAAAAGAGAGTAGTTAAAACTTTCAATATAGCGAGTCGAAGATGGTGGAAGTTCGATATGCAGGTTTTAATGAACCGCACTTTGGAGAGGATCATGTGAACATAAGTAGCATGGTCAGTACGCTGACTTTACCAGCAAGAGGGAATATGTTTGACATATTAACAAGAGTGGTACCGCGGATATTTTCGTCTCTTAGCAAAGCTAAGGGACGTTTTTTATTGAGTAGCAGAAAGAGGGGTATATGATGAAAAAAATATTAAAATTAATGTTAGCTGCCATGATGGTATTTACGGTAGCGGGATGTTCAGGAAGTGGTGATTCAGACAAACAGACAATTCTGATTGGAATTTCTCCTGATTATCCACCATTTGAATCTTTAGATGGAGATGAAATGGTTGGTTTTGACGTTGATATGACAAAAGAATTATTTAAGATCATGAATGACAATGGTGGTAATTATGAATATGAATTTAAACAGATGTCATTCGATACTATTTCAACAAGTATCAACTCTGATCAGATTGATTTAGGAATTTCTGGATTTACATACCATAAAGACTGGGAAAATGTTATCTGGTCTGAAAAATACAATGATTCTAAACAGGTTGCTTTAGTGGCTGCTGACAGTGCTATTCAAACTGTTGCTGATCTGGAAGGAAAAAACATTGGTGCACAATTATCTTCTACTGGTGAAGAATGTGCTAATGATATCAACGGTGCAAATGTAAAAGCTGTAAAAGATGTTAAAGTATTAGTTGAAACATTAAATTCTGGTGGGATCGATGCTGTTATTTTAGATGAAGCGGTAGCTAAAAACTATGCTAAAGATTCTAAATACAGAATGATCGATGAAGCCTTATTAGAAGAAGAAAATCTGATTCTTGCTAAAAAAGGAAATGAAGATTTAATGAATGATGTTAATAAAGCTCTTAAAGAATTTATCAAATCTGACAAATATACAGAATTAAAAGAAAAATGGGGAGCTTAATGTGAACGCATTAATTGAGTTTTTAACTTACGAAAATATTATATTTTTATTACAAGGGGCTGGCAAATCTTTGATACTGGCCACTTGTGCTTTATTTTTTGGATTGATTTTTGGAATTCTGGGAGCTGCAGCTAAAATCTCAAAAAACCGCTTTTTAAGAATCATTGGTAATGTTTATGTAGAAGTGATCCGAGGAACACCAATGTTACTGCAGATTTTATTTCTGTATATTGCTTTTCCTTTGATGATGAGATCATTTACTGGAACGCGTTTTATTCCTGATCCTTATATTGTTGGGGCAGTAGCGATGTCAATTAACAGCGGAGCTTATTCTACGGAGTTAATCAGAAGTGGAATTCTGGGAGTTGATAAAGGACAATGGGAAGCCTGTAAGGTATTAGGACTGGATTATGGTCAGATGATGAAACTGGTTATTCTGCCACAGGCTTTTAAAAGAATCGTGCCACCTATTGTCAGTGAGTTTATAACCCTGATCAAAGATTCTTCATTGATTTCGGTGTTAGGTGCAACAGAATTGCTGTATTCAGCACAGATTTTAGGTTCCAATACCTTTAATCTGATACCACCTTTAACCGTAGCTGGTGTCTTTTATCTGATCATGACTTTACTGACATCGTATATTGCAAGAAAATTAGAAAGGAAGCTGGCTCAAAGTGATTAAAGTAGAACATATTGTAAAACAATTTGAAAATCTGACAGCTGTTGACGATGTTTCATTGGAAATTAAAAAAGGTGAAATTGTTGCTTTGATTGGACCTTCTGGTTCGGGTAAAAGTACTGTTCTTCGCTGTATCAGTGGGCTGGAAATTCCAGAACAGGGAAAAATATATATTGACGGTATTGAATTCAATGAAAATGATAAAGTTCATTACAAACAGTTAAGAGGAAAGATGGGATTTGTTTTCCAGCATTTCAATTTATTTCCTCACATGACGGTTCTAGACAATCTGACATTAGCACAGATTCAGGTTCTTAAAAGAGATGAAAAAGAAGCTGTAGATGTAGCAAAAATGTACCTGAATCGTGTCGGTCTGTTAGATAAGCAAAATGAATATCCAAATAAACTTTCAGGCGGACAAAAACAAAGGGTCGCTATTGCACGTGCTTTATGCATGAATCCTGAAGTTATGCTTTTCGATGAACCAACCAGTGCCTTGGATCCGGAAATGGTCATTGAAGTTCTGGAAGTTATGCAGCAGCTAGCCAAAGAAGGTATGACCATGATCGTCGTGACCCATGAAATGGGATTTGCTCGAACAGTTGCCGATCGTGTTATTTTCTTGGAAGCCGGTAAAATAATTGAAGAAAACGAATCTGAAGCATTTTTCCAGCATCCACATTCTGAAAGAGCACAGGATTTTCTAAAGAAGGTCATGCATTAATGAAACTGCAGAATTTTGAAACTGAAACGTGGATGACGCTTCACGAAAATAACTGTACATATAATCTGGCTGATTCATGTGCTAAATCGCTTACGGTCAGGGAACTCTTTGAACTTGTCAACAACAAAGAACAGTTTGTTGAACAGTTAATGAATATGACTTTAGATTATGGACCAATCGAAGGCAGCACAAGATTAAAAAAAGGTATTTTGAAATTGTATCAGCGACAGAACGTTGAAGAACTGGCTATTTGTCATGGGGGAATCAGTGCTAATGAACTGGTTTTAATGACGGTTCTAGACCAGGGGGATCATATCATTTCGATGACCCCAACTTATCAGCAGCTTTACAGTCTGCCAGAATCTTTTGGCGTTGAAACGGATCTGGTACAGTTAGAAGAAGATAAACAATGGATCCCTTCGATTAATGACTTTGCTTCATTAATCAAAAGCAATACCAAAATGATCTGCCTGAATCTTCCTAACAATCCTACTGGAACAACATTAAGCGATCAACAGCTTTATGAACTGGTTGCTTTATGTCGCGATAAAGGAATCTATCTTTTTGTCGATGAATCCTACCGCGGATTGTATCAGGAACTGTCAGTCAGTGATATATATGAAAAAGGAATTTCAACTTCTGGTTTATCAAAAGTTTTATCGACCGCTGGTCTTAGAATGGGCTGGATCAAGACTCAGGATAGAGAACTGATACGACTGATCAATGAAAGAAGAGACTATCACATTATCAGTAATGGTCCTTTAAACGATTTTCTAAGTTGTCTTGTTTTAGAAAATAATGAACACATTCTTCAGCGTAACCGAAATATCCTGGAAACAAATAAGGCTTTTCTTGCTGAATGGCTAAAAGAAAACCCATTAGTTAGCTGTGTCATTCCTCAATTTGGTACAGTTTGCTTTTTGAAATATCATTTGCCTATGCCATCATCTGTTCTTGCAGAAAAGCTGCAAAACGAAACAGGAGTATTTTTTGTTCCTGGATTTTGCTTTGATAAAGAATATCATTTAAGATTTGGCTTAGCCAATGATCCAGAAACTGTAAAACAAGGATTACTTATTTTTTCAAAATGGCTTATAAAGCAAAAGGGGCTGTAACGAAATAAAATATTAATACAGGCCTAAAAAAAGACAATGTTGTCAGTATTATACTGATAGGCATTGTCTTTTTTGGTATAATTAGATTATGGAAAC